>JAPONQ010000050.1 GCA_026713865.1 Chloroflexota bacterium | reverse complement strand
GGCGGAACGAGCCCTCCCCGCTCGCCGGGGTGCTGGCGCGGGCGGCGCCTGAGGGCGACGAGCGGGTCGTCTTGAGGCTCGCGCTCGGACCGGCGCCGCGCGGGGCCGCCGGCCGCATCCAGCGCCGGGCCGCGCCTTCCGCCGGGGCGCCGCGCCGCGAGCCCGCAGGCCACCCGGGGCCGAGCCCGGTCCCGCTCGTCGGGGCGCTCGCGATAGCCGCGGGGGGCCTCCAGGGGTGGCAGTGGTACGCCGCCGGGGAGTGGCTGCCGCTGCTTGCCGGCGCTGCCTGCCTCTTCGTCGGCCTGCCGCTCGCCGGGGCGCTGGCCGTGCGCCTGCTGCGCTCCCCCGACCCGCTGCCGCCGCGGGAGGTGGAGCAGAAGCTCGGCTCGCCGCTGCTTCAGGCCCGGCTCGAGGTCCACGCCATCGGCGGGCGGGACGCGGCTCCCGATCGCCTGCTCCTGCTCGCGAGCGAGGCGGCTCGGGCCTACGGCGCCTACGACGCGGGCGGCGGGGGTCTGCGCCCCTCGGCTCCCCGCCCGCCCCGTCGCAGGCCGGAGCGGAAGCTGCCGCTGCTGCTGAACACCGCCGAGCTCGCCGGGCTCTGGCACCTGCCCGACCACGAGGGCGCCCCGGGCGGGATCCGGCGCACCACGGCGCGGCGGCTCCCGCCTGCGCCCGGGCACGGGGCGCGCGGCGCCCGGGTCGGCGTCTCGGATGCGGATGGACGCGCTGCTCCCGTCCACCTGCCCGCGCCGCTCCTGCACCGCAACCAGCTCATCGTCGCGAAGACCCGGCGCGGCAAGTCGACGCTGCTCCGGCACCTCGCCGCCCGCGTGATGGAGGACGTGGCCCGGGGCCCGGACGGGACGGCGCTGGTGGTGGTCGACCCCCACCAGGACCTCGCCGAGGCGGTGCTGGACGCCGTGCCGCCGGAGCTCTCCGGCCGCACGACCTACCTCGACTTCGCGAACCTGGAGCGGCCGGTCGGCCTCAACCTGCTCGACGTGGCGCTCTTCCCCGACCGCGACCGGACGACCGAGCACATCGTCACGATGATGAACCGCCTCTGGCCTGCCAACTGGGGACCGCGCATGGAGGGCGCGCTGCGCGCCTCGCTGCTCGCCCTGCTCGACGCCAACCGGCGCTATCCGCGGGAGGCGCAGTTCACGCTGCTCGACGTCGCGCCGATGCTGACCGACCGCGACCTGCGCGAGCGCGTGCTCGGCGAGTCGCAGGACCCGGCGGTCCGCGCCTGGTGGCGCGACAACTACGACCGCGTGGGGCGGGTGCTGCAGCAGCAGACCGCGACGCCGGTGACCTCGAAGATCGGGCGCTTCACCGTGACCGAGGCCTCGCGCCTGGTCTTCGGGCAGGCGCGCTCCACCTTCGATCCGCGCGCCATCGTGCGTGACGGCGGCGTGCTGGTCGTCAATACCGCCACGGGCGCGCTCGGCGAGGGCGCCTCATCGCTCGTGGGGGCGACCCTGCTCAACCTGCTCGGCCTGCTGGTCGAGGAGCAGGTCGCACTCCCGCCCGAGCGCCGCCGCAAGGTCATCGGGCTCATCGACGAGTCGAGCACGCTCGGCGCCGTCGACTACACGCGCATGCTCTCCGAGCTCGGCAAGTACGGCGCGAGCTTCGTGCTCGTGACGCAGTCGCTCGCGAAGCTCGATGCCATCGACCGCCACCTCGCCCCGACGATCTTCGCCAACACCGACGGCCTCACCGTCTTCGGGGTCAGCGCCGAGGACGCCCGCCGGCTCACCCCGGAGCTCGGCGGCGGCATCGAGGTCCCGGACCTGGTCTCGCTCGACGACTTCACCTGCTACGCGCGCTGGTGGGACGGCCGCACGCGTCCGCCGGCCTTCTCGTTCCGGGTCGATCCGCCGCCGGCCGCCGTCCCGGGCCGGGCCCGGGCCATAGCCGGACGCTCCGCCGCCCGCGTCGGGCGGCCGCGCGACGAGGTGGTTCGGGAGATCACGCGGGTGCTCTTGGAGCGCTCGCCGTCACAGGCGGTGGGTCGCCGGGAGCGGAAGGCCCATGAGGAGCTCGCGGAGGAGGATCAGGGAGTCGCTGGCGGGGCGGATGACGTCCCCGCGGACCCGACGGGGAGGGATGAGCGGCGCGAGGACCCGGGCACCGCAGGTCTCTCCCGCCGCGGCAACGGCCAGCGCGGCCGCCGCCACGGAGGCCGCCGTGCGTGACGAAGCGGCGCGCCTCGCGCGGGCCCTGGAGTGGATCGTCCGGCTCCCCCTCTGCGGCGACCGGGAGCTCGCCGGGCTGATGGGCGTGGACGAGCACGACGCCCGCCGGCTCATCCACCTGCTCGCTGCGCAGGGATGGGTCGAGACCGTCGCGGCGGCCTCGCCCGAGCTGGAGCCGCGGCGCCTCGCCGTCCTGCGGGGCGCGGCGGTGCCGGCCCTGGCGGCCGCCTGCGGACGGGACCTCGCCTCGCTCGCGGGCGCCGTCCCCGCCCGCCCGCGCGACCTCGCGGGGCGGCTCGCCGCGCTCGAGACCTCGGCCCGCGTGAACCGCTTTCTGGCCGAACTCGCGAGCGATCTCGAGAGCTCCGGCATCGCCCGGCTCGACGACGCGCGGTCGCTGCCGCTCGCCCTGCCCCGGTCCGAGCGCTGGTGGCTTCCCGGCGTCGAGGGTTACGGATGCCTCCGCGCGGGTCCGCTGCACGCGCCCTTCCTCGTCGCGTGGGACCGCGCGGCGGCGCCGGACGTCCATCGCCGCCGGCGGCTCGGGGACTGGTTCGCGGCGAGCGGCAGCGCGGGCCGGCGGTGGGGCCGGGAGGGGCTGCCGCCGGTGCTCCTGGTCTGTCCCTCCGCCCGCGAGGCCCGGGTGTGGGAGGACGCGCTCACGAGACGGGAGGAGGCGGGCCCCGTGCGTCTCGACGTGCTGCTCACGACCGGCGACGAGCTGCACGCGGCCGGTGCGGGCGAGGCGCGGTGGCGGCGGCCCGGCCGCGCGCCGGCGCCGCTCGCCGAGCAGCTCGGATGGGGGGAGGCACCGGTCGTCCGCGAGGTCCGGATCGGACCGGCCCTCGACGACTGCACGCCGCCCCTCCGCCGCACCGGCCGATCACCTGGCAGGAGCGCGTTCGATCGGGCGGCGAGCGGGCACGGGGGACCGGTCTGGCAGCGTCTTGCCGACCTCGCGCTCGCGACGAGTGCGGCCGAGAAGACCCTCGTCGAGTGGGTGGCGCGGCATCCTCTCCTGGGCGCCGCCGAGCTGGCGGAACTCACGCGCGAGCCGGCGGGCGCGATCAGGCGCCGCCTGGAGCGGCTCGCGTCCTGCGGCGTGATCGGCGCCGACGCGCAGCCGCCCGGAAGAGCGGCGATCCCCGGGGCGGGCGACGCCGGCGAGCCCCGCTACCTGCTCACGGAGCTGGGAATGCGATTGCTCGCCGCGCATGCGGGCGTGCCTCCGGCCACCTTCGCTCGGCACGGGGGAGTGACGGTCGTCCCCGGCCCGGGGCGACCTCGACCGCGCGCGCTCCGGCACCGCGAGCACACGCTCGGCGTGAACCGCGTCGCGGCGCGCCTGGCCCGGGGCGCGCGGGCCGCGGGCTGGCGCCTCGCCCAGTGGCGGAACGAGGCGGAGTCGACGCACCGCTTCCTGGCCGAGGACGGGCGAATCGCCTGGATCCGGCCCGACGCCTCCGGCGTGCTCGTGCGCGGCGCTGCGGCGCGGCCGTTCCTGCTCGAGTACGACCGGGGGACGCTCGATTCGGGCGACTACCACGCGAAGCTCGAGGGGTACCGGCGCTACTACGCCGCCCGGGAGTGGGAAGGCCATTTCCCGCGAGAGCCCGCGCTGCTCTTCGTGTGCAGCGACCGCCGCGCGGAGCACCGCGTCAGGCTAGCGGTGGACGGATGGTCGGATCGAGTCGCCGTGCTGGTGGCCGCCGGGTGGCAGTGCCGCGACCAGTGCGTCGAGCTGCTGGGAAGCGTCCGCGGTCGGCGGGCCGATGATGCACACGTCAAGCGGGATCACCGGGGTGACTCTGGCGGCGCGGTGGAGGCGTTGGCACCGGCGCGCGGTTCAGACGGAGAGACGGGGAACGCGGGATCGGGATCACCAGGACCACGGGCTGGAGAGCCCCGGGGACGCCGGCGGTGACCCGGCGGCGGGGGTCACCTGATCCCCGAGCGACACTCCAGCGGGAGGGCCCTCACGCTCGCGCCCGAGGCGGGGAACCATTTCCGCCGGCCGTAGAATACCTGTGCCGGGAGTATGCGGCCGTCGTGCGGGCGGTCCTGGAGCGACGGAGGGGCCGAGAGGATGCGCAACGGGAGCAGGATGCCTGAACGCCAGCGGGCGGCCGGGTATGTGCGTGTCTCGACGGAGGAACAGGTCGACGGTCACTCGCTGCATGCGCAGCGACGGGAGATCGCGCGGCACTGCGAGCGTCAGGGCTTCGAACTCGTCCACGTCTATGCGGACGAGGGCGTCAGCGCCCGCACCGAGAAGATCGAGCACCGTCCCGGGCTGGCGGCATTGCTTGAGGGCGCCACGCGCCGGGAGTTCGATGTCGTCATCGTGCACACGATCGATCGCTGGGCCCGTAACGTCGGGGTCCAGCGGATCGCGCTCCAGCGCCTCGGCGAGGCGAACGTCGGCTTCGCGAGCGTTACCGAGAACATCGACTTCACGACGCCGGCCGGGAGGCTCATGCTCACCATGATCGGCGGCGTCTCCGAGTTCTTCTCGGACCAGCTCGCCGTGCACGTCAGCAAGGGTCAGCGCGAACGCGCGGAGAGCGGCTTGCCCGTCGGACCGGTGCCGTTTGGTTACATAACACAGAGCCCGGGTGGTGTGGCGCAACCCGATCCCGGCGAGAGCAGGGCAGTGCAGATCGCCTTCGAGCGGCGCGCGAATGGCGCATCGATGGGTGAGATCGCTCGCTGGCTGAACGCCCAGGGCTTCCGGCCCCGCGGACGGAACGAGATCTTCAGCCCGTTCGCGGTGAGGGACATGCTCAAGAACGCGTTCTACGTCGGGCTGATCACGTACCGCGGCGACACGTTTCGTGGTCAGCACGAGCCGATCGTGACCGAGCAGCGCTACCAGCAAGTGCAGGCGAGGCGCAGCGTCGTGCCGACCAGAGGCGCCACGGGCGGTGCCACCGGGCTCCTGCAAGGGCGGCTCCACTGCGGGCGGTGCGGGAGCAGGCTGCACTCGGAGCGCGACCGGCGACATCAACCACGCTATCGCGAGCGGCACGGCGTGGCCTGCCGCACGAACGGCCGCAGCGTGGGCGCCAGGCGGATCGACCGGCAGGTGGCGGAGATCTGGCGCGCCGTGGAGTTTCCGGCTGACTGGCGGGACCGGGTGGCGCACATCGCGTCGCGTCCCTACGAGGGCCCGGATGTCGCCGCGCTCGGCGAGAAGCGGCGTCGCCTCGCGCGAGCCTATGCGGACGGGGCGTTCGGCGACGGGGAGTACGCCGTGCGGCTCCGGACGGTCGACGACCAGATTCGCGCCGCGACAGAGGCGTGCGCACCCTCGTACGACGACGCGGCGGCGCTGCTCGCGGACATGCCGGCGCTGTGGGAGCGGGCAGACCACGCCGAGCGACGGCGCCTGCTCCGACCGCTGATCGAGCGCGCCTATCTGGATATCGACTCGGGTCTCATCGGCGGGATCACGCCGACGCCGGGGTTCCGCGTGCTGATCGAGCACGCACTCGAGCGCGCCGAATCGTCGCGAGTCGTGATTCTCACGTCCCGGGAGACACGCGAGAATACGTCGCGGTTAGGGATGGTGGAGACGGGGGAGAATCGAACTCCCCGTCCAGCGAGCGTCCGCCACGGATCTGCTACGGGTGTAGTCAGCGGTAGATCTCGCCGGCGCGCCTCCGCTGACCAGGGGTGCGCCGACCAGTCTCGGTGAGCTTAGCGGGCGGCGCCCGAGGCGCGCGCCGCTCGCGCATCCCGGCTTATCGTCGCCTCACCGGGCCCGCCGGGAGGGGGCCCGGGTCGACGTCGCTGCGGTTAGGCAGCGAGGGCGAGTTGTCGGTCGCCAGTTACCTTTTGCCACCTGATTAACGAGGGTGATGGCACCTCGACCCGCAAACCGCGTCCGTTGGCTCCTGTCGATCCCTTTCGTCCCCGTGTCTCACGGCGGAGCCACCTACGGCTCCGCCACTCCATCCTATCGTACCGACTCCGAGAAGGGCATCGAGGCGCCCGCTCAGCGGGGTGATTCGCGTACGGCATGCCGGAGCGCCCTCTGCATCGAGCGGGCAGAATCCCGCTTCGCGATCGCCTCTCTCTTGTCGTAGGAGCGGCGGCCGCGCCCGACGCCGAGCTCCACCTTGGCGCGCCCCGCCTTCAGGTAGAGCCGGAGCGGGATCAGCGTCGTGCGCGGGTTCTCGCCGAGCGTGCGCTCGAGGCGTCGGATCTCCTCCTTGTGCAGGAGCAGCTTCCGCGGCCGCGTCGGCTCGTGGTTCTCGCGGGCGGGCGGGTAGGGGGCGATGTGCACGTTCTCCAGCCATGCCTCCCCGTCGCGGAGGCGCCCGTGGCCCTCGGTGATGTTGGCCCGCCCGGCGCGGATGGACTTGATCTCCGATCCCAGCAGCACGAGCCCCGCCTCGGCGTAGGAGAGAATCTCGTAGTCATAACGGGCGCGGCGATTCTGGGCGACCGTGTAGTCGGTCGCCTTCGAGACATCGGGCGCCTGGCGCCGTCGCTTCGCCACCTCGGGACTCCCGTGCGGCCGGCCGCAACCGGCACCGTGTACACGACATAAGTATACGCTTCGAACGGCGGCTCGCGCCTCCCGGAGCCGAGACAGCGTAGCGTGCCCGGGTGGGGGAGGGCGCGTGCGCGTCCTCCCGGTCAGTTGCCCGCTGCGGACTCGATCTGCCCCCGCAGGACGTCGATGGCCCTGTGGATGAAGACGTCTCGCTGCTCTTCGATGTCCTCGGGAGTCAGTTCGACCGGAACGTCGGGTGTAACGCCCAGACCCTCGATCTGGTTGCGATCCGGCGAGAGGTAGCGCGCGATCGAGATGTAGACGGCGCCGCCGTCGGAGAGCTCGCGCACCGAGTTCACCGTTCCCTTGCCGAAGGAGCGCGCGCCGACGATGGTGGCGCGGCCATGCTCCTGCAGGGCGACCGCCAGGAGCTCCGAGCCCGAGGCGGACTGCTCGTCCTGGACGATGACGATTGGAAGCTCGGTGACCTGCCCCGGCCGCGCCTCGGCGATCCGCTCGTTGCCGTCCCGGTCGACCTGGACGATGATCACGCCCTCATCGAGGAAGAGATCGGTGACCTCCACCGTCTCCGTGAGCAGGCCTCCCGGGTTGCCGCGCACGTCGATGATGAGACCCTGGACGCCGCCCTCCTCGATGCTCTCGATCATGTCGCTTAGCTCTCGCGGCGTCCGCTCCGTGAACTGCGCGATGCGGATGTAGCCGAGGTCGGTGACCTCGTTGCCGTCGGCATCACGGAGGACGCCGCCCGGGGGGACGCGGCTGATCGAGTCGACCTCGATGCGGTCGCGGACGATGTCGATGACCTCTTCCGTGCCGTCGCTGTGCCGGACCTTGAGTGTGACCGTCGTCCCCCGGGGGCCGCGGATGGTCAGGACCGCTCGATCGACCGTCCAGCCGACCGCCGACTCGCCGTTGACCTCAAGGATGACGTCACCCGGCTGTACGCCGGACTGCTGGGCCGGGCTCCCCTCGAAGGGGCGGACGATCACGATGTGATCCTCCTGGCGGGAGACGGTGGCGCCGATTCCCTGGAAGGTTCCCGAGAGATCGGTGCGCGAGATGGCGTAGGTCGTGGGATCGATGTAGGTCGAATGCGGGTCGTTCAGCGAATTGAAGAGGCCGTTGATGGCGCCCTCGTAGAGCTGGACGTCGTTGATGCGATCGGGCTCTACGAAGTCGCTCTCGAGGATCCCGAGGATCTCGTCGAGAACGTCGAAGTCGACCTCCGTCGACTGCGCCCCGGCCGAGGCGGCGGCAGGCGTGGCCGTGGCGGCCGGCGTGGAGGCGGTCTCGTCGCCGCCGGGGTCGAGCACGAGCGCGACGAGGAAGCCGGCCGAGATGAGCAGGATCCCGATGACAGCGACGACCGCCCCCAAGAGGGCGTTGCGAATCGCGGTGGAACCGCCGCTTGAGGCGGGGGGAGGAGCATCCGGGGGCGAGGCGATGGCCGTCCTCCCTCCGCAGCCGGGATGCCGCATCAGCCGTCGGTCGTCCGGCCGGCTCAGGAGCGACGTGAATCAGTCTAGCACCCGCGATGCGCCCGGCGAACGGCGCGGTCGGGGCACACCCGGCCCGCCTGCGGGTGGCGCCGTCACCGCATCGATGCTGACATAATCGCGCGTGGCCGGCGCCGCGTACCGGCGCTCACGCGTGATCCCGGGTGTGGAACCCCTGCGGGCCCTCCGCGGCGAGGAATTCCCCCCGATCCGCCGCCCGCGGAAAGAGACGGGCCTGGTCGGTCCGCAGTCACGATCGCCGGCCGCCGGCCGTGGTCCGCTCCGCCCGTGAGCTCGCGAGGGCGTGCCGGCGGCACCTGCGCCGCCTGCGCGGGCCCGCTCTTGCGCCGCGGGTGGACTCCCTGCTTCGGCCTGACTGGCCATTTCCACATTCCCATCGCACATAAGAGGAATAGTGCGACACGCAGGCGCGCTGAGGCAGGATGGATTTCGGCAGAAGGGAGTGCCGCCTCCCGCCCCGGGCCGGCACGCCCGGCGGCTCCGGCGCCCGCAGGCGCCGGGCCGCCGGGCACATCGCGCTTGCCGGGGGACCCGGGGCGCGGGCGCGCGGCGCGATGGGCACGGGCCGCCCGCCCGGCGTGCCGGGCCGATGCGGCCGGGGTCGGCGCGTGCCGGGGCGACGATCCCGGACCCCTGCTGCGTTGCGGATCACCGGTCATCCGCGTGGCGGGCACAGCGAGCGACGCGCCTTCCGATCCGGCGTCGGAGGCCGGTTTACACCCTACCCCCCTGTGGTATACTGGTTGCCAGGTGAGAGGAGGTATCGACAATGACGATGCTGCGCGGCGAACTGCGATGCTTCGCCTGCTCTCGCTACCTGGGCGACTTCGAGTCGCCCGACGGGAGCCGGCCCCAGGACCTCCGCCTCTGCCGCCCGGATGCGGCTCCCATGCTCAAGCTCGCGGTCCTCACGGAGCGCGGGCTGCGCTGCTCGCACTGCGGCGGGCGGGCCGTTGCCGAGAACGTCGACCGGATCGGAAGCACCCGCACCTACGACGGGGAATGGCGGTGTACGAGCTACCCGGAGCCGCGCTTAGCCGCGTAGCCGGGAGCGGCTGACCTTCCTAGTTATGTCTTCAAGCGGGGTCACGCCCTGAGCCCCATGGCACCCGATCACCGCGAGCTTCGCAGGACCTTGAGCACGGCCTCGCCGTGCTCGGCCGCGCGTGCGCGCTTCCACACCTTGGTCAGGCGGCCGTCGGGGCCGATCACGAACGTCGACCGCGTCATCCCGATGGAGCGGCGCCCGTAGAGCACCTTCTCTCCCCAGGCGCCGTAGCGCGTCGCGACCGTCGCCTCCCCGTCCACGAGCAGCGGGAACGGGAGCGCGTGCCGCTCGCGGAAGAGCCGGTGCGACTCCGCGTCGTCGGTGGAGACGCCGAGCACCACCGCACCCTCGGCGGCCAGCTCGTCGTGCGCGTCGCGGAAGGAGCACGCCTCGGTCGTGCAGCCCGGCGTCTCGTCGCGCGGGTAGAAGTAGAGGACGACCGTGCGTCCCCGGTAGTCGCCGAGCCGGTGGGTCTGCCCGTCCTGATCGGCGAGTTCGAAGTCCGGCGCGTGACCCCCCGCCTCGAGCGTGATCGCCACCGTCAGCCCCCTCCCTGCCGGCGGCGGCAATCGCGGCCTTCCGCTCGCCGGCGAACCTCCTGAACGTGCCGAGACCATACAGCCGGGGCGTCTCCCGACCCGATTGCAGGGGGATGCGGGCACGCCGGGCCGAGGGGATCATGCCGCTTGCTGACAAGGGCCGCAGACTCGTACGGTCAGGCGTACGGCCGGTCGGCCGGGCCCGCGCGGCCCTGGCCGGGACAAGGCGTGAGGACGCCGGCCGTCGAGGAGGTGTCGGTGCGCTTCAGCTACTACCTGAACCCGCAGACCCCCGGCCCGGACGACGACGAGCGCGTCATCGACGAGGTCTTCGGGCAGCTGGAACTCGCCCGGTCGATGGGCTTCACCGACGCCTGGATCACCGAGCATCACTTCACGGGCTACAACGTCTACTCCGACCCGACGACGATGGCCGCCGCCGTCAGCCAGCGCGTCCCCGGGATGCGGATCGGCTTCGCGGTCGCGGTCGTGGCGCTCGCGCACCCGATCCGCTTCGTGACGCAGTGCAACCTCCTCGACCAGCTCACCAAGGGCAAGCTCGTCGTCGGCGTCGGCTCCGGCAACGCGCCGGATGAGTACGACGGCTTCGGGCTCGACCGCGACGAGCGCTACGAGCGCATGCACGAGTTCCTCGACGTCTGCGACCTGGCGTGGGAGCCGCCGAGCCCGGACGGCTTCGAGCACCACGGCAAGTACTTCGACTTCGAGGTGCACGGGCGGATCATCCCCGCCCCTATCCAGCGTCCCCGGCCCCACATCGCGGTCGCGACCGGTACCCCCGAGCGGATCGAGATGGCGGGCCGGCGCGGCTGGTCGCTGCTGCTGGGACCGCAGGACGTGGAGTTCATCGCGGCGCGCCTGCAGTACTACTTCAAGGGCATGGACGATGCCGGGCTTGGTGCGGAGGAGCGGGCGCGGGCCTGGCAGCACACGAGCCTGGTCCGGCAGCTTTATGTCGCGGAAGACGGCGAGGACTGGCTCGAAGAGCTCGACGACGTGCTCGACACCTACACCCGAAAGAGCCTGCGGGCGAACACCGGAATCGACGATCTCCCGAAGGACGACATGGCGAAGCGCCGAGCGGAGTACCTGAAGCACGGGTGGCTTCACGCCGGCACGGCGGACGAGGTCTTCGAGCGGCTGCGCCCGTTCGCGGAGCTCGGCATCAGCAACCTGATGTGCTGGTTCAACTTCGGACACATGGCCGATGAGCGCATCCGCGCCTCGATGACGCGCTTCCACGAGCGGGTCATGCCCCGGCTGCAGGAGATCAAGCCCCGGGAGGACCTGCTTCCGGCGCTGATCGAGGTGAACAGGGACCTGGCGACGGTCGCCTCGATCCCCTGACGGGCCTGCCCGGGATCTGGCGTCACCGGAGGCGGGACTCGTCGGGGTGGACGGGAGAATGTGGTGGCTGACACCGAGTCGAGGCGGATCGCGCGCGATCTCGCCGGCGGGCGTAATGCCGAAGAGCTCGGCTCGATGAGCGCCGAGGACATCGTCGAGCACGTCCGGCGCGAGCTCGACTCGGCGGGCTCGGAGCTCTCCCGCCGCGACGTCGCCGCGGCGCTCGTCGAGCTGGGCGACCAGCGAGCCAACAGCGACCGCCCGAACGAGGCCGCGGCCGCCGCCAAGATGGCGGTCGAGCTCTACCGCGCGCTCGCCGTGAACGATCCCGAGACCTACCGGGAGGAGTTCGCGGTCGCCCTCGATGGCCTCGCCAGGCGGATGGCGGCGGTGTGGCTACACGAGCCGGCCCTGCAGGCCAACCGCGAGGCGCGTCGCGTGCGCCGCGGCGCCCCGATTCAGGGCTAGACGTCCCGGACCACCGCGGTATCGCGTCGACCGGCGACATGCAGATGCCAGCGCCGGCCCCGCATCGCTTCGCCGCCACTCTTCGCAGGCTCGCCATGAACTACTGCGTCGACGTTCCGGTCGATGCCAGCCGGGCGCTCGCGGGCTCCCCGCCCGATCGGTACGTACGCGTGGAGGGTCGCGCCAACGGCCGGCCCTTCCGCACGCGGCTCACGCCCCGCGGCGGCGGCGCCTTCCGGCTCTTCCTGGACGCTGCGGTCCGCGCCGCCGCCGGCGTGGGCGCCGGCGACGCCGTCGAGATCGAGGTCTGGCGGCACGAGGAGCCGCCCGGGCCCCGGATCCCCGCCGATCTCGCGAGCGCCCTCGCGCAGGTCCCGGGCGCGAGCGGGGCCTTCGCCGCGCTGACGCGGGCGCAGCGCGAGGGAATGATCGCCTAGGTCGAGCGCGCCCGCACGGCCGGGACGCGCGCGCGGTACGTGCAGCGCGTGGCGGGGGAGATCCGGCTGCGGCTGGAGCGGTGATCGCCGCGGCCTCGAGCGCGATGCTCCGCGCCCCGGGCGGATAGCATCGGGGCATGCAGCAAGTCGACGGGCGTCTCGTCTACTCCGCCACGGACCTGGTCGCGTATCTCGAGTGCACGCACCTCGCCGGCCTCGAGCGGGCGGCGGTCCGGGGCCACCTCACGCGGCCGGTGCGATCCGACCCGGTGCTGGACCGCATCGCGCAGCGGGGCATCGAGCACGAGCGGCGCTTCCTGGAGTCGCTCCAGGCCGAGGGGGTACCGGTCGTCGAGGTCGGGCGGGACGAGGATCTTCCGGCCGGCGAAGGCCTCCGACGCGGGCGAGACGCGACCCTCGGGGCGATGCGGGACGGCGCCGCCGTCATCTACCAGGCGATCCTCTTCGACGGCAGGCGGCTGGGCTACGCCGACTTCCTGCGGCGGGTCGAGCAGCCGAGCGACCTGGGCGAGTGGAGCTACGAGGTCTGGGACACGAAGCTCGCCAGGCACGCGACGGCCTCGGCGGTGCTGCAGCTCTGCATGTACTCCGATCTGGTCGGCTCACTTCAGGGGCGCGTGCCTGCGCAGATGCACCTCGCCCTCGGCGGCGTGCGGCGCGAACGGGTCTCCTACCGGGTGGCCGACTATGCCGCCTACTACCGCCTCGTGGCGCGGGATTTCGAGGCGTTCCTCGCCGATGGTCCCGCGTTCCCCGTCGGCAGCGACCCGGAGCCGGTCGAGCACTGCGATGTGTGCCGGTGGAGCGAGCACTGCCGGCGGCAGTGGCGGGCGGGCGACGACCTCTCGCTCGTCGCCGGCCTCTCCTCGCGGCAGCGGCGCGCCCTGCACGCCGTCGACGTGACCACGCGCGGCGGGCTCGCCGAGCCGCCCGCGCCGCTCCCGGACCGGCTCGAGGGCGCCGGCCGGGAGGCGCTGGCGCGCATCCAGGCGCAGGCGCAGATCCAGGTCCGCGGCGAGCGGGCCGGCGAGATGCTCTCGGCGCGGATCGCGCCCCCGCGCGACCGGGAGGGACGTCTCGTCGCCGACCAGGGACTGCTGATGCTCCCGGAGCCCTCGCCGGGCGATCTCTTCTTCGACATCGAGGGTGACCCGTTCTTCGGCTCCGATGAGGTCGACGGCATCGACTACCTCTTCGGGGTCGTCGAACCGGGTCGCCCGGATGCCAGCGGCCGGCCGGCGTTTCACGCGTTCTGGTCGATCGAGCAGGGGACGGTGACGCCGGCGGCGGAACGGCGCGCCTTCGAGGCCTTCATCGACCTCGTCACCGACCGCCTCGCCTCCGACCCGAAGCTCCACATCTACCACTACGCGCCGTACGAACCGACCGCCGTGAAGCGGCTCGCCGGTCGCTACGCGACGCGGGAAGAGGAAGTCGATCGCCTGCTGCGGGGAGAGGTCTTCGTCGACCTCTACCGGGCCGTGCGGCAGGGGATCCGGGCCTCGGTGGAGAGCTACTCGCTCAAGCGGCTGGAGCCGCTCTACGGCTTCCGGCGCGAGGTCGAACTCCGCGACGCCGGCGACAGCATCGTCGAGTTCGAGACCTGGCTCGAGCTCGGGCAGGGGGAGGAGCGGTCGGGGTTGCTCGATGCGATCGAGCTCTACAACCGCGACGACTGTCTCTCGACCTGGCGCCTCCGGGACTGGCTCGAAGACGAGCGCGCGGAGCTGGCCAGAGGGCTCGGCGCGCTTCCCCGTCCGGCCGTGCCCGAGCCGGAGGAGCGGGAGGACAGCGCGGCCCAGCAGGCGGTGAACGAGCTGGCCGCCGCGCTGCTCGAGGGCCTCCCCGAAAGCGTCGAGCGGATGGACGGCGACGAGCGCGGGCGCTGGCTCCTGGCGCAGCTCCTGAACTGGCACCGGCGGGAGGAGAAGTCCCTCTGGTGGAGGTACTTCTACCTGGTGAACGAGCTCACCGACGAGGAGCGACGCGAGGAGTCCGACGCCCTCGGCGAGCTGACCCACGAGCGTTCGTGGCGCGATCCGACCCCTCGCAGCCGCTCGACGATCCACCGGTTCCGCTTCCCGCCGCAGGACCACTCGCTGCGGGTCGGCAGCTCGCCGCGCGATCCCGCCACCGGCGGGAGCACGGGGACCGTCGTGCACCTCGACGACGACGAGGGCGTGATCGACATCAAGCGCGGTCGCAGCGCGCCGCCGACATGCACCTCGCTGGTCCCGCTCGATCGTGTTCCGCCCGGCCCGAAGCCGGAGAGCCTCCAGAGGCTCGCGCGTCGGGTGCTCGGCCACGGCATCGCGGGCGCGGGCCCCTTCCGCGCCGCACGGGACCTGCTGGCGCGCCGCCCCCCGAGGCTGGGGCAGCCCGCGGGAGCGCAGCTCCGGCACGAAGGCGAGCCGGCGGCGGATGCGGCTCGCCGCCTCGTGGGAACGCTGGATGGGAGCTATCTCGCGATCCAGGGACCGCCGGGCTCGGGAAAGAGCACCGTCGGGGCGGAGATGATCGTCGGCCTCGTCGAGGAGGGGCTCCGCGTCGGCGTCACCGCCAACAGTCACAAGGTGATCGGGGAGCTGCTGGCGAAGGTGGCGAGAGTCGCAGACGAGCGAGACGTCTTCGTGGAGATCGGCCAGCGCTCGCGCGAGGAACCCACATACGGCGGCGCGCTGCATCTCGAGAGCAACGGCGAGGCGCGGGACGAGCTGGCGGCCGGAAACCTCGCCGTCGTCGGGGGGACGACCTGGCTGTGGGCGCGCGCCGACATGGCCGGGAGCGTCGACGTGCTCTTCATCGACGAGGCCGGCCAGATGTCCCTCGCCGACGCGCTGGCGGCCTCCCCCGCCGCCTCGAGCGTCGTCCTGCTGGGCGACCCGCAGCAGCTCGACCAGCCCCTCCAGGGCGTCCACCCGCCGGGTGCGGGGGGCTCAGTCCTGGCGCACGTGCTCGACGGCGAGCGAGTGATGCCCGGGCATCTCGGGCTCTTCCTCGACGGCAGCTGGCGCCTCCATCCCGCGATCAGCGCCTACACGTCCGAGGTGTTCTACGAGGGACGGCTGCGCTCGCACCCCGGCCGCGAGCGGCTCGACCTCGACGGCGTGGAGCCGTTGTCGGGTACCGGGATCCGCTTCGTGCCGGTCTCCCACAGCGGCCGGTCGAACGAGTCCGTCGAGGAGGCCGGGGCGGTGGCGACGCTCGTCGGCGCCGTGCTCCGCGGTGGCACCGAGTACACCGATGCCGCCGGGGCTCCGCATCCGCTGGGGGAGTCGGACGTGCTCGTGATCACCCCCTACAACGCACAGGTCGGAGCGATCCGGGATGCGCTCCCCGGCGTGCGCGTCGGTACCGTCGACAAGTTCCAGGGGCAGGAGGCGCCCATCGCCATCTACTCGATGGCGACGAGCTCGGGTGCCGAGGCGCCGCGCGGGATGGAGTTCCTCTACAGCCTGAATCGCCTGAACGTCGCGACGAGCCGCGCGCAGTGCCTGGCCGTGGTCGTCGCCAGTCCCGCGCTGGTTCGCGTTCGCTGCCGCACCCCCCGACAGATGCGGCTCGCGAACGCCCTCGCGCGCCTCATCGAGGTGGCCGGCGAGAGAGGCGAGAGCGAGCGCCCATGAGCCTCCGGCCTCCGTGACGTCGGAGCGGGCCTGCTACCGGAAGACGTTGTCCGCGTGCCACTCGAGCGCCTCAACGCTCGGGGCGAGCCGGCGCTCGCGCGGCACGTGTATCTCGCGACCGACCATCTGGTAGTAGTGCTTCCCGTTCTCGAACTCGTCGCGGAGCCGGGAACTCACCTCGAGGCGCAGATCGGGCGTGACGGTGACATACCCCTTGTCGTAGAGCCGGTGGAGGTCGGAGCGAAGCACGATCCCGTTCTGCGGGTGGTTCGATGCCGGACCCAGGTATGGCTGAATGTGGGCGGCGTCGAGGACCGGCACCGCGTGCTCGCCCGTCACGGCGCATTGCCTGCCGTACGCTTCCAGCAGCCGCAGGCGGAAGGTCCCCTGCCCAGGCCTCTCGACATGCACGGCCTCGACGCGGCTGCGCAGATCGTGCTGCAGCAACTCGAACGTCGGCTGCAGGTCCGGCACCGGGTCGGGATGCGTGCTCTGGAGGAGTGCTTCCAGGCGTCGTCCATCGGTCGCGAGGTCATACCCCTTGTAGCTGACGACGTTGGGCTGCCACCCCTCCTCGAGGTCCCACGGAAGCCAGCTTCTACGAGGGAGGAACACGGCGTCACGCAGGACGATGCAGCTCAGCGGCGCATCCTCTGCGCGGCGAAAGCGCGTCCGATACCCGCGTATCCGCTGCTCGAACGCCGCCTTCGAGGCGTCACCGTTGCGGTCGCCGAAGATCTCCCAGGCGAGCGGGACGGACACCTGGGAGGAGACGGCGAAGAATCCGAACCCGGCGATGGCTCGATACGGCGCCTTCAGCCGGAAGAAGAAGGGCTGGCCGGGTCTGAGAGCGCGGAACCCGGTTTGAGCCGCCGGTCGCCAGAAGTTCACCTCGTCGACCGCGGTCAGTTCGTCCTGCGGGCGGAAATGGGTGAACCAGCGCTCGTCGGTGAGGGCCACGACGGCTGGAACGGCACTCTCCATGGTGGACGCAGCATAGCGTGTCGTGGCGGGAGTCCTCGTTGCGCGGTGGCGGCCGTTGCTGCACGGGGCGGTCCACCGGGAACTGCGTCGCTGCGTCCGGCAACCGAACGCCTCCGCGCACGAAGCGTGCGCAGTGCAGGGTGGATGACGGCATGATCTAGACTGGACGTCGCGATCTGCAGGGCTCCCCGACGATCCCGAGGCCGGATGGACTTCGACAGCTACGATCTCGACCGGTCGATCTACGACGAGATGCTGCTGCCGGACGGCACCCACCGCGAGCATTGCCGGGAGGTCTACGAGGCCCTGCGCGACCTCTCCCCCGAGGAACTCGCCGTCATCCAGGAGCGGGTGACGCGGACCTTCTCGACCGAGGGCATCACCTTCACCGTCTACGGCGACGACGAGGCTGATGAGCGCATCATCCCGGTCGACTGCGTGCCGCGCGTGGTCTCGAGCTCGGACTGGGAGCACCTCGAGACGGGCCTGGCGCAGCGCCTCCAGGCGATCAACCTTTTCCTGGCCGATGTCTACGGCGAGGCCCGTATCCTGGAAGACGGCGTCATCCCCGTGGACCTGGTGCGCGGCTGCCCGCAGTACCGCCTGGAGATGCGCGGTATCTCCCCGCCGCACGGCACCTGGGTCGCCGTCTGCGGGACCGACATCGTGCGCACCAACGACGGCTTCTTCGTGCTCGAGGACAACCTGCGGGTGCCGTCGGGCGTCTCCTACATGATCGCGAACCGCAAGGCGGTCAAGACGAGCCTCAGGCGCCTCTACCGGAGCGCCCGCGTCCGCGGTGTCGAGCACTACGGGAGCATGCTGCGCGCGACGCTCGCCGAGCTCGCGCCCGAGGGATGCTCGGACCCCCGCATCGCGCTGCTGACTCCCGGCGTCTACAACTCGGCCTTCTACGAGCACATGTTTCTCGCGCGCGAGCTCGGCGCCGATCTGGTCGAGGGTCGCGACCTGCTCGTGGACGGTGGGTTCGTCTACGCGCGCACCACCACGGGCCTGCGCCGCATCGACGTGATCTACCGGCGCGTCGACGACGACTTCCTCGACCCGCTCGTCTTCCGGCCCGACTCCCTGCTCGGCGTGCCCGGACTGATGGAGGCGTACCGGCTCGGCAACGTGACCCTGGCCAACGCACCGGGGACGGGAGTCGCCGACGACAAGAGCGTCTACGCCTACGTGCCGGAGATGGTGCGCTACTACCTGGGCGAGGAGCCGGTGCTCCAGAACGTTGAGACCTATCTCGGCCGCCGGCCGGAGGAGCTCGAGTACACGCTGGACAACCTCGAGCGGCTCGTCGTGAAGCGCGTCGGGGAGTCCGGCGGCTACGGCATGCTGGTGGGGCCGCACGCCTCGCCCGAGGAGCGCTCCGAGTACGCGGAGCAGGTGCTCGCGGATCCGGCCGGCTTCATCTCGCAGCCGGTGCTGGACCTCTCCCGCTCGCCGTGCCTCATCGACGGCCGGCTCGAGCCGCGCCACGTCGATCTCCGCCCGTTCGTGCTGCACGGCCAAAAGACGCGCATCGTGCCCGGCGCCTTCTGCCGTGTCGCGCTGAGGCGGGGCAGCCTCGTCGTGAACTCGAGCCAGGGCGGCGGCGGCAAGGACCTGTGGGTGGTCGACTAGTGCTGGCGCGCAGCGCCCAGGGCCTCTACTGGATGAGCCGCTATCTCGAGCGGGCGGAGCACCTCGCCCGTTTGCTCCGGCTGCAGACGGAGACCCTGGTCGACCGCCCGCTGCCGGAGATCCACGTCGGCTGGACGCGGATCTACGACCTGATCGGCCGGAGGCCGCCGACGGGCGAGCTGGTGGCGCTCGAGAGCGACGACTTCGCGCTGGCCGACGCCTACACGCTCGCCGACGACCTCACCTTCGAGCGCTCCAATCCGAGCTCCGTGCGGAGCTGCTTCGCGCTCGGCCGCGAAAACGCCCGCCAGATGCGCCAGTGCATCAGCGCGGAGATGTGGACCTCCCTGAACGTGAGCTACCTGCGGCTCCAGCAGCGGGAGATCCATGATGTCTGGGGCGGGTCGCCCGAGGGCTTCTTCGCCGAGACGGCCGCCGCGGTCGACACGTTCCAGGGGATCGCCGCCGCCACCATGTACCGCGACGAGGGGTGGCACTTCATGCAGCTCGGACACCTGGTCGAGCGGGCCCAGATCCTCGCCAGCCTGCTCCTCTCGCAGATCGCCGCGGACAGGAGCGTCGAGGAGGCCTCCGAGGAGGGCTGGACCAGCCTCCTGCGCCTCTACCACGCCTTCGAGGCCTACACCGACCGCTACAGCGTCGAGGTCGACCCGGAGCAGGTGGCCGATCTGCTCGCCACCAATCAGCTCCTGCCCGCCTCCCTGGTGCAGTCGCTGGACGGCGTCTCGGCCGAGATCGCCGCGATCGGCCCCGGGCCACACCCCCTCTCGAGCGAGGAGACGCAGGGCGAGGCCGACGATCTCGCCTCGCTCCTCCACGAGAGCTGGCCGGTCCGGGACGACACGGAGGCGCTCCTGCGCGAGGTGAACGACCGCTGCCGCGCCCTCCACGATCTCGTGACGGCCTGCTACTTCAACTACCCGGTCGCGCACGCTCTCCCACGCTGACGCGGTGACGGCCTCCGCCCGCTACGAGATCGAGCACGTCACGCGCTACCGCTACACCTCGCGGGTGCGGGACTCGGTGATGGCGCTCTGCCTGAAGCCGCGGGGCGGCGGGGCCCAGCGCCTGCTGCGCTTCGAGCTGTCCTCGGACCCGCCCGGCCCCGTCACGGAGTCCCGTGACCCCTTCGGCAACGCGAGGCACCTCCTCACCGTTCACCGCGAGCACGAGGCGCTCGCGATCACGGTGCGCTCGGAGGTGGAGCTGTCGCCGCCCCCTCCCCTCCCCGCGGCGCTTGCTCCCGATGCCTGGGAGGAGATGCGTCCCTGGGCGGAATCGTTCACCGACTGGGAGTTCACGCACGCGAGCGCCTTCGCGCGGCCCTCCCCCGTGCTCGAGTCGTTCGCCCGTCGCGAGGGGCTGGCGGAGCCGACAGGGGATCCGCTGAGCGCCCTCTCGGCGCTCGCCGGCGCGCTGCACCGCGCTTTCCGCTACCTGCCGGGAAGCACCTCGGCGATCTCCCCCATCGAGCACGTGCTGGAGTCGGGCGTCGGCGTCTGCCAGGACTACGCGCACGTCATGATCACGATCGCCCGCGCGTGGGGCGTCCCGTCACGTTATGTCTCGGGTTATCTCCACGCCGCCGACCCCCCGGATCAGCCGACGCATGCGGAGGCCGGCCATGCCTGGGTGGAGTGCCGGCTCCCCGGGCTCGGGTGGGTCGCGTTCGATCCCACCAATCCGGGCCTGCCGCGGGAGCGCTACGTCCGCGTCGCGGTCGGCCGCGACTACGGCGATGTCTCGCCCGCCCGCGGCATCTTCCGGGGGTGGGCCGGCGCCGAGCTCGCGGTCGAGGTGTCGGTCACGCCCCGGCCCGCCGTCTGAGGAGACCATCGAGGCGCGCACAAGCCCCGAGCCTCGCGGTCAGGCGCGACGCGCACGGGCGCTTCTGCTCGCGTACCCGGTCGGAGCTGAGCCTGTGCGTGGTCTGGCCGCTTGCCGGCGCGTGCGCAGGTCCCAGGGGGACGGCACGCGACCGCTCGACGCCGGCGCGTTGAGCCCGCGACACTGGGTCCCGACCGTTCCCCCGCGAGCGCTGTTGTTGGAGGTGGTAGGTGAGCGAGTACGTGCCGAGCCCGGCCGAGTGGGTCCGAGACCAGGTCGAGCTCTACGAGTCCACCAACGGCGCCGAGGGGGCGGAGATGCGCGGCATGCCCGTCGTGATCGTGACGCACCGCGGGCGCCGGAGCGGCGCCGTCCGCAAGACGCCGCTGATGCGCGTGGCCGACGGTGACGGCTACGTGCTGGTGGGATCGCTCGGCGGCGCGCCCCAGAATCCGGTCTGGGTCCACAACCTGCTCGCCGACCCGGACGTCGAGATCCGCGATCGCTCCACGGTCCAGGCGATGCGCGCTCGCCTGGTGGAGGATCCCGCCGAGCGCGAGCGGCTGTGGCGCCTCTCCGTCGAGGCCTATCCCGACTACGAGGCCTACCAGGAGAGCACCGAGCGCGTGATCCCGCTCTTCCGGGCCGAGCCTCGCTAGCCCTCCGGCCGCCGGACCGCGCCGCGCGAAGCCTCCGGCCGTGGCGCGGTAACCGCTCGGTCCCCGGCTAGCTCCCCAGGGGCGCGTCGTGGACGTGCACGGCGGCCGGGCCCTCCGGCTGGATCGTCACGTGGTGGAGGTCGTAGCGATCGCGCAGCAGCGACGTGGCGGCCTCGATCGCGGCGAGGGGATCGGCATCCGGTTCCAGCTCCAGGTGGCATGCGAATGAGACGAAGCTCCCCGAGATCGTCCAGCAGTGCATCTCGTGCGCGCGCCGGACGCTCGGAAGCGTCTCCAGGCTCTCCTGCACGTCCCTGAGATCGGTTCCCGGCGGCGCGCGCTCCATGAGCACGTGCAGCGTCTCGCCGAGCAGGCGGAGCGCCGTCACGCCGATCAGCGCCACGATCACGAGCGAGAGCAGGGCGTCGGCGCGCTCCCACCCGGTGAGGGCCACGATCAGCCCGGCCGCAACGGCGGCCACCGAGCCGCCGAGGTCGGCGAGCACGTGTAGCCTCGCCGCCCGCAGGTTGACGGAGAGACGCTGCCCGGAGCGGCCGGCGTGCAGCACCAGGAGCACGGCGAGGTTCGCGGCGAGGCCGATCGCTGCGATCGCTGCCAGTCCCTCCCCGTCCACCGCGGTCGGCTCCCGGAGGCGCGCGATGCCGCTCCAGACGACGAACGCGGCGATCAGCAGGACGCCGACGGCGTTGCCGGTCGCCGCCAGCACCTCCGTGCGGTGGAGGCCGAACGTCGAGCTCCAGGTGTGCGGACGGCCGGCGAACCACGCGGCGGCGAGCGCGATCGAGAGGGCGGCGACGTCGGAGAGCATGTGGCCGGCATCCGCCAGGAGCGCGAGCGATCCCGTCCACATGGCCCCCCAGATCTCGACGACGAGCGCCGCGAACGTGATCGAGAGCGCGAGGACGAGCCGCCCCTGTGCGGAGCCGTCGGCCTCATGCCCGTGCACGGCTATGCTCCGCTTCCCGGCGTGCTGGCGGTTCCCCCGGGGGGCCGACAGGGAAGGCGCGACAGCGGGGTGCTCACGCTCACCGCTCCTCCTCACGCGCGTGGCGCCGGCTCACCGGCGGACGGCTGGCGGCGGCAGCGGCGAACGCAACGGGGGTCCGCGCTGACAGCAGGCGGGCGCCGGTGGACAATCGCGGATAGTGTCCCACGACCGGAAGGCAGGAGCGCCGTGATCGCAAACACCGCCGGGTTGCGTGCATCCCCGATGCGCGGCCTGGCCGGATCGCTCGTGGCGGTCGCCGTGCTCGCGCTCGCGGCGTGCGGGAGCCCAAGCGATTCTCCGTCCGGCGGCGGCGACTGGTCGCGGCCGATCGAGTTCCGCCAGGGGCAGCCGGTGACGGCCACCCTCGTCAACAGCCGGCTCGCGGTCGGCAGCAGCCGTCTCATCTTCGGCCTCTTCGGGGCGGACGGCTCGATGATCCACGGCGCCGCCTCCGCCCACCTGCGCCTCTACACGCTCGACGACGACAGCAGCACCCTCGCGCTCGAGGGGGAGCTCCGCCCGTCTTCCCTGGTGGAGGAGTTCGATCACGTGCACGAGGACGGCTCGATCCACGTGCACCGGGATCCGATCGTCACCCTCTGGCGCGAGACGGTCGACCTGACGCGCGCCGGCTGGTGGGGCGCGGAGCTCGCCGTCACGGTGGATGGCGAGCGGCAGGAGGGGCTCCGCATCCGCTTCTTCGTCGTGGAGGAGGCGAGCGAGCCCGCGGTCGGCGATCCGGCGCCCAGGACGCGCCAGCCCGTCCTCGCGGACGGCCGCGACATCGCCTCCCTCTCGACGGCGCAGCCGCCGAACCCGGAGATGCACGAGCGGACGGTGGCCGAGGCGCTCGAGCTCGGGCGCCCGGTGGTGGTCGCCTTCGCGACGCCGGCCTTCTGCCGGACGCGCTACTGCGGACCGGTTCTGGAGCAGGTCGTGACGCCGCTCGCCGAGCGCTACGCGGGACGCGTCGAGTTCGTGCACATCGAGCCCTACGACCTCGAGCGCCTGCGGTCGGAGAGCGTCTTCGCGACGGTGCCGGCGATGGAGGAGTGGGGCCTCGGCACCGAGCCGTGGGTCTTCGTCGTGGACGCCGGGGGTCGGATCGCGGCGAAGTTCGAGGGAGTGCTCTCGCAGGAAGAGCTCGAGGAGGTGCTCGACCGGCTCGGCGCCTAGCGCGGCGACCAGGGCCGGCCGGTGATCAGCAGGACCTCGCCGAAGTACTCGTCCACCGCATCGACGAGGGTGTCGGTCGCGGGTCGGGGCTCGGCGACCTCCACTCCCCCGCGCACCACCCACCGCGTCCCCGCCGGCGGCGCCGGCCTCGCGTCGCCGTCCGCGCGGTGCTCACAGTCGGGCCAGTAGCAGCCGGCGGGACAGAAGTCGCTCGTTACGTCGCCCCGCCTCTGACCTGAGAGGTTCGCGCCTCCGAGCGCCGTTCCGTCCATGCGGTCAACTCCCTCGGCACCGCACGGCCCCGCAGCCGCTGGCAGCGGTCGACGATGTCTTATTCGGTCCCATGAGCAACCTTGGAGGCGAAGTCGACGGCGGGCAACAGGATGTCGCCCACGGCGGAGAGGGCGGTTTCCGCCTGCTCGCCCGTGATCTCGTCGTCCGCTACAGCCCGCTCTAGCGAGATCGCCGCCGGCGCCACCGCCAGCTTGTACATCTCCTCAAGTTCCCGCCGGCGCGACACGTCGGCGCGCACGTAATTCGTCAGGCCGACATTGTCCATGTTGATGAACACGATGGTCTTCCCCTCCGCCTTGTCGACCGAGGCAACCGAACGCTCGCTGAAGCCATGATCCGTCCAGTCGCCCCGGCGGACCTCGTGTATCTCGGGTGGTGCCACTTTCGGTGTCGAAGGTGGCGCAGGTGGTCTGGGCGGACGGGGAGGCAGAGGGGGATCGACGACAAGCGTGCCCGTCGCCTGAAGCTCGCCGGGCACCTCTGGCGGTGCATCAGACATGAGCGTGACGCAGATCGGGATCTCCTCCCCCGGCTGAGCCGTCGCCGGCGGCTCCAGCCGGATGCGTACGCTCCCGTTCCAGAGTCTTTCGCTCACCGACCACCCCGATGGCGCGACGTCGAGGATTCCCGGATCCACGGACCTCGAGAGGAAGTCGTTGGCCGCGTCCGTCTCGAGTTCGAGCACGCAGTGCGACCCGATGTTGCAGTGCTTCTTGCGGTGGGGTCCGCCCTTGCTCCACCGCAAGAAGGTGGGGAATCGCTGTCCCTCGTACGGAGTCGCGGGTGCCGGGGGTCGTGGCGGCACCGGTGCCGGGATGACTCCGCCCGTGAGCAGCGCCGCGATCGCAGGCGAAGCCGCGATCATCTTCTCGAACATCTCGTCCGTCTTGGCGGTGCTCTTCTCGGCGTGCTGGAGCGCCGCCTCGCGCCGCCTGTGGTTGAGTTCGCGTAGACCCTCGTGCTGGCGCAGGTGAGCAGCCAGTGCGCTTCGGAGCGTGCTCCGACGCTCGCCGTCGCGCATCCGGTCGCGCGATCCCATGAATAGCTGCTCGATATTCTGGAGTTCCGAGCAATCGACTTCGACCAGAAGGCTCTGGGCGAGGTAGCGGTAGTTCGCTCCGTTCTCCCCTTCGCGCCGGAAGAAGTCACGTGACTCGAATGCGTGCGCCTGGCCGTTGACCGTGAAAATCACGCTCTCCGAAGCGGTCACCCAGTCGGCGATGTCGACATCCTCCCGGAAGGGAATCAGAGAGACTCTGACCCACCCCACTCCCTTCACCTTGAGCCGATCGGAGACGGGGAAGCCATGTTCGACGTCGCTGGACGTATCCTCATCGAGCCGGGTCGCAAGTCCGGGCACGATCTCTTCCGTGCTGCCCCTGCTGAAGCCGCGCGTCTCGATGACCTGGATCGGCAGGGGCAGCCGGTACAGCCTTCGGTTCAGCATTCGCGAGAAGGCTCGGTTCGCGGCGGCTCGTTCCTGGATGTCGTACTCGTAGAGACGGACGAGGGTGCCGTGCGCGCGCTCGACGGGGCCCCCTTCGCTGTCCGTCCACATCGGAAGGGTGTCAGTTTCGATGGTGGACACGATGCCGCCCGGAGCGAGGTACTCGAACCGCGAGGCTCGCTCGTCGGCCCTCGGAGGCCGGCGACGTACGACCGTGAACCCCCATGGGCCGCCAGAACCCGGCGCTTCCGGGTGCCGCCTCGACAGGATGAGCTGGTAGTTGTGGTGCGTACCGCAGAATGGCACCGCCCCGGCTGACCCCATATTGAACTTCCCCTGGACGAACGGGATCCGCATTTTGTTCGTGGCCGAGAGCGATAGGAACGTAGCCGGGAAGTCGCCTGGAGCTTGTCCCTCACCCTGGTCGGCGATTGAGATTGTCGGTCGTCCAGGGTGGCGTTGACCCGAGAGGACGACCTGCACGGCGTCTGTCGCGATGGCCTTGCGCTGCGTTGGCAGGATCTCTGCCAGCCGACCGTTGCGGACATTGAAGTAGCGCCTCGCGGCTTCGAACATCGACGCTGGAGGCGAGCCGTTCGCAATGTCGCCGTGTTCGAAGGCCTTGGCTGTCAGGACAGCGTCGATGCCGTTGACGATCTTCTCGACGAGGGCTCCTCGCGGGCTTGCTTGCTGGTTGAAGAATGTCCCGCTGTTGTTCTCGACGCCGCCGTAGGGCCGCCAGAGCCCGTCGTCGAGCATGCCCGAGCGATCGAGGCACGCATGGACCTCGCGTTCGGTCTGGGTACTGAGCAGCGCATCAAGGAGATCACGCTCCGTCCGACCCGGGCGGAGCGGAGTCAGTCTCGTTTGAACCATCTTACGTCCCGCGCTGTCCATCGCTTGCAGTTCGTGTTTGTGCTCTTCGTGATGGGTCGGCCATGTCGCTGCGTAGCGGCAGGTCTAGCATGAGATTGGGCCACGTGACCAGTCCCCGAGCACCTCCCACGGGGCCGGTAGTACATGCGGCCCCCCTGCACGATCTGGCGCGCCGTTGGTCGCCCGCTCGTCGCTTGACCCGCCGGGCCGCGCGATGTCTGCTGCGAGAGACTCGGGTGTTGCGGCCCCGCGAGGTTGCGATCCCGCGACGAGTCGGTGGGGGAGGGATCCGGTGGAGACACGCCAGCGCGTGGCCGTGATCGGCGCCGGCGCCGTGGGGAGCTACTACGGCGCGCGGCTGGCCGAGGCGGGCCACGAGGTCCGCTTCCTCTTCCGCCGCGACTACGAGGCCGTGCGCGCGGGCGGGCTCCGCGTGCGAAGCGTGGACGGCGACCTCCACTTGAAGCGGCCGTTCGCGGCGGCGACGAGCGATCAGATCGGCCCGGTCGACTGGGTGGTGTGCGCTCTCAAGGCGACGGCGCTGGACGGCGCCCCGGAGCTGATCGAGCCGTGTCTCGAGGAGGGGACGCGCATCCTCGTGCTGATGAACGGCCTCGGGCTGGAGGAGCGCTTCTCCGGCTGGTTCGGAGCCCGCCGCGTCTTCGGCGCCCTCGCGTTTACCTGCATCAACCGCGGCGAGCCCGGCATCGTGAACCACCTGCGCTACGGCCCGCTCACGATCGGCCACGCTGAGAACGACCCGGAGGAGCTCGCAGCCGCCGAGCGCCTCTGGGCGGGAACGAGGGTCCAGGTCTCGACCGCTCCGTCGCTGCTCGGGGCGCGCTGGGAGAAGCTCTGCTGGAACATCCCCTTCAACGGGCTCACCATCGCCGCCGGCGGCGTCGCGACCGACCGCGTCGTGAACGATCCGGCGTTGCGGCACGAGGCCCGCGCGCTCATGGAGGAGGTGGTCCGCCTCGGCAACGCGGAGCTCGCCCGAGATGGGGAGACGACGCGCATCGACGGCGACGCGGTGATCGGGCGCATGTTCGCGATGACCGACGCGATGGGGCCCTACCGGCCGAGCACTCTCATCGACTACCTCGAGGGCCGGGCTCTCGAGGTGGAGGCGATCTTCGGGGAGCCGCTACGCCGGGGGCACGCGCTCGGGGAGCCTGCCCCGCGCCTCGAGCTGATGACGGCGCTGCTGCGCTCGCTCGATGCGGAGGCCCGCGCGCGCGGCACCGCGGAGGGCCGCCGCGCGGCGGATGCCCCGGGGGTCGGCGCACCGTCGTGATCGTTGCGCCCCCGGACGCCGCGGCGCCGAGCGGCTCGCTGTGGCCGGAGCTGATGCCCGCTGCCGCTAACGGTCGGGCGACGGCCTCCCCGTCGTTGTGGCCGTGCCGCTCTTATCGAAGAACGAGCGGGTCTGGCGCGCCGCCTCGCGGTAGTTCTCTGAGGCGCAGGCGGTAGGGGGCCGCGTTGATTGTCATGCCGAGCGCCTGACCGGTTGCACCAACCTGCGCCGCCCGTGCCTCGTCGATGCCGCTGGCCATGAAGAGGAACTCCCAGCCGGCCCTCTTCTTCGTCTCGACGGCTGCCTTGATCGACACGGCGGTGTGCTCCGTGCTGGCGTTCTCGTAGCCGTCCGTGTCCACCATGATCATGACCCTGTCGCCGTCGCCGGCGAGCGTTTCGGCGTGGCGCAGCACCTTGCCGACGGCGTCGTACAGCGGGGTCATCGCTCCGGGGCTGTAGTCTGCCGTCGTCATTCCCTTCCACAACCTCTTGTCGTCGTCGTAGAACTTCGTCCACCGCTCGCTGTCGAACTTGAACACCGTCACGTGCACGTCGTCTGGCAGCTGGTGGACGTACTCGTTGAGCGAGGTCACCACTCGCTCTTCCTGTCCGGACATGCTGCCGGTTTCGTCGAGACAGATCGCTGCGTAGTTCACTCTCTTCTCCGTTCCAGGCGCCGCGAGGGGCGCACCTCTGTGAGCGCGTCTGCTCACCCTCCATCGGGTTGTCCGGACCGTCCTAGAAGTCGCCTTCCCGGACCTGCCGCGCGGCGAGCGTCTCGACGACGGTCGGCGTCACGGGCTCGTTGCCGGGGAGGACGCCCACGCCCTTCTTGAAGGTTGCCTGAGCGACGCTGTCGAGGCCGGCGAGGATCTTCGCGCCCTCGAGCGCCTCGAGGTCGCCCCCGTAGTACTCGAGCCACGGCAGGCCGGCCTCGGCATACTCGAGCGCGGTAGGGGGCTCCTGCGGCGGCCGGGCGCCGGTGGCGGCCAGGAACTGGGCGCTGTTCAGGATGTGTACGTAGCAGCGCGAGCGCACACCGAGCTCCCACGCATCGAAGCCGTGGGGGTCCTCGTAGATCTCCTGGCGCATGAGGCCGCCGGGCGCGAGCCCCATCTCGGGAGCAGCGTCGAGCGGAGCGTAGGAGAGATCGGCGTGCCGGGCACGGACGAGCTCTTTCTGGATCGCCTCCCACGCCTCCGCCGTCATCGGCGAGACGGCGATCTGCAGCCCCCCGTGCTGCGCCTCGCCGGTGAGCTGCTCCTCGGCCGAGTAGCCCTCGCCCAGCGGCATCGCGACGAACTGCCGGATCAGCCCCTTCCGCACGCAGAAGCCGTCGAGCCACGGCTGTTCGGGAGCGACGAGGTAGTCCTGTGGCTCCTCCGTGAGCTCGTCGCGCCACGGCTCCCCGGTGAGAGCGTTGACCTTCCCGGCCGCGATCTTCACCGCCATCGGGTAGTCGGCCTCGAAGGCGATCCACATCGCCTCGGCCTGGTGCATCGGGAGAAAGACCCCGCCGTGCCGGCTCCATGCCGGCGGGAGCCGCTCCGCGTGGTCGTCGACGTGGTCGAGCGGGAAGCTCCCCAGCCCCGGCGGGAGCGGGTACTCGCGGTTGTCGTCCGGGATGCGGAGCGTGCGCTGGAACTCCACCTCCAGCACGGCGTCCTCGTGCACCTCCGGGAAGCGGAACACAAGCCGGTTGTCCTGTAGTTCGATCATCGTCTCTCCTTCTCTTTCTCCTGTTTCATCGCGTGACGGTTTCGTGCGGGGGATGCCTACCAGTCGCCGTCCCGGATCTCGCGGGCCACGCGGAGGATGGCGTGGTCCGGGGCGTCGCGAAGCTCGCGGATCAGCTCCGCGAAGAGCTGCGGTCGCTGGAGCACGATCGCCTGGAGGTCGCTCGAAACCTTCCCCGCCATCGCCAGCAGCAGGTCGGTATCGGCGCGAAGCTCCCCCGCGAGCCGCCGGATCGTGGCCTCCGAGGGGGGAGCCACCTGGTCCCTTTCGATCTTGCTCAGGTAGGCCGGCTCCACGCCGATGCGCTGGGCCACGCGGCGCACGGAGTAGGTACGGTCCTCCTGCCTGTAGCCCTCTCGGATCTCTCGGACGTAGGCGCCGAATGTCATGTGTACTACATAGTACACAATCTGACCGGCCGTCAAGGCATCACGGGGTCCTGCCCCCCGGCGTGTGCCGGCCCTACAATCGGGATGCGGGTCTGCGCGTGGCACGAGCGGGAGACGAGGGGCCGTGTCCGGGAGCGACGACGAGCCGGAGGGCGGCACGGCCCGGGGTGCCAGGGGCGGCGCCGAGCACCCCCATCCGCTCGATGCGATCTTCCACCCGCGCGCCATCGCCGTCGTCGGGACCCCCTCCGGCGATCCCCACGGCGGCAACTTCCTGCGCTCGCTCCGGGCCACCGGCTACGATCGCGAGCACGCCCTCTATCCGGTGAACCCGCGCGGCGGGGTGATCGGGGGCCTCCGCGCCTTTCCCTCGCTCCTCGACTGCCCCGGCCCCGTGGACCACGTGATCTCGCAGGTGCCGGCCGCGGCCGTCTCCGGCCTCGTCGAGCAGTGCGTCGAGAAGGGCGTCCGCACGCTCCACCTCTTCACCGCGGGATTCTCCGAGACCGGCGACCCCGAGCGCGCACGCGCCGAGCGCTCGGCCGTGGGCCGAGCCGTCGCGGCCGGCATCCGCGTGATCGGCCCCAACTGCATGGGGATCTACGTGCCCGGGGAGCGGATCTCCTTCACCGGGGAGCCGCCGACCGAGCCGGGGAGCGTCTTCCTGCTCTCGCAGTCCGGCGTCAACGCCGCCGACTCCATCTTCCGGCTCGGCGCCGTGGGCCTCCGCTTCTCCAAGGTCGTCTCCTACGGCAACGGCGCCGACCTCACCGCGCACGACTTCCTCGACTACGCCGCCGATGACCGCGAGACCGAGATCGTCGCCGCCTACATCGAGGGGGTCTCGGACGGCCCCGCCTTCGCCCGCGCCCTCCGCCGCTGCGCCCGGGCGAAGCCGACGGTCATCCTCAAGGGCGGGTTGACCACGGCGGGCGCGCGCGCCGCGAACTCGCACACCGGCTCGCTCGCCGGCTCCCGGGAGATCTTCGAGGCACTCTGCCGCCAGGCGGGGGCGCTCCGCGTCGAGAACATGGCGGAGCTCCGGGACGTGCTGGTCGCGCTCACGACCTCGACGCGCCGTGTCCGGGGCCCCGGCGTCGGCGTCCTCAGCTCGGGCGGCGGCTTCGCGGTGCTCTCCTCCGATGCGATCGCCGGCGCGGGGCTCGAGGTCCCCGAGCTCCCCGAGGAGACCCGGCGCGCGCTCGCGCGGCTCGTTCCCGTCGCCGGCACCTCCGTGCGCAACCCGGTCGACGCGAGTTTCGACGGGTCGCAGGGGCGCTCCGAGGGCGATCCCGACCGCCTCCGGCTCGCCGTCTCGGAGGTCGCGGGCTCCCCCGTCACCGACGCGCTCTTCCTCTCCACGAGCCGCGTCCCCTGGCTCACCGACTCGGCCTCCGGTGCCGAGGACGAGCGCGACCCCTACGAGGCGGCGCGGGAGCTCGGCGAGCAGGTAGCTGCGCTCCAGCATGGCATCGAGGTGCCGCTGCTCTACATCCAGCGCGAGCGCATCTGGGGCGACATCGGGCCGGATCTGGAGCTCGCGCGCACCGCGTACGCGGGAGGCGTCGCCGTCTACGAGAGCATCGAGCGCGCCGCGCGGTCGGTGGCGCTGCTCCTCGCCTGGCGCGAGCGCCGAGATGGCCTCCCCGAGATCCTCTGAGGCGCCCCGGCCGGAGGCGCCCCTCCTCATCGGCCAGTCGCTCGAGCTCTGGCGCGGGCCGATCGCCGGCGCGCGCGATCGCGGCGAGGCCCTGCGGGAGCTCGATCGGCTGGCCGCGGGCCAGCTCGCGCTCGGCGCGGGAGCGCTCGACCTCAACGCCGGCGCGGGCGCCGACCGCAGGGAGTCCTTCCTCGCCTGCGCCTCCCGCCTGGCGGGGGCCTGGCCGGAGGTACCGCTCTTCCTCGACTGCGGCGACGCCGAGGTGCTCGCGAGCGCGCTGCGCCGGGCGGCGGCGGCGGCCCCGTCGCGCTCCGCCCCGCTCGTCGCGAACTCCCTGGCGGCGGGAGGCGGAGACGGGGAGCCCGTGCTGCGCGAGGCCGTTCGCGCCGGCGCCGGAGTCGTGATCTCGCCGGCGGCGGCCGATGGCGGCACCGCTGCAGCGCCGGCCCGGGCGCTGCTCGCGCTCTGCGAGAGCGCGGCCAGAAGCTCAGGTGAGGCCGGCGTCAGGGGGCCCCTCTACGCCGACGCGCTCGCCCATCCGCCCGCGCTCGATGCCGCTCGCTGCCGCCGCTCGCTCGAACTGCTGCGTGCGCTGCGCGGTTCGCGCTGGCCGCTCCGCCCGCTCGTCGCGGTGGGGAACGTCGGGCACGGAGCCCCGGTCGCGCTGCGGCCCGCGCTCCGGCGCCTCTACGCCGCGGCGGCGATCGGCTCGGGAGCGCGGGCCCTGATCCTCCCGGTCGAGGACGAAGCGCTCGTCGCCTCGGTGGCCGCGATAACGGTCGGGGGCGTGGACCAGCGACTCCGGCGAGGGAAGCCCGCGGCCGAGCTTCCCTGGCTGCGCAGGGTCGTCCGCATCGCGGCCGCCGGTGAGGAGCTTCCCGATCCCCCTGCTCGCGCAGGTCGGCGCCCGCTCGGGGCGTGGAAGCTCATGAAGTCGACGTGAGCGTGGTCTGCATCCGACCCTCATGCACGCTCCGGGCCTCCCCTTGGGCGATCTGTTTCAGCGGGCTCGCAGGCTTGCCGAGGGATTGGGGCCACCCTCCCCCGGTGTCGGCGTCCCTAGGGCCCGCGGGTGCGATCGAAGTATCGCGCCGGCTTGCGTGGCGCAAGTCCGACTTCGGGCAGCGCCTTGGGAGGGTTTGCTGGTGCTAGACTGCGCGCGACGCGCGAGCGAAGCTAGTTGGAGCTGTCGCGATCTTTGGGCAAGGGGGCGCGCAATGGTTGCCGGTGCGCCGGAACGGCTCCGGAAGGACGCAGTCGCGTTCTTCCGCGTTGAGGATCTGCCGGACTCGCTGGGGTGGGTGGACGCCCTCACATCACTGCAGCTTCGTCAGTTTGCGGTCGAATTGGCCGATGCACTGAAGGACTGTTTGCTTCGGGATGACGACGGGGCACTCAAGCTGCTTCTGGACGACTGGGAGGCGACGGCCGAGGTGACGTCGTCGCCCGAGATCGTCGCGGAACTCCGACGGCGCAAAAACTACCAGCCCCTCGCAACCTTCAGCGAGTGATCCGTCCCCCCCGACTCTTGCTCCAGTCGGGGTGCGGGCCGACATATTCGACGAGGATCTTCTTGTCCTCTTCGTCGACCCGGTAGATCAGCCTGTGCTCTCGGCCAATGGACAGTTGGTAGTAGCCACGGTACTCGCCCCGGAGCTGCTTGAGCCTCCCCGGCACGTGAGTCGTAGGCGTCTGGCTCACGTGGTCGCGCAAGAGCGCCATTACCTCACTCAGGCGACGTTCCCCCCAGGACTCGAGCTCCTTCCAGTGTTTCTCTTCAAGCTCGACGGAGTAGGGGGGCGGTGCACTCTGGTGCCGTGCCACAATGCGCCGCCTTCCGGTCTCGTCGCTACTTCGCCGATCGCCGGGCCGACCGGCTCTTTGGCAGCGGCTCATCGAGCGACAGCGCGAACACTCCGGTGCCGACGTCGAGGAGCCGGTACGTCTGGTTCTCTTCGAGGTGCAGGCCGTGGTAACTGAGGAAGCTCCTGACGAACATCGAGCAGCTACCCGTTGCTGTGCCGTCGGCGCGTACTGAAGGTCTGAGCCGGAAGGACCCTGGTTCATCGTCTAGAGACGCCCGGATCGCAATCTGCTGACCTTTCCTGCGGTATCCCAGGCGCACTCCATGCGGCCTGCCCAGAGCATCCACAGCAACGCTATTGAGAGTCATCGATCCTGAGCGAGTGACTGAGCACGTAGCAAAGCCTCGTTCACCCCGTGTGTGTCCCTCGAACCACGCAAAGCCTTCTTCTGCATCTTCAGCCACCGCACTTGACGCCGATGTGTCATCCCAAGCCGTTTTCATCACGTCATCCTCCACAGCTCATTGTCGTCGATGCTGTGAATGCGAGTCAATGCGTGCCCGGCCGATCACAGAGGACTTCCCTCACCACACCGAGCCGCGCTCGGCGTGGCGGACTTGGCACAGCCGCGACGGAGTCAGCCCGTGGCCACTCCACTGGCTGGGCCAGGTCGCTCGCGCAGCGGAGTTGAGCGAGCCCTCCCCAGCCGCCCGCCGGGCGGCGGTCGCTACGGGCATGGGAATCCAGAGCGGCCAGTTGAGAATCGGGGAACCCAGGGGCCGGAGCGCTGTGCGCCCTGCTCCTCGCGCTAGGCGGTCGTCTCGAGTGCGCCGTCGAGCTTGCCCAGGGCCTGCACCCAGCCCCCGCCGGCGCCGGCGGCCATCTCGTCGTCGCCCCAGCCCTCCTGCCGGAGGGTGAGGCGCGTGGTGCCGTCGCCCGCGTCGGCGAGGTCCAGGGAGAGGAGGGTCTCGCTGGGAGCGTTCTCGGGCATGCCGTAGTGGCTCGCCGGGGCCGTCCGTCCGTCCGCGTCGGCCATGCACATGGTGGCGACGAGGCGCTCGTTCGGCACCAGCTCGCGGAAGACGCCGGCGTTGTAGTACTCGAAGCCGTCGGGTGAGCGAAGGCCCCAGAGGTAGCGGCCGCCGGCGCGCAGGTCGATCTCGCAGACGTGCGCGCTCATGCCCGCGGGCCCGTACCAGCGGACGACCTGCTCCGCCCGGGTCCACGCCTCCCACACGCGCTCACGCGGCGCGCCCAGGACGGCGACGACGACGACGACCCCTGCGTCCACGCGGACGCTCGCGCTTTCAGCTGCCGTCATCGCTTCTCCTCCATCCACCCGGCGGCCGCTGCCGTCGTCCGGCGCGGCGGCGGTGCGGCGCTTCGTGTGCCCGCGGCCTGCGTGGCGGAACCCGCTCTCACGCGAGCGGCTCCGGCTCCGCCGGCTGCTCGATGGTGAGGCGCGGCAGCAACCGGTCGAGCCAGCGAGGCACCCACCAGTTGCGCTCGCCGAGGAGCTCCATCGCCGCCGGCACCAGCAGCAGCCGCACCACCGTCGCGTCGAGCAGCACGGCGACGGCCAGGCCGAGGCCGAACATCTTGATGCCGCGGTTGTCCTCGAACACGAAGCTCCCGAAGACGACGACCATGATCGCCGCAGCCGCGGTGATGACCCTCGCCGTCGATGCGAGCCCGTCGGCCACCGAGGTCGCGGCGTCGCCGCTGCGGTCGTACTCCTCCCGCACCCGCGAGAGCAGGAACACCTCGTAGTCCATCGAGAGCCCGAACACGATCGCGAACAGCATCATCGGGATGAAGGGCTCGATGGGGCCGGCGTCGACGCCTATGAGCGAGCCCAGCCAGCCGTGCTGGAACACCAGCGCCACGATGCCGTAGGCCGCGGCGATGGAAAGCAGGTTCATGACCACGGCCTTGAGGGGCACGAGCAGCGAGCGGAAGACGATCATCAGGAGCAGGAACGAGAGCACGAGCACCGCCGCGATGAAGACCGGCGTGCGACCCGCCAGGTATTCGGTGAAGTCGACGCCCAGCGGGACGAAGCCGGTGACGTTGACGTCCATCGTGGTGCCGCTCACGGCCGCGGGGATCGCCTCCGTGCGCAACCGGTCCACCAGGTCGGTGGTCGCCGGGTCCTGCGGCGCGGTCGCCGTGAAGACCTGCATGACGTACGCCTGCGAGCGCTCGGGGTCGGCGGGGTTGCTGGGCAGCGCGCGGTTGACGGAGACCACGCCCTCGGTGGCCGCGATTGCGGCGACGAGCGGCCCCAGGGCCGCGCGATCCTGCTCCGCACCGACCTCGACCGTGACCGTGAGAGGTCCGTTGAAGCCGGGGCCGAAGCCCTCGGCGAGCAGATCGTAGGCGCGGCGCGTGGTCGTGCCCTCGGGGAAGTTGCCGTCGTCGGCGAGGCCGAGCTGCAGCGAGCGCGCCGGCGACGCCATCACCAGCAGCAGCGCGGCGCCGGCGATGAGCGCGATCCAGGGCCGGGACTGCACGAGGCGGCTCCAGCGCCAGGAGAGCGTCTGCTGCATCGGCGCGCGCGGGCGGCGCGGGACGATCCCGCGCAGGGGCCTCACCACGAACCCGGCGAGCAGTACCAGCACGGCCGCCGGGACGCCGAGCAGCAGCGGCCGGAAGCCCAGCCCCAGGCCCAGCAGCGCCACCGCGGCCAGCCCCGCCGCGATCAGTCCGCGCCAGCGCGTGACCTCGATGCGGTCGCCGACGATGCTCATGAGCGCCGGCAGTAGCGTGACCGAGGCCGCCATCGTCGCCGCGACGGCGAGCGCCGCCGTCACGGCGAGCCCCGAGATGAACGGCAGGCCCATCAGCAGCAGGCCGAGCAGGGAGATCACGACCGTGAGCCCGGCGAAGATCACCGCCCGCCCGGCGGTGTTGAAGGCGACGCCGGCGGCGGGCTCGGCGCCCGCACCCTGGGCGAGTCCGTCCCGGTAGCGCGTGACGATGAGGAGCGCGTAGTCGATGCCGACGCCGATCCCGATCATCGCGCCGATCGTCGTCGCGAACTCCGGTATCGAGAGCACGTTGGAGAGGATCACGGCCAGGCCGAGACCGAGGCCGACCCCCGCCGCCGCGATCGCGATCGGGAGCCCCATCGCCATCACCGAGCCGAAGGCGACTATGAGCACGACGACGGCGAACGCCAGCCCGATGAACTCCGACTGCGGCGGTTCGAACTCGCTCAGCGCCTCGCCGCCGATCTCGACCCGAAGGCCCGGCAGCTCGGGGATCAGGCGCGTGAGCTCGCCCCCGAGGTGGGAGGTGTCGTTGAAGTCCAGCTCCGGCGCGAGGTCGAGGCTGGCGAAGGCGACGCGGCCGTCGGCGCTCACCTGCGGCCGGCCCGGCATGTGCGGGGTGCCCGGCTGCGGCTCCACGGGGATCGGCACCGTGGCGGCGTAGGGGCTCGTCAGGCTCACGCCCTCGAAGGCGCCGGCCTCCCGGAACATCTGCTCCATCGCCGCCCGCACCGCCGGGTCGTCGACGCCGGCATCGGCGCGGAAGACGATGGTGCCGCGGAAACCGCTGCCGAGGCCGCCGAAGTGCTCCTCCAGGACATCGAACCCGTCGCGGCTCTCCGAGTCGGGCGCGTCGAGTTCGGCGAAGAAGGCGGGCCCGACGGCGCCGGCCGCCGCCAGCGCCGCCAAGACAACGGCGACCCAGATGACGACCGTGCGGCGCGGGTTGTGGTAGCACCACGTGCTCAGCCGCTGCAGCACGTGTGCTCCCCGCGCGCGCCCCGGGCCGGCGCCTGCGGCTCTTCAGGCGAGCCCGCCGGGGCCGGTCAAGTCTCACCGCTCGGGTGGTTACGGTCACCGGGCGTGGCCGGCGGGGCCGTGAGGCTCCGGCGGCCACCCGGCGCCGGCCGTTCGGCGCCCCACCCCGCCGCCGATCGATCGCATAGCACAGGCGTCGTACGCTCGGGCGGGGGGCGATGCCGGAGGTCCCGATGCGGGCGATGAGCGAGATCGTCGGCGAGCTCGGCCTCGACCGGGAGGCCATCGAGCCCTACGGCCGCGACAGGGTCAAGGTGCCGCTCGGCGCGATCCCGCGGGGGCGCGCTCCCGGGAAGCTGGTCGTCGTCACGGCGATCACGCCGACGCCGGCCGGCGAGGGCAAGACCACGACCTCGATCGGGCTCACCGACGGGCTCGCCCGGATCGGGCGGCGCGCCGTGCTCGCGATCCGCGAGCCGTCGCTGGGCCCTCTCTTCGGCAGGAAGGGGGGCGGTACCGGCGGCGGCCGGGCGACCGTCGAGCCGGCGGCCGACATCAACCTGCACTTCACCGGCGACTTCCACGCGATCCAGTCCGCGCACAACTTCCTCGCCGCGATGGCGGACAACGCGGCGCGCTCCGGCGCGGTCGAGGGCTTCGCTCCCGGGGGCATCAGCTGGCGGCGGGTGACCGACGCCCAGGACCGGGCGCTGCGGCGGATCGAGACCGGCCTCGGCGGGGACGGGAGCGGGCCGCGCCGCGAGACCGGGTTCGACATCTCGGCGGCCTCGGAGGTGATGGCCGTCGTCGCGCTCGCCTCCGGCTACGACGACCTCAGGCGGCGCCTCTCCGACGTCGTCGTCGGCTGGACCGGAGACGGCCGGCCGGTGCGCGCCGGGGAGCTCGGCTGCGTGGGCGCGATGATGGTGCTGCTGAAGGACGCGCTGAAGCCGAACCTGGTGCAGACGGCCGAGGGCCAGCCGGCGATCGTGCACGCCGGGCCGTTCGGGAACATCGCGCACGGCTGCTCCTCCGTCATCGCCGACCGGCTGGCTCTCGCCACCGGCGAGTTCGCGGTGACCGAAGCCGGATTCGGCGCCGACCTCGGGTTCGAGAAGTTCATGGACATCAAGGTCCGCCAGGGCGGCCCGGAGCCGTCGGCCGCCGTCGTCGTCGCCAAGTTGAGCGGGCTGCGCTGGCACGGCGGCGCGCAGCCGGACCGCCTCGATGAGCCGGATCCGGGGGCGGTCGAGGCGGGCAGCGCGAACCTCCGGAACGCCGTCGGCATCGTGCGGCGCTACGGGCTTCCCGCCGTCGTCGCCCTCAACCGGCACCCGGCCGACACGCCCGCTGAGATCGAGATCGCGCGGCGCGCGGCGCTCGAGGCGGGAGCGCTCGCCGCGGTCGAGGCGAAGGGCTTCGGCGAGGGCGGCGCGGGGATGACCGAGCTCGCCGAGGCCGTCGTCTCGGCGGCCGAGCAGCCCTCGACGGTGCGGCTGCTCTACGAGGACTCCGCCCCGGTGACCGAGAAGGTCGAGACGCTGGCGCGCGAGATCTACGGCGCGGACGGGGTCGAGTGGGGAGCGGGGACGCGGGAGGCCGCCTGCCGCTTCGACGAGCGCGGCTGGGACTTCCCGATCTGCGTGGCGAAGACGCATCTCTCGCTGTCGGCCTTCCCGGAGCGGCGCGGGGTGCCGCGCGGGCACACCTTCCCGGTCGTCGAGCTGCGGGTGGCGGCCGGCGCGCGGCAGGTGATCGCGCTCGCGGGGCCGATCATCACGCTGCCCGGTCTCCCCGCGCAGCCGAATGCGCTCGGCGTCGACCTCGGTCCGGGCGGCGAGGTGCTCGGACTGGTCTGAGCGCCGGCCGGCCGGCGGTGCAGGGCGGCACGGCACCCCCGTCACGTTCCGGCAGCGCCGCGACTTCTTCCGGAGCGTCCCCGGGCCGCCGCCTCCCCGCCGGCCCCCGGTGCCCGGTGACCGCTGCGACCCGTCGCGCCGGCCCCGCGGGGCGGGGACGGACGCGCCGCGGCGTCGCTCCTGCCTGCTACGCTCCCCCCGATGCACTTCGGCGTGACCCTCCCCAACACCGGATACGGGGGCGAGCCCGCCACGCTGGTCCAGCTCGCCGTCGACGCCGAGGAGGCGGGCTGGGACGGCGTCTTCTTCTGGGATACGCCCTACGCCGTCGCACCCGGCGAGACGCCTTCCCCCTTCGCCGACGCCTGGGTGCTCCTCTCCGCCGCGGCCGTGCGCACCGGGCGCGTACGCCTCGGCACGATGCTGACCCCCCTCGCCTGGCATCGCCCCTGGCTGATCGCCCGCCAGGCCGCCACCCTCGATCGCCTCTCCGGCGGGCGCCTCACGCTCGCCGTCGGCCTCGGAGCGCCCCCGGACGAGGGCCCCTGGTTCGGCGGCGACGAGCCAGGCCGCCGCACCCGTGCGGCCATGCTCGATGAGGGCCTCGCCGTCCTCGAGGGGCTCTGGAGCGGCGAACCCTTCGCCTTCGAGGGCGACCACTTCCGGCTGCGCGAGGTCACCTTCCGGCCGCGTCCGGTGCAGCAGCCGCGCGTCCCCATCTGGGTCGTGGGCGCCTGGCCCCGCGACCCCGCCATGTGGCCTCGCCGCACATCCATGCGCCGTGCCATCCGCTACGACGCCCTGCTGCCCAACGTCTTCGGCGCGGGCGGCGAGATGGTCTTCGAGGCGTCCCCCGGCGAGGCGCTCGGGGATCTGCGCGCGATGCGCGCCTGGATCGGCAGCGAGCGCTCCGGCGATGGCCCCTACGACATCGTCATCGAACGCGGCCTTCCCGGCGTCGATGCCGCCGAGGCCGCCCGCTGGGAGGAGGCCGGCGCCACCTGGTGGCTCGACGACGCCTGGCGGGAGATGTGGGCGGCCCCCGACGATCCGGAACCCCTGCGCCGCCGCATCCGCCTCGGACCGCCCGGGTAGTCCCTCCGCGTCTCTCGACGGTCGCGGGCGGCGAGCCGCTCCGGCGCGGCGGCGGCGAAGCCGGTTTCGGCGAGGGCGGCGATGCGGCCTGACGCCGGCATCAGGCGCTCACGCCGCGGGTCCGGGACGGGGTCGCCGGACCTCCCTCGCCGGATCAGTCCAGGGGTCGATCGGCTGCGCGACGCGGTGCCGGACGGCTGACCTGGCGCGGCCGGCATCACTTCCGGGGGGCGAAGGACGGCATCGCTCGGCTGGTCGGGTAGTTGGTTCCTCTACACTCCGTCCGCCAGAAACGGGTTAATCACCATCACCCCGTCGTAGTCCTGCCCATGGCTCAGGTCCTCCGAGTAGACGGCCTCACATCCCAGCAGCTTCGCCGCCGCGAGGATCGCGGCGTCCCAGTAGGAGACGCCAAACCTCGCCCTGATCTCGGTTGCCCTGTGGAACAGTTCCACCGTGATTTCCTGGGTGGGGAGCGTCCCGAGTGGTCCCAGGAACTCGAGGGCCTGGCCGTGGGTCAGGCCCGCCGGCCCGTGAGGCCTGGTGGCCTGCTGGTAGAACTCCTGGAGAACCTGAACGGAGAGGGCCAGATCCGGTTCCGTCAGGGTCGCCTCGGCCCTGGCCTTCTTTTTGGCGCCGTCCTCCTGCTTGCTCACGGCATACAGGAGGATGTTGGTGTCAGCGAGCCGCATTTCGGTCGTACAGTTCGTCCCGGGTTAGCAGTTGCCCGGTATCCACGCCGATGCCCTCTTTCCTGAACCTCTCGAGGACTTCACCCAGGAGCCGGGCCCGTCGCTCTGACTCGGTCTCGGCGGGTGCCGTCGTTGCCGGTGCGCTGAGCATCTCCAGCAGCATGCTCCGCATCATCGCGGACACGGTCGTGCCGGTCTCGGCAGCCCTGACTCGTGCCAGCCGATGGGTCCCATCGTCCACGGACACGCTAATCGTCTTCAAGCCTGGCTCCATATCTTATTGGCTTGTGTTCCTGTGTGCACCAGTGTATCGCCAAGGCCACTGCTCGCTCAACCTCGAGCCACGCCCGGGGGCGCCGCTCGTCCGGGCGTGGCTCGTCGCCTCGCCGCGCCGATGCCGGGGCTGATCTCGTGGCCATGTGGATGGGACTGGGGGAGGCGAGGGGATGCGGGAGGCTCTGAACCTCGCCGCATCCCCGTTCCGACGGGTTACGACGCAGGCCCCGGGGCGCTCAACGGCTCCGCGATCCACGCAGGCATGACTGCACGCGTTTCGGCCAGTTCCTCCATGTCCTCGCTGGAGAGTCTGCGCTCGGCGATCTCGAGGTTCGTCTCTATGTCCTCGGGACCCAACCAAGCCAAGGCCCGCACGATTGCGCCGGCCGGCCGGTGGGGCGCCGCCAGTTGCCACCGGGGGGCATGGCGTAGCTCGACCGTCACCTCCCCGAACGTGAGGCGACGGTTGGGTCCTGATGTCAGGTAGACGGACCGCACCGGTACCTGCGTGGTGAGCCCGAGGGCATTCGCCGCCGCACCACCGCAGGGGACGATCGTCTCCCCCCAGAGCGTCGACAGCGACGCGACTACCCTGTCGATGGCAGGAGGACGAGGGCCGAAGCGAGTCTCGACGGGACGCACATACACTCCCTGGCAGACTCGCAGCAGCCGTCCACCGCGGGCGAGCCGAGACAGCGCCTGGTCGATCGCCGCCCTGTTTCCCAGGTGCAGGAGCGCCTGTGGGTGCAGCAACGCGCCTTCCGGCAGGTCCGAGGCGTGTCTCTCGATGAGTCGGGGCAGGCTTGGCACGTTCCCACCTGTCGCGGAAGTGTCAGAATCACAGCGTTCTTACTGACCCATTTTAAGTATGGATCCACAGAAGGCAGGGCAGGGATTGCCCGATCTCGCGCGTACCCGGCGGGTTTCGATTCTCGTCTCTTCGCAGCTAGACGATCCACTGTGGGTCACACGGATTTCGTGGCCGTGCTCGGCCACGTGGCGGACGTGCCGTGCGGGCCGCCCTACCGCCGCTGCGGCGGGCGGCGGAAGGACCGGTCGAGCGCCTCGCGCGTGAGGTGAACGACGGTGGGGCGACCGTGCGGGCAGCTCTGCGGCTCAGATGCCGCCTCCAGATCCTGCAGTAGCGCGCGCTGCTCCTCCGGCGCCAGCCGGTCGCCCGCCATCACCGCGGCGCGGCAGGCGAGCGTCGCCAGGGCGCGGTCGGGGCCGGTGAGGCGCTCCTCCGCGTCGAGCGCGTCCAGGTAGTCGACGAGCGAGCGCTCCGGGTCGCGCGAGCCGAGCGCGGCCGGCACCGAGCGCAGCAGCACCGCGCCCCCGTCGAGCTCCGAGAGCTCGAAGCCGAGCGCCTCGAGCTCGGAAGAGAGCTCCGCGACGAGCTCCGCCCGGTCGGGCGCGAGGGCGACCGCGACCGGCTCGAGCAGCGCCTGCCGCTCCGGCCGCCCGCGCTCCCGGGCGGTGAGCACGCGCTCGTAGAGGACGCGCTCGTGCGCGGCGTGCTGGTCGACCAGGTAGAGCCCGTCCGGCCCTTCCGCGACCAGGTAGAGCCGGTCGAACTGGCCGAGCGGCCGCAGCGCCGGCAGCCTCTCGCCGAGCGGAAGCGCCGCCCGCCCCGACACCGGCTTGCCGGAGGGGAGCGGGGAGCGGGCCGCCCCCGGCCGCGCCGGGGCGCCGGTGAGGTCGGGCGGCAGCTGGAGGGAGCTCGCGGGCTGCGCCGAGGCGAGCGCCTCGCGCCCGCGCGGAGGCCGGGGCCCGTCCGCGCGGGCCGGCGCATCGAGCCAGGGGGCCTCCGGCGCGGGGGCGCCCGAGAGTGCCGAGCGGACGGCCTCGGAGACCGTGGCGTAGACGAGCTGCTCGTGGCGGAAGCGCACCTCGGCCTTGCGCGGGTGGACGTTGACGTCGACCTGCCCGGGCGGGACCTCGACGCGGATCAGCGCGACCGGGTGTCGCCCGGCCGGCATCAGCGCGCGGTAGGCCTCCTCGACGGCGTGCACGAGCGCGCGCGAGGAGATGGTGCGGCCGTTCGCGACCAGGTGGATGTAGCGCCTGCTCCCGCGGTGGAGCGAGGGCGGGCCCACCAGCCCCCCGACCAGGCAGCGGGGCTGCTCGCGGCCGGGCGCCGGCTCCCTCAGGCTGCGGTCGGCGGAGGCGGGGAGGAGTTCGGAGGCGACCTGCGCGCCGTAGACGGAGGTGACGGCGTCTCGCGGCTCCCCCGTCCCCGGCGTGTGCAGCGCCTGGCGCCCGTCGACGCGCAGCCGGAAGGAGACGGCGGGGCGGCAGAGCGCGTAGTCGGTCACGACCGAGGCCACCGCGCGCGCCTCGGCGCGAGGTGAGCGCAGGAATCGCCGGCGCGCCGGGAGCTGCGCGAAGAGCCCGCGCACCTCGACGGCGGTGCCGGGGGCGGAGGGGGCGCTCCCGCGCGAGGCGAGCTCCCCTCCCCGGTAGCGAGCCCGGACGGCCCCCTGCTCCCCGGCCGGCCGCGTCGTGAGCTCGACGTCGGCGGCGGCCGAGACGGCGGCGAGCGCCTCGCCGCGGAAGCCGAGCGTGCGCACGGTGAAGAGGTCGTGCTCGGAGCGGAGCTTGGAGGTGGCGTGCCGCAGGAAGGCCGACTCGACCTCCGACGGCGCGATGCCGCAGCCGTCGTCGGAGACCCGCATCAGCGCGGCGCCGCCCTCCTCGATCTCGATCTCGACGGCCGCGGCCCCCGCGTCGAGCGCGTTCTCGACGAGCTCCTTCACCACCGAGGCGGGGCGCTCAATCACCTCGCCGGCCGCGATGCGCGAGGCGACCTCGGGCGCGAGCACGCGGATGGGGCCGGGCCCCGGATGCCCCCGCTCCTCAGCGCTCACCTTGTCCGCCCTCCCCGCTGTACCTAGGATGGCCGCAGGCCGCGCTCCCTGAGGGCGCCGGGGCGGCCACGCATGCGTGGCCGCCGGCACGGGCTCCCGGGGGCGGGCCCGCGAAGGGACGGCCCGGCTGCCAAGAAGGATCGCTGCGGCGGCGCTCGCTCTGGTGCTGGCGGCGCTGGCCGCGAGCGATGCCCCGCCCCTCCCCGCCGCCGAGCTGCTGGCGCCGGCGCCCTCCGCCGACGTGCTGCTGGCGCTCCCGCGCGAGGGCATCGCGCCCGCGGAGCTGGCCCGCGCGCTCGAGCGCCTCGGGCACGAGACGCTCCCCGCCGCGGAGCTCGCAGGCGCCGCCCGCATCCGCGTCCCCGCCGGCGTCGATCCGCGGGAGCTCGCCAGAGAGCTCGCCGGCAGCGGCCTCGCGCGTGCGGTCGAGGAGGACGCGGTGGTGCGCGCGGCCCGCGTCCCCGGCGACCCGCTCTACCCGGAGCTCCAGTCCTCCTATATGGAGGTCATCCGCGCGCCCGAGGCCTGGGACCGCACGGGCGGGACGCGCGAGATCGTGATCGCGATCGTCGACACCGGCATCGACTTCTCGCATCCCGACCTGCTGGAGACGCTCTGGGTCAACGAGGACGACTCCTTCGGGAACCGCCGCGACGACGACGAGAACGGCTGCGTCGACGACACCTACGGCTGCTCCTTCGTCTCCCTCGCGACGGCCGACCCCTCCTGCGGCTACCAGATAGCCTCCCCGCACTGGCTGGTCGACGACGACGACGGGCACGGGAGCTTCGTCGCCTCCATCGCCGCCGCGTCCGGCGACGACGACGGCGGCATCACCGGGGTCGCCTGGCGGGCGCGGTTGCTCGCGGTCAAGGTGCTGGACTGCACCGGGACCGGGCGCATCTCCGACGCCGCGACCGGGATCCGCTACGCCGCGCGCGCCGGCGCCGACATCATCAACGTCTCCTTCGGGTCGCCGCGGGACTCGCGCCTGCTGCGCGAGGCGATAGCGGCCGCGACCGAGGCGGGGGCCCTCGTCGTCGCCTCCGCCGGCAACGAGGGCGCGGGCGATGCGACCTTCCCGGCGCGCTACGAGTCGGTGCTCTCGGTCTCGGCGAGCGGCCTCGAGTCCGAGGACGGCTCGGTCGACTACCGGCGGGGGGCCGGCTTCGCCTCGTCCGGCCAGGGCGTCGACCTCTTCGCGCCGGGGCTCGAGATCGCGGGGGCCGTGCCGGAGCGGCTCTGCGGCCAGGGGAGCTGGCGCTGCCGCGACGGCGAGCCCTACGCCGTCGACTCGGGCTCCTCCTACGCGGCGCCGGTCGCGGCGGGGGCGGCGGCGCTGCTGCTCGCCGAGCGGCCGTGGCTGACGCCGGCGCTCGCCCGCGGGCTGATGATGACGAGCGCGAGCCGCGGGCCCGGGAAGCCGCCCATCCTCGACGTCGCGGCGATGCTCGATGCCCCCGTCTTCCGCGCCTGGGCCCCCGGCAGCGCCCGCCCCGGCGGTCCCGCCGTCAGGCCGCCCGAGCCCTAGGACCGCGCGCGGGCCCCGGCCGCGCCGCGCCGCGCTCATCCCTCGCCCCCCTGAAGGCCCCGCGCGCGGGCGCGGATCTCGTAGAGGCGCTGGAGCGCCTGCAGCGGCGAGAGGCCGTCCGGGTCGAGCGCTGCGAGCTCGGCGAGGAGCGACTGTGCCCCGGCGGCGGCGAGCGGGAGCTGCTCGGGGGCGGCGCCCTCGGCCGCGGCCTCCCGGCCGGCGCGCCGGCGCGCCTCCTCGTCGAGCTCGGCGAGGAGCTCCCGCGCCCGCGAGACGACCGGCCCGGGGAGCCCCGCGAGCTCGGCGACGTGCACGCCGTAGGCGCGGTCGGAGCCGCCCGGGACGATGCGGTGGAGCAGCACCACCTCCCCGCCCTCCTCGCGGACGGCGACGGAGCGGTTCTCGACGCGCGGGAGCACCGCCTCGAGCTCGGTGAGCTCGCGGTAGTGGGTCGCGAAGAGCGTGCGCGGCGAGCCCGAGGCGCGGTGGTGGAGGTGCTCGACGACGGCCCTCGCGATGGCGAGGCCGTCGTTGGTGGAGGTCCCCCGCCCCACCTCGTCCAGGATCACGAGCGAGCGCGCCGTCGCGTTATGTAATATAGAGGCCGTCTCCAGCATCTCCACCATGAAGGTCGAGCGCCCCGCCGCGAGATCGTCCTGCGCCCCCACCCGCGAGAAGATGCGATCGACCATCGCGATGCGCGCGCGCCGGGCCGGCACGTAGCAGCCGCACTGCGCCAGCAGCACGATCAGCGCCGTCTGGCGCAGGTAGGTCGACTTCCCGCCCATGTTGGGGCCGGTGAGGACGACGATGTCGGTGTCGGCGCCGAGCACGCAGTCGTTGGGGACGAAGGCGCCGGCGGGGAGCCCCGACTCGACGACCGGGTGCCTCCCGCCCTCGATCTCGATGGAGCCGTCCTCGCTGAGCTCGGGCCGCACGTATCCGCGTTCGACCGCGACCTCGGCGAGCGCGGAGGCGACGTCGAGCCGCGCCGCCGCCTCGCCCGCCTGCGCGATGCGGCCCCCGCCCTCCGCCACCTGCGCCACGACCCGGGCGAGCGCCTCGCGCTCGGCGGCGAGCAGGCGTTCCCGGGCCGAGAGGATCTCGCTCTCGAGCTCGGCGAGACGGGGTGTGCGGAAGCGCCGCGAGCCGCTGAGCGCCTGCCGCGGCTCGAAGTCCGGGGGCACGCGCTCCGCCTGCGAGCGGGGGACCTCCAGGTAGTAGCCGAGGACGCGGTGGTAGCCGACCCGCAGCGAGGTGATGCCGGAGCGCTCGCGCTCGGCCCGC
>JAPONQ010000049.1 GCA_026713865.1 Chloroflexota bacterium | reverse complement strand
TGGGGATCGACCGCGCCTGCACGCTCAACGCCCTCTACACCGAGGACAAGAGCGGCTGCGCGCCTGGTAGCGGCGGCATCCTCTACGCGATGCCCTACCGCTAGCCGCACGCTACGCACGGTGCCCTAGCACCGAGCGACACGAAGGGGGGAGCGCCTGTGTGGGCGCTCCCCCCTTCACCTATCCGGCGCCGTTCCCGCTATTATCCGGGAGATCAAGGGCGGGGCGGGCGCGAGAGGCGGCCAGATGGCCCAGCAGGCGATGAGCGCCCCTGGTGGTGCCCCGGCCTCGGCGCGCGTCCCTCTCCTCTACCGGCGCCGCGCGCGGAGATGGTTCGTTGAACTCGCCTACGTGGCGCTCACGGTCCTCGCGGCCATCTACGTCGTCTCGGCCCTCGGAGGCCGCGAGTACGGGTTCGGCTTCCTGACGCAGCCGGCGGCGTTCGACATCGGCAACCAGTGGCTGGTCGACTTCGACGGCACGACCAGCTCCCGCCTGACCATCTACCTCGTCGGCGTGTGGTCGACGATACGGGTCGTCGGGGTCGCGATCGGCCTCGCGACGCTGGTGGGCGTCGTGGTCGGCGTGGCGCGGCTCTCGCAGAACTGGCTGGTGGCGAAGTCGGCGATGCTCTTCGTCGAGATCTTCCGCAACACCCCGCTCTACGTGCAGGCGGTGATCTGGTACGCGATCCTGCTCTTCGGGCTTCCCGGCATCGAGCAGGTCGTCAACGTCGGCGATTCCTTCCTGCTCTCGAACCGCGGCGTGGCGATCCCCTGGCCCGACCCGCGTGTCGGCCTCTGGGGCGGACCGGCGTGGCTGGCCGGCTCGTGGTTCGCCACGCTCGCCATCGGCGCCGCCGTCGCGCTCCGCGTACGCGCGGTGAGGCAGGGGCAGGAGCGCGAGACCGGGGAGTACCGCTACCCCAATCGCGTCGCCATGACCACGTTCGCCGTGATCGCCGGCGCCAGCTACCTGCTCCTGGGAATGCCGGTCGGGATCGACCGCCCGATCGTCGAGGGGACCACCTACGCGCAGGGCATGGCGGTCTTCCCCGAGTTCGCCTCCCTGGCGCTCGCGCTCACCGTCTACACGGGGGCATACATCGCCGAGATCGTCCGCGCCAGCATCCAGGCCCTGCCGGCCGGGCAAACCGAGGCGGCGAAGGCGATCGGGCTGAGCGGGTACCAGCGGCTCACGCTCGTCGTGCTCCCGCAGGCCCTGAGGCAGATGATCCCGTCCGTCACCAATCAGTACCTGAGCGCCAACAAGAACTCGAGCATCGCCCTCGGAGTCTCCTATTTTGACCTCTTCTTCGTGGCGAGCATCATCTCGAACAAGATCGGGCACGCCGTCGAGGTGTTCTTCCTCATCATCGTGACCTACGTCGTGCTGTCGCTCATCATCTCGGGGCTGATGAACATCGTGAACGCCCGCGTCACCCTGCATCAGGTCTAGGCGAGGACCATGACGAACGAGTTCCCGGCTCCGGATCCCGTGCCTGGGCCGGTCGCGCCGCTCCGGGCACGGCGTGTGGTGCTCCCGCCCGCCCGGCAGCGAGCGGCCCGCCCGCGATCGGTGCGCGCCCGCGAGTGGATTCGCCAGAACCTGGTGCCGTCCCCGGCCGGGGTGCTCCTGACCCTCGTGAGCCTCTCGGTCCTGATCGCCGTGCTGGGCGTGGCGGCCTGGTTCACCTTCTCCTACGCGAACTGGCGCGTGGTGACCGACAACCGCTGGCTCCTCTTCGCCGGGGGCTTCCCGCACGACGGCGAGTGGCGACTGTGGGTCGCGTTTGGCTTCGTCTTCACACTCGTCGGGGCGAGCTACGGAATGTGGTCGAGCCTCGGGCGGCGCGACGTCCTCTTCATGGTGCCCGCCGGGCTCTTCGCCGTGTTCATGCTCGCCCACGGGGATGCGGCCCTCTGGTCGACGCTGTGGTTCCTGATATCCGCCGCCCTGTTGGCAGTTGCGTACGCCGCCTTCCGGAGGATCCCGAGAGAGCACGGCCCCACGCGAACGCTGGCGGTGCGGGCGCTCGGCCCGGTCCTCGCGCTGTCGGTCCCGATCGTCTTTCTTGTGCTCATGGCCGGCGGCGGCGCCGACTCGGACGAGCTCTCGGGGTACCTCCTCAACCTGCTGCTCGCCCCCGCCGGCATCGTCGGCGGGCTGTTCGTGGGGATTCCTCTCGCCATCGGGCGCGCATCGAGGCTGCGAACGATCTCGTGGACCTGCACCGTCTACATCGAGACCGTCCGCGGGGCGCCGCTCATCGGCTGGCTCTTTGTCGCGCTCTTCATCCTGGGCGACATCATCGGCGGCGACCTGATCGTCCGAACGATGGTCGTGCTCGCCGTCTTCACCGGCGCCTACATGGCGGAGTACATACGCGGCGGACTGCAGGCGCTGCCCCGCGGCCAGTACGAGGCGGGTCACGCGGTCGGGTTGCCCTACTGGCGGACGCTCCAGCTCATCATTCTGCCGCAGGCCCTGCGGATTTCAATTCCGCCGATCGTGGGGCAGGCGATCTCGCTGTGGAAGGACACCGCGCTGATCTCGATCATCCTGCCGCTACGCGAGCTCATCGGGAGCTCGCGGTCGGCCATCGCGCAGGGCGAGTTCATCACGAACCGGATCGAGATCTACGTCTTCGCAGCGCTCATGTTCTGGATCATTGCCTTCATCATGTCGCGCGTCTCGCAGCGGATCGAGCGCTCGCTCGGCGTCGGACAACGGTAGCAGCCACGGAGGAGCAGCCGATGAGCACGGAGCAAGCGGCGAGCCCGGCCGCGGGAGCGGTGACGAGCACGTCAGACGACATGATCATCGTCGAGCACATCGACAAGTGGTTCGGCGATTTCCAGGCGCTCGACGACGTCTCCCTCACCATCAGGGAGCACGAGATCGTCGTCGTCCTGGGTCCGTCCGGGTCGGGCAAGTCGACCTTCATCCGCTGCCTGAACCGGCTCGAGGAGCATGACTCCGGACGCATCTTTGTCGACGGCATCGAGCTGAACGACGACGTGCGCAACCTGAACGCCATCCGCTCCGAGGTCGGCATGGTCTTCCAGCAGTTCAACCTGTTCCCGCACCTCTCGGTCATGAGCAACATCACGCTCGGGCCGCAAAAGGTCCGTCGCATGTCGCGGCGGGACGCCGAGAAGCTGGCGATGCAGCTCCTCGAGCGCGTCGGCATCCCCGAGCAGGCCCAGAAGTACCCGGCGCAGCTCTCCGGCGGGCAGCAGCAGCGGGTGGCGATCGCCCGCGCGCTCGCGATGCAGCCGAAGATCATGCTGTTCGATGAGCCGACGTCGGCCCTCGACCCCGAGATGATCAAGGAAGTCCTCGACGTGATGAGGGAGCTCGCGGAATCGGGCATGACCATGATCGTCGTGACGCACGAGATGGGCTTTGCCCGCGAGGTCGCCGACCGCCTCGTCTTCTTCGACGAGGGGGCGGTGGTCGAGCAGGGTACGCCGACCCACTTCTTCGAGAATCCTCAGGAGGAACGGACGAAGCTCTTCCTCTCCCAGATTCTCTGAGCGAGTCCCGGCTGCACGTCCACGGCGGCACTCCCCGGTCCGCCGGGATTCCAGCCCGAGCCCCGCGCCTTCCGGGTGATAAGATCGAGCTGCCTCCGCCGCGACGCGTCAACCGCCGGGCGTCGCGGGGCGGATGCGGCCTCGAGCGTTGCCAGCGAGCGCGACCACAACCCGGGGCCACGTAGCCAAGTGGTAAGGCAGGGGTCTGCAAAACCCTTATCGCGGGTTCGATTCCCGCCGTGGCCTCCAGGTCTAAGCCTCGAATCGACCCGCACACGTGGCCTTGCGGCCGACACGGCGATCGTCGCCGACCAGCGTCGGCCCTTCCAGAGCGTTGTTGCGATCGCCTCGCGGATGCCGTGACGGCTGCCGATCCGAAGCCCGCGCCCGCCAGGGACGCCACAGCGTGATTCGGGGCAGGTCTTTCCCGATGCGCGCGAGTACGAGCAGCTGTAGGCACGCAGTACTCACGGGTGGAACCGGCCCGCGCTGCGCGAAACGGAGAGACCAGCGGTCGCCTGAAGCCGCGGGCGCCGACACCCTACGCCGGTGGCGTCTCCGAGTGGACGAGGCCGATCACGTTGCCCTCGGGATCGGCGAACAGCGCCATCGTGACCATGCCGGGAATCGTCGTGATCCCCTGCACCGTCGTGCCGCCGAGCGACTCGACCCTGTCGAGGTACGCCTGCAGGTCGTCGACCTCGATGTAGACGGTGACGCCCGCAGCATCGGCGCCCTCGATGCCGCCCCCGATACCCGTCCCCTGCGCCTCCACGAGCCCGTACTGCATCGGGTTGTCGGCATTCACCGTCCAGCCGAACGCCGCGGCGTAGAACGCCTGAAGGGCGGGGCCGTCAGTGCCGGCGATGTCGAAGTGCACGACGGGATTGGGCATGGGGACTCCTTCCGCGGGAACGACGACTTGCCGTCCTCAGCCAAGAGTACAGCGGCGGAATGACGGCGGGGGCTGGGGAGCGACGGCCGAGGCCTCGGCTGGGTCCACGTCGGCGACTCGCCGGGACAGGATGTCGCAGGTTCGGGGGCCGCAGAAGCCGCCGCTACCCGGGCGGCGAGGCCGCTGCCGGCATCGAGGTGCGGGTACCGGCGCTCTCGCGGTGGAGCAGGCCGACCGGAATCGCGGGGAGCGTGGTGATGTGGGCGCCGGCCCGGACCCCGAGCTCCAGCGAGAAGGTCGCGGCTGACTCATTGTCCGGCGCCTCCAGGATGCTGACGAAATCGAAAGCGCCCAGCACTGCGTAGAGACCGAGACACTGCACGCCGGAGACCTCGGTCGCGTTCTCGGCGCGCAGGAGGCTCTCGGGATCCTCGAGCATCTTCTCCCGGCCGTCGGCGTTCAGTGTCAGCAACAGGATGTAGGTGGACATGGCCGCCTCCCGGAGAATCAGTCGCGAACTCGGCTTCGGCTGCGACATGATGACACGTCCATGGGCGGGACGCGGCAGGACCGGCGCGCCGCGTCCCGCGACGGTCGCGGGGGGCGCTATCGGGCGAGAGGCGAGGGCGGCGGCGGCGTCCCGCTCGACTCCTTCTGGAGCGCGATCAGAGACGACCACAGCTCGGCGTAGCGAATCCCCTGCTCGGTCTCCTGCTCAGATGCCGCGCTGACCACGGCCTTCGAGGCGGCGATGGCGAAAGCCGGCATCGCCGCGATCTCGAGCGCGAGCTCCCTGGCGCGATCGAGCAGCGCCTCGGAGGCATGCATCGCGTTGGCAAGCCCGATGCGGACGGCCTCCTCCGCGCCGATCGGCCGGCCGGTCCAGAGCATCTCCTTCGCCCTTGCCGCGCCGATCAGCTTCGGCAGGCGCGTGGTGACGCCGGCTCCCCCGATCGCCGCGAGATTCTTGGTGTGCCAGTCGGAGATCTGCGCCGACTCGCCGACCAGCCGCAGATCGCAGGCGAGGATCAACTCGAGGCCTCCGGTCGTGCAGATCCCGTCGACGACCGCGATCGAGGGCGTCGACATCCGCTCCAGGTATCCGAAGACGCCGTTGAAGCGGGACTGGTGCTCCGGCCCGACGCCCTGCGCGATCTCGCGGGCGGCGACGAGGGTGTGCGCCAGCGGCTCGCCCGCCGGCGACGCGGATGGCCCGCCCGAGGCCTTGATGTCGGCGCCGGCCGAGAAGTTCGGGCGACCGGGACCGCGAGGGGCTCCGGTGATGAGCACCACGCGCGTCTCCGCGTCCGCCTCCGCGTCGTGCAGGGCCGCTTCCAGCTCATCGAGGAGCACCGGCGACATCGCGTTGAGCACCTCGGGGCGGTTCAGCGTCACCGTCAGGATCGGCGGCTCGCGCTCCACGAGGATCGTCGATGGGATGGCATCGGCAGACATCGCGCGCTCCCTCCACTGCGCCGCGGGCGAGACCCCCGACGCCCGGCGCGAGCTTACAGCGCCCGCGACGGGGCCGCGCGCAATCCGCCGCCCGTTGCTAGACGGGAGCACGACCCCTCCGTAGACTCCGCCGCGGCGCGCACCCGACGGCACCGCCGAACGGGGCGAGCGAAGGCCAGCGCGCGGGAACGGGTTCGATGACGACGGCAGACGCTGACGGAGCACCGGAGGCCGGCCCGCTAGAAGGCGTGCGCGTCCTCGACCTCGCGCAGGGAATCGCCGGACCGTACGCGGCCAAGTGGCTCGGCAGCCTCGGCGCCGATGTCGTCAAGGTCGAGCCTCCGGCGGGCGATCCCGCCCGACTCGCCGGCCCCTTCCCCGGCGACGAGAGCGACCCCGAGGCGAGCGGTCTCTACCTCTACCTGAACACGAGCAAGCGCGGCATCACGCTCGACCTCGAGTCTGAGGAGGGCCGCGGGCTGCTGCGCGATCTCGCGGCCAGGGCGGACATCGTCATCGAGTCCTTCGCACCCGGCTATCTCGCCGGGCGGGGCCTCGACTACGAGGCGCTCCGCTCGCAGAACCCGGGGCTGGTCCTGGTCTCGATCACCCCGTTCGGCCAGAGCGGCCCCTACGCCGGCACGCCGGCCGAGGAGATCACGCTCTTCGCGCTCTCCGGCCACATGTGGCTGACCGGAGACCCCTACCGGCCACCTCTCAAGAACGGAGGGTCGCAACCCTCCTACCAGGCGGGGCTGAACGCTCTGGCGGCGGCCATCATCGCCCACTTCGGATCGCTGATGACGGGCGAGGGGACGCACGTCGACCTCTCGGCGCAGGAGACGCTCGCCGGCATGCTGGAGCTCTACGGGCCGTTCGCGTCGCAGGCGGGGATCAAGCCCCGGCGCCGCGGGAACACCGTGAGCGCCATCTACGGCACGTATCAGTGCGCCGACGGCTACGCCGGCGTCTACTGCCTCCCCCGCAACTACGAGAACATGGCACGCGCGGTCGGCATCCCCGAGCTGCTGGAACCGCCGTTTATCGATGCCGACGAGCGGCTGCGCTCGAACGATATGCTCGAGGCGCTCCTCTCCGGGTGGTTTTTCCAGCATTCCGGACGGGAGATCTTCGAGATGGGGAAGTCGCACCGCTTCCCGGCGGGGTACGTCGCCACGGTCGAGGATCTGCTCGAGTCGGAGCAGCTTCGCGAGCGCCACTTCTTCGCCGAGGACGACCACCCGCTTGCCGGACCCGTGCGCTTCCCCGGTCACCTCTGGCTCTCCTCGGAATACGCCTGGGACACCCGGCGGGCACCGACGCTCGGCGAGCACACAGCCGACGTGCTCACCGAGCTCGGCGTCTCCGACGAGCGCCGCGAGCAGCTCCGCGCCGGCGGCGCGCTGGGCGGGAGCGACGGATCGTGAGTCCCGCCAGGCGCCCGCTCGAGGGGATCCGCGTTGCCGACCTGACCGCCATGTGGGCCGGGCCCTACGCGACGATGGTGCTCGCCGACTTCGGAGCCGACGTCATCAAGGTGGAGGCGCCGCGCGCCTGGGACAACCTGCGCACGCTGATCCGGCCACCGCTCGCCCTCGGCGAGCACTGGTGGAACTCCAACGCCTACTTCCAGGAGTACAACCGCAACAAGCGCTCACTGACGCTCGATCTGACGACCGAGCGTGGCAAGGAGATCTTCGGGCGGCTCGTCGCGCAGAGCGACGTCGTGATCGAGAATTTCCGCGCCGACGTCATGGAACGGCTCGGCATCGGTCCCGACTGGCTCCGCGAGCAGCGCGAGGACATCATCGTCGTCGGAATGGCGAGCTTCGGGAAGACGGGTCCCGACGCGAGCGCGATGGCGTACGGACCCGTCGTCGAGCAACTCTCGGGGCTCGCCTCGCTCACCGGCTACGGCGACGGGATCCCCTTCAAGACCGGGGTCTCCTACGGCGACCCGGTCGCGGGCGTGGCGGCGGCCGCGGCCGTGGTCACGGCGCTGATCCAGCGCCGGCGCACCGGCCGCGGCCAGGTCATCGATCTCGCGCAGCGCGAGCCGATGACAACCCTCATCGGCGAGGCCTTCATGGAGTGGGCGATGAACGGGCGGCTGATGCCGCACCGGGGCAACGAGAGCGCGACGATGGCGCCCCACAACGCCTACCCCTGCGCCGGCGAGGATGAGTGGGTCGCGATCGCCGTCGGGAGCGACGAGGAGTGGGCCGGGCTCTGCTCGGCGATGGGCGAGCCGGGTTTGATCGACGACGCCCGCTTCGCGACGGCGCCCGCCCGTCTCGATCACCGCGAGGAGCTGGATCCGATCGTCGCGGCGTGGACCGCGACCGTGAGCAAGGACGAGGCATTCGAACGCTGCCGCACGCGCGGCGTGCCTGCGGGCCCGGTCTGGACGATCCCCGAGGTGCTCGGCGACGCGCACCTCGAGCAGCGCGGCTACTACGAGGACGCCGAGCACGCCGAGGTCGGCACGTGGGCGATGCACGGGTGGCTGTGGCGGACCACCGACGCCGGCCCCTGCGTCCTGGCTCCGGCGCCCGATCTCGGCTCGCACAACCGCGAGATCCTGGGCGGCCTCCTCGGCGTCAGCGACGAGGAGATGGACACCCTCGCCGCCAGCGGCGTGATCGGCGACACGCCGATCGGCGAGCGCACCCGTTCCGAGATCGTCGGCTCCCGGAGATAGGCGGCGGGCCGTGACCGCTGGCGAGCCCGTCCGCGAGACAGCAGGCGGGACGAGCGCCCCGCCCCTCGAGTGGCTCTTCCACCCGCGGTCGATCGCCGTCGTCGGAGTTCCCTCCGCCGACCCCCGGGGGGGCAACTTCCTGCGCGCCCTCCGGGCGCTCGGCTACGACCGCGACCACCAGCTCTATCCGATAAACCCGAAGCTCCGCGAGACAGCCGGCCTTCCCTGCTACCCCTCCCTGCTCGCGTGCCCGGGCCCGGTCGACCACGTCATCTCGCAGGTGCCGGCCCACGCCGTCCCCGAACTCGTCGAACAGTGCGTCGCGCGGGAGGTCCGGTCGCTTCAGCTCTTCACGGCCGGCTTCTCGGAGACCGGTGACGCCGAACGCGCGGGGATCGAGCGGCGTGCCCTCACGCGTGCCCTCGCGGCCGGCATACGCGTCATTGGCCCGAACTGCATGGGCCTCTACGTCCCCGACGAGCGCATCGCCTTCACCGGCAACCCTCCGGCCGACGCCGGAAGCACCTTCCTGCTGTCGCAGTCCGGGGTTCACGCGGCCGACCTGATCTTCCGCCTGGGAGCGATCGGGATGCGCTTCTCGAAGGTCGTCTCCTACGGCAACGGAGCCGACCTCGCCGCCCACGATTTTCTCTCCTATGCCGCCGAGGACCCGCAGACCAGGGTCGTCGGCGCCTACATCGAGGGCGTGCCGGACGGGCCGGCTTTCGCGCAGGCACTCCGTCGCTGCGCCGCGGCGAAGCCGACCGTCATCCTCAAGGCCGGGGTCTCGGAGGCCGGCGCGCGGGCCGTCCGTTCGCACACGGCGTCGCTCGCCGGATCCGGGAGGATCTTCGAGGCGCTCTGCCGCCAGGCAGGGGCGCAGCTGGTCGAGACCATGGCGGAGCTACGCGAGACGCTCGTCGCCGTCACGAGCTCCGCGCGCCGGGTCCGGGGACCGCGAGTCGTGATGCTGAGCTCCGGCGGCGGGGTCGGCGTGCTCGCGACCGATGCCTTTGCCCGGGCCGGGCTCGACGTGCCGGAGCTGCCGACGCCGGCGCGCCGGGAGCTCGGCTCCTTCATCCCCATCGCGGGGACCAGCAACCGCAACCCCATCGATGCCGAGAGCTTCGGAGGCCGCGGACTCGGGGAGGGAGCCGCCGAGCGCCGGCGCGGCATCCTGAGCGCCGTCGCGCGCTCCGGGGTCGCCGATGCCATCGTCGTCTCCCCGGGAATCGTGCAGGGCGCCCACGGAAGCCGCGTGCCGTGGAGCGACGACGCACCGCCCTCGCCCACCCGAGACGAGGCGCGCTCGGAGGCGCGCGAGCTGGCCTCCGAGCTGGCCGCCGCGCAGGAGGAGGCGGGCTGCCCGCTCCTGTACGTCGGGCGAGCCCGCATCTGGGGGGATCTCGGCCCCGATCTCGAGGTGGAGCGAGCGCTCTATGCCCGCGGCATCGCCAGCTACGAATCCGTCGAGAGCGCCGCCTCCGTCCTCAGACGCATGCTCGACTGGCGCTCGCGCCGCGCGGGGTTGCCGCCGCTCTCCTAGGGCCGCGGGCGACGCCCGTCCCCCGGCTCGCGCACGCCGTCGAGTCTGCCCGGCGGGAGGCGGGGCTACACGGCCTCGAAGAGCGAGGCGAAGCCCTGCCCGCCGCCGACGCACATCGTCACCACGCCGTAGCGGCCGCCCCGGCGCCTGAGCTCGCGCAGCAGGTGGCCGACCTGCCGCGAGCCCGTCACACCGTAGGGGTGGCCGATCGAGATCGCCCCGCCGTTGACGTTCAGCGACTCGTCCGGCAGGTCGAGCATCTTCTGCACCTGCACCACCTGCACGGCGAATGCCTCGTTGAGCTCCCAGAGGTCGATGTCGGCGACGGAGAGACCGCTCTTCTCGAGCAGCCGCGGGACCGCCTTCGCCGGCCCGATCCCCATCTCGTCGGGGTCGACGCCGGCGACGACCGTCCCCCGGTAGATCCCCATAGGCTCCAGGCCCAGCTGCCCCGCCCGCTCGGCCGACATCACGAGGGTCGCCGACGCGCCGTCGGAGAACTGCGAGGAGTTGCCCGCCGTGACCGAGCCCGAGCCGTCTCGCGTGAAGACCGACGGGAGGTTCGCCAGCGCTTCGATCGTCGTCTCCGGGCGATTGCACTCGTCCCGTTCGAGCACGGCCTCCTCCTCGTAGGGCTCGCCCTCCCTCGGGGCCACTCGCCGAACGGTGGACACGGGGACGATCTCGTCGGAGAAGATCCCCTCCCGCTGCGCCCGCGCCGTGCGCTGCTGGCTCTGGAGCGCGTAGGCGTCCTGCTCCTCGCGGGTGACGCCGTAGCGCTCGGCGACCACCTCGGCCGTCCGCCCCATCACCCAGTAGATGGCCGGCCACCCGGACCGCACCTTCGGGTTCACGAGGTGGTTCATGTTGCGACTGCCGTCGTCGATCATCGAGATCGTCTCGACGCCGCCGGCGACGACGACGTCGAGGCCGTCCTGTACCACCTGGTTCGCCGCGGTCGCCACCGCCTGCGCCCCGGAGGCGCAGAAGCGGTTGACGGTCTGGCCCGGCACCGAGGTCGGCAGCCCCGCAAGCACGCCGGCGATGCGTGCGACGTTGAGCCCCTGCGCCCCCTCCGGGAAGCCGCAGCCGATCGTCACGTCCTGCACGGCGGACCTGTCGAGACCCTGGTGACGGGTAAAGAGCTCGGCGATGACCTGGGCAAGCATGTCATCGGGACGCGTGATGTTCAGTGAACCCCGGAACGACTTCCCGAGCGGCGTGCGGACACTGTCGACGATCACGGCCTCGCGCATCTCAACCCCCTTGCGACCCTCGTGGCGTGGACCCTCGCCTGAACGGCGCTGCGATCATACTGTCGCTTGCGCCAGCGGGGGATGAGAGGGAGGCAGGCGATGACGGGGAGCGACACACCGCAGTACGAGACGATCGTCGTCGAGACGCGCGATCGAACGCTCTGGGTCGGGATGAACCGGCCCGAAGTCCTGAACGCGACCAACCAGACCATGCTCGACGAGCTCCACGACGCGTTCCCCCGCCTCGACGAGGATCCGGGCATCGGCGTCGGCGTGCTCTACGGCATCGGACGGGCCTTCTCGGCCGGCGGCGACATCCGCGCGATGATGGCCCTCAACGAGCAGAGCGGGCACGTCTGGAACAACAAGATGCGCCGCTTCTGCATGCAGCTGCGCAACTGCGGGAAGCCCACCATCGCCATGGTGCGCGGCTGGTGCATCGGGGGAGGCAACGAGTTCCAGCTCTACTGCGACCTCGTCGTCGCGAGCGAGAATGCGATCTTCGGCCAGTCGGGCGCGCGGGTCGGTGCGCTCCCCGTCGTCGGGGCCACGCAGTACCTGCCGCTGCTGATGGGCGACCGCCGCGCCCGCGAGATGCTCTTCCTCGCCCGGCGCTACGGCGCCGCCGAGGCGAAGGAGGTGGGCCTCATCAACGAGGTCGTGCCCGACGATCAGCTCGAGCGCACGACGGAGGAGTGGTGCGCCACCATCAACGGCCATGCGCCGCTGACGCTCCGCTACCTCAAGACCAACCTGAACTTCCTCGGCGACCTCCACTACCCGTCGTGGATACACGGAAGCGAAATGCTGAACACCGTCTGGAACCGCGAGCAGTCGACGGAGGGTATGGGCGCCTTCCTGGAAAACCGCGACCCCGACTACACGCGCTTCGACCGCTGAGCCGGGGGCGTCGCGCGCGGATCAGCCGGAGGGCGGCGTGAGCCGGACCGCCGTGCCGTAGACGAGGATCTCCGCGGCCCCCTGCGAGACCGAGGACGTCGCCATGCGGAGTGCGACGATGGCGTCGGCGCCGCGTCCGGACGCCTCGTCCTCGATTTCGGCCAGGGCCTGCTGGCGGGACTCGACCAGCAGCTGGCGATAGGCGCCGATCTCGCCGCCCACGATGTTCTTGAGAGTCGCGAGAATGTCCCGCCCGATGTGCCGCGCCCGCACGGTGTTCGCCTGGACCAGCCCCAGCGACTCCTCGATCTCTCTGCCGGGCACGGTGTCGGATGTCACCACGATCATCGGATCCGCCTCCCCCCTTCGCGGCCGCGCCGCGTCCCCGCTCGCCGCTCCACCCTACGCACCGGGCCGCTCGCGCGCACGGGGCCGGCGCAACGGCGGCGGCGCCCGCGGCGAAGCCCGGCTAGGATGGTCCGGTGAGCGCTCTTGACCGCTGCACCTTCTGCCAGAGCCGCCCCCTGGAGGAGTCGGCCGTGCTGCGCTGGATCGGCCCCGCCGACCGCTCCGCCGCCGAGAACGAGGAGCGCGTCACGATACCCCTCTGCACGCGACATCTCGCCCGTCTGCGCCGCGCCGGGATCTCCGGATGGGAGCACCGCGGGCGGCGCCACAAGCTCGGGTGGTGGTAGCGCCGCCCGAGGCCTGCTAGGCGCCGGCCGCGACGGCGATGCCCGGGAAGTCGGTGTACACGACCGGGCTGCGACGGCCGCTGAAGCCCTCCGCGCGCAGGTACAGCGGCGTGGTGCGGATCAGGAAGGGCACGTAGTCGTCGCCGGGGTTGTTCTCGCCGGTGTGCGTGACCTCCTCCCGCCACCGCAGGAAGGGCCTCACCACGTCCTGGTCCTCGATCAGCTCCGCCGCGCCCTCCACCCAGATCGAGACCGGGTCGTTCCCGCGGTGCCGCGGCGTCATCCCCGAGAAGAGGTAGCCCACGCGCGCGTCGCGGCGGACGTGGCCCGTCTTGAAGTGGAGATCCTGCGTCACCGTCTGGATGTGCCAGCCGTCGACCATGTAGGCGTTGACCGGGCGCATCCTCGGGCTTCCGTCGCGCCGGTACGTGAGGAGGTACTTGGCCACGTGATCCCAGTCCGACATGAACGCGAGGATCTGATCGCGGTACCGCTCCCCCTCCTCGGCGCCCACGGCCCGCTCGGCGTCGTACTTCTTGCCCACAGCGCCCTCCTCATCTCCCCCGGAAGCCGGGGCAACGATAGCGCGGGCGCGCGCGGAGCGTCACGGTGCCGGCCGCCGGAGCCCCCGGGGCGTTACTCGCCGTAGAGAAGCGTCTGCGGGTAGAACGAGAACCAGCCGAACCAGTAGGCGAGGTGGCCGGGGAGCCGGCCCAGCGAGACCCCGTCCGGGCCCACGAGCGACTCCTCCGTCACGCGCCAGCTGGATCCCGACTCGTCGATGAGGGCGCCGGGTTCCGGCCCGGCCTCGAAGCTCCGCTCGCCGCGCTCATAGGCGCGCACGGTCCGCGACGCCGGTTCGGTCACGACGGCGAGCGGCACTCCCGCGATCTCGTCGTTCACGACAGGCTGCTCCTGCAGGTCGCGAAGCGCATAGGCCTTCGGCGTCCCGCCCACCAGGAGCGCGAAGACGAACGACTTCTCCGGCAGAGCCTGGCTGCGCCGGAAGACCGGGAAGAGCGTACTCGGCGACGCGAAGTAGTCGCCGTAGGCGGAGCCCGGGCTGTAGTCGCGGTCGTAGCCGGTGTCGATGTCGAGCACGAGCGTCCCGGGATGGTCCTCGAGCCAGCTCGCCCAGTCCGACACCACGACGGGGAGGCGCCGGAGCTCGACGCCGCTTCCGACGCGCGCGCCCATCACCGGCTCCCCGGTGAGCTGGTTCCAGAGCGTGTCGGTCGCCCGGTCGTACATGAGCTTGTTGCTCTCGTAGAGCAGCCCCGAGCTGCCGAACTCCAGCACCTCGTCGCCCGCGCGCGCGTCGTAGAGCACGCCCGCCCCGCAGAGCGTGCAGTAGGCGAGCGCGACCGGCACGCCGCCCACGACATCGTTCGCCATCTCGTGCCAGTCGAGGATGCGCAGCGGATAGGCGCGGGCGTCGCCCCCGATCTCGACGCCGAAGACGAGCTCGTCGGGAACGAGATAGCGGGCGTCGGTCCCCGCGACGAAGGCGGGGTTCACGAGGGCCGGAATGCCGTCGACGGCGACGCCTCCCCACTGCACGAGCTCCACGCGGATCGTCGCCGGAACGTCGTCCCCGAGGAAGCGGCTGAACGCCGGATCCACGCGCGTCGCGTAGAGCTCCGCCTTCCAGCCGGCGAAGCCGGGCGGTGTCGGGGTCTCCGGATGGCGACCAAGCCACTCCACGGCCGCGCCCCAGTCGCCGCCGAGGTCCTCGCCCGCCAGCGCCCAGAGCCCCCAGTTGACCGTCTCCTGGAGCTCGAAGGGGATCCAGAAGCGCGAGAGCTCCGTCAGCACCGGAACCATCGCGACCTCGCCGTCCCGAACCGCGGACTCGATCGCCGCGCCGGTCTCCGCGATGTCCCAGGCGGCCATCGTCGCCAGGACGGTGGACCACCTCGCCTCCGTCCAGGAGGCGTCGGCCGCCGGGCTGCCCTCGGCGGCCGACGGGCCGGCGGCCGGCGGCGGGGGAGTCGCGGCGACCGGCGTCGCCGCGGGCGCGGGGCGCGCAGACTCCGCCGGCTGCGGCTCCGCCGGCGAGGTCGCCGGCGCGTCGGAGCCGCAGCCGACCAGCAGCAGGGCCGCGACGAGCGCACACCGACCCACGGCTCGTCTCGATGGCATCAGCACTCCCGGTTCCCCGACGGCCTCCACCCGATCGTAAGCGCGCCGGGCTCGTCGGGCGTGACGAAGGTGACGGATGCCGCGCCGGCGATCGCCGCGCGGCGCTCGACGGCGTAGGATCGCACGCCGTGGACCTCCGCGCACCGGGTGACGACCCCCGCATCCGCCGCCTTCTCGCGGAGGGACCGCTCGCGACATGCCTCGTCGAGCTCCCCGGCGGCACGGTGCGAATGGGTTCGACGCTGCGCGCCGACGAGCAGCCGGTGATCGAGATCCGGGTGGAGAGCCTCGCCTGTGCGCTGACGCCGGTCACGAACCACGAGTGGTCCCATTTCCTCGCACGCACCGGGCGGCATCCCCCGCCGTTCTGGGACGTCGAGCGCTTCTGCGAGCCGGCGCAGCCCGTCGTCGGCGTCAGCTGGGAAGACGCCGTCGCCTACTGCGACTGGCTCTCCTCCCTGCTCGGCCGGCGCTGCCGGCTCCCGACCGAGCCGGAGCGCGAGTACGCCGCCCGCGGCGGCGCGGAGACGCTCTACCCCTGGGGCGACGAGCCATGGACGGAGGGGCCGCTGGCCCGCGGCTCACGCGGCACCGACCGGCCGCTCCCGGTCGGCGCGACCCAGCCCAACGGCTTCGGCCTCTACCACATGGCCGAGAACGTGCACGAGTGGTGCCGGGACTGGTACGACCCGCGCGCCTATGAGCGCGCTGCCGCACGCGCCGACGGGAGCTGGCCGGAGGCAGGCGACGGCAGCGGACGCCGCGCGTCGAGGGGCGGCTCCTGGCGCCACCACGTCAAGGTGAGTCGCATCGCCGCTCGCTCCTCGCTGGGCCCGACCGCGCACTACAACGACTACGGGATGCGCGTCTATGCCTGATCGCGGCGCCCGGCGCGCGCCCCCGCCCGCGAGCCGGCGGCGCCGCGCCGCCCGTCTCGCGGCCGTGGGGGCGATCGCGATCCTGGCCGCGGCCTGCGGCGGCCCGGGCGATCCACCGGGCGCGGCCGGGCCCAGCCCGACCCCATCGCCGGCGGCGGCGGCCACCGCCCGGTCGACCGTTCCGGCCGCCGAGCCCACCGCACCCGCGGCGGCGCCGTCGGCCGCCGCGCCGGCCGACGGGCCCCGCGTGGCCGCGCCGGGCGACACGGTCAAGGTCCACTACCACGGGACCCTCGACTCGGGGGAGGTCTTCGATTCCTCACGCCAGCGCGCACCCCTCACGTTCACGGTCGGGGCGGGCCGGGTCATCGAGGGCTTCGACACCGCCGTGAGGGGTCTCGCCGCCGGCGAGTCGGTCAGGGTCAGGCTGGAGCCGGACCAGGCCTACGGGGAGCGCGACCCGGCCGCCGTGATGACCGTCTGGCGGGAGGGGGCGCCCGAGGGACTCGTGGTCGGCGATCGCCTGCAGCTCGACAACGGGGTCGTGGTCACGGTGATCGGGATCTCGGAGACCGAGATCCACCTCGACCTCAACCACCCGCTCGCGGGGACGGCGCTCACCTTCGAGATCGAGCTCCTCTCTATCGAGTAGTCCCGTCGCCCGCTGACGGCCCCGCCCGCGCGTGCGTTGCCGCCGCCGCGCCGGCATGCCACCGTGGCCGGCGATGCAACTCCTCGCGATCGGTGTCGGCGGGGCGGTCGGCGCGCTCCTGCGCTACGCGCTCCGCGAGCTGCTGCCGCCGATCGCCGACGGCCGAATCCCGGTCGCGACGCTCGCGGCGAACATCGCCGGATCCTTCCTGCTCGGCCTCCTCGGCGGCATCATGTTGCAGCGCGCGGCGATCCCCGCCGAGCTTCGCCTGGGGGTCACGATCGGGCTGCTCGGCGCTTTCACGACCTTCTCCACCTTCTCGGGCGAGACGGTCGACCTGCTGCGCGGGGATCAGTGGCCCTTCGCGATGCTCAACGTCGTGCTCTCCGTCTCGGGCGCGCTGCTCGCGCTGTGGGCCGGCCAGACGCTGGCACGCGCGTAGCCGGCCCGGGCCGGCCTCGCAGCGGACCAGTGCATGTGTTCTGTTGCGATCATCCGCATGTATCGAGTCATGCGCGTACCGCTCGCCCCTGACCGCGCCGCCAGGGAGAGGCTCTGGCTGCCAGGCCGGCACCGGGCGCAGGCCTACAACCGCGGCGTCGAGATGGGTCTCGACGCGGACGGCGCGCCGAGCACCTACGACTCCTACAGGAGGCTGACGGTCCTGCGCAGGGGGGGCGTCATGCCGTGCCAGAGAGACGTGCGCCAGCGGCCCCCGTGGGCACGAGCGCACATGAGCCCCTATAGTTCCCGCGCACGAGAGGCGGGAGCCGATGGCGTCCGATGTGAGCGCGCCGGTCGCCGGGAGCGGGGCGCTCCGCACGCTTCCGGTCGTCACCTACAAGTATCCGCAGCAGGGCCTGACGCCGATCTCCTTCAGCGACTACGAGATCGGGCCGCTCCCGGGCGGTCCGTGGCAGTTGACCGTGACGACCTCCGACGTCGAGAGGTGGGCGCTCCTCTTCGACGATAACCCCGCCGAGGCACTCGCGGCCGGAGCGGCTCCCCCCGACATCCTCTACTACCCCGGCATGAACCTCCCCGCCCCGAAGCGCGACTACGGCGGGCCGATGTCGCGCTACTGGGCCGAGTACCGGGGACCGATCCCGATCGGCGAGCCGATCGAGCTGACGGGGGCGGTCACCGAGAAGTTCCTGAGGCGCGGCCGCGGGGGGATGACCTTCGAGCTCGTCGCCCGGGCGGGCGGGCAGGTGGTGCAGCGTCACTGGCGGCGCTTCGCCCTGCGCCTGGCGGAGGGAGAGGGCGAGGGCTGGCCCGAGCGCGGCTCCGATCCGCGGCCGCCCGACGCGACTCCGAGTGCCGAGGCCTTCGGGCCGCGGCTGATGGCGTGCACGCAGGATCGCTACGACGACTTCGAAGGACCGGGCGAGGTCACGGGGCATACCAGCCTCGAGGCCGCGCGGGCCGGGGGGCATCCGGCCACGACGGCGCAGGGGGCGCTCTCGTTCGGCCTCCTGACGCGACTGATGCGGGATCGGTTCGGGCGGCACTTCACCGAGGACGGCACCATCGACGTGCGGCTCGTGCGCCCGACCTACGAGGGGGAGCGGCTCGCCGCCCGCGGCGCCGTCCTCGGGGTGGAGAACGGCCGTCTCCACTGCCGCATCTGGGCTGAGAATCGCGCCGGCGAGCCGGTCACGACCGGCGTCGCGAGCGTGCCCGCCGCGGACTAGCGGCCTCCCACGCCCGGGAGCGCACAGCGCGCAGCGCGCCGGAGGCGTCGTGTCGCGGACGGAGGGAGGGCGTCGATGCACCTGGAACTGGCGGAGATCGCGACCGTGGACGGCCTGGCGCTTCCCGGCGCCTACCTCGCGCCGTCCGACGGCGACGCGAGCCGCGAGCGCGCCGTCGACGCCGTCGTCCTGAACCCGGGTACCGGCGGCCCGTTCCACTCGCGCGTCCCCCTCGGCATCGCGTCGGCGCTCGCCGAGGCCGGGTACGGGGCTCTCACCATGAGCACGCGGGGCCACGGCATCGCCTGGCGCGACTACCGCGGCGGACGCTACCTCGGCTCCGCCTTCGAGAGCATCGCTGAGTGCGGGTACGACTTCCGCGGCGCCTTCGACCTGCTCGAGCAGCGCGGCCACTCCCGCATCGCCCTGCTCGGCCACTCGCTCGGAGGCACGAAGGCGCTCTACCATGCCGCGCACGACCCCGACCGCCGGCTTGCCGCCGCCGTTTCCTGCTCCGGGCCCCGCTGGTCGGCATCGTTCTACGACGCCTCCGAGCGCCGGGAGGACTTCCGGCGCAATCGCGACCGGGCGCAGGCGCTCGTCGACGCCGGACGCGGTGGCGAACTGATGGAGTACGACTTCCCGATCGGGCCGAGCCTCATCCGCGCCGACGGCTGGCTGGAGAAGTACGGCGGCGAGACCTACAACATCGAGACCTGGTGCGACCGGATCCGCGTGCCGCTGCTCCGCGTCGAGGGCGAGCTCGAACAGGGCGTCGTGCAGCGCGGCGTCGCCGATGTCCTGATGGAGCGCGCGACGGCGAGTCCGCACCGCCGCAGCGTCGTGATCCCCGGCGGCGATCACGCCTATTCCACCGTGCTGGACGACGTCGCCGCGGCCGTCATCGACTGGCTCGACGGCCTTCCGCTCCCCGGGACCGCGGGCGCCGCCGCTCCTGCGGCGCCGGCAGGCTGAGCCGGTGCCGCTGCCGGAGTACGACCTGGCGGGACGCACCGCTCTCGTCACCGGCGCCGGGCGCGGCATCGCCGGCGGCGTCGCGCGCGTCCTCGCCGAGGCGGGCTGCGACGTCGCCGTGAACGCGCTCACGCCCACCCACGTCGAGCCGCTCGCCGCCGCCATCAGCGAGCACTCCGGGAGGCGAGTCGTCGCCCTCGTCGGCGATATGACGGAGCCCGACGGCACCCGCGACGTCGTCGGGCGTGCCCTCTCCGCCCTGGGCCACATCGACGTATTGGTCTGCGGCGTCGGCGACGCCATCGCCAAGCCGCTCGTCCCCCTGCCCGGCCGGCCGAGCCGCCACAGCACGCCGGTGAGCGACGAGGAGTTGCGGCTCACGGTCTCCCTCAACCTGACCTCGGCGCTGCTCTGCGCGCGCGCCGTCGGGCCCCACATGCTCGAGCGGCGCTCGGGGAGCGTGATCACGATCGGCTCGTTCGCCGGGAAGCGCGGGGGCGCCGGCACCACGCTCTACGCGGCGGGAAAGTCGGGAACGGAGGGCTTCACGCGGGCGCTCGCGCTCGAGTGGGCTCCCTACGGCGTGCGCGTCAACGGCATCGCGCCGGGGATGTTCCCGGACGCCGTCACGGCCGGCGACGAGGGGTACCGTCGACTCGTCGAGCGCGCCGGGCAGAGCGTCCCGCTCGGCCGCGCCGGGAGCCTGCGCGAGGTCGGCCTGCTCGCGGCCTACCTCGCCTCCGACGCTGCCGCCTACATGACGGGGCAGACCCTCTACATCGACGGCGGCATGACGCTGTGAGCGGGGACGGCGGCGGTCCGGGGCAAAGCCGCCCCTAGGTGTAGACCTCCGGTGTCGTGCGCATCCCGCTCGCCGCCACGAGCTGCGGGAGCAGGTGCCTGTCGGGCTCCACCTCCTGCAGCCGTGGCGCCACCTCCAGCGCGAACCGCTCGAGGCTCGCGAGGATGCGCTCGTCGCTGTTGTGACCGAAGGCCATCCAGCACATCAGGTTGCTGATCCCGAGCTCGGCGAAGGGGCGCAGCATCTCGAACACCTCCTCGGCCGTCCCGGCGTGGAGCCAGCCCCCCGTCATGTACTGCGTGCGGCGCCTGTCGTAGTCCTCGAGGTCGAGATCGTCGATCCCCGAGTTGGCCCGGGCGCTCTTGCGCACGTAGGTGTCGATGACATCGTCCATCGTGACGCGCCAGTCCTCGCCCGGAGCCGCCACGTAGAGCTGGCGCAGCACGCTCGTGTGGCGCCAGGCGAGCTCGCGCTGCTCCTCGGTGAGCGCCGCCTCGTCCATCCCCTCGAAGTAGTGGTGAAGCCTGGCGGCGAGGATCTCCGGCTTCTGCGGACCGAGCAGCAGGGACCATCCCCGCTGGCCCGCCATCGAGAGGCGCTCCGGGGTCGAGGACGCGTAGGCGATCAGGGGCCGCGGCTGCTGGACCGGCTCCGGGATGATCCGGCCGCGCACGACGACGTCCCAGTACTTGCCGTGGTGCTCGAAGCCGGCGTCGCGAGGCGTGTCCCAGGCGAGGTCGCAGACCTTCAGGAACTCCATCATGATCTCGTGGCGGGATCCGACGTCGACACCGTAGCCGGCGAACTCGTCCGGCGAGTTACCGGGCCCGATACCGACGATGACCTTCCCGTCCGTGAGCTGGTCCAGCAGGTTGCACTGGGTGACGAAGCGGATCGGGTGCATCAGCGGCACGACGTTGACGGCGAACCCGATGTTGAGCGACGGGTTCCGCTGGCTGATCGCGGCCGCGAGCGTCAGCGCGTCCGAGTAGGTGTTGTAGCCGGTGAAGTGGTGCTCCGTCAGCCAGACGTCGGAGAAGCCGAGCTCCTCGGCGCGGTCGACCTGGCCGAGCACCTCGTAGAGCACGCGCCGATCGTCATCCGGGCCCGGCGTCTGCGGGTTGAGGTAGTAGCTAAAGCGCATCGCGGCCCCCCTGGGCGATGGGCGCGGCCGGCACGGCGGCCGCCACCGGTGAGCGGAGCCTATAGCCGCCGCCGGACGGCGTCCAGAGAGGCGCCCCGCCCCGTTGCGGTCGATCGGGCGCCGCCGTAGCCTCAGGCGCGCACGGCCGACGGGGCCGGGCGGGCGAGGAGGCTCCGATGACGACCGGCGAGGCGCTGCGCCTGCTCCGCGGCTTCGCCCAGACGCCGCACGGATCGATCGAGTGGCGCGGGATGGGGACCTCCGGGCACCCGCTCGTGATGTTCCACTCGACCCCGAGCTCCGCCTACCACTTCGAACCGCACTTCCCGCGGCTCTCACGCCGGGCGCGCGTGATCGCGATGAGCACGCCCGGCTACGGCGATTCCGACGATCCCCCGGAGCCCTACACCTCGATCGCCGAGTTCGCGCAGACGGCGCTCTGGTTCCTCGACGCGATGGAGCTCGCCAGCGTCGACCTCTACGGCGCCTGGACCGGCGCGCAGGTCGCGGTGGAGCTCGCCGCCGCCCACCCGGATCGCGTCCGGCGCCTCGTACTCGAGGAGCCCTGGGACTACGGCAATCCCGAGGGCCGGGCGCTCCACGAGACGATCCACCGCTACATCCCCGAGCAGGAGGACGGCTCGCATCTCGTCGAGCTCTGGAAGAAGTACGGCGGCGACCGGCCCGGCATCGATCTCGAGCACTTCTCGCGGCGCTTCATCGACTTCCTCCGCGCGAACGGCGAGGAGCCGACCTACGGGGCGATGGGCCGCGAGGGCGCCGCCCCCTACTGCTTCACGCGCTACCCCTTCCTCGCGAGGCTTCCAGACGTCGCGGCACCGACGCTCGTCATCCACGGCTCCGGCAGCAAGCTGATGCCCGCCCACCAGGCCTGCCTCGATGCCCTGCCGCAGGGGAGGGGCCTGATCCTCCCCTCGACCTGGATCTTCACGCCCGACGACGCCCCGGAGCAGTGGGCGGATGCCGTGCTCTCCTTCGTCACGACGGGGGGCGAGTCCTAGAGGGCCGGCGCCGCGCGGCCCGATGGACGCCCGCGGGGGGCGCGGCTACGATCGCGGGCGGCCGCCGCGGGCGGACCGAATGGAGGCCCTGCCGTGACGTTCGTCATCACGCAGCCCTGCATCGACACGATGGACCAGTCGTGCGTCGAGGTCTGTCCCGTCGACTGCATCCACTTCGAAGAGGGCCCCGACCGCATGCTCTACATCA
>JAPONQ010000048.1 GCA_026713865.1 Chloroflexota bacterium | reverse complement strand
CGGTCAGGGAGCGGACGGGGCTGCCCTGGGAGCGGATGGCGGCCTGCATGGGCGTCGACCCCCGCCAGCTCTGGCGCTGGCGGCACGGTGCCTCGCCCGGAGGCGGCGCGATGCTCTCGCTGGTGCGCTTCGCGACGCGCGTGCCGGAGGGCCTCGGCGAGCTGCTCGGCGAGGAGCTGATCGTCGTACGCCCGCCGAGGAGGCGCTGAGTGGGACGCCCGCAGCGCCACGTCTACCGCGTCGAGCCCTCGCGCTTCCCGCCCGACTTCCCGGAGCGCCTCGAGCGCCTGCGCCTGGAGACGGGCCTGAGCCGGCGCGCGCTGGCGCGGGCGCTGTGCGTGGATGCGCGCACGCTGCGGCGCTGGCGCAAGGGCAGGAAGCCCGGCCCCGGCCACCTCTACCGGCTGTTCTGCTTCGCCGTCGAGCGCGGGCTGCTGCACTGCCTGCTGCCGGACGCGGCGGAGCCGCCCGGCAGCGACGACCGGTCAGGTGCGTCGGAGCGGGGAGAAGGCTCGTGAGGGGGCTTCGAGGGTGCGCGGTCAGCGCAGGCCACGTTCGCGCCTGCGGCGCTCGGACTTGAGGAAGCGGATGTAGTTGCGGATCGAGGCGATGTCCTCCATGGGCATGCCCTCGATGGCGTCGTGGAAGGCGAGCTCGGCCTCCCTGACCAGTTGCGCCTCGTCGCTGCCGCGGCCCTCCAGTTGCCCGGGGCTCGTGCCGGTGTGGTGGGCGATCGCGACCAGGTTCTCGCGCTGCGGGCGCATGCGCCCCGCCTCCCAGCACCAGGCCGTGTGGGCGCGCACGCCGACGAGCTCGGCGAGGCGCTTCTGCGTGAGGCCGGCGCGGACGCGGGCCTCGCGGATGCGCGCTCCGAGCGCCTTCCAGCGATAGCCGTCGCTCACAGCGGTGCTCCTCGGCGTTCCAGGCTGCTACCAGCATAGAACTCCCGTTTCGCGGCATGCATCGCGCCGGCGGTGGCGGAAACTTCGCTGCGCTCGCGCGCTCAGCGCCCCGGCCCCTGCCGCTCCAGAGAGGCGTGCGCGCGTACAGCCGTCCACGTACGGCTCCGCGGCGGTCGCCGGAGGAGCGAGTCCAGGTGATGGGCTCGCGCGGGGAGGCGCGCCTTAGCCGAACGCTCCCCGGCTCGCAGCCGGGTCGCCGGGCGAGCGCCAGGTCGGCCCCAGCGGTCCCTCGCGGTCGAGCAGCGCACGGTGCGAGACCCGGAGGGGCGGGTCGACGCGGGCGCGCTTCATCTCGGTGCGCGCCACGCGCAGGAAGTGGTCGGCCGCGAGCTCGTCCTCGAAGACGACGAGCACATCGGGGCGGAGGCCGTGGTCGTCGGTGGGGCGCTGCGAGGCGTAGTAGCGCAGGTAGGGGGCGAGGCGGGCGGCCATCGTCGAGGGCCGGACGGCGCGGCGCTCCCACTCGAGGAAGAACGCCCGGCGCTCCCCCTCGCGGCGCACGAGGCCGAAGGCATCCGGGTGGACCGAGTGCAGGCGGTCGTGGTGGCGGAAGTATCTGGACGCGCGGTGGGGCGGGTCGAGTTGCTCGATCTCCCAGCCCTCGCTTCGCGCCTGCCCGGCCAGCGCCGCCATGAAGCCGTGCACGGCGGCGGTGTGGTCGATGGTGCGGAGGAGCTGGCGGCTGCGCCTGCCGGTGACGTTGCGCCAGGCGGGCGGCGCATCCCGGTCCAGCGGCCGGGCGCTCCAGCGTCTGCGGGCGAGGTTGGCGGCGGAGCGGTCCCTACGCGCGAGCAGCGTCAGGCCGCGGTCGGAGAGCACCAGCCGGCCCCCGATGCTGGTGACGAGCGACGCCTCCCGCAGCGGCTGCAGGAGCTGCGAGACCTGCCGGGCGG
>JAPONQ010000047.1 GCA_026713865.1 Chloroflexota bacterium | reverse complement strand
TGATGTAGAGCATGCGGTCGGGGCCCTCTTCGAAGTGGATGCAGTCGACGGGACAGACCTCGACGCACGACTGGTCCATCGTGTCGATGCAGGGCTGCGTGATGACGAACGTCACGGCAGGGCCTCCATTCGGTCCGCCCGGGGCGGCCGCCCGCGATCGTAGCCGCGCCCCCCGCGGGCGTCCATCGGGCGCGCCCGCCGAAACGCCGGGGGTGGAGCGCTAGAGCCGCGCGGACGCCTGCGCCCCGTTGAGCGCGCCGGTCTCCGCCGCATGCAGCTCTGCCGTACGCGCCACCACGGCATCGCGGGCGATCCGCTCGGACTCCGCCCCGGCGCGGACGCGGAGTTCGACGACCCCTTCCCGCCGGTTGCGCGACGAGACCGTGAGCCGCACGGGAAGCCCGAGCAGATCGGCATCGGCGAACTTCACGCCCGGCGACTCGTCGCGGTCGTCGTAGAGCACGTCGAGCCCCGCGACCCGGAGCTCCTCGAAAAGGGCGTCGGCCTCCTCGGCCACGGCGGCATCGCGCGACGCTCCGAGCGCCACCAGGTGCACGTCGTAGGGGGCGAGGGTGGCGGGCCAGATGATGCCGTGCTCGTCGTGATGCGCCTCGACCGCCGCCGCGACGAGGCGGTCCACCCCGATGCCGTAGCAGCCCATCGTCGGCACGCGCTGCGTTCCCTGCTCATCGAGCACGCTGACCCGGAGCGACTCCGTGAAGACCCGGCCCAGGCGGAAAACGTGGCCGAGCTCGATCCCGTGCTCGGAGCGCAAGGCGCGCCCCTCCGTCCCGGCTCCCGCGCAGCGCGCGCAGAGGTGCCCGGGCTCGGCGAGCGCAATGTCGGCCACCTCCGCCTCCCAGTCGCGTCCGAAGTTCACGTTGCGCAGGTGGATGCCCTCGCGGTTGGCGCCGGCGACGAGATTCGGCGACCCGGGAATGGAGAGATCGGCGACGACGCGCACGCCGCGTCCGACGCCGATCGGCGAGGCGTAGCCTGCGACGAGGCCGGCATCGGCCACCTCCGCATCCGTCATGGGTCGCAGCCTGGGCGGCGATCCGTCGTCGGCCACGGCATTCGCCAGCTTGACCTCGTTCACCTGCAGCTCGCCCCGCAGCACCGCGAAGAGCGGCTGCTCGCGGCCGTCGGCCCAGGTGGCGGTGAAGAAGACGGCCTTCGCCGTCCGCTCCGCCTCCACGCCGAGGAACGCCGCGAGCCCCTCGATCGTGGTGACGCCGGGCGTCTCCACCTCCTCCAGGGGGCGCGGCACCTCGTCCCCGGACGGCTGGCGCACGAACTCGGCCTTCTCCGCGTTGGCGGCATAGCCGCAGTCGCAGAGCAGGACCGTGTCCTCGCCGATCCGGGTGAGAAAGAGGAACTCCTGGGAGCCCTTGCCGCCGATGGCACCCGAGTCGGCCTCTGCGGCAACGGTGGGGATGCCGACGCGATCGAAGATGCGCTGGTACGCGCGGTACATCGCGTCGTAGGACTCGTCGAGGCCCCCCTCATCGAGATCGAAGCTGTAGGCGTCCTTCATCGTGAACTCGCGGACGCGAACGAGACCGCCGCGAGGCCTCGCCTCATCCCGGAACTTCGTCTGGATCTGATAGAGCGTGACCGGCAGGTCGCGGTACGAGCGGGCATGGCCCGCGAAGAGCCTGGTTATCACCTCTTCGTGGGTCGGAGCCAGGACGAGCCGGCGCGAGCGGCGATCCTCGACCACGAAGAGCGTCTCGCCGAAGGCCTGATCGCGGCCGGTCCGCTCCCACAGCTCGACCGGGTGGATGGCCGGGAGCAGCACCTCCTCGGCGCCCGCGCGGTCCATCTCCTCGCGCACGATCTGCTCGGCTCGCCGCTTCACCCTCGAGCCCAGGGGGAGGTAGGAATAGACCCCGGCCGCAAGCTGATCCACGAAGCCACCGCGCAGCAGCAGCTGGTGCGACGCGAACTCGGCGTCGCTCGGTGCCTCGCGCAGCGTGCGTCCGAAGAGACGCGTCATTCGCATCCCGACCGCCATGGCGGCAGTGTAGCGCGGCCCGCCGCCACGCACGCGCTAGGAGGCGTCGGCCGGCCTCGGCGCCCCGCGGGTGATTACGCCCGCCTCGCCGAGCAGCTCGAGGCCGCGCTCGATATCGTCGTCGGGCTCATCCTGATCGATCTCGAGCGTCCGCACGGCGCCGGCGGAGAGTCGCTTTGCGAGCCAGCGAAAATCCACGTCGCCGTTGCCCGGCGCGCGGTGGTCGGCGAGCCCGTTCACGTCGGAGAGATGGACACCGACCAGGCGCTCCCCGAGAAGATCGAACCAGGAGGCGCGGTCGACGAGGCCGAGCCGGTGCTGAATCTCGGCGTGGCCCACGTCGTGGACGTAGCCGACCCGCTCCGGCGGGTGCTCCGCGAGCAGCTCGGCGGCCTCGGAGGGGAGCGGGATCTGGTGATGGTAGAGACGGCACTCGAGCCCGAGCGTCACGCCGTGCGCTTCCGCCAGGAGAACGAGCTCGGCCAGCGAGCGCCGGGCACGATCGAGTGCGGGGGGCGCCAGCCTCGCCCGCTCACGCAGCGCCGCCTCCACCGAGGCGCCCCTCTCCTCCTCCGAAACGGAGCCTCGCGCGAAGAGGCGCCGGAGCGTTCGCTCCGGCTGGAGTTGAGCCAGCCCGACGGCGCCGAGATGGAGGACCACGAGCGAGGCGCCGGCCTCGCCGGCGAGCTCGATGGAGCGACCCGCATAGTGCACGGCGAGCCGGCGCTCCGCCTCGTCCTCCGACGCGGGATCGAGCGAGCGATTCCATCCGTGCGCCGGGTGGCGCTCGAGCGGAGCCGGCGCATGCACCGCCACCACGGGTAGCGCCCTCTGGGCGAGGAGCACGCCGACCTGCGCGGCGTCCATCGAGTGGTTGATCTCGATGCCGGAGAAGCCGAGCGCGCGCGCACGCTCGACGAAGGCATCGAGGGCCTGCTCGAAGCGAGGCTGCAGCGCCCACATGGTGGAGAGCACCGCCGGCGCGGCTGCGTCAGGTCGCATGGGGCTAGGAGATGACCGAACGCCCGGTCGTGCCAGCGCGCCGCTCCGTGATCACGTCGTCCAGGAGCTCGCGCGTCCTCCCGAGGATCGTGTCGTAGCCGTAGTGCCCGACGACCTCGGAGCCTCGTTTCAGGTTCACGCCCGTCGGGCCGCACCACAGCCCGATGTCGGCGTCGTCGGTCTCGCCTGGCCCGTTCACGCGACAGCCCATGACCGCGATCGTGACCCGTTCCTCGCGGGCGAAGGCACTCATCTCCTTCACCTGCCTGGCGAGGTCGACGAAGGCCTCGTTCTCCACTCGCGAGCACGAGGGGCAGGAGATGATGTTGAGTCCTCCATCGAGGAAGGCCGGAACGGACCGGAAGCGGCCCGAGGCGATGTCGGCGAGGATCGCACGGCCGGCGCGCACCTCCTCGCCCTTCTCCTCGAAGGGGAGGGTGAGCGAGACGCGCACGGTGTCGCCGATCCCCTGGGAGATCAACTGCTCGAAGGCGACACGAGTCTTGATGACGCCCTCCGGCGGCATCCCGGCCTCGGTTACACCGAGATGAAGGGGAACCTCGGGGCGCTCCGCAGCGAAGCGCCGATTGGCGTCGACAACCTTGCGCCAGTCGGAGTCCTTCAGCGAGACGACGTAGCGCGTGAACCCGAGATCGTCGAGCAGCGCCGCGTGCTGAGAGGCGCTCTCGACCATCGCGCCGACGTCGTCCCCGCCGAATCGCTCGGTCAGCACGGGATCGACGGATCCGCAGTTCACGCCCACCCGCAGGGCCACGTCGCTGCGCTCTGCGGTCTCCGCCAGGAAGGCGACCTTCTCCCGGACCGGCTTGGTGCGCTCGTGATGGTAGAGGTGCCCGGGGTTGTAGCGGACCTTGTCGACCAGCGGTGCGACGACGGCCGCGAGCCGGTAATTCTCCTGCAGATCGACGGAGAGCGTCGCCTCCGTGCGGTCCCTGATCTCCGCCAGCGCCTCGACGTCCCTGCGGGAGTCGACCGCTATGCGGACGAGATCGGCACCCGCCTGTTGAAGGAGATCGACCTGTCTCAGCGTGGCGTCGATATCCTGCGTGCGGGTCGCGGCCATCGACTGCACCGCGATCGGGGCGCCGCCACCGACCGTAATCGGCCCGATCCTGACCGTCCGCGTCCGGTTGCGCTCCGCGCTCACCGCTGCTCCTGCTCTCGCTCCGCGGCTCCGCCTCCTGCGGGGCGATACTCCCACAGCGGCGCGGGTCCCGCCAGCGGCGGCGGCGGCCACCCCGCTACCGGAACAGTGACTCTCCGTTCGCGATCCGAGCGATGTCGGCGAAGGTGATCACCACCGCGAGACCGATGAAGACCACGAAGCCGGCGAGGTGTACGAGCGCCTCGCGCTCCGGCGCGACGCGACGCCCTCGCCTCGCGATCTCGATCAGGAGGAAGAAGAGCCGTCCCCCATCGAGCATCGGCAGCGGCAGGAGGTTGAGCACGCCGAGGTTTATGGAGAGCACCGCAGCCAGCGAGAACAGCGGCGAAATGCCGCCCTCGCGCGCCACCTCGCCCGTCGTCTGCGCGATGCCGACCGGACCCGCGAACGCGGGCCCGCCCGACCCCTTCGTCCATCCGATCACCTCGTTGCGGAAGAGGATCATCGAGTCGATGGTGGCCCGCAGCCCCGACCCCGCCGCCTCCCAGGGTGGGAGTGCGATGGTATCGGTAAAGGGGTACTGCGCGGCGATCCGGATCCCCGTCGGGCCCTGACCGGCGGGCGGGGCCCAGCGAGGCTCCACGGCAATCGTGACGAAGCCCTCCTCCCCGCGCTTCACCACGAACTCGGTCTCGCGGCCCTGGTGGAGTCGCACCAGCCGCCCCGTCTCCGCCACATTCTTCGTGTTGCGGCCCCCCACCTCGAAGATCACGTCGCCGGTCCTCAGGCCGGCCGCCTCTGCCGGGGCGCCGGGCACCACCTCCGCGATCACCGCACGCGCCGCCGATTCCTCGTGCGGCACCATGTAGGCAACGGCGAAGAGCAGCACCGGGAGCAGCAGGTTCGCGACCGCGCCCGACACCAGGACGATGAAGCGCTTCCACCGAGCCTGAGCCGCCAGCGAGCGGGGATCCTCCGGATCCTCCTCCCCCAGCAGACGCACGAAGCCCCCCAGCGGGAGCCAGTTCACGGAGTAGATGGTCTCGCCCCACCGCACGGCACCCATGCGCGGCGGGAAGCCGACCCCGAACTCGAGCACCCGCACTCCGAAGAGCCGCGCCGTGGCGAAGTGAGCCGCCTCGTGCGCGAGCACGAGGCCGGTGATCATCAGCAGGAAGAGCGCCGCCGAGTTCAGGGCGCCCCCCGCGCGCGGGAGCCAGACGACGGCCAGTACCACCGCCAGGAGCAGGGCGAGGGGAGCGGCGCCGCGCCGGCGCCTCACGTGCCGAGCCGTTCGTCGCGTCCGCCGACCCGATCGCCGGCGGGTGTCGCCGCGGGCCGGCCCGGGTCACGTCCGTCCACGGCCCGGTCGACGAATCGCCGGCCCCATGCCTCGGCACCGAGCAGCGCATCGAGGTCGTCCTCGGCGACCGGCTCGTGCGCATCGAGCGCCGAGCGGAGCAGCCGTGCGATCTCCGTGAAGCCCAGCCGCCCGGCGAGAAAGTGCGCGACGGCCGACTCATCGGCACCGGAGAGAGCCGCCGCCGATCCGTCCGCTCGGCGGCCCGCCTCGAGAGCCAGCCCCAGCGCCGGGAAGCGCTCGTGGTCGACCGCCTCGAAGTGGAGGCGCCCGGCCACGGCGAGATCGAGCGGCGCCACGTGCCTCGCCGGCAGACGCTCCGGGTAGGTCAGGGCGCACTGGATCGGCAACCGCATGTCCGGCTCGCCGAGCTGGGCCTTCACCGAGCCGTCCACGAATCGCACCATCGAGTGCACGACGCTCTCGCGGTGCTGCACGATGTCGATGCGCGAGAGAGGCACGTCGAAGAGCCAGCGCGCCTCGATCGCCTCCAGCCCCTTGTTGAAGAGCGTGGCACTGTCGACGGTCACCTTGCGTCCCATCGACCAGGTGGGGTGCGCGAGCGCCTGCTCCGGCGTGACGCGGGCGAGCTCGCCGGGCGCGAGGTCGCGGAAGGCGCCGCCCGAGGCCGTGAGCGTCAGCTGCTCCACTGACTCCGCCCGCTCCCCCCAGAGACACTGCCAGATCGCCGAGTGTTCGGAGTCGACCGGGCGTAGCTCCGCGCCGGCCGGCTCCCCCTCGGCGAGCGCACGTCGCACCTCGGCGCCCGCGACGACGAGCACCTCCTTGTTCGCGATGGCCACCTTCTTGCCGGCCCGGAGGGCGGCGAGGGTCGGCGTGAGACCGGCCAGAGCGGTCGTCGCGACCAGAACGACGTCCACGTCGTCCCGCACCACGAGCTCATCGAGCGGAGCGACATCCACGGTGCCGCCCGCCGGAGGCATCCACCCGGGCGGGGGCGCCTCCGCCCACACGGCAGCAGGGCGATGCTCGGCGAGCTGTGCTTCGAGTTGCTCGACGTCGCTGCGGCACGCCAGCGCGGTGACCCGGAGATGGTCCGGGAGCGCACGGACCACGTCCAGGGCCTGGCGCCCGATCGACCCCGTCGAGCCGAGGATGGCGAGCCCGGTCACATCGCCCATGCCAACGTCCAGTATAGGACCGGCCCCGCCAGCAGGAGCGAGTCGACACGATCCAGGAGACCGCCGTGGCCCGGCAGCAGCCGGGAGAAGTCCTTCCTCCCGAGACGCCGCTTGATCGCGGAGGCGAGCAGGTCGCCGCCGTGCGCGGAGACGGGAAGGCCCAGGGCGAGCAGGACGAGCTCGGGCCGCACGGCGCGCTCTCCCGCGATCGAGAGATCGAGCGCCCACACGGCGGCGAGCGTGGCGGCGGCGCCGGCGACCAGCCCGCCGACCGCCCCCTCCCACGTCTTGCCGGCGGAGAGCCGCGGTGCGATCAGCCGCCGTCCGAGCGGCCGCCCCACCGCGTAGGCCCCCGTGTCGGTGGCGAAGACGGCGGCGAGCAGCACGAGCAGCCAGCGCTGCCCCTCGGGCTCCATCCGGATGAGCGACGCGTGCGCGAACCCCACACCCACGTAGAGGACACCCACCCCCCACCAGAGCAGCGACGCCCGGCGGCCGTGGGCGGTGCGCAACACCGCGATGAGCGTGAGCGCCCCCGCCGCGACCGCGGCGGCGCTCGCTCCCTGATCGACGTAGGGGAGGCCGGCCACGAGAGCCGCCGAGAAGGCGCCGGCCGAGACGATCGCCCCGGGACCGCTGCCCGCGGCGCGCAACAGCTCACCGGCGCCGACGGCGGCGAGGAGGGCGAGCGTGACGACGAAGGGCGGAGCCGGAAGGGCCAGCAGCAGGGCGACGGCCGGCAGCCCCACCAGCGCGACAGCGAGTCGCGGCCGAAGCGAGCTCCCGGGCCGCGCCCCGCGCGCGGGGGGGCGCGGGGTCGAATCCCGAAGCAGCGATGCGCCTCGCCCGCGCTCCACGGCGCCTCGATCCCGTGCCGTGCAGCCTATGCGCCGGTGGACGCCGCCAACTCGTCCGGAGCGCGCGAGCTCTCCGGTACGAGACCGAATCGGCGCCGCCGGCGGCCGTACTCGAGAAGCGCGGCATCAACCGCGCCGGCGTCGAAGTCCGGCCACAGCGTCGGTGTGAAGTAGTACTCCGCGTAGGCGGCCTGCCAGACGAGGAAGTTCGAAATGCGACGCTCCCCGCCGGTGCGGATGAGCAGGTCGGGCTCGGGCAGGTGGGCGGTCGCGATGCGCTCCGCGATGGCCTCCTCCGTGATGTCCTCCGAGCGGACTCCGTCGTCGACGAGCCGCCGCACCGCGTCGACGATGTCGGCGCGGCCGCCGTAGCTGAAGGCGACGTTGAGGACGAGCCCCGCGTTGGCGGCCGTCCGTTCGATGGCGTTCCTCACCTTGGCCCGGAGCGTGCGCGGCAGCCGCTCGATATCACCGATGTGCGCCAGACGCACGCCCGCCTCATCGAGCTCGGCAAGCCGCGTATCGATGAAGTCGGCGGCGAGACCCAGAATCGCCCTGACCTCCGCACGGGGCCGGCCCCAGTTCTCCGTCGAGAAGGCGAAGAGGGTGAGTACCGGGACGCCGTGCTGCGAGAGCCGCTCGGCGACGGTGCGAATGGCCAGGGTGCCGGCCCGGTGCCCCTCCACTCGCGAGAGCCCCCGCGCCGTCGCCCAGCGCCCGTTGCCGTCCATGATGATCGCGACGTGGCGCGGCACGCTCGACAGCACCGGGAGGGGCGGCGCCTCCGTGGCACGCGGGACCCAGCCTGCTACCACGTGCGTCCTCCGACCCCCGGCCGACCACCCCGGGCGGCCCGCCCGCGACTCGGCCCGGTGTTCATACCTCGAGGAGCTCGCGCTCCTTCTCCGCCGCAAGCTGCTGAAGCGTCTCCACATGCGCCTGCGTGGTGCGCTCGAGCCGCTCCGCCTCGCGCCGCTCCTCGTCCTCTGAGAGTTCGCCTGCGCGGAGCTCCTTGCGCAGCCCGTCGACGGCGTGACGCCGAACGTTGCGCACCGCCACGCGCGAGTCCTCGAGCTTCCCGCCGAGCTGCCGCACCAGCTCGCGGCGGCGTTCCTCGGTGAGCGGGGGTATCGGCAGCCGGACCACGACCCCGTCCGATGCCGGGTTGATCCCCAGATCGCTCTGCTGGATCGCGCGCACGACCGAGTCGACGGCGCCCCGGTCCCACGGCTGCACGGTGATGAGCTGGGCATCGGGCGCCGCGAGGGTCGCGAGCTGGTTGAGCGGGAGCGTCTGACCGTAGTGCGAGACCGGGAGGTGCTCGACGAGCGAGGTGTTCGCGCGCCCCGTCCGGATCGTCGCAATCGCGTTGACGAAGGCAGCGACCGCCTTGTCCATGCGCTGGGCCGCGTCGTCGAGTATCTGCTCCGACATCGCCCCTCCCCCCGGGCGCGGGATCCCGCCGGGCCGGCTGGTGCCGACGCGGCGGCCTCCACGATAGCGCAGCCACCGGCGCCGCGGGAGGCCGCACGCGGGGTCCGTTGAGGCACTCGGGAGCGCGGCCGCGGCTACCCGCCGAGTTCGAAGCGGGCGAAGCTCGCGACGCGGATGTTCTCACCCGTCTGGGCAATCGCCTCCCTGATGAGCTCGCCGATGGTCTGCGAGGCATCCTTGATGAAGGGCTGCTCCAGCAGGGCGTGCTGGGAGCGATCGCCCTCCGCGTCGTCCGGAACATCCTCCTCCGTGACGCCGAGCGGGTTCATCGCCGCGACCTGCATCGCGACGTCCCGTGCGAGGCGGCGGAAGGCGTCGGTCCTCGCAACGAAGTCCGTCTCGCAGTTCACCTCGACCAGCGCGCCGATGCGCCCGTCGCCGTGGATGTAGGCCTCGACGAGCCCCTGGCTCGTGGTGCGCCCGGCGCGCTTCGTCGCGGCCGCGATGCCGCGCTCGCGCAACAGTCGGCGAGCCGCATCGAAGTCCCCGCCGGACTCCTCCAGCGCGCGCTTGCTGTCCATGACGCCCGCGCCGGTCTCGGCTCGGAGCCTCTTCACATCCTCCGCAGTGACCACGGCCCACTCCTCGCACAGGCGGGCGTCCCGCCCGCCACCGTTCACGGATCGCGCCCGACGGGGCGGCCTGGGGCTAGCCCTAGGAGGGCGCGCCCCCGGACGGGGTGCCGGTTCCCTCCCGCTCCTGGGACTCGGCGGCCGCCATCGCACGCTGCTGCGCGGCAAGCTCCTCTTCCACGTCGCTGTAGGCGCGTCCCTCGAGAACGGCGTCGGCGACCCGGCCGGTGATCAACTGGATCGCCCGGATCGCGTCGTCGTTCGAGGGGACCGGGAAGTCAACGATATCGGGGTCGGCGTTGGTGTCGCACATCGCGACCACCGGGATCTTGACCCGGTTCGCCTCCTTGACGGCGATCTCCTCCATCGTCGGATCGACGACGAAGACGGTGCCGGGCGGCCGCGTCAGCCGGCGCAGGCCGCCGAAGGCCCGCTCCATGCGTGATCGCTCCTTCTCAAGCCGGAGCCGCTGCTTCTTCGGCAGCGCCAGATCGGTCTCCGCGTCCGCCTGCTCATCCAGCTCCTTGAGACGCTCGATGCGCCGGGCGATCGTCTGGAAGTTCGTGAGCGTGCCTCCCAGCCAGCGGGTGTTGACGAAGGGCATGCCGCAGCGCTCGGCCTCCCTGCGCACGATCTCGCGGGACTGCTTCTTCGTGCCGACGAAGAGCACGGCGTCACCGGCCGACACCGACTCACGGATCTGTGTCAGCGCATCATCGAGGCGGCGGACGGTCTGCGAGAGATCGAGAATGTGGATGCCGTTGCGCTCGGTGAAGATGAAAGGTCGCATGCGCGGGTTCCAGCGGCGCGTCTGATGGCCGAAGTGGACGCCCGCCTCGAGCAGCTCGCGCATTGTCGTGGCCACGGTTCCTCCAGCGTCGGCGCCGCTTGCAGTCGAGGCCGCACGGAAACGCGGCACCGGCCGGCGGCGCTCATGAATGGTTTCGGGCCGATCCCCGCGCTCGGTGTCGGCGTCCGGGCCCAGGGCCGTCCGCCAGCGACGGTGCGGTGCGCCTGAAGCGCTCCCGCAGGTTCCGCGCCAGTATAGGGTCCGCCCGCGCGAAGCGGCCAGCGGCGGCGTGCCGGGGCGCGTGCCCGTTGTCGGGTATGGGACCTCCCCGTAGACTGAACGGCCACCTTGTCGACGGGCGTCGATGCCGGGCCGTTTCCGCGACGGCGGATGCGCTCTCATCGGCGCCGGGGGGAGGGACGACGTGCCGCGCTACGACTTCGCGTGCGAGGCGGGACACCGCTTCGAGCTGGAGCTCCCTTTCAGGTCCTCGCTGGAGCAGCCCTGCATCCGCTGCGACAGGATGGCCAGGCGCGGCTTCAACCCGCCGCTCTTCCGCTACCGGGGGATGGGCTTCTACACCACCGACACCCGCAAGAACAACCGCAAGCCCGAGAAGGATCCGGAGTCCTCGGGACGCAGCCCCGAGCCCCCGGAGGGTGGCCTGCCGCAGCAGGGAGAGACGAAGCACGGGGACGCCGACGCTCCCACCGCGGGCATTGTCCGCGGCTCGCAGCCGCCGGAAGCCGCGCAGGGCACCCCGCAGGAGGGCGCCCCGCCCCGCAGGCGCCGTGGCGGCTCCAGGCGGCGACCCTCGTCGAGCACCCGATAGCCCCGACGGCGGCGGCTCTCCGAGCGCTTCCACTCCGGCCGCCCGGGGGAGGCCGCTAGTGCGGGCGGTCCTCCAGCGGGTTCGCTCCGCGACCGTCCGCGTCGCGGGCGAGGACGTCGGCTCCATCGGTCCCGGTCTCCTCGTCTACCTCGGGATCGCCGACGACGACGGCGTGGGGGACGCGGCGTGGATGGCGCGCAAGCTGGCCCAGCTGCGCCTGTTCGAGGGCGAGGACGGGCGTCTCGACCGCTCGCTCGCCGATCGGCTTCGATCCGGCGAGCCGACGGCCGCGCTCGTCATCTCGCAGTTCACCCTCCTCGCCGACATCCGCAAGGGCCGGCGCCCCTCCTTCACCCGGGCCGCGCCGCCCGACCGCGCGGCGCCGCTCTGCGACGCCGTGGTCGGCGCGCTGCGGGCGGAGGGCATCGAGGTGGCGACGGGGAGCTTCGGAGCCCGGATGCTCGTGGAGAGCGAGAACGACGGGCCGGTCACGCTCTGGCTCGACTCGGCGCACGCGGTGAGGCGCCCGGGGGCGGAGACGGCCGCGGGGGAGCGCTAGCGGGGAGTCGGGCGCTCTCCGACCACAAGCGACTCTCCCGAGGCAACGGCATCCTGCACGCGGTCGGCGGTGTAGTGGGCGCCCCGATCCCGCGACGTGTCGAGCACGACGCCGGGCAGGAGCCCCGATGCCGCCTCCCGGGCGAAGGCCGCGTGCAGGCTCCCCGCCTCCTCCGGAGCACCCCCGGCGCGGCCGCCGGCGCCCTCGCGCCTCGCCTCCCGCGACGGCAGGAGCGTCACGGCGTGCAGCGGCGCCCCCGCCCCGGCGAGCGCCTCCCGGTACGCTTCGAGATCGGCCGCGAGCGCGGTGTCGTCGATGAGGCACGCATAGCGCAGCGCGGAGCACTCGCGCGCGATGGCGGAGGCGTTCCTGATCGCCAGCAGCCGCTGCTCGAGCGCCTGCTCGTCCCGGGCCCGGGGGTGCCGGTAACCGGCGACGACCCAGCTCCTCAACACGTCGACGTCGACGTGGAGCATGCGATCGAAGCGCTCGCACAGCGCGCGGGCGACGGCCGATCTGCCGGCGGCGGGCGGTCCGCTGATCAGCACTATCTGGTGCACGGTCTGGCTCCCCGGGCACTCACCGCGACGCGGGCTCCGGGCCGGGCACGATGTCGAGCGCGACGTCGAGAGCGGGCGCGGAGTGGGTGAGCGCCCCCGAGGAGATCAGCTGAACGCCCGACGCCGCGACCGCGGCCGCGGTCTCAAGCGTGATCCCGCCAGACGCCTCGAAAAGCACGCGACCGCCGCCCAGGCGCTCCACGACGCCGCTCATCTCCGCCGGGCTCATGTTGTCGAGGAGTATCACGTCGGCGCCAGCCTCAACCGCGGCGCGCGCCCCGCCCTCGTCGGTGACTTCCACCTCCACCCGGAGCGTGTGCGGGACCGCCCTGCGAGCCTCCCGGATCAGCCCGGCGATGCCGATCCCGCGCGCCTCGCCCGCCCGCAGATGGTTGTCCTTGATGAGGACCCCATCCTCGAGCGTGTTGCGGTGGTTGAACGCGCCACCGGCGCGCACCGCGTAGCGCTCCAGCTCGCGCAGCCCCGGGGTCGTCTTGCGCGTGTCGACGACCCGCGCCGGGCCGCCCGCGGCGGCGCGCTCGACGAGCCGGCGGGTCAGGGTCGCGATGCCCGAGAGGCGCTGCACGAAGTTCAGCGCGACGCGCTCGGCCTGGAGCAACGGCGCAAGCGGACCGGAGACCTCGGCGAGCGCATCCCCCGGCTCGACGGTTGCCCCCTCATCGACGAGAGCCACGAAGGCCAGCTGCTCCGAGAGCTGTGCGAAGGTCTCGCGCGCCGCCGCGAGCCCGCACGCGACGCCCGCCTCACGCGCTCGCAGGACCGCCCTCCCGCGCTGCGCGGCCGGAACGACGGCCAGGGTCGTGACGTCGTGCCGCGCCCGATCCTCCTCGAGGGCGATTGCGACCGCCGAGCGCACGGCCAGCGGATCCAGGGGTCGAACCGGCTGCGCCATTACCGATCTCCGCGGGGCGCGGGGGCCGGAGTTGCCCCGGGCGCACGCTCCCGGGCACCGGCACCGCCGGGCCGTCTACGCGAGCTGGAGCATCCGCTGGAGCGCGACTCGCGCGTGCTCCTTCTGCTGCTCGGGGACCTGGACCCGGTTCACCACGCGCCCCTCCGCCAGCTCCTCCATCACCCACGCCAGGTAGGCGGGGTGGACGCGGTACATCGTGCTGCAGGGGCAGACGACGGGATCGAGGCAGAAGACGGTCTTGTCCGGGTTCTCCTTGGCGAGGCGGGAGACGAGGTTGATCTCGGTCCCCACCGCCAGCACGGCACCCGCCGGGGCCTCCTCGACGTACCGCGCGATGTAGGCGGTGGAGCCGACCGCGTCCGCGTGACGCACGACCTCGGCGCGGCACTCGGGGTGGACCACGACGCGCACGCCCGCATGCTGCGCGCGGGCACGCTCGACCTGCGTCAGCGAGAAGCGCTGGTGCACGGAGCAGTGGCCCTCCCACAGGATGATGCGCGAGCGACGAAGCTCGTCTGTCGAGAGGCCCCCCCGGCTCCCCGACGGAAGCCGCCAGTTCCACAGGGACACCTCCCGCTCCGGGATCCCCATCGCGTGAGCGGTGTTGCGACCCAGGTGCTGGTCCGGGAAGAAGAAGATGCGCCGTCCGCGCTCCAGGGCCCAGGCGAGTACTCGCCCGGCGTTCGACGAGGTGCAGACGATTCCGCCGCGCTCGCCGCAGAAGCTCTTGAGCGCCGCGGCGGAGTTCATGTACGTGACGGGGATGATCTCCTCGGTGCCGCCGAATTCGGCGGCGAGTTCACGCCAGGCGCCGAGCACGTCGGGCTGCGCCGCCATGTCCGCCATCGAGCAGCCCGCGGCCAGATTCGGCAGCACCACCTGCTGGTGGGGGGCGGAGAGCACGTCGGCCGCCTCCGCCATGAAGTGCACGCCGCAGAAGACGATGTACTCCGACTCCGGATGGGAGGCCGCGTAGCGCGCGAGGTCGAACGAATCGCCGCGCCGATCCGCGAACTGGATGATGTCCTCTCGCTGGTAGTGGTGGCCGAGTACGACCGCGCGCTGGCCGAGGGCGGCGCGAGCTTCTCGCACACGCTCCACGAGCTCCGGCCCTCCGAGCGTGCGAAAGCGCTCCGGGATGTCTCCCTGCCAGCTCGCGAAGGCGCCCTCGCTCGCCAGCGGAACGGTCGCAATGCCGACATCGGACTCGCACTGCAGCTGCGGCAGCGTCGCCGTCGTCGTCATCTCGCCGTCCTCACGCGGGTCGCCCTCCCCGGCGTTCGTGTACCGAGTACACAAAGCGCCGCGCCCCGATACTACGGCGCGGTCGCCCCGGCGGTCAACGCGGGGCGCGCTTCCTAGAGGAAGACCGGCTCGCGCGTGGTGAAGCGATAGAGGCGGGCGGGGCGGTGGGCGCCGCTCCGGCGCAGCTCTCCCGTCGGCTCGACGATGCCCGCGCCGAGCATGCGCTTGCGGAAGTTGCGGCGATCGAGCGCGCGGCCGGCGATCGCCTCGTAGATGAGCTGGAGCTCCGGCAGCGTGAACTCCTCCGGCAGCAGCCCGTACGCCACGTTGGTGTACTCGAGCTTGGCCCGGATCCGGGAGACGGCCTGCGCGATCACCTCCTCGTTGCGGAAGGCGAGCCCGGGAAGCGCCGCCACGTCGTGCCACGCCGGCCGCCAGGTCTCGCCGCTGCGCAGCCTCACCGTTCCCGACTCGACCAGCGCCACGTAGCAGACTGCGACGGCCGCCGGCTGCGTGGCGTCGAGGCCCGATGTCGTGAAGAGCTGCTCCAGGTAGAGGTCGGTCGCCCCGGTCTCGTCGACAAGCTTCCGCTGCGCCGCCCCCTCCAGCGTCTCGGTGCCGTCCCAGCGCCCGCCGGGGAGCGCCCAGCTCCCGCTCGCCGGGGGCGCGGAGCGCCTGACCAGCAGGACGCGCAGGCTCCCCTCGTGCACGGTGAAGATCACGACGATCGTCGCGAGCAGGGCGTGGGCGCTCGGGGCCTCCGACCGAGCCCCCGGCCCGGGCCCCGGAGATCCCGCGCCCCCGCCGGGGGAGCCGCCTAGAGCATCGCCAGCGTCAGATCGTCGGCGCGCCGGCCCTGGAGCGACCACGGACTCACCTCATCCACGTCGACCTCAACGAGCCGGCCGACGAGGCCCGTCCCGTCGAAGTGCACGAGCTGGCCGCCCCGTGCGCGACCGCTCGAGCGCCCCTCCCTCTCCCGCTCCACCAGCACCTCCAGGCGGCTGCCGACGAGGGGCTGGTTGTGACGTGCGGCCGACTCGGCGTGGAGGCGCTCGATGACCTGCAGTCGCTCGCGCTTCACCTCCCGGGGCACGTCGTCCTCCATCTTGCGGGAAGCATAGGTGCCGGGGCGAGGGGAGTAGGCGGCGACGTGGATCACGTTGAAAGCCGTCCGCTCGAGGAGATTCACCGTCGCGAGGAACTCCTCCTCGGTTTCGCCGGGACAGCCGACGATCACGTCGGTGGCGAGCGTCGCGTGCGGCATGCGCTCGCGGATCCGCGCCACGCGCTCCTCGAACTGCGCGACCGTGTAGCCGCGTCGCATGCGGGCGAGCATCGAGTCCGAGCCCGACTGCACGGGAATGTTGAAGTGCTCGCACACGCGCGGCAGATCGGCGACGGCATCGATGATGCGGTCCGTCATGTCGCGCGGGTATGAGGTGAGGAAGCGGACGCGGTCGATACCGTCGACGCGCTCGATCCCCTCGAAGAGCGTCGCGAGGTCGGGCCGCGACGCCGCCCCCGCCGCCGGCTCCAGGTCCCCCCCGTACGCCTCCACGGTCTGTCCGACCAGCGTCACCTCGCGGACGCCGTGACTGGCCAGATAGACGACTTCGCCAAGCACCTCCGACACCGGCCGCGAGCGCTCGCGACCGCGCCTCAGGGGCACGATGCAGTAGGTGCACATCTTGTCGCACCCGTGCACCACCGGGACGAAGGCCGCGGGACCCTCGGGGCGCCCGTAGGTCGACGGCCAGAACTCCCCCTCCGAGACGTCGCGAAGCGCGAGGGGATCGAGAGCGCCGGCCGAGCGCGCCGCCTCTAGGATAGGCTCGAACTGCTGCGGCCTGGCCCACGCGTCGACGAAGGGAAAGCGCCTGGCGAGCGCCTCCGTGCGGGGTCCGACCATGCACCCCATCACCGCGAGCGTGAAACGCTCGCCCCGGCGCTTCCGCTTCGCGAGGACGCCCAGGCGCGAGTAGGCACGGTCCTCGGCGTGCTGCCTGACCGAGCAGGTGTTGACGACCACGAGCTCGGCCTCGGCGTCGGAAGGGGCCGGTGCGAGCCCGAGCCGGTCGAGACCCGCAGCGAGCTTGAGCGAGTCCGCCTGGTTCATCTGGCAGCCGAGCGTCCAGATGTGGTAGCGCGCCATGTCAGTCCCTCCCGGGCCCGTCGAGGCGGGCGCGAGCGACGGGCGGGGATGGCGGAGGGGGTGGGAGTCGAACCCACGACCCCGAAACCGGGGTAAGCGCTTAGCAGGCGCCCGCACTAGGCCACTATGCGACCCCTCCGCGGACCTCCGATCCTAGACCGCGCGCGGGGAAGGGCGCCAACGGAGCGCACGGTAGCGGACCTAGAGCAGGCCTCGCTCGTGGAGCACGCCCTGCATCGTCGCGCCGATCTCCGCCGGCGACTCCACCACCGCCGCGCCCGCCTCGCGCAGCGCCTGCTGCTTGGCGGCCGCCGTGCCCGCGCGTCCGGCGATGATCGCACCCGCGTGGCCCATCCGGCGCCCCGGGGGTGCCGTCGCGCCCGCGATGAAGGCGACCACGGGCTTCGACATCCCGCGCACGTAGTCGGCCGCCTCCTGCTCGGCGGTCCCACCGATCTCGCCGATCAGCACCACCGCCGCCGTCTCGGCATCCGCCTCGAAGAGCTCCAGCGCCTCACGCTGGGTCGTGCCGATGATGGGATCGCCGCCGACGCCGATCGACGTCGACTGGCCGATGCCGAGGCTGGTGAGCTGATCGACCGTCTCGTAGACCAGCGTGCCGGATCGCGAGATCACGCCGACGTTGCCTGGCAGGTAGACATCGGGCGGCATGATTCCCGCGCGCGCCCGCTCGCCGGGCGACATCACGCCGGGGCAGTTGGGGCCGATCAGGCGGGTGGCGGATCCGCGCAGGTAGCGCCGCACGCGCACCATGTCCAGGGTGGGGATCCCCTCCGTGATGCAGATCGCCACGGACACGGCGGCGGCGGCGGCCTCCGCGATCGCGTCGGCCGCGAAGGGCGCGGGAACGAAGATCAGCGAGACATCGGCTCCGAACTCGTCGACGGCTTCGCGAACAGTGTTGCGCACCGGCACGTCGGCGAGCTCCTGGCCGCCGCGGCCCGGGGTGACGCCGCAGACGACCTGCGTGCCGAAGGCGCGGCTCACACTTGCCTCGCGCTGGCCGGCGGCGCCCATGCCCTGGATCACGATGCGGCTCGCCGCGTCGAGCAGTACCGCCACGCGTGCCCCTTCCCTGCGGCCGGTGCCGGCCGCCTGCAGCTATCCCGCGCCGCGCGCGGCGGCCTCCACCGCCAGGCGTGCTCCCTCCGCGAAACCCTCGGCACGGACGACGTCGACGCCCGCCTCATCGAGGATGCGCCGGCCGTCGGCCACGTTGGTTCCGGCCAGTCGCACGATGGTGGGCTGCGGGATGAGGCCCATCTGCTTCGCGCGCACCACGCCCTCCGCGATCACGTCGGTACGCGCCAGGCCTCCGAAGATATTGACGAGGACGGCTCGCACGTCCGCGTCCGAGCCGATGAGCCGGAGCGCCGCCGTCACGGCGTCGGCGCTGTTGGCGGTGCCGATGTCGAGAAAGTTGGCCGGCTCGCCGCCGGCGTACTGGATGGCGTCCATCGTCGCCATCGCGAGTCCGGCGCCGTTCACGAGGCACCCGATGGAGCCGCCGAGCTTGACGTAGTTCTGAATGCCGGCGTCCTGCGCCTCGACCTCCAGCCGGTCCTCCTGCGCCCGGTCGCGCTCCTCGAAGAGTGCCTGCTGGCGGAAGTCGGCGTTGTCGTCGACGGAGAGCTTGGCGTCGGCCGCGAGCAGGCGCCCGTCCGTCGTGACGACCAGCGGATTGATCTCGACGAGCGAGCAGTCGGCCTCGAGGAAGGTGTGCGCCAGCGCCTCCAGCAGGGCGACCGCGGGCCGCAGGAGCTCGCCGTCCAGCCCGAGCGCGAAGGCGAGCTGGCGTGCCTGGTACGGCATGAAGCCGAGCGTCGGGTCGATCGGCGCGCGATGGATCTGCTCGGGGGGCTCCTCGGCGAGCTGCTCGATCTCCATCCCGCCCGCGGCCGAGCCGATCACGACCGGCATGCCCACGGCGTTGTCGATCACGACGCCGACGTAGATCTCGCGTGCGATCTCGATTTGCTCCTCGACGAGCACCGAATCGACCGGGAGTCCGCCGGGACCGGTCTGCTCCGTGACGAGCTGCATCCCGAGGATGGCCGACGCCGCCTCTTCGGCCTCGCCGGCGGTGGCGGCGAGCCTGACACCCCCTCCGCGCCCCCGCCCGCCGGTGTGCGCCTGCGCCTTCACGACGACGGGACCCGCGAGCTCCCCGGCGACCGCCCGGGCGTCCGCGGGCGTCCGGACCACCCGCCCGACCGGCACCGGCACGCCGCGCGCGGCGAGGACCGCCTTCGCCTGGTATTCGTGCAGCTTCATCGAATGCGGCTCCGCCCCGTTCCCCGCGGCTCGCGCCGCGCATCGTAGCCGCCGCCCCCCCGCAAGGCCAAGGCGACGCCCAAAGACAGCGCCGGGCCGCGTCCGGCCGCCCGTATACTCGCGGCGGAGTGGCACGGCGCGCGGGAAGGGGCGGATGGTGGCAACGACCTACCGTGTGGGGGTGATCGGCACGTCGTGGGCGGCGAGAAGCCCGCTCCCGACCCTCGAGAGCTACCCCGGCGTCGAGATCGCGGCGATCTGCAGCGGGCGGCTGGAGCGGGCCCGCGAGGCCTGCGACCGTTTCGGCGCACCGATCGCGCTCGACGACTACCGCGAGCTGGTCGCGATGCCCGACGTCGACATCGTCTACGTGGGGAGCCCCGTCGCCCTTCACGACCCGATGGCGATCGCCGCAGCCGAAGCGGGGAAGCACCTCCTGCTCGAGAAGCCCCTCTCACTCGACGCGGCCCGCGGGCAGGCCATGCTCGACGCCGCCACGCGCGCCGGCGTCTCGCATATCGTCGCCTTCACGATGCGTCACTTCGCCACGCACATCCTCGTGCGCACGCTCATCGACGACGGCGTCATCGGGGAGCCGCGGCACCTCGCTATCTCCCACTTCGGCGGGAGCGCGGTCGGCTCGCCGCCGCGCGGCTGGAGCTGGTGGTCGGACCGGGATCAGGGCGGCGGCCTGCTCGGGGCGATGGGGAGCCACTACGTCGACCTGGCGCGCTACTGGCTCGGCGATTTCGCCGAGGTGTCGGGGAGCCTCCGCACCTGGCACCGCACGGCCGCCGACGGCGAGGGCCGGGTGCGCGAGGTGACCTCCGATGACGGTTTCGCCCTGGTCGGCTCGATGCGGTCGGGTGCCGAGGTGACGCTCCACATGAGTTTCGCCGTCCGTCCGGGCCCGCCACGGCGGGTCGAGCTCTACGGGGAGCAGGGTTCGGTCGTGATCGAGGGCGACGAGCTCGCCGCCGGCGGCGCCCGGGTGCTCCTGACGCGCCCCGGGGAGAGCGCACCCTCGGAGATCGATGTCCCGCCGCTCCGGCTCGGGGACGCGGCGCGCGGGAGCGCGGTGCCGCGCTTCGGTCTGATGATCGAGAAGCTGCTGCGGGCGATCGAGGGCGGCGAGCGCCCCTCGCCGGACATCGCGGAGGCGCTGCGCTGCCAGGAGGTCCTCGACGCCGTGCGCCGCTCCTCGGTCGAGGGCGGGAGCATCCGCCTGCCGGACGCGGCGCCCACGGTCTAGCGTCCCCGGTCCGCGCGTCGCGTCCTGCCGGGGCCGACCGGGATCCTGCGACCCGATCGGGCCCTCCCGCAGCGTCCGCGGGCTTCCGACCCTCCGCTCAGCCGAGGGTCCCGGCGGCGGCGAGGTCGGCGATCTCCTCCCCCCCGAGGCCGAAATCGCGAAGCACCTCGTGCGAGTGCTCCCCGGGCTCGGGCGCGCGGCCCCGGACGTGCACGTCGGCGCCGTCGATGGAGAACGGGGCGGCGATCGTCTCAAAGTCCTCCCGCGCCGGGTGGGCGACGGCGGCGAAGGCGCCCTGGTGCCGGAGCTGCGGGCTCCGCACGACCTCGGGGAGCTCGGCCACGGGCGCCCAGGTGAGGTCGAACTCGTCGAGGCGCGCCCCCCAGTACGCGAGGTCGTGCTCGCGGAAGCGACGCTCGATCTCGGGCGCGAGCTCCTGCGCGCCCGCGAGCAGCGAGTCGAAGTCGGGGTAGCGCTCGGCCCAGTCGACGCGCTCCAGCATCTGGCAGAAGCGGCCCCAGTAGCGGTCGGTCTGCGCCATCGCGAGCATCACCCAGCGGTCGTCCGAGGTGGGGTAGCTGTTGAATATCGGGTTCGAGGGGTGCACGCGATCGTGGCGCGGCGGCTGCTCTCCCGTGACGAGCGCGCGCTGCACGTCGCCGGCGATGGTCCACATCCCCGTCCGCTGCAGCGCGACCTCGCAGCGCTGCGCCTCGCCGGTGACCTCGCGCAGCCGGAGCGCCGCCAGCGTCGCGGCCAGCAGGTTGAGGGCGGAGGTGTGATCCCCCTGCGAGCGGCGGCAGAGGGGAGGCGGCGAGGGCGGCTCGCCGAGCACGGACTGGATGCCGGAGTGGGCCCAGAAGGAGGTGAAATCGAAGCCGCGGCGGGCCGCGTCGGGGCCGCTCGTGCCGTAGCCGGTGAAGACCGAGTACACCACCTGCGGGTTGACGCGCCGCAGCTGCTCGAAGGTGAGGCCGAAACGCTCCGCGCGGGGCTGCGTCAGGTTGGTGACGAAGACCTCCACTCCGGCGGCGAGGCGGCACACCAGCTCGCCTCCGGCGGGACGCTGCATGTCGATGACGATCGAGCGCTTGCCGCGGTTGTCGAGCTCGAAGGTGAGGTTGCCGGGAAAGCTTTCGACGGGGGGTTGCTCCACGATGCCGCGGAGCGCGTCGCCCCCCGGCGGCTCGACCTTCACCACATCGGCCCCCATGTCCGCCATGAGCGCCGCGCAGCTGGGCGCCGCCACCCAGTTCGCCACCTCGAGCACGCGTATTCCCTCAAGCGGAGCGACCATTGCCATCCCCCTGCCACGACCCGCGGCGGCGCGGGCCGCCGCCGGAAGGCCGTGGTAGCACGCGGCCGCCGCCGGGACAACGGGCCCCGCGCCGCTGGCGGGACGTCCAAGCGCGGCTTCGCCCGCACGCGTCCGCTATCCTCGCGCGGGCGAGGTGGCGCGAGGGAGGCGGCCGTGGAGTTCGAGTACCGGGAGGCGGCGAGCTTCCGTGTGGGGGCGCTTGAGGTCGTGCAGCTCTCCGACGGCTCCTTCGGTCGCGATGCGCGCAACTTCTTCGACGGCGTGGACGCCGGCGCATGGACGAGCGCGTGCGGGATCTCGGCGCCCGAGGAGCCGGTCCCGTGGGCCTACAGCGGCTACCTCGTACGCGGCGACGGGCACACGACGCTCATCGACACCGCGCTCGGGGAGCGCCCCTGCGAGCCCGGCATCCTCTCCTGCGCCGAGTTCCCTCAGCGCCTCGCGGAGTGCGGCGTGGAGCCGGCCGACGTCGATGTGCTGCTGCACTCGCACCTGCACTGGGACCACGTCGGCTGGGACGTGACGCGGGACGGCGCCGTCGCCTACCCGGGGGCCGAGGTCCGCCTCTCCGGCGCCGAGCTCGACTTCTGGATGACGCCGCACCCGCAGGCCCCCGAGCGCCACGTGCTCTTCGCCAACGAGCATTTCCGCCCGCTGCTCGACGCGGGGCAGGTCCGGACCTTCGACGGCGACGCGGAGGTCACGCCCTCGATCACGATGATCGCGACGCCCGGACACACGCCGGGGCACACGGTGCAGCTCATCAGATCGGAGGGCGAGGCGCTCATCCTGGTCGGGGACGCGATGCACCACTGGACCCACGTCGAGCACCACGACTGGCTCTCGATCCACGAGTGGGATCCGGAGCAGTCGCGCGATGCCAGGCGTCGCATCTGCGAGCTGGCGATCGAGACCGACGCCCTGGTGACGGGACCGCACTTCCCGCTGCTCACCGTCGGCAAGGTCCGGCGCGACGGGTCGGGCTACCGCTACGAGCAGGTCCGGTTGCCCTCCGCGGTCGTCCGCTAGCGACCCCCCGGGGAACCGTCCGCGGCGCCGCGACGTACAGTCGGTAGGGGAAAGAGCGGCGCGCGGGGAGGGGTCCCTGGTGGCGAGAGGGATGTGGGCCGCCGTCGTCGTGCTGCTGCTGGCGGCGCTCGTCGCCTGCAGCGCGGACAGCGGCGAGGAGGCCGGCGACGACGCCGCGCTGGCCACGGTGGCGGAGAGCGCTCCCGCACCGGCGGCGGCCGCGGCGGCGATCGCGGTCGAGCAGGGCGCCGCCACCGTCACCGCCGCCGCCCGCGCGGAGGCGGCAGCCGACGGCGACGCTCCCGGCGCGGTGGCCTTCCAGCAGATCGACTCGGGACGCTCCATCGTCTACGTCGGCTCGATGCTGGTCGAGGTGCAGAGCGTCCGACGGGCGACACAGGAGGCGCAGGTCGCGATCGCCGGCCTCGGCGGCCTCCTCTTCGGCCAGCACACGACGAGCGAGCCGGTTGCGCGCACCGAGCTCACGTTCAAGGTGCTGCCGGAGGATTTCAGCGAGGCGATGCGGCGCCTCGAGGCCCTAGGCGACCTGAAGAGCCAGCAGATCTCGGCCGACGACGTGACCGAGCGCGTCGTGGACCTGGAGAGCCGCATCATCACGGCGCGCGCCTCGGTGGAGCGGCTCCGGGGCTTCCTCGCCAGCGCCACCGACCTCGAGGCCGTCGCCGAGCTCGAACCGCAGCTGCTGAGCCGCGAGACGGACCTCGAGCGCCTGCGCGGCCAGCTGCGCACGATCCAGGACCAGGTCGCGCTGGCGACGATCTTCCTCACGCTCGCGGAGCCCGAGCCCGATTCCCCGCAGGCGCGGGTCGAGTTCGCTCAGACGGCCTACGCCGGCGACGACGAGGGAGAGCGCTGCCCCGCCGACGACGATCTCGCCGTCGACGAGGGCGAGCCGGTGACGATCTGCGTCTCCGCCGAGAACACCGGCAACGTCGCGCTCGTCGAGATCGAGATCCGCGACTACGGCCTGGATCTCGACGACGACGACTTCGTCGCGCTCGAGGGCTCGCTCGCCGGGCCGCTCGGGCCCGGCGAGCGCCTGCTCGGCTACTTCCGGACCGAGGCCGCGGTGGATCGCTGGCCGGAGCCGGCGTTCTCCGCCGTGGCGGTGGATGCGGACGGCGAGCCCCTGCGCGTAGCGGTGAGCGTTGACTACGACGTCCTCGAGTACCGCGTCGCCTCCGACGACTCCCTGCCGACCTTCGCCGACGGACTCCGGGCGAGCTGGAGCGCCGTGGTGACGCTTGGCCGGCTGGGGGTGCTGGCCGTCGGCGTCGCCATCCCGTTCCTGTGGGTGGTGCCGCTCGCCCTCGGTCTGCTCTGGCTGGGGCGCCGCCTCCGCCCGCC
>JAPONQ010000046.1 GCA_026713865.1 Chloroflexota bacterium | reverse complement strand
GCGCGGGGGGGGCGCCCCCCCCCCCCGGGGGGGGGCCCCCCCCCCCCCCCCGCCGGCGGGGGCCGCCCCCCCCGCCCCCCCCCCGCCCGCGCGCGACGCGGGCGAGCCCCTCCCGCGGGAGCGCTCCCCCGGCCTCGAGAAGCGCGCGCAGGACGCGCGCCGGACGCGAGGGGCGGCGGCCCTCGACCGCGAGCGCGCGCTCGCGCGCGCGCTCCGACGTCACGAGCAGCCTCACGACCTCGGCGACGCGCGCGCGAACCCGCGGCGGCAGCAGCCGGTAGCGCCGCTCCGCCAGCCCCCGCCGGAGCAGGGCGCGGAGCGCGCGATCGAAGTCGCGCCGCCCCAGCAGCTCCCTCAGCTCCTCGTCGGGGCGCGGCTGCTCGCCCAGCAGGGCGTAGAGCCGCGCCTGCGGTTCCGGCAGCGACGGCCCCGGATCCGCGGAGGCTGAGCGCACGACGAGGCCCTGCGGCCGCTCGCCGGAGCCCGGCGGCAGCATCAGCGCGCAGGACTCCCAGACCGGCGCGAGGTAGCGGTCGGCGATCCACAGCGCGAGCTGGAGGCGCGCCCCCGAGATCACCGCCGCGCCCTCCACCGGGGGATCGACGGGGCGGGTCGTGCCGGCGTAGCCGGGGAGGTCGAACGGGCCCTCGACCACGACGCCCTGCAGCGTGCGAGCGCCGAACGGGACGTGCACGACCTCGCCGGCGACCAGCTCGCGCCCCGGCGGCAGGTGGTAGGTGAAGGTCATGCGCGTGCGCTGCCCGGAGTGGACGGCGACGCGCACGTAGCGGCTGCGCGGAGACGCCGTCGGGTCGGGCTGGCCGGTCGGGCCCGGGGGAGGCTCGCTCACGAGCCGATGATAGGACGGATCGGGGGCGGGCCCGGGCCTACGAGCGTCCCGGCGCCCGGCGCGCCTCCTTCACGCGCGCGGCGCGCCCGCTGCGGCCGCGGAGGTAGTAGAGGCGGGAGCGGCGGACGCGGCCGCGGCGCGTCACCTCGACGCGGACCACGCGGCGGGAGGAGAGCGGGAAGGTGCGCTCGACGCCGACACCGGAGGCGATGCGGCGCACGGTGAAGCTCGCGCCCGGCCCCTTCGTCACGCGCAGCACGATGCCCTCGAAGGGCTGGACGCGCTCGCGCCCGCCCTCGACGACGCGGGCGTAGACGCGGACGGTGTCGCCGGCTCCGAAATCGGGGATCTCGGGGTTGCGCTCGGGCGCGAGCGCACGCAGGTCGACGGCTGGCATGGCGACTGCTCCCTCGAATCGATCGCCGTCCCGACGGGGTGCGCGTGGTCCCGGAAGGGATCGCAGTCTACGGGCCGCCCGCCGCAGCGTCGAGGGCGCCGGGGCGGATGTCTCCCCTACTCCGGCTCGCCCCCGGCTCCCGCGGCCGCCTCGCCGAGCGCGGCGCGCTCGCGCTCCGTGAGGGCGGCGCCGCCGAGCAGATCCGGGCGCCTCTCGCTGGTGCGGCGTAGCCGTTCGGCGCGGCGCCAGCGCGCCACCTCGCCGTGATCGCCCGATAGCAGGACCGGGGGGACGCCCCAGCCGCGGAAGTCGCGGGGACGCGTGTACTGCGGGTACTCGAGCAGCCCGCCATCGAAGGACTCCTCGTCCAGGGATTCCCCGGCGCCGAGCACGCCGGGTACGCGGCGCGCGACGGCGTCGATGAGCACGAGGGCCGGGATCTCCCCGCCGGAGAGCACGACGTCGGCGATGCTCACCTCGCGCCCCACGAGGTGCTCGCGCACGCGCTCGTCGACCCCCTCGTAGCGCCCGCAGACCAGGAGCAGGCGCGAGCTCGCGGCGAGGTCGGCGGCGAGCGGGGCATCGAGGCGGCGCCCCTGGGGCGTCAACAGCACGACCTCGGCCTCGGGCTCCGCCAGCGGCTGTATCGCCTCGACGGCGGCGAAGAGAGGCTCCGGCCGCATCACCATCCCCGGGCCCCCGCCGAAGGGGTAGTCGTCCACCGAGCGGTGGCGTCCGAGCCCCCAGGCGCGGAGGTCGTGGACCGCGATCTCGAGTAGGCCGGAGCGCTGCGCGCGACCCAGGATCGTCTCCCTGAGCGGCGACTCGAGGATGCCGGGGAAGAGCGTCAGCACGTCGATGCGCACGAGCGCTCCCCGCCGCGGCCGGCCGCGAGCTCGCCGTGCGTCTCGTCAGGGCCGCCCCGCCCCGGCCCGCGAGGACGGGGGGAGTCGAGCTGCCGGCAGGCGTGCGGCAGCACGACCGCCACCGCCTCGATGCTCTCCCTCGCGCCGCGCTCGCTGCCGGGGAGGTTGAGCAGCAGGGTGCGCCCGCGCACGCCGGATCGGCCCCGCGAGAGCGAGGCGAAGGGCGTGGATGCGCGGCCCGCGGCGCGCATCGCTTCGGCGAGACCCGGGACCTCGTAGTCCAGCACCGTGGCCGTCGCCTCGGGCGTGCGATCGCGCGGCGCGAGCCCGGTGCCGCCGGCGGTTACGACGAGATCGAGCCCTCCCTCGTCGCACCAGCGGGCAAGCAGTGCCGCGATCTCCTCCTGCTCGTCCGGGAGCAGCGCGTGCTCTGCGACATCGAAGCCGACGCCCTCAAGGACGGCCGCGACGGCCGGGCCGGCGCTGTCCTCGCGCTCGCCGCGCGAGCCCGCGTCGGAGACCGTCAGCACACCGGCGCGCAACGCCATCGCGCCCTCCCTCCGGCGCGCTCACGGTGCGCCCTCGCGGCGCCGCCGGGCAAGGGCACGAGGGCCCCCCGTGGAGCGTTGCGGGGACTGTTGTGGCGTGAGTGGGGTATGTGATAGCTTCTCGGGACCGTAATGGGGCGAAATGGGGCATATCCCCAGTTCCGACCGGCGACCGGAGCATAGCGGGGACGGCGTGTACTTCTTCGGCTCTTTCGATCACGCGGTCGACGACCGCGGTCGGGTCGCCGTACCGGCCCGCTACCGCCACGCCTTCGCCGAGGGCGGCGTGTTGCGCCCGAGCGGCGACGGCTGCATCGAGCTCTACACCAACGGGGGGTTCGAGGAGGAGATCCGCTCCCGGCTCGGCACGCACGTCAGCACGCGCGACCTCGAGGGCCGGCGCGTGCGGCGGGGATTCCTTCCGGGCGCCTTCACCGTCGAGCTCGACCGGCAGGGTCGCGTGCTGCTGCCGGCCGCGATGCGCGAGGCGGCGGCGCTGGAGGGCCGCTGCATCGTGATCGGATGCGGCGACTACGTGGAGCTGTGGAGCCCGCAGCGCTGGGAGCGCGAGCAGACCGCCTCCGCCCGCGCCGACGCCGGCGGGGAGGCGGCGCCGTGACGGCGCTGCTGGCTCCGCCCGCCCGCGGCGAGGGCTGCCCTCAAAGGCACCGGCCGAGCGCCGGCGCGGCGAGCGGCCCGATCGTGCTCCACGAGCCGGTCATGGCGGCGGAGGTCGTGCGGTTGCTCGCGCCGCGGCCGGGCGGTCGCTACGTCGACGCGACGCTCGGGTCCGCCGGCCACGCGCGGGCCGTGCTCGAGGCGGCGCCCGGCGCCCGGCTGCTCGGCATCGACCGCGACCCGCAGGCGCTCGAGGTCGCCCGCGGCCGGCTCGCCCCCTACGGGGAGGCAGCGACTGTGCGGCACGGCCGCTTCGACGGGCTGGAGGAGATCGCAGCCGCGAGCGGTTTCGAGCAGGCCGACGGCGTGCTCTTCGACCTCGGGCTCTCCTCCCTGCAGCTCGCCGCGGCCGGTCGGGGCTTCTCCTTCCTCCGGGACGATCCCCTGGACATGCGCATGGATCCGTCGGCGTCAGGGCCGGACGCCGCCGCGATCGTCAACAGCTACGCCGAGCGGGAGCTCTCGGGCCTCCTGCGCGAGTTCGGAGAGGAGAGGCGACACCGCGCGATCGCGCGGGCGGTGGTGGCCAGCCGCCCGCTACGGACGACAGGTGACCTCGTCACCGCCATCGAGCAGGCCGTGGGACCGGGCCGGGGACGTCCAGACCACATCCACCCCGCTACCCGGACGTTTCAAGCCCTACGGATCGCCGTCAACGGGGAGCTCTCGCTCCTCGACGCGGCGCTCCCCGGTGCTCACGGCCTGCTCGCTGCCGGTGGCCGCCTCGTCGTCCTCGCCTACCACTCGCTGGAGGACCGCATCGTGAAGGGCTTCCTGCGCCGGGAGGCGACGGACTGCCTCTGTCCGCCGCGCAGCCCGGCTTGCGTCTGCGGTCACGAGGCGACGCTCTCCGACCTGACCCGCCGCCCGCTCCGTCCCGGCGCCGCCGAGCTCGCGCGCACCCCCCGCTCCCGCTCGGCGAGGCTGCGGGCGGCCGAGCGCCTCCCCGCGGGGGCGGCGCCGTGATGGCCGCGCACCCGCGCGCCGCGACACTCGGGGCACACCCCCGCCTCCCCGGGGCAGCCGGCGAGGCCGAGCGCCCGGGCGGGCGCGCCGCCTCGCGCCGGGCGCTGGAGGGGGCGGCCGTCCTGGTGCAGTCGCGCTGGCGGCGCGTGCCGGGCCTGCTGCTGCTGGGGCTGCTGCTGGTCGCCGTCGGCGCGCTCGGCATCTACCAGGTGCTGCAGAGCAGTCGCATCGCCGAGACCGGCTACGAGCTGCTCGCCCTCGAGCGCGAGCGGGCGCGGCTGGCTGCGGAGGTTCGTCTGCTCGAGGGGCAGGTCGCCGAGCTCTCGCGCGGCGACGATCTGGTGGAGCGCGCGACGGCCGGGCTCGGCATGGTCGAGACGACCACGATGCTGACCGTCGCCGTGGACGTCGCGGCGCCGGCGACGATCCGCCTGCCGGAGCGCTACGTCCCCTTCTTCGAGGAGCCGCCCGAGCCTCCGGCATCCCTCTGGAGCAGGCTCCTCAACCGGCTGCCGGGAGGGGGCATGTAGCGACGCGGCGCGGAAGCCGGGCGGGAACGCCTCGCGGCGCCCGCGGCGGCGTGCACGCGGGCGGGAGCGTCTCGCAGGGAGCGGTTGCAGGTGAACGACGCGCGACCCGACCACCTCACCTGGCGACATCTCGCGCTCGCGCTGCTGCTGCTGGCCGGCGCCGGCGCGCTGGTGTGGAGGCTGGTCGTGATCCAGGTGCTGGAGCACGAGCGCTACCGCGATGAGGCGGCGCTGCTGCACTACGGTGCGACCGAGGTGCCGGCGCCCCGCGGCGCCATCATCTCGGCGAACGGCTACCCGCTCGCGACCTCGATCGACACCTGGGACGTCTACCTCGATCGCTCCCGCTGGGACGACCACGAGAGCGCCACGGAGGCGGCGCGCGGCCTCGCCGCCTACCTGGAGCCCGGGGCCGAGGCGATCTACGCGCTCGGCACCGAGGAGGAGGACGGCACCGTCCTGCTCGCGCGCGACATCGATTACGGGACGGGTCTCCTCATCGAGGAGTCCGGGCTCGCCGGCGTGCGGCTCACCCCCTCCTCCGTCCGCGTCCACCCCGAGGGCGACATCGCCGGCCAGCTCATCGGGCACGTCGGGCTGGACGACCGGGGTCTCTGGGGCATCGAGGCGGACTACGATCACGTGCTCCGGGGGCGCACCGGCATCGTCTACACCGAGCGCGACGTGCTCGGTCGCCCGATCGCCTTCGGCGTGCGGCGCGAGCATCCGCCCGAGCGCGGCGGCGACGTCGTTCTCACCATCGACGCCGTGATCCAGCGCATCGCCGAGCAGGAGCTCGCTCGCGCGCTCGAGGAGTACGAGGCGCCGTCGGGCTCGATCGTGGTGATGGATCCGCACTCGGGCGCGGTGCTGGCGATCGCCTCGCGGCCCGCCGTCCGGCTCACCGACATCGACCTCGACGCCCCCGAGCTCTCCCGCCTCGTCCGCAACAGGCCGGTGACCGATCTCTACGAGCCCGGCTCGGTTCTGAAGACCCTCACCACCGCGGCGGCTCTCGATCTCGGCCGGATCACGCCGCAGAGCACCTACGTCGACGAGGGGGCGGTCGAGGTCGGCGGATACACCATCCGCAACTGGGACTTCCAGGCCTACGGCGAGGTGACGGTGACGGAGTACCTCCAGCGCTCGCTCAACACCGGGGCGGTCTGGCTCTCCGAGCGCATCGGCGCCCGGCCCTTCTACGACTACCTCCTGGCGTTCGGGCTGGGAGAGCCGACGCACATCGGCCTCTCCGGCGAGGCCGAGGGCCTGGTGCGCACGCCGGACGACCCCGACTGGTACGAGTCCGACCGGGCGACGAACTCCTTCGGGCAGGGCATCGCCGCCACGCCTCTGCAGGTCCTGACCGCCGTCAACACCTTCGCCAACGGCGGCATGCTGATGCGTCCCTACGTCGTCTCGGAGATCGTGACGCCCGCCGAGGTGCGCCGCTTCGAGCCGGTGGCGGTGCGGCGCGTCGTCTCGCCGCAGACGGCGCGGGGGATGGCGCGGCTCATGTTCGACGTCGTCGAGACCTCCCTCTACTCGGCGGCGCGCGTCGACGGCTACCACGTCGCCGGCAAGACCGGCACCACGCTGGTCTCGATCCCGACCGGCTACGATCTCGACACCACGATCGCCTCCTTCGCCGGCTTCATCCCCTACGAGTCGCCGCGGGTCTCGGTGCTGGTCAAGGTCGACCAGCCCGGCGGCCAGTTCAATCTCGGCGGCCAGGTCGCGGCGCCGCTCTTCTCGCGCGTTGCCGGGCGGCTGATGGAATACCTGCGCGTGCCGTCGAGCGCCGGACTGGTGGCCTCGCCGTGACGCCGGCAACCCCCGCCCTCGACGCGGCATTCGTCGCCTCGGCGCTCGGCGAGATGCTGCAGGGACGTGCCGGCGACGCCGCCGGGCGGCCCTTCCGGCGCGCCGTGGTCGACTCGCGCGAGGCCGGACCGGGAGACCTCTTCGTCGCGCTCCCCGGCCAGCACCGGGACGGGCACGAGTTCGCCCGGGAGGCCGTGCGCGCCGGCGCGGCCGGCGTGCTGCTCGCGCGCCCGGTCGAGGGTCTCGACCAGGCGGCGCGATTCTTCGTGGAGGATCCGCTCGCCGCGCTCCAGCGCCTCGCCGCGACCTGGCGCGCCGCCCTTCCCGGGACCGTCGTGATCGGGATCACCGGCAACGTCGGCAAGACCACGACCAAGCTCATGACGGCGGCCGTGCTGCGCGCGCGCTACCGCGTCCACGCGGCGGCGAACAACTACAACAACGAGATCGGCGTTCCGCTCTGCCTGCTCGCGCTCGGCCCGGAGGTGGAGCGGGCCGTGGTCGAGATGGGGATGTACACGACCGGCGAGATCGCCGAGCTGGCGCGGTGGGCGCGCCCGCGCACCGGCGTCGTGCTGAATGTCGGGCCGGTCCACCTGGAGAGCGCCGGCTCGCTGGAGCGAATCGCCCGCGCCAAGCGCGAGCTGGTCGAGGCGCTGCCCGCAGACGGCGACGCCATCCTCAACGTCGACGATCCCCGCGTGGAGGCGATGGCCGAACACACGGCGGCGCGCGTCTGGCGCATCGGCCGCGGCGAGAGCGCCGCCGTGCGCGCCGTCGACGTCGAGGGCAGCGGCGCGGCGGGCTTCTCGTTCACGCTCGTCACCTCCGGGCCGGCGCCGGCCGGCTCCCGGCGCGTTAGAGTCCCGACCCCGGGCGTCCACCTCGTCCCCAACGTGCTGGCAGCGGCCGGCGTCGCGCTCGCCGAGGGGCTGGCGCCCGACGAGGTCGCCTGCACGCTCGGGCGCCTCCAGCCGGGGCCGCGGCTCCTGATGCGGGAGCTCCCCGGGGGCGTGACCCTGCTCGACGACAGCTACAGCGCGGGCCCCGCCGCGACGATCGCCGCGCTCGATCTGCTCTCCGAACTCGCGGGCCGGCGCATCGCGCTGCTCGGCGACATGCGGGAGCTCGGGGAGCTCTCAGACGCCCTCCACCGCGACGTCGGCCGCCGCGCCGGGGAGGTGGCCGACCGGCTCGTCACCGTCGGCGAGCTCGGCCGCGCGATCGCCGACGCGGCGCTGGAGGCCGGCGCGGCGCCGGAGGCGGTGCGCCACGCCGGCTCGACAGAGGAGGCGGTCGAGGTGCTGGCGCGCGAGCTCCGGCCCGGCGACGTGCTGCTGGTCAAGGGCTCGCGCGCCCTGGCGCTCGAGCGCGTGGTCGAGGCGCTGGCGGGGAGGGACCGGTGATCTACTCGCTGCTCGTCGGGGGCTCGGCCTTCCTGCTCGCCCTCGCGGCGGGGCGTCCCGTCATGCGCTTCCTGAACTCGCGACGGCTCGGGAAGTCGATCTCGGAGGAGGGGCCCTCGACCCATGCCGTCAAGGCCGGCACCCCGACGATGGGCGGAATCCTGATCTTCGGCGCCGTCGCCCTCATCACGATCCCGACCAACCTCACCGACGCGATCCCGTCGCTGATCGGCGAGGAGGGCACCCGGCGCTCGATCCTGCTTCCGCTGGTGGTGCTGATCGCGGCGATGGGTGTGGGGGCGCTCGACGATCTCGGTACGCTGGTCGGGCGCCGGCAGCGCGGGCTGCCGTGGCGCCTCAAGCTCGGCTTCCTGGTCGTCCTCTCGCTCGGGATCGCGCTCGTGCTCTACTACGGACTCGAGGCGCGCAGCATCAACGTGCCGTGGGCCGGCAAGTACGAGATCGGGTTCATCTACATCCCGATCGCGATGGCCGCGGTCGTGGGCACGACCAGCGCCGTCGCCATCACCGACGGTCTCGACGGCCTGCTCGGCGGCACGGCGGCGATCGCCTTCGCCGCCTACGCGGTAATCGCCTTCGTCCAGGGGCAGGATTTCCTCGCGACCTTCTCGTTCACCGTGGTGGGCGCCCTGCTCGGCTTCCTCTGGTTCAACTCGCACCCGGCGAGCCTCTTCATGGGGGACACGGGAGCGCTCCCGCTCGGCGCCACGCTCGCGACGGTGGCGCTTATGACCGGGCACTGGCTGCTCCTTCCCGTGATCGGCGCCGTCTTCGTGGCGGAGGCCGGCTCGGCACTCCTGCAGATCGCCTACTTCCAGGCGACGGGCGGGCTTCGGCTCTTCCGGATGACGCCGCTCCATCACCACTTCGAGCTGATCGGCTGGAGCGAGCCGCAGATCGTGATGCGCCTCTGGCTGATCGCCTTCTCGGGGGCGATGGTCGGCGTCGCGCTGGCGTTGTCGGTGTGATATGGCGGTAGAATCGGCTAAAGTGCGATGACGCTTCCACAGAACTTCCGCGGTCGCCGCGTGACCGTGGTCGGGCTGGGGATCGAGGGGATCGACTTGGTGCGGCATCTCGCCAGCGAGGGCGCCGTCGTCACCGTCTCCGACGCGCGGCCGGCCGCCGCGCTCGGCGAGCGCCTCGCCGCCATTGAGGGGGCGGAAGCGCGCGCGCTGCTCGGGGAGCAGGGGGAGGACTCCCTGCTCGACGCCGAGTTCGTCTTCGCCTCACAGGGCGTCCCGACGGAGATCCCGGCTCTGCGCGCGGCGAGGCGCGCAGGAATCCCCGTCTCGTCGATGACCGCGCTCTTCATGGAGCGCTGCCCGGCGCCCGTCGCCGGCATCACCGGCTCCTCCGGGAAGAGCACGACGACGGCGCTCGCCGGCGCCATGCTCGAGGCGGCCGGCCTCCCCCACGTCGTCGGCGGCAACATCGGGATCGGCCTGCTCGGCCTCCTTCCCCGCATCGATCCCGCCACCCGCGTTCTCGTCGAGCTCTCGCATACCCAGCTCGAGGGCGTCGCCACGAGCCCGGCCCTCGCCTGCGTCACCAACGTCACACCCAACCACCTCGACCGTTACGCCTGGCCCGACTACGTCGCGCTGAAGCGGCGCATCTTCGCCTTCCAGCAGCCCTCCGACACGGTGATCCTGAACAGGGACGATGAGGTCTGCGCCGGCTTCGCCGGCGAGGCGCCGAGCCGGGTCGAGCACACCTCGATGGCCGCCGACCTCCCCGCCGACGGCGTCTTCCTGAACGGCGCGGCGCCCGGCGCGGTGATCGTGCGCCGCGCCGGCGGCGACGATCGCCCGGTGCTGCCGCGCGCCGAGATCGGGCTACGCGGCGAGCACAACGTCCACAACGTCCTCTCCGCTATCGCCGTCGCCGCGCACCTCGGTGCCGGTGAGTCGGCGTGCGCCGAGGCGGCGCGCAGCTTCAGCGGGATCCCGCACCGCCTCGAAGAGGTCGGCAGCGCCGGCGCCGTGCGCTACGTCAACGACTCGATCGCGACGACGCCGGAGCGCGCCGGCGCCGCGCTCCGCTCCTACGAGGAGCCGCTCGTGCTCCTGCTCGGCGGGCGCGACAAGAACCTCCCCACCGCCGGTCTCGCCGCCGAGGCGGCGGCGCGCTGCCGCGCCGTCGTCACCTTCGGCGAGGCGGCGGGTCTCTTCGCGCGGGCGGTCGGAGCCGCCTCCGCGGCCGTCGGCCCCGCTCTGGAGCAGGCCGACGGCGTCGCCGACGCGGTGGAGCGCGCGGCCCGGCTCGCCCGCCCGGGCGATGTCGTCCTGCTCTCGCCGGCCGGCACCTCGTTCGACTCCTACCGGAGCTTCGAGGAGCGCGGGCGCGCCTTCCGCGACGCCGTCTCCGCACTCCCCGGGTTCGCCCCGCCCGTGCGGGAAGGCGGCGCGCGATGAGCGCGCTCCCGCTCGCGGCAACGGCGCGCAGCGGCGGCCTGCGCGCCGCCCCGGGCGCCGCGCAGGCCGCGCCCGCCGAGGACGCCCCCGGGCGGCCACACGGCCCCGACTACCCGCTGCTCACGGCGGCCGCGATGCTCGTGATCATCGGCCTGATCGCGGTCTACTCCTCCTCGTTTGCGCTCGGCTTCCTGCAGTTCGACGACGCGCACCACTTCGCGAAGCGCCAGGCCGTCTGGGCCGCGCTCGGCGTCGCGGGCATGATCGCCGTGACGCGGCTCGACTACCGGATCTGGCTGCGCCTCTCGCCGCTCCTGATGCTCGTCGCCTTGCTGGGCCTCGCCGCCGTGCTCGTGCCGGGCCTCGGCGTCGAGCAGAACGGCGCGCGGCGCTGGGTGCAGATCGGGCCGCTCCCCTCGGTCCAGCCGAGCGAGTTCGCCAAGCTCGCCGTCACCATCTACCTGGCGGCCTGGCTCGCCACCAAGGGCGACGCGGTGCGCTCGTTCTCGCTCGGCGTGATCCCCTTCGTCGGGATGGTGGGCATCGTCGGGGCGCTGGTCATGCTCGAGCCCGATCTCGGCACCACCCTCATCATCGCGGTCATCACCGGATCGCTCTTCTTCGTGGCGGGCTCGCGGCTCTGGCACGTGCTGATGCTCGCCGCAAGCGGGCTCTTCGCGACGCTGCTGCTGATCGCGACCGGCGGCTACCGCATGGATCGCATTCTCTCCTTCACCTCCGCCGAGGCCGACCCGGAGGGGGTCGGCTTTCAGACGCTGCAGCTCCTCGTCGCCTTCGGCTCCGGGGGGATCTCGGGGCTGGGCCTCGGCGCCTCGCGGCAGAAGTTCTTCTTCGTCCCCGGCTCTCACACCGACGGCGTGCTCGCGATCATCGGCGAGGAACTGGGCCTGATCGGAGTGCTGGTCGTGGTCGCGCTGGTCGCGATGCTGCTGTGGCGGGGGCTCGTGATCGCGCGCCGCGCAGGCGACTCCTTCGGTTCCCTGCTCGCGACCGGGATCGTCGTCTGGATCGGCGTCCAGGCGCTTGTCAACGCCGGCGGCGTCACGCGGCTGATCCCGCTCACCGGGATCCCCTTCCCCTTCCTCTCCTCCGGGGGCTCCTCGCTCACCATCACGCTGCTCGCGGTCGGCCTCCTGCTCTCGATCTCGCGCCGGGCGGCGATGGGCCCCCCGGGGGCGCCGGCGGCGGAGACGGCGCCCCGGGGCGTCGCGCCGCGCTCGCGCGCCGGCGCGAGGGCCCGGCCCGAGCCCGGGGGCGGTGCGAGATGAGGGTCGTCCTCGCCGGCGGCGGGACCGGCGGACACGCCTACCCGGCGATCGCCGTCGCCGAGGCGCTCAGGGAGCAGCCCGGCGCCGAGATCATCTACTACGGCACGCCGGGCGGGCCGGAGCGCACGATCGCCGAGCAGCACGGAATTCCCTTCCAGGGCGTGCACGCCTCGCAGCTCCGCGGCTCGCCGGCGCGGATGATCCGCGGCGCCTGGAACCTGGCGCGCGGCAGCCGCGAGGCGTCGCGGCACCTCCGGCGCGACCGGCCCGGAGCCGTCTTCGCGACCGGCGGATACGCGGCGGCGCCCGTCGGGCGCGCGGCGCGCCGCAGCGGTATTCCGCTCGTCGTCTTCCTCCCCGACGTGAAGCCGGGGTGGGCCGTGCGCTTCCTCGAGCGCTACGCCGCCACCGTCGCCTGCAGCGTGGAGGGCTCGCTCGGCGCGCTGCGCGCGCGCTCGCGCGTCGTGACCGGCTACCCCGTCAGGCGACAGTTCCGCGAGGCGACGCGCGAGCAGGGGCTCCGCCGCTTCGGGCTCGAGGCGGGGATCCCGACGCTGCTCGTCGCCGGCGGCTCGCTCGGCTCCCACCACCTCAACTCCGTGATCGCCGGGGAGCTGCGGGACCTCCTCTCCCGGGCCCAGATCGTGCACATCGCCGGCGCGGCGGAGGAGCCGTGGCTCGCCCGCGAGCGCGAGCGTCTCCCCGCCTGGCAGCGCGCCCGCTACCACCTGTACGCCTACACCGACGAGATCGCGTGGGCGATGGCGGCCGCCGACCTGGCGGTGACCAGGGGCGGGGCCTCGATCCTCGGCGAGCTGCCGGCGACCAGGCTTCCCGCCGTCATCGTGCCGGGACGCTTCTCCGATCAGCGCCGCAACGCCGACTTCCTGGTCGAGCGCGGCGCCGCCCTCATGCTCCCCGAGCGCGAGATCGACGCCCTCCCCGACCTGGTCCGGCGGCTGCTCGGCGACCCGGGCGAGCGCGAGCGCCTGGGGGAGGCTATGAGCGCGCTGGCGCGCCCCGACGCCGCGGCGCGCCTCGCCGAGATCGTGCGAGAGGCGGCGGCATGATGGCCCGCCTGCTCCCCCGGCGCCCGGGCGGGCACGAGCGCGGGGAGCCGATCCCGGCGCGCGTGCACCTGGTGGGGGTCGGCGGCATTCACATGTCGGCGATCGCCGAGATGCTGCTGGCCCGCCGGCACCTGGTGAGCGGCTCCGACCTCGCCGCGAGCGCGATCACGCGCCGGCTGCAGGCGCTCGGCGCCACCGTCTACATCGGCCACGACGCCGCGCAGATCGGCAGCGCCGATCTCGTCGTGACCACCGCCGCCGCCGGGGAGGAGAACCCCGAGCTCCGCGCGGCGCGCGCGCGCGGCACCCCGGTCGCAGTGCGCGCGGAGATGGTGGCGCGCCTGACGGCGGAGCGGGACCTGCTCGCGGTCGCCGGCAGCCACGGCAAGACGACGACCTCCACGCTGCTCGCGCTGATGCTGGTGCACGCCGGGCTCGACCCGCTGGTCCTGCTCGGCGGCCAGTCCCGCGACCTCGCGGCCCTCGCCCCGGCCCGCGAGGTCGAGCTGCCGGCGGCCGGGACCGCCCTCCACGACGGCTCCGGCGTCCACGCCGTGATCGAGGCCGACGAGTACGCCGGGGCCTTCCTCCACTACGCGCCCCAGGTCGCCGTCATCACCAGCGTCGAGCCCGATCACCTCGACTACTACGGGAGCGAGGAGCGCCTCCGCGGGGCCTTCTCCGACTTCGCCGCGCGCGTGGTGGACGGCGGCGCGCTGGTCGTCTGCGCCGACGACCCCGGGGCCGCGGCACTGGGGGCGGCGCGCGAGCGGGCGGGTGCCCGCGTCGAGCGTTACGGGATCGCCGCGCCGGGCGAGCTCACCTGGCGAGCGACCCGGCTTCGCCTCAACGACGACGGCGGCTACGACTTCGTGGTGCGCTGGGACGAGCGGGAGCTCGGAGACCTCTCGCTGCGCGTCCCCGGCCGCCACAACGTGCTCAACGCGCTCGCCGCGCTCGCCGCGGCGATGCGGGCCGGCGTCGACTTCCACCGCGCGCGGGCCGCGGCGAGCGCCTTCACCGGCGCACACCGCCGGTTCGACCCGCACGGGGAGGTCGCGCTCGGCGGCGGCGTGGTGACGCTGCTCGACGACTACGCACACCACCCGACCGAGGTCCGCGCGACGCTGCAGGCGGCGCGCCAGAGGTACGCGGGCCGCCGCCTCGTCGGCTGCTTCCAGCCGCACACGTTCTCGCGCTCGGCCTACCTGCTCGAGGGCTTCCGGGACTGCTTCGAGCAGCTCGCGCGGCTCTACGTGATCCCGACCTACGCGGCGCGGGAGCCCGCCTCCGCGGGGCTCGACGGGAGCGCGCTCGCGCGCGAGATCGAGCGGCCGGAGGCGACCTACCTCGCCGATATCGAGTCCGGCGCCGACCGCATCGCCTCCGAACTCGAGCCGGGCGACGTTTTCATCACGCTGGGCGCCGGACCGGTCGACCTGCTGCTGCCGATGGTGCGGGCCCGCCTGCTGGCGATGGGAGCCGCGCCGTGAGCCGGCCGCGCGGCATCGACGGGGGGCGCCGGCTCCGGCTCGGCGTCCTCTTCGGCGGTCGTTCGCCGGAGCATGAGGTCTCCGTTATGTCCGCTCGCTCGATCCTGACGGAGAGCGACAGCCGCCGCTTCGAGGCGGTGCCCCTGGGCATCACCCGCGGCGGGAGCTGGCTGACCTCCGAGGCCACGCGCGAACGCCTCGCCAGGGGCGAGGGCTACAGCAGCCTGGGGGAGGAGGCGGAGCCCGGCCTCCTCGGGTCGGCCGAGGCGCTCGCCGAGCTCGCCTCCGTCGACGTCGTCTTCCCGATCGTGCACGGCGAGACCGGGGAGGACGGCTCGCTGCAGGGACTGCTCGAGCTCGCGGAGCTGCCGTACGTCGGCTCGGGCGTCGCGGCGAGCGCACGCGGCATGGACAAGGCGCTGATGCGCCAGTCCTTCGGGGCCGCCGGTCTCCCCCAGCCGCCCTACCTGGTGCTGGCGGGGGACGAGGGGCCGCCGCAGGCCGCTCGCGAGCGGGTCGCGAGAGAGATCGGCTTCCCCTGCTTCGTGAAGCCGGCGTCCGGGGGCTCCTCCGTCGGCGTGAGCCGGGTCGCCGCCGCCGCCGGGCTCGCCGCCGCCATCGAGGTCGCCGCCCGCTACGACCGCTCCGTGCTCGTGGAGCGCGCCCTCCGCGGGCGCGAGGTGGAGTGCGCCGTGCTCGGCAACCGCAAGCCCGAGGCCTCGCCGCTCGGCGAGGTCCGCGTCCCGGGCGGCTTCTACGACTACCGGGCGAAGTACGAGGACGACTCCGCCGAGCTCGTGGTGCCGGCCGCCGTCTCCGAGCAGGCAACGGGTCTGGTCCAGCGCTGCGCGATCGAGGCCTTCCGCGCGCTCGGCTGCGCCGGACTCGCGCGCGTCGACTTCTTCGTCGACGAGGAGAGCTCGGATCGGCCGGCCGTCTACGTGCTCGAGCTCAACACGCTGCCCGGCTTCACGCCGATCTCGATGTACCCCCGGCTCTGGCTGGAGGCCGGCCTCTCCTACGCGGAGCTGATCACGCGGCTGGTCGAACTCGCGATCGAGCGAGACCTCGGCACGCGGGAGGGAGCACCAGGTGCCTAGGCGCCCGCACCTCCCGTTCCGCTGGCCCGCCCTGAGGCGCCGGGGGCCGCAGCCGGGCCGCGGCTGGCTGCCCAGAGACGGCCGGCGCTCCGCGCGAGCGGAGCGCTCCGAGCCCGGGAGGCGGTTCATGCTCGGACGTGCGCCCGCCCCGCCGGTCGCGCGCGGCCGGCGGCTCGCGTGGCTGACGTGGCGCCGGGCCGCGCTCGCGCTGACGCTGCTCGTCCTGCTCCCCGCCGCCGGCCTCGGTGCCCTGCAGCTGCTCTGGGGCGACACCCTCCGCGTGCAGGAGATCCGGGTCGACGGCGTGGAGGTCACGCACCCGCTGGCCGTCGCCGCCGCCGCCGGCGTCGAGGGCGACTCCCTGCTCTGGCTCGACGAGGCCGAGGTGGCGCGGCGCATCGAGGAGCTCCCGACCGTGCGCGAGGCTCGCGTCAGCCGCGAGTGGCCGCGCGCGCTCACGGTCGCCGTCGTCGAGGAGCAGGGCTGGGGCTACTGGCAGCGGGGCGACGTCCGGAGCGTCATCGACGCCGACGGCCGCGTGCTGACCCACGGCCGCCTCCCCGCTCCCGGGGCCGTGACGATCTTCGAGATCACGCCCCCGTCCGGGCCCGACGGCGCGCTCCGCCCCGATCCCGACACGGTGCGGCTCGTCGACCGGTTGCTCGCGGGTTCCACCTTCCAGCACCTGCGCGTTCGCCCGCAGGCCTTCGTCTTCGATCCCGAGCGAGGACTCACCGTCGCGATCGAGGGGGGCCCCGACGCGCTCTTCGGCGACTCGCACGACTACGACTTCAAGATCGCGGCGTGGGGCGCCCTGCTCGACCGCATCGAGCGCGATCAGCTCGAGGTGACGGAGATCGACCTGCGCTTCGGACGGCGGATGGTGCTGCGATGAGGCGGCGCGAGACGCGGCCCGAGAGCGCGGCGGGACGCCGCCTGGAAGCAGGAAGGCAGCGCTGATGGCCGACCGCTCGTTCGCTGCCATCGACATCGGAACCACCAAGGTCTGCACCATCGTCGCGGAGGTGACCCCGCACGGTGAGCTTCGCATCCTCGGCGTGGGGATCGGCCCCTCCGCCGGCTTCACGCGCGGCATGGTCGACAACATCCCCGCCGCGATCGAGGCGATCGCCTCCTCGGTCGAGCGCGCCGAGCGCGCCTCCGGGAACCGCATCTACTCCGCCCACGTCGGCATCGCCGGGCCGCACGTCTCGTCGATGAACTCGCGCGGCATCGTCGCGGTGGCCGACCCCCGGCACCCCGTGACGGAGGGCGACGTTCAGCGGGCGCTCGAGGCCGCGCGCATCATCAACGCCCCCACCAACCGCGACGTCGTCCACGTCATCCCGCGCTTCTACGTCGTCGACGGGCAGGAGCACGTCGTCGATCCCGTCGGGATGTTTGGCTCCCGCCTCGACGTCGAGACCCACGTCGTGACGGCGGCCTCGGCCGCCATCCACAACCTGGTCCAGTGCGTCGAGGGTGCGGGCGTGCGCGTCGACTCGCTCGTGCTCGAGCAGCTCGCCGCCGCCGAGGCGACCGTCGACGCCGAGGAGCTGCGGCACGGCGTCGTGCTCTGCGACATCGGCGGCGGCACGACCGATCTCTCGGTCTACGTGAACGGCGCCGTCGCCCACACGGCCGTGCTCCCGGTCGGCGGCGTCGCCATGACGCGGGACCTCGTCGTCGCCCTGCGCGTCCCGCACCCCTCCGCCGAGAGCGCCAAGCGCGAGCACGGCCACGCCATCCCGTCGATGGTCGACGCGGAGGAGGCGATCGAGATCGACGCCTTCGGCGCCGACGGCACCAAGAGCGTGCCCCGGCGCCGGCTCGCGGAGGGGCTGCAGGCGCGCGCCGAGGGGCTCTTTGAGATGGTGAACGCCGAGGTGCGGCGCGGCGCCGAACCGGAGCTGCTCTCGGCCGGCGTCGTGCTCACGGGCGGCGCGGCCTCGCTTCGCGGCATCGAGCTGCTCGCGGAGGACGTGATCGGCCTCCCGGCGCGTATCGGCCGCCCGCGCCATCTCGCAGGCCTCTCCGACCTGCTCCACGACCCGGCGTACGCCACATCCGTGGGGCTTCTTCGCTGGTCCCTGCGCGAGCAGGAGATCCAGTTCCGTTCCTCGTCCCCGGCATCGGCAGTCCCGATCGGCGGTCTGCTTAGGAAGGTGGCTCACATGATCCGCGTGGTGTTGCCGCAATGAGCACACAGAACCACCACCAACACGAACCCCGGCCGCAGGCGGGCGGGGACGGCGGAGGGGACGGGCCATTCGGGCGGCACTCGGAGGGACCGCTCTTCGACTACCTCGCGGCGCGGGCCCGCTCCCCCGGCCCCGAGGCGTCGGGCTCGGCCGCGGTGGAGCCGGACGGCGGCACGCCGGAGAACGTGGCCACGGAGGGCGCGGCCCCGGCGGCGGCGCTCGACCTCTCGTGGGCACCGCCCCCGGCCGACAGCCACTCCGAGTTCGACCTCCCCGGCGAGGAGCTGCGCGCCTTCGACCCGGCCGAGTGGCCCGGGCGTCCGGCCGTCGCCGAGCCGGGCAGCGGGGAGTCAGGGAGCGAGGCCACCACACGGTCCGAGCGGCAAGACAGCGGGGATGACACGGAGGTGAGCGCCATGGGACGGACGAAGCGGGGAAAGACGGCCTACGCGGACGGTCTCCCGCCGATCAAGGTCGTGGGGGTCGGGGGAGGCGGCTCGAACGCCGTACACCGCATGATCGCCTCGAGGCTGCCCGGCGTGCAGTACCTCGCCGTCAACACGGATCACCAGGCGCTCGCCGGCTGCGACGCCGAGGTGACCGTCGGGATCGGCGAGCGCACGACGCGCGGTCTCGGCGCCGGCTCGGAGCCCCTGACCGGGCGTCGCGCCGCCGAGGAGTCGCGGGACGGCATCATGGAGGCGCTCAGCGGCGCCGAGATGGTCTTCGTCACGGCCTGCCTCGGCGGCGGGACGGGGACCGGCGCCGCGCCGATCGTCGCGGAGGCGGCGCGCGAGCTCGGCGCCCTCACCATCGGCGTCGTCACCAAGCCCTTCAGCTTCGAGGGTGCCCGCCGCCGCCAGCAGGCGGAGGAGGGCGTCCGCGACCTGCAGGAGAAGGTCGACACGCTGATCGTCGTCCCGAACGACCGGCTGCTCCACATCTGCGGGCAGGACGTCTCCGTGACGGAGGCCTTCCGCGCCGCCGACGACGTGCTGCGCCAGGGGATCCAGGGGATCAGCGAGCTCATCACCATGCCGGGGATGGTGAACCTCGACTTCGCCGACGTGCGCAAGATCATGGCGGAGGCAGGACCGGCGCTGATGGCGATCGGGACCGGCCGCGGGGAGCAGCGCTCCGTCGAAGCCGCGCGCGCCGCGATCGCGAGCCCCCTGCTCGAGGTCGACATCACCGGCGCCACCGGCGTCCTGTTCAACATCTCGGGACCCGCCGACCTGGGGCTCCGCGAGCTCGACCAGGCGGCGCGCGTGATCGCCGAGGTGGTCGACCCCGAGGCGGAGATCATCTTCGGCACCACGATCGACGAGGACCTGCACGACGAGGTGCGGATCACGGTGATCGCGACGGGCTTCTCACAGAGCCGGTCGCTCGCGATGAAGACCCTGGAGACGGCGGAGCCTGAGCCGATCAAGCTCGCCGACATCCAGCCCGATCCGGCCTTCGCACAGCTGACGGAGTCGGACCTGCCGACCTTCCTGAGGCGGACCTTCCCCGCGCGCTAGCGCGGGCCCGAGCCGGCCGGCCCCGGCGCCCACGCGGGCGCCGGGGGGCGCTGCCGGCGACCCCGGCGAGGCCTCCTCCCCCACGACGTGGACAGGTGGGGGGGAAATGTGTGGATGCGCCCCGCGACCTCGGGCGCTCCGCGTGCTGTACTCCACGGCATCCCCCGAGACCCGCCGACCACTCCCCCGACCGAAGCGAGAGATGCCTCGATGCAATGCCCCGCCTGCGGTTCCGACTCCACGCGCGTCCTCGACGCCCGCGCCTTCGCCGAGGGCGTGCGACGCAGGCGCCACTGCCCCGGCTGCGACGGCCGCTTCGTGACCGAGGAGCGCCTGCAAACGGAGCCGCTGCTGGTGGCGAAGCGCGACGGCCGCCGCGAGCCCTTCCACCGGAGCAAGCTCCTGGAGGGCCTGCGCCGGGCGGCGGGGAAGCGCCCGCTGCCGGGGGGCGCCGTCGACGCCGTCGCGGAGGCGATCGAGGCGCGCCTGATAGCGAGCGGCCGGCCCGAGGTCGAGAGCCGCGTGATCGGGGAGATGGCGATCATGCAGCTGCGTCGCCTCGATCCCATCGCCTACATCCGCTTCGCCTCCGACTACCGCGACTTCGTCTCCGTCGACGACATGCTCGACGAGCTGCAGCGCCTCGCCCTCTCGCCCGGGCGGCCACCCGATCAGCCGCGCCTCTTCGTCGACGAGGCGGATCGCCTCGTCGACGGCAGCGCCGAGCTGCCGCGGGTGCCGCTCTCGCTGGAGGACGCCCGCGAGCGCCTGGCCGGACCGGTCACCACCGGCTAGGCGCGGCCCCGGCGGAGCGGCCCCACCCGCGCCCGCCCGCAGCGGTCGGCGCGGCGCGTACACTCCTCCCATGGGATGGACGGAACCCCCCGACCCGCCTCCGAACAGCTGGCGGCGGGCGCTGGCGATGACGATCGAGAGCTACGGCATCCTCTTCGGCTTCTTCCTCTTCGCCCTCGGCGGCATCGCGCTGGTCGGGCTCGCCTTCGTGCTCTTCGCGCTTCACGCGCTCGCCGGCCTCGCCTACCTGGCGCTCGGCGTCGCGATCCTGATCACGCTCTCGCTGCGCGATCGCCGGCGCGGTCCCCCGGCGCCCTGACGACGTGGCTCCGAGGCATCCCGTGACCGCGGACCCGGCAGCGCCCCCGGCGAACCTCGAGCCGGGGCTCGCCGCCCTCCGCGCCGAGGTCGCCCGGGCCTGCGCGCGCGCCGGGCGGAGCCCCGAGGAGGTGACGATCGTGGCGGTGACGAAGGGACACGCCGCGAGGCGCGCGCGCGAGGCGCTCGCGGCCGGAGTCGCCGACCTCGGCGAGAGCCGCGCGCAGGAGCTCGCGCCGAAGGCGCGGGCGCTCGCCGCGGAGGGGGAGCGCCCGGGTGAGGCGCCGGCGCCGCGCTGGCACTTCATCGGGCACCTCCAGCGCAACAAGGTGCGCGAGGGGCTGCCGCTCATCTCCTGCCTGCACTCCCTCGACTCGCCGCGCCTGCTCGCCGCGATAGAGCGCGAGCAGAGGCGCCGGGGGGAGGCGGGCGGGGGTGCCGCATCCTCCCTCCCCTGCTACCTTCAAGTGAATGTGGCGGGCGATCCCGCCAAGCACGGCGTGCCGCCGGCGGGTCTGCCGGCCCTGCTCGAGGCGGCGCTCGCGAGCGAGGCGGTCGCCGTCCGCGGACTGATGACCGTTGCCCCCGAGGGGGAGCCCGAGTCGGCGAGGCCCCACTTCCGCGCGCTCGCGAGCCTCGCCCGCCAGCACGGGCTGGCCGGACTCTCGATGGGGATGACGGGCGACTACCGCGTCGCCATCGAGGAGGGGTCCACCCTCGTGCGCGTCGGGCGCGCCCTCTTCGGCGAGCGGGCGACGGGAGCAACCTAGTGCGGGTCGGGATCATCGGCGGCGGCTTCATGGGGGAGGCCTTCCTGAGGGGGCTGCTGCGCTCGGGCGCCGCCGCCCCGTCGGAGATCGCGGTCGCCGAGGTCGTGGAGGCGCGGCGCACCGTCCTCAGCGAGCACGGCGTGCGCATCACCGACGACGCCGAGAGCGCCGCCATCGGCGCCGAGGTCGTGCTGGTGGCAGTCAAGCCGCAGGACTTCGAGGCGGCGGCGCAGGCGCTGGCCGGAGCGATCCCGGCCGCGGCCGTGCTGCTCTCCGTCGCGGCCGGCATCCGGCTCGCCGACGTGCAGCGACACGCGCGCCACCGCATCAGCGTGCGCGTGATGCCGAACCTCCCCGCCGCGATCGGCGAGGGGGCCAGCGTCTACTACGCCGCGTCCGATCTCTCGCCGGGCCAGCGCGAGATCGTCGAGCGCGTGCTCTCCGCCGTCTCCTCCGTGGTGGTGGAGGTCAGCGACGACGACGCGATCGACCTCGCCACCGCCGTGCACGGCTCGGGACCCGCCTACGTCTACATGGTGATCGAGTCGATGATCGAGGCGGCGGTGCGCCTCGGGATGAAGCGGCCCGATGCGCAGGGGCTGGTGCTGGCCACCGTCGCCGGCGCCGCGCGCTACGCGCTCGCGAGCGAGACGGCGCCGGCCGAGCTACGCTACGCCGTGACCTCACCCGGCGGCACGACCGCCGCCGCCATCGCGGAACTCGAGGCCGCGGGCCTGCGCGCGGCCTTCGACGACGCGATCGAGGCGGCGTACTCACGCGCCCAGGAACTCGGAGAGTAGCGGTGGAAATCCTCGTCGAGCTGATGCGCGTGATGATCCAGGGGCTGATCTTCGCGATCTTCCTCCGCGCCGTGCTCAGCTGGTTCCCCATCGACCGTAACGGGACGCTGTTTCGCGGCCTCGACGCGGTGACGGAGCCGGTGCTCGATCCGCTGCGGCGGATCATCCCGCGCGTCGGCATGATCGACATCACGCCGATGGTCGCGATCCTGGTGCTCTACGCCCTGCTCTCGGTGCTCGAGGCGGGGACGCGCGGCTAGCCGCGCGCGAACGGGGTACGCCTCCGGTGCGGGGTCGCACCCGCTCCTAGCCGCCGGAGAGGGAGTCGGCGCCGGCCTGCGCGATGAGCTCATCGCTCGCGGCCGAGGCGCCGCCGGCGCCGATTCCGCCGGCGAGCTCCCCGCGGATGAGTATCGGGACGCCGCCCCGCGAGCGCACCAGCCGGCCCCCGTGCAGCTCTGCCGCCGCCAGGAAGACCGGCTCCGAGACGTCGATGTCGGCACTCGGGAGCCCGAAGAGCGCGGCGGCGCGCGCCTTCCCCGCCGCGACGTCGACGGCGAAGGGACGCGTCCCGTCCATCCGCCCCGCCGCGACGGTGTAGCCCCGCTCGTCAACGATCGAGATCCCCACGCGCGCGTCGAGCTCGCGCGCGTGCGCCATCGCCGCGCGCAGCGCCCGCTCCGCCTGCTCAAGACTCAGCACGCCGCGCCTCCCCCCGCCCGCTATGCCTCGAGCGGGACGATGCCGCCGCCCGAGGCCGCGGATTCGCGCACGGCGTCGAGCACCCGCTGGGTCGCGGCGCCGTCCTCGAAGGAAGGGGCGGGCGATCGGCTCTCGCGGATGCCGCGCTCAAAGTCGCGGACCAGCAGGCGGAACGCCATCAGGCGGTGGTCGCGGTCGTCGTCGAAGGGGACGAGCTCGGAGGGTACCGGCAGCTCGGCGAGACGGCCTTCCCCCGCACGGCCGCCCCGGACGACGCCGCCCGGCTCAGGGTTCGGGCCCCGCTGCTCGGCCGCGAGCACCCCCTCCGAACCGACGACATGGATGCGCGCCCCGGAGGCGGGGACGGCCGCCGAGCTCGCGGTCATCGTGGCGAAGGGGCCCCCTGCGAAACCCAAGTGGAAGCTGAAGGTGTCGTCGGCATCGGCCCGCGCGGGGACGCCGCTCTCCGGCGAGCGGCGCTCGGGCCGCAGCACGGCGAGGCGCCCGCCCGCCTCCCGCACCTCGCCGAACCAGTCGCGCAGTCCGTCGATGTAGTGCGAGCCGAGCGCCCCGAGCAGGCCTCCGCCCTCGGCCGCGCGCGCCCCCCAGGCCAGGGGCGGCGGTTCGGGCTCCGCCGGCCGGCCCAGCAGCAGCTCGATTGAGGCGAAGCGCGGCTCGCCGATGTAGCCCTCCGCGATCAGGCGGCGGATCTGCGCCCGCTGGGGAGCGTGCCGGAACTCGTGCGCGATCATCGCGGTGCGGCCGGCGGCCGCGGCCGCCTCCGCCATCTCCGCCGCCTCGGCGCCGTCGAGCGCGAACGGCTTCTCGCAGAGCACGTGCTTGCCGGCCGCCACGGCGGCGAGCACCATCTCCCGGTGGGGAGCCGGCGGCGTGGCGATGGCGACCGCGTCGATGTCGTCGCGCTCGACCAGGCTCCGCCACCCCTGATCCCAGGCCGCGATGCCGAGCCCCTGCGCGGCCTCCCGCGCCCGCTCCGGCGAGCGTCCCCAGAGCGCGGCGACCTCCCACCCCTCCGAGAGGAAGGCGGGAGCATGGACGGCGGCGCCGAAGCCCGCCCCCAGCACGCCGACGCGGAGTCCACTCACGGCGCGAGTGTACGCCGGGACGGGAGCCCGGGGGGCGGCCGCCCCCCGACCCGCGCTCCGCGCTGCTGGTACGCTCTACGCTGTTGGGGCAGCGGGGGTCGGCAGGGGGCGGTCATGGCGAACAGCATCGCTGAAGGCGAGCAGGAGTGGCGGGAGCGGCTGACGCCCGCGCAGTACCGCGTGCTCCGCGAGCGCGGCACCGAGCCCCCCTTCAGCGGACGCTACGTCGACGAGAAGGGCGACGGCACCTACTGCTGCGCCGCCTGCGGCGCAGCGCTCTTCCGCTCCTCCACCAAGTACGACTCCGGCACCGGCTGGCCCAGCTTCTGGGAACCGGCGAGCGAGGAGGCGGTGGCGACGGAGACCGATCGCAGCTACGGGATGATCCGCACCGAGGTCTCCTGCCGCCGCTGCGGCTCGCACCTGGGCCACGTCTTCCCCGACGGCCCGCAGCCGACCGGCGAGCGCTACTGCATCAACTCGCTCTCGCTCGACCTCGAGCAGGCATAGCCGAGGCGCCGGAGACCGGTCCGTCGGCCGCGGGGGAGGGACTGCCGTGGTGCGTGCGCCCGCCGGCGGTCGCACGCTGCTCCTGGCGCTGGAGTCGACCGAGGCGGCGTTCGACTGCGATCCGCCGAGCGGCCGCGTCGGGCGCGGGCCGGCGCGCCCCTACCACCTCGCCTACCACGTCTTCGACGCGCTCGCGGCGCCCGCGATCGGGACGCTCGACGATGGCCGCCTCTTCGCCGACTACACCCGCATGGCCGGCCGCCTCGCCCGCTCCTTCGAGCCCCGCGAGCGGGCGAGCCGATGGGTCGTCACGCTGAGGGAGGGGGTCCGGAGCCACGCCGGCAACGAGCTGACGGCGGAGGACGTCGTCTGGAGCTACGAGCGGGTGATGGCGCTGCGGGCGATCGGGATGTGGCGCGCCTCCACCATCGCCGGCATCGCCCGCGAGGACGGCGTCCGCGCCCTCGGCCGCCACCGCGTCGAGTTCCGCCTGGAGGGGCACAACCCGGACTTCCCGCGCTTCCTGAGCTACGCCACGGCCGCCGTCGTCGACGCCGCCGAGGCGCGGCGGCACCAGAGCGAGGACGACCCCTGGGCGACGGCGTACCTCGCCGACTCCCCGTGCGGCTTCGGCGCCTTCGCCCTGGCGCGGCGCGACGAGGAGCGGCTGGAGCTCGCCCCGCGCCCGGAGTTCTGGGCGGGCGCTCCCCCTGTCGACGGCGTCGCCTACGTCGCCGCGCCCACCCGGGAGCGCGGCCTGGAGCTCTTCGAGTCGGGCGCGGTCAACGTCCTCGCCGGCCTCTATCCCGACGAGGCGCGGCGGGTCGAGCGCCCGGGAGTGCGCCTCCTGCTCGGTCGCACCAACCACGCCACCATCGAGCTCGACCGCTCGCGCGCGCCCTTTCGGGAGCGCGCCGTGCGGGAGGCCGTGCTGCGCGCCGTCCCCTACAAGCGCGTCGTCGAGGAGGGCTACCTCGGCTTCGCCGAGCGCCAGCGCGGGATCTACCAGCCCAACACGCCGGGCTACGACGAGTCGGGCTGGGTTTACGACACCGACCCCGATGGCGCGCGCCGCCTCGTCGAGCGCGCCGGAGCGAGCGGCTCAGCGGTCACCTTCTGCGTGCCCGGCTCGGCCGAGGGGGCTCGCATCGGCGCGCTCGTCGCCGAGGCGCTGGGCGACGCCGGGCTCTCGGTCCGCGTGGTGACGACCGCGGAACTCGCGGAGGGCGAGATCCCCGAGATGTACCTGCGCGGCGACTGCAGCCACGGCATCGCCGACCGCCACTACGATCTCGGCATCGATTTCGCCGCGCCGCGCGGCATGCCCGGACGGCTCTTCGAGTCGGTGCGGCTCAGCGCCCGGATGCGCGCGATCCGGCAGGCGCCCCCCGCGGAGCAGCCGGAGCTCTACCGGCGGCTGCAGCTCGAGCTGCTCGCCGACGCCGCCGTGGTGCCGCTCGCCGGGCACAGCTACGTGATCGCCCTGCGGGAGGGGCTGCACCCCTGGTTCCTGAGCCCCGCCTACCTCCCGCTCTCGAGCCTCCTGTGGTCGGCGGCACGCTACGTGCTGCCGGCGATCCGCTAGCGCCCGCCGCGGCGCGCTCCGTGCGTCAGGCGCCGCGCGAGGGCCCGATGCCCTCGCGGTAGTTGACGACGCGGTAGCGCTCCGGGTGCGCGAAGTCGGTGAGGATCACGATCTCCTCGAAGACGTCGCTGAAGCCCTCCGCCCGCAGCCGCGTCGGCGTCATCACCATCACGTAGCGCTCGTAGTCGACCTCGAGGTTGGTGTTCTGCCCCCAGGCCCGGGAGCGGCGCTCCAGGAAGCCGCGGATCCCCTCCTCGTCGCGCACGACCTCGACGTCGGCCTGCACCGTCACGTTGCGCGCGGCGCGCCCGCTGGGGCCGATCCCCTCCCCGGCCGTCTGCACCCAGTGCATCGTGACGCGCGGATTGTCGGCGAGGTGGCGCGCCTTGAGATCGCCCTCGCGCACGCGGCCGATCGTCCCGAGCCGGAGCCCCGTCTCGAAGTTCTCGACCAGGCAGCTCACCTGCCGCACGTAGGCGTTGCCGTAGCGGTTCACCGTCGTGAGGAAGCTCGTCACGCCCGGATCCCGCGCCGCGATGAAATCGCGGATCGCCGTCAGTCGCTCGTCCATCACCGTCGTCCCTCCTCCGCGGGTTGCTGCGTCGCCGCCAGGCCGTGCTCTGCGAGGAAGGCGAGCGTGATGCCGGCCAGGAGCTCCGGGTTCTCGTTCGGCGTGAAGACGGCGCGGCTCGGCACGAGCACGCCGCGTGCATCCGCCAGCGCCCCGACGACGCGCTCGTGCAGCGGGCGGATGCGGCTGTTGGTGCCGTGGATCACGAGCGCGGGGGCGCGCACCAGCGGCAGCCGCTCCCAGAGCGGGTAGCGGCAGATCGCGTAGGGGCCGGCGCCCCGCCATCCCATGTGCATGTAGGCGTCGCCCGGCGCCTGCCCGTTGACGCGCAGCGTGTCGAGGTAGCGCTCGCTGGAGACGCGCAGGCCCGGGCTCGGCCCGAGCACGGCGAGATCGGACCAGAGCTCGAGCAGGTGGGCGCCGTCCGGGCGCGGCTCGCGGTAGAAGTGGCGCCCCTCGTGGTAGGCGCGCCCCTCGTCGTTGTTGTAGTCGTTGATCTCCTCGAGGACGAGGGAGGAGACGCGCTCCGGCCACGCCGCGGCGAGCTCGACGCCGACCACGGCGCCGGTGTGGGTGGCGAAGACGTCGGCGCGCTCGACGCCGAGCGCCTCCATCGCCCACGCCACCGCCTGCGAGAAGTCCCGCACGCGGCGGTACGGCGCGGGCGGCCGGTCGGAGGCGCCGTAGCCCATCGTGCTGAGCGCGATCGCGCGCACGCCGCCCGCGCCCGGGGATCCGGCCGCGAGCAGCGGGAGGAGCTCGGCGTACATCGCCGAGGAGGTCGGCGTCGCGTGCAGCAGGATGAGAGGAGTGCCCGTCCCCGCCTCCCGGCACTCCATGTAGCCGTGCGGCGTCTCGAGCAGGCGGCGGCGCGTTCGTTCGATCACGATCCCCCCGGCCGCCGTACGCTCCCCGGGGCCCCGCGGCGGGCCCCGCCGGCGGAGCGTACGGCGCGGGCGGCCCTTCGGGCCACCCTAGCGGGCGGGCGGGCGGCCGGCGGCGGAGGAGCCCGCGCGCCACGCGGGGGCGGCGGCGCACTCGCTACACTCGGCGCTTATGGGCGAGCTGGTGATGCTGTACGGGCCGGCCGGATCCGGGAAGACCGGGCGGCTTGTCGCGCACGCCGCGAGCCGCTACCGGGACGACCGTTTCGCCTCCACGCTCGTGCTGGTGCCGACGGCGCGTCACGGCGATCAGTTTCGCCGACGGCTGGTCGCGGGGGGCGGCGCCGCGCTCGCCCTCGACGTCTCCACCCTGGCGCAGTACGCCGCCCGGCACGGCGGTGGTCAGGCGCTCCCGCGGGAGGTGGCGGCGGAGCTGCTCCGGCGCGTGTCGAGGGAGAGCATCGCCGCAGGCGACGCCGCGCGCTTCGCACCGATCGCCGGGACGCCGGGCCTGGCCGCGCAGATCGGCGGCGCGGTGGCCGATCTGGTGGCGGCCGACGTCTCCCCGCCGGCCCTCGCACGGGCCGCCGCCGCCGCCGGAAGCGCCGACCTCGCCGCCCTCGCCGCCCTCTACTCGGCCTACCGCGCCGCGCTGGAGGAGCGCGGGTGGCGCGATCCCGGCGAGCTGCCCTCGCTGGCCGCTGAGACCGTCGCGGGGGCACCGGCGCTCCCGGGCCTCGTGCTCGTCGACTCGTTCGAGTTCCTCGGACCGCGCGAGCAGGCCCTGGTCGCCGTCCTGGCCGGGCGCACGCGCGTGGAGGTCGCCATCGATCGCGACGCGAGCGAGCGGGCCCGCTACACGGCCTCGCGCCTGGAGTCCCTCCACGGCGCGGCATCGGTGGAGGAGCTGCCGCCGCGCGCCGAGGCGGGCGCCGTCAGCGCCCACCGGGCCTTCGACCACGAGGCGCAGCTGCGCGGGATCGCGCGGGCGATCAAGCGGCGCCTCGGCGAGGAGGAGACGCTGCGCCCCTCGGACGTGGCCGTGACCTTCCGCCGCGCCTCGCCGCACCTCGCCCTCGCCCGCCGAGTCTTCGCCGAGTACAACCTCCCGCTCGACCCGGCCGCCGGCGAGCGGCTGGCGGCGCGTCCGTTCGGGACCTGGGTGCTGTCGCTGCTGCGGCTGCCGGCGCACGACTGGCGGCTGACGCGGCTCGCCGAGCTGCTGCGCTCGGCATTCCTCGAACGGCGCCGCTGGGGGATCGAGGGGGACAGCGTCGAGCACCTGCTGCGCACCGGGCGGCGCCAGCAGCTGCTGGTGGGGCTCGAGCAGCTGGAGAGGCTGCCGCAGGCGCTCGAGGCCGGGGCGGCGCGGGCGGACGCCCGCGGGCAGGAGAGATACGCCGCGCGCCTGCGAACCGCCGGCGCCGGCCTCGCGCGCACCGTCGAGGCGCTGCGGGCGTTGCTCGACGCTCCCGACCGGCCGGCCGGCGCGTGGGCGGCGGCGCTCGACGCCGCGCTGCTCGGCCCGGGCGGCCTCGTCCGCCCCACCGTCCTGGGCTACGAGAGCCTCGAGGTGGAGACCGCGGCGCTGCGCTCGGATCTCGACGCGATGCGCGCGATCGACGAGCGGCTCGGGGGCGAGCCGCTCACGCTCGAGGCGTTCACCTCGGAGCTGGAGAGACGGATGCAGCGCCCGGCGGTGCTCCTGCGGGAGGCGGGAGGGGTGCTGTTCGCGCCGATGCACACGCTGCACGGGCTGCGCTTCCGGCACCTCTGCGTCGGCGGCCTCGCGGAGGGAGAGTTCCCGGCCCCGCGACGCGCCGTCCGCCTGCTCGGACGCGAGGGCCGCGAGCGCCTGCGCGAGGCGGGCCTGGAGCTGCCGCCCGAGCCGCGCTCGACCGAGGATGAGCTGTGGCGCTCGGCCGCCACGCGCGCCGACGCCCTGACCTCGATCTGGCGACCGCGCTTCGACGACTCGGGCCGCCCCCTTCCCGCCTCCTGGTACTTCCTGGAACGGGAGGCAGTCGACGAGCCGGCGAGCGTCGGTCCGCACGAGGCCGCCTCGGGGCGCGAGCTGGCGGTCGCGCTCAGCTCCGGCTGGCAGCGCGGCGAGCGCCGCCGGCCGGCCGGGCTCGCGGCCTGGCAGGTCGTGCGCGCCGCGGCGCCGATCGAGCAGCGGCGGCGGTCCTTCGGGGGCGCCGGCCGCCACGAGGGGTCCCTGCCGGGCACGGCGCCGGGGCGCCTGGGCGCGCCGGAGGCGCGCGCGAGCGCGACGCCCGGCGCGAGCGACCGGACCTGCGGGTGCCAGCTCTCTGC
>JAPONQ010000045.1 GCA_026713865.1 Chloroflexota bacterium | reverse complement strand
GGCGTGGCGGGGGGCGCTGCGGTCGGTGTTCCGCTTTGGCGCGGGGCCCGGGCAGCGGGGCGGCGCGGCCGTCGCCACGCCGCGCGCCGCCCCACGGCTCCGGCTTGCGGCCCAGCGCGGCGCCGGCCGGGGCGGCGCGCGGCGGGGCGCTGTGTCGGGGCGGGGGGGAGGGGGCGGCCCGCCGCCCCCCCCCCCCCCCGCCACGCCGGCCTCGTCCGCCACCGCGCTGGCGACGCGCCCGCCCATCGACTTGCCGCCGATCACCAGCCGCGAGGGGTCGCCGAGCGCCGCGATCACCTCCCACCACGCCTCGAGGAGGATGCGAGGGGCGTTCGGGGCGCGCTTGCGGCCGGTCGCGCGCTGCACGCGCATGTACGGGAAGTCGAAGCGCACGACCTCGATACCCGCGGCGGCGACGCGCTCCGCGATGCCCGTCATGAACGGCGCGTCCATCGCCAGTCCCGCGCCGTGTGCGAGCACCAGCGCGTGAGAGGCGTCGCCGGGCCCGTCGCGCAGCAGCTCGAGCGGTGGGGTGTCTGGTTTCGTGCTCGCGCTCATGTCGTCAGGCTATCCTCACCGCGCAACCCTCGATGTGCGAAAGGTGGCGGCGATGCGACTCGAAGGCAAGGTGGCGTTGGTGACGGGCGCCGGCTCGGGCATCGGCCGCGCGACCGCCGTGACGCTGGCGCGCGAGGGCGCGGCCGTGATGTGCGCCGACCTCAACCTCGATGGCGCGCGCGAGACCGTCGAGGCCATCGAGGCGGCCGAGGGGCAGGCCGCCGCCCGCTCGCTGAACGTCCGCGACGAGGACGACGTGCGCGACACGCTGGAGGCCACGGCAGGCGAGCTCGGTGCGCTGCACATCCTCGTGAACAACGCGGGCATTGGCGGCCGCGACCACACCTGGGACGACCTCATCGAGGTGAATCTCAACGGCGTCTACTACGGGCTGAAGCACGGCGCGCCACTGATCGAGGCGTTCGGGGGCGGCTCCATCGTCAGCCTCTCCTCGATCCTCGGGCTGATCGGCATCCCCGGCGCCAACGACGACGGCACGGGGTACACGGCCTCGAAGCACGGCGTGGTCGGGCTCACCCGCGCCTACGCGCTCCAGTACGCGCAACGCGGCGTGCGCGTGAACTGCGTGAACCCCGGCTTCGTCGAGACGCCGCTCACGGCGCCGCTGTGGGACGACCCGGACCGCCTCGAGTCGACGACGGCCCGCCATCCCATCGGGCGGCTCGGCCAGCCGGAGGAGATCGCCAACGCGATCCTGTTCCTGGTGAGCGAGGAGGCCTCGTTCATCACCGGCGTCGCGCTGCCCGTCGACGGTGGCTACACGGCGCAGTAGCGCCGCGGCTGCCGGGCGCGGCTATCCTGCTCAGTCGAGGCGGCGCAGCAGCGGCGAGAAGGCGAAGAAGCCGAGACTCATCACGACCAGCAGCGCAGCCATGCCGCCGAGCGCCCACTCCGCCCCGACGGCCTCCGCGATGAGACCGATGAAGAACGCGCCGAGGGACATCAGGCTGATCTGCGTCATGTAGATCGACATCACGCGCCCTCGGTAGGCGTTCTCGGTGTAGGACTGCAGGAGCACGTTGCCGAGCGCCTGCCGCCCCGCGCTGCCGACGCCGACGAAGAACATGACCCCCCCGCCGATCCAGATCGTGGGCGAGGACGAGAAGCCGATCAGCGCGACGCCCATCAGGAGCCCGCTGCTGAGCAGCATCAGTCCTCGGCGTTTCGGGGGCAGCGAGGCGAGCGTGAGCGCGCCGATGAGCGAACCG
>JAPONQ010000044.1 GCA_026713865.1 Chloroflexota bacterium | reverse complement strand
GGCAGTGGTGGGGGGAGAGGGCCATCGTCGGTCGCCCTCGGGAGCATCACCCGCACGGGCGGGCCCGGTGTAGCCGGCGGCGGCGGGTGGGGGCGAGAGCGCCCGCCCCGACCGGGCAGCCCTCAGCCGCGCTCCGCGCCGGCCACGCCGGCCAGCGCGCGGCGCACCGGCTCGAAGGTGAGGCGATGCGCGGTGCTGTAGCCGAGACGGCTCAGCCGCTCGCGGTGCTCCCTCGTGGCGTAGCCAACGTGGCGGGCGAAGCCGTAGCCGGGGAAGCGCGCGTCGAGTTCGACCATCATCCGGTCGCGGGCGACCTTGGCGACGATGCTGGCCGCCGCGACCGAGCGGCAGCGCGCGTCCGCCCCCACCAGCGGATGCTGCCGCGCCCGGTGCTCCAGCCGCTCGCGCCCGTCCACGATCAGCGCGTCGGGCTCCTCGGGGAGGGAGAGCACGGCGCGCCGCATCGCCAGCCGGGTGGCGGGGCCGATCCCGATCTGGTCGATGACCTGCGCGGAGACCGCGCCCAGCCCCCACTCGCAGGAGCGCCGCACGAGCGCGGAGAGACGCTCGCGCGCCCCGGGCGTGAGCAGCTTCGAGTCGCGGAGCTCCGGGAGCCAGCGGAGACGGCGCTCGGGGAGCACGACGGCGGCGGCGACGACCGGACCCGCGAGCGGCCCCCGCCCGACCTCGTCGACACCGGCGATGCGCAGGTAGCCCTCGCGGCGGAGCGCCCGCTCGACGCGCAGGGTCGGCAGCAGCCTCGAGGGCGCTTTCCCCGCATCGGGCGCCGGCGCGGCGGGCACCATGGCGCATCCTAGTCGCCGCGAATTCGCTCATGCAATCGATCAGTTGTTGCGTCCCTCGCCGCGGGAGCGCACGATCGACCGCGCCGAGGGAGGTGGACCGATGCCGATCATCCGAATCGAGATGCTGCCGGGCCGCACGCTGGCGCAGAAGCGCGAGCTCGCGCGCGTCATCACCGATGCCGTCTGCAACATCGCCCACACGCAGCCGGAGCAGACGCACGTGCTCTTCAGCGAGTACTCGGTGGAGGAGTGGGCCTGGGACGGGAAGCTTTACGTGGACCAGGACGACGAGGACGAGGACGACGAGTAGCCCCCGGCCCGCCCGCGGCCGGGCCGGAGGGTTGCGGCGTACGGGACGGCCGGGGAGGCCCGGGTGCTAGACTGGAGACGCCGGATCGCCCGGCCGGGACGCGGCCGGAGCGGGCGCTTCCCCGCCCTCGCGGGCCTGCGCCGGGCCAGCGGGCCACAGCGGATGGGGACTCCGGGAATCTCATGAGCACACGCTGGGTGCGCAATTCCCTCATCTACCTGCTGATCCTGGTGGCGATCGTCCTCGCCGTGGTGATGCTCTTCCGGCCGGAGACCGGCTCGCGGGAGGTCGCCCTCTCGGAGGTGCTCGCGCAGGCGCAGGCCGGCAACGTCGAGCGCATCGAGGTCACCGGCGACAGGCTGCTGGTCGAGTTCCGCAGCGAGCAGGAGCCGGTCCGCTCGCGCAAGGAGAGCGCCAGCTCGATCGAGGAGCTGCTCCGCGACAACGGCGTCCCCGTCGGCTCCGGCGAGGGCGGCGTGGAGGTCACGGTCAATGGCCCGAGCCAGTTCGGCAACGTCTTCGGGCTGCTCTTCAACTTCCTCCCGCTGATCATCTTCGGCGCCATCCTCATCTTCATGATGCGCCAGGCGCAGGGCTCGAACTCGCAGGCGATGTCCTTCGGCAAGAGCAAGGCGCGCGTCTTCTCCGGGGAGAGCTCCACGGTGACCTTCCTCGACGTCGCCGGGCAGGAGGAGGCGAAGATCGAGCTCGCCGAGATCGTCGAGTTCCTCAAGTACCCGGAGAAGTTCGCCGCGCTCGGCGCGCGCATCCCCCACGGCGTGCTGCTCGTCGGCTCGCCCGGCACCGGCAAGACGCTGCTCGCGCGCGCGGTCGCGGGCGAGGCGGGCGTCCCCTTCTTCTCGATCTCCGGCTCCGAATTCGTCGAGATGTTCGTCGGCGTCGGCGCGAGCCGCGTGCGCGATCTCTTCGAGCAGGCGAAGCGCAACGCGCCGGCGATCGTCTTCGTCGACGAGATCGACGCCGTCGGGCGCCAGCGGGGCGCCGGGCTCGGCGGATCGCACGACGAGCGCGAGCAGACGCTGAACCAGATCCTGGTCGAGATGGACGGCTTCGACTCCGACGCCAACGTCATCGTCGTCGCCGCCACGAACCGCCCCGACATCCTCGACCCGGCGCTGCTGCGCCCGGGCCGCTTCGACCGCCAGGTCACGCTCGACCTGCCCGACGTGCGCGGTCGCCGCGCGGTGCTCGACGTGCACGTCCGCGGCAAGCCGCTCGAGTCGGTGGTCTCGCTCGACGTCGTCGCGAAGCAGACGCCGGGCTTCTCGGGCGCCGATCTCGCGAACCTGGTGAACGAGGCGGCGATCCTGGCCGCGCGGCGCAACAAGAAGCGCCTCGGGATGGACGAGATGAACGAGGCCGTCGACCGCGTGATCGCCGGCCCCGAGCGCAAGTCGCGCGTGATCACGCCCGAGGAGAAGGAGATCATCGCCTACCACGAGGCGGGGCACACGGTGGCCGCCCACTTCATGCCGCAGGCCGACCCCGTCTACAAGGTCACGATCGTGGCGCGCGGGATGGCCGGCGGCTTCACCCGCTCCCTCCCCAAGGACGATCGCCGCCTGCACGACCGGCGCTACTACGACGCGATGATGGCGCAGGCGCTCGGAGGCCACGCGGCCGAGGAGATCGTCTTCGGCCACCCCACCACCGGCGCGCACGACGACATCGGCAAGGTGACGCACATCGCCCGCGAGATGGTGACGCAGTGGGGGATGAGCGAGCGCCTCGGACCGCGCACCTTCGGCCGGCGCGACTCCATGGTCTTCCTCGGCCGCGACATCGCCGAGCAGCGCGACTACTCCGAGCGCACGGCCGAGGAGATCGACAACGAGGTGAGCCGCATCGTCGAGCGCGCCCGCGAGCGCTGCCACCGGGTGCTGCGCGAGCACCGCGGCAAGCTCGACGAGCTCGCCGCGGCGCTGGTCGAGGAGGAGACGATCGAGGGCGACGCGCTGACGCGGCTGCTCGGACCGGCAGAGGGCCGGGACGTCCCCCCGGCCGACGACGCCCCGCCCGCCAACCGCGACACGCCGCGCGGCGCGGCGAGCGGGGCCGACGGGCCCGCCGTCGACGGCGCGGAGCGGCCGCAGGGCCGGCCGGGTCTCGCCTGGGGCCAGTCGAGCGCCGCCTGGCCGCCCGCCGACTAGCCCCACCTCCCGCCGGGATCCCCCGAGCGTCCCGCCGCGCCTCGCGAGGAGTAGCGACCCCGCGCTGCTCCCGCCTCGCCCGCGGGGCCGTGCGGAGGCCGGCGCGCGCACCCGCGCCGCGGTCGCGCGCCCACCACTTCAGGGCCGGGGCTGCTCCGCCCGGCGGGTGACGGCGTCGTCCCCGCCCGGAACCGGGGACTCCTTCGAACCGAGCTCCTCGAGCTTCCGGTAGACGATCCGCTGCATCACGAGCAGCCACACCAGAGCAGCCAGCAGCAGGCCGACTCGCAGCACCGGGTGCTGCTCGAGCCGGCCGTCGTCGGTGAGGACCGCGCGGCCGAGCAGCGCGCCGGAGCCGATCCAGATGGAGTTCGCGATCACGGCCCCCGCGACGTCGAGCGGCAGCCAGAGCCGCCACCGAAGGCCGATCACGCCCGCCCCGAAGGGGCCGACCGCCCGCGTCGCGCTGTGGAGGTGGTAGAGGGGAATGAGCCAGCGCGTGCGCCCCGACAGCAGCGCCTCGCCGAGACGGACGCCGGCCGCGAGGCGGCCTCCGGCGAGGCGCCCCAGCCCGTAGCGCCCGAGCAGGTAGGAGCCGACGTCGCCGAGCACGGTGCCGGCGATGCCGAGAACGAGCACCAGCGCGAGCGTCGGGCCGTCGCCGCTGGCGAAGGCGCCCCCGAGGAAGAGCAGCACCACGCCCGGGAAGACGACGCCCACGCCGACGGTCGCCTCGGCGACCGCGGCGAGGAAGACGATCGGGACGCCGTAACGCTCGAAGAGCCCGTTCAGGAACAGGAATATCTCGTCCGTGAGCCAGTTCAGGCCGTCGAGAGGCGCTGTCAGCAGTTCGAAGACGGTGTCCAGCTCGCCCCTCTTACCCGCACGGTCCCGATCGGGCGGGACCTCCCTGCGACCGCCGCGCTGATTGACCGCTCCCCGGGCCCTGCCTAGACTCGGATCGCGCCACGTTATCGCAGGGGGCTCCATGTTCGCGATCGTCCGGACGGGCGGCAAGCAGTACCGCGTGCGCGAGGGCGACGTCATCGACGTCGAGCGCCTCGAGGCGGCGGTCGGCGACGAGGTGACGCTCGGCGAGGTGCTGCTCCTCGATCGCGAGGAGGGGGAGGACACGGTCGCTGTCGGCGATCCCTGCGTCGCGGGCGCGAGCGTCACCGCGCGCGTGGAGGCGCAGGCGCGCGGGCGGCGCCAGAGCTTCCTCAAGTACAAGAACAAGACGAGGCAGCGCACGCGGCGCGGCCACCGGCAGCACCGCACGCGGCTCTCGGTGACCGCGATCGTCCCGGGCGCGTAGCGCGCCGCGACCGGCTGCGAGGGAGGCGGCGGAAATGGCCCACAAGAAGTCCGGCGGATCCAGCCGTAACGGCCGGGACTCCAACGCCCAGCGCCTCGGCGTGAAGCGCTACGACGGTCAGCTCGTCACGGCCGGATCGATCCTCGTCCGGCAGCGGGGCACCCGCATCCACGCCGGCACCAACGTCGGCGTGGGCCGGGACCACACGCTGTGGGCGCGCGTCGACGGCACCGTCAAGTTCTCGCCGTACGCGAAGGGCCGGCGCAAGCAGGTGTCGATTCGCCCCGCCTCCGCGTAGGGGCCGGGACGGGGCGTCAGCCGCCCCCAGGGACAGGAGCGCCATGAAGGCGGCGATACACCCCGAGTACGTCGAGACGACGATCACCTGCGCCTGCGGGAACAGCTGGGGAACGCGGTCGACGAAGGCCAGCATCCACGTCGACGTCTGCTCCGCCTGCCACCCCTACTTCACCGGCGAGCAGCGCATCGTCGACACCGCGGGCCGCGTGGAGCGCTTCCGGCGCCGCTACGCGCGCGCCGAGCCAGCGGCCGAGCCCGCCGCGGACGCCGGCGACGGCGCGGCCGCGAGCGAGGGCTAGCCCTCGCAGCCGGCGCGGGTGCGCGGCCGGACGAAATCTCTCCACGCATGACCGGGGAGCAGGGGCGCGACGCCCCGGACACGCCCGTCTCCTACGGCGGTCAGGCGCTGATCGAGGGCGTGATGATCCGCTCCCCCCGCGCCCTCGCGGCCGCCGCGCGACGCCCGGACGGGGAGATCATCGTCTCCGCGCGGCGGCTGGGCGGCCTCCTCACGGGGCCCCAGCGGCGGATCCCGGTGCTGCGCGGCGTGCTGGCGCTGTGGGAGATGATCGCGCTCGGCATCCGCGCTCTCTCCTGGTCGAGCGCCGTCGCCGAGGGGCGGGTCGACGGCTCCGGCGAGCTCGACCGGGTCGGGGCGCGCGCCTGGCTGAGCGCGCTCGCCTCGCTGCTCGTCGCGACGGCGATCGTGTTCCTGCTCCCGGTCGCGATGACGGCGTGGCTCGCGACGCGGCTCCCGGCGCCGTGGCTCGCCGTCGCGGCCGAGGGGCTGCTGCGAGTGGTGATCGTCGTGGCGTATGTCTGGGTGCTCGGCCGCTCGGAGGAGGTGCGCCGGCTCTTCGAGTACCACGGCGCCGAGCACATGGCGATCGCGACGCTCGAGCGCGGGCGGGAGCTCACCGTGCCGTCGATCCGGCGCGAGTCCCGCGAGCATCCCCGCTGCGGGACCTCGTTCCTGCTCGCCGTCGCGATCATCGCGGGTCTCGTCTTCCTCCCCTTCGGCGCGCCGCCGCTGCCCTGGTGGCTCGCCTCCCGTGTGGTGCTGATCCCCCTCGTCGCCGCCGTCGCGTACGAGGCGATCCGCTTCGCCGGGGCGCACCCGCAGGCGCCGCTCGTGCGGTGGGCGTTCTGGGGCAATCTCGCGCTGCAGCGCCTGACGACCCGCGAGCCGGACGACGAGCAGATCCAGGTCGCGGTGGCCGCGCTCGAGCGAGCGCGCGACGAGGAGCTGAGCGCGCGGCGCGGCGCGGGATCCTAGGTCGAAAGGTTCCGGGCCCGCCGGGCCCGGTCGTGCGGTCAGTCCGGGCCTGAGGCCCCTCCCGGGCCCCCGAGTGCCACCGGACGCGGAAGGCCGTCCCGGGCCAGATCGATGAAGCAGGAGCGGGCCCCGGTGTGACAGACGGCGCCGCCCAGGGGCTCCACCTGGAGCACCAGCGCGTCGGCGTCGCAGTCCGTGGCGACGGAGACCACCCGCACGTAGTCGCCGGAGGTCGCGCCCTTGTGCCAGACCTCCTGGCGGCTGCGCGACCAGAAGACGGCCTGCCCGATCTCGAGCGTGCGGCGCACGGTCTCGCGGTTCATGTAGCCGAGCATCAGCACCTCGCCGGAGGCCGCGTCCTGCAGGATCGCCGCGATCAGCCCCTGCGCGTCGTAGCGCAGCTCATCGGGGTCAGGCACCGGGCACCTCCCTCTCCGCCGCAGCCGCTGCGTCGACGATCGGGCGCACCGCCACGCCGCGAGCGGCGAGGTAGCGCTTCAGCGTGGCGACGTCGTAGCGCCCGAAATGGAAGATCGATGCCGCGAGCACCGCATCGGCCCCTCCCTCGGTCAGCGCGCGGTAGAGGTGCTCGGGCTCGCCGGCCCCTCCCGAGGCGATCACCGGGACCCCGACGACTCCGGCGACCTCCCTGAGCAGCTCGAGGTCGTAGCCGGTCTGGTGCCCGTCGCTGTCCATCGAGGTGACCAGGAGCTCCCCGGAACCGCGTTCCGTGGCCTCGCGGGCCCACTCGATCGCGTCGCGCTCCGTCTCGCGGCGCCCGCCGTGCGTGTAGACCCGCCAGCGCGGGGGTTCGCCGCGAGCCGACGTCCGCTTCGCATCGATGGAGACGACGATGCACTGCGATCCGAAGCGCCGCGCGCCCTCCTCGATCAGGGCCGGGCGCTCCACCGCCGCCGTGTTCACGCCGACCTTGTCGGCGCCGTGCTCGAGCATGCGCCGCATGTCGCCGGGGGCCCGCACGCCGCCGCCGACGGTCAGCGGGATGAAGACCTGATCGGCGGTCTCCGCGATCATCTGGTAGGTGCTCTCGCGTTCCTCATGCGATGCTGTTATGTCGAGGAAGACGAGTTCGTCGGCGCCGTCCCGGTCGTAGGCGCGCGCGAGCCCCACCGGGTCGCCGGCGTCGCGGAGGTCGACGAAGGAGACGCCCTTGACCACGCGCCCGCGGTCGACGTCGAAGCAGGGGATGATGCGCTTGGTCAGCATCGCCGAGCCGCCCTACCCGGCCGCGCGGGCGGCCGACATCGCGTCGGCGAGGTGCACCTGTCCCGTGTAGAGCACGCGACCGATGATCGCCGCCTCCACCCCGCAGTCGGCGAGCCGGCGCACGTCCTCCAGCGAGCTGACGCCGCCGGCCGCGATCACCGAGACCGAGCTCTCGGAGGCAATCTGCTCGTACATCTCGAAGTTCGGTCCCTGCGTCGTGCCGTCGCGCTGGATGTCGGTGTAGACGACGCGCTGCACGCCGAGGTCGGCGAGCTGCCGGATCAGCGAGAGCGCGTCGCGGTCCGACGACTCGGTCCAGCCCTCGAGCTGGACGATGCCGTCGCGCGCATCGACGGAGACCACGAGCTGGGACGAGGCGAGCGCCATCGCCTCGCGGACCAGGGAGGGCGTCTTCACCGCCGCGGTGCCGAGCACCACGCGGTTGACCCCGGCGGCGAGCGTCGTCCGCACCGTCTCCAGGTCGCGGATGCCGCCGCCGGTCTGCACGGCGGCCGGGACGCCGTTCACGATGCGCGCCACGATCGGCGCGTTGGCCTGGCGCCCGCCTCGCGCGCCGTCGAGGTCGACGACGTGGATCCAGCGCGCGCCCAGCGAGGCCCAGCGCACCGCCATGCTCACCGGGTCGTCGGAGAAGACGGTCTCCTGCGCGTAGTCGCCCTGGTAGAGGCGCACACACTTGCCGTCCCGGATGTCGATGGCCGGTATGACGTCCATGTCCGTCCCTCTACCGGGCTGCGCCCCCGGCGGCCGTCCCGGTCGCCGAGCGCGCCAGCGTCACGAAGTTCTCATAGATGCGAAGCCCCGTCCGTCCGGACTTCTCGGGATGGAACTGCGTCGCCAGCACGTTGCCGCGCGCGACGACCGAGGCGAAGCGCTCACCGTACTCGGTCTCCGCGACGACGATCGCCGGATCGCCGGGCACGGGATAGTAGGAGTGCACGAAGTAGACGTGCGCGCCGCTCGGGATCCCCGCCAGCAACGGATGCGCCGAGACCACGTCGAGCGTGTTCCAGCCCATGTGGGGCACCGGCGCGCCGGTCTCGAAGCGCACGACACGGCCCGGGAGCACTCCGAGGCACGGATGCTCCCCTCCCTCCTCCGAGAGTTCGAAGAGCGCCTGCATCCCCATGCAGACGCCCAGGAAGGGGCGGCCCGAGGCGATCACCTCCAGCAGCGGTTCGACGAGACCGCGCTGGCGGAGCTTCGCCATCGTGTCCGCCGCCGCGCCGACGCCGGGAAGAACGAGCGCGCGGGCCCCGGCGACGACGCCGGGGTCGTCGCTCACGATCGCGCGCGCCCCGGCGTGCTCGAGCGCGCGACGCACGCTCCTCAGGTTTCCCGCGTCGTAGTCGACCACGACGACCTCGGAGGTCAGGTCGGGACCGCGCGGGTCGATGCGGGGCGACAACAACGCGGCGTCTCCTCGGCAGCGCGCGAGCCGGGAGAGGGCGCTCGCGCCCCCATTGTAGCGCCCGGGCCGGGAGGCGCCGCGCGGGCGCGGGGCAGGTCTATACTCGGCCCCGATGCCAGAGCCGGGTGCCCCCTCCCACGCGACGCGGCAGCGATTCGAGGCGGCGCGCGAGCGCGCGGAGGCGCTGCGCGGCCAGATCCGCTACCACGACCACCGCTACTACGAGCTCGGCGAGCCGGAGATCGGCGACGGCGAGTACGACGCCCTCCTGCGCGAGCTCCGGGCGCTCGAGGAGCGGCACCCCGAGCTCTCAACGCCCGACTCGCCGACGCAGCGCGTCCCCGGCCAGCCGCAGCAGCCATTCGGCGTCGCGGAGCACCGGACGCCGATGCTCTCGCTCGGGAACGCCTTCGATGCCCGGGAGCTCGGGGCGTGGCATGAGCGCGTGCTGCGCGAGCTGGACGCCCCCGGCGTCGCGATGATCTGCGAGCCGAAGATCGACGGTCTGGCGATCTCCCTCCTCTACGAGCAGGGGCGCTTCGCCCGCGGAGCCACCCGCGGCGACGGGCTGCGGGGGGAGGACGTGACGGCGAACCTGCGCACGCTGCGCGAGATCCCGGCTGCCGTGCGGCGGGACGAGACGGACGTCGCCGACACACCGTCCTCCTTCGAGGTTCGCGGCGAGGTCTACCTCACCCGCGAGGAGTTCGAGCGGCTCAACCAGGAGCGCGCGCGCGCCGGGCTGCAGCTCTACATGAACCCGCGCAACACCACGGCGGGCTCGCTCCGACAGCTCGACCCCGCCGTCACCGCCTCGCGCGACCTCCGCTTCTTCGCCTATCAGCTCGGCCGCGCCGCCGGGGAGGGAGCCCCCGCCTCCCAGTCGCAGGCGCTCTCCTGGCTCCAGCAGGCGGGCTTCCCGACGAACCCCCACGCGCGGCGCTTCGAGTCCCTCGATGAGGTCACGGCGTTCTGCACGGGCTGGGAGGAGCGGAGGGGAGAGCTCCCCTACGAGATCGACGGCATCGTGGTCAAGGTGGACGAGATCGCGCTGCAGCGGCAGCTGGGCGCGGTCGGCCGCGAGCCGCGCTGGGCGGTGGCCTACAAGTTCCCGGCCGAGCAGGCCGTGACGGCGCTGCGCGACATCGAGGTCTCCGTCGGGCGCACGGGCGTGCTCACGCCGTACGCCGTGCTGGAACCGGTCGTGGTCGGCGGGGCGACCGTCAGCAAGGCGACGCTCCACAACGAGTCGCACATCACCGAGCTCGACATCCGCGTCGGCGACGACGTCATCGTGCAGCGCGCCGGCGACGTGATCCCGCAGGTCGTGGGACCCGTCCTCTCGCGCCGCCGCGGCACAGAGAATCTGCGTCACTTCGAGATGCCGAGCCGCTGCCCCGCCTGCGGACACGCCGCGGCGCGCGACGAGGGCGACGCCGGGCTCTACTGCGTCAACCGCGACTGCCCGGCCCAGTTCGAGAGGCTGGTCGAGCACTACGCCTCGCGGGGCGGGATGGAGATCGAGGGCCTGGGCGAGAAGCTCTCGCGTCAGCTCGTGGGGGAGGGGCTGATCCGGAGCCTCTCCGACATCTACGGCCTCGCGACGCGCCGCGAGCTGCTGCTCGCGCTGGAGCGCATGGGCGAGCGCCGCCTCGACAACCTGCTCGGGCAGATCGAGGCGAGCAAGGCGCGGCCGCTCAGGCGCCTCCTGGTGGCGCTCGGCATCCGGCACGTCGGCGAGGAGACGGCGACGGCGCTCGCCGTGCATTTCGGGGAGATGGAGGCGCTCGCGGGGGCGGCGAGCGAGGAGCTGGAGCAGATCGAGGGCATCGGTCCCACCGTCTCGCGCTCGGTGGTCGACTACCTCGGCGACGCGGGCAACCGCGCCCTCCTCGAGCGGCTCCGCGCGGCCGGCGTGCGCATGAACGACGACGTCTCGGCGCGCGGGGGCCCGCTGGAGGGCGAGACGATCGTGGTGACGGGGGCGCTCGAGCGCTGGTCGCGCAACGAGGTGGAGGCGCTGGTCAGGGAGCTGGGCGGGCGGGTCGGCTCCGCCGTGACGAAGCAGACGACGCTGCTCGTCGCCGGCGCGGGGGGTGGCTCGAAGCGCGTCCGCGCCGAGGAACTCGGCACGCCGATCCGCGACGAATCTTCGTTCCGGGAACTGCTCGCCGGGCGCGGATGGCGGGAGGTCCGGTCCCCGTCCTAGCGGGCGCCCCGCAGCGCCCGGTCACCCGCCGGCCCCTCTTTTGCGGGGCCGGGCGCTGCACCCCTATACTCGCTCTGCCGGGGGCAACGCAGCCCCCCTGAGCCATCGGTGCCACTTGTGATAAACCTGCTCTCCAGCTTCCTCGGGATGTTCTCCCGCGATATCGGTATCGACCTCGGTACCGCGAACACGCTGGTGAGCGTGCGCGGGCGCGGCATCGTGATCGACGAGCCCTCGGTGGTCGCCATCGATCGCCGCACAAAGCGCATCCTCGCGATCGGCGACGAGGCGAAGAGGATGGTGGGTCGCACGCCGGCCACGATCGTGGCGGTGCGCCCGCTCCGCGACGGCGTGATCTCGGACTTCGCCGTCACCGAGCGCATGCTCCAGTACTTCATCCGCTCGGTGAACGAGCGCCTCGGCATGGGCATTCCGAAGCCGCGCGTGGTGATCGGCATTCCCTCCGGAGCCACCGAGGTCGAGAAGCGAGCCGTGCACGACGCCGCGATAGCCGCCGGGGCACGATCCGCCTACCTGATCGAGGAGCCGATGGCGGCGGCGATCGGCTCCGGGCTGCCGGTGATGAGCCCGACCGGCTCGATGATCGTGGACGTCGGGGGCGGAACCACGGAGGTCGCGGTGATCGCGCTCGGCGGGATCATCGTCTCGCGCTCGGTGCGCGCGGCCGGCGACGCCATGGACCAGGCGATCACCTCCTACGCCCGGCAGGTGCACAACATGCTGGTCGGAGAGCGCAGCGCGGAGACCGCCAAGATCGAGGCCGGATCCGCCTTCCCGCTCGAGGACGAGAGCACCGTCGAGCTTCGCGGGCGGGACCTGGCGACGGGGCTTCCCAAGGCCGTCGAGATCTCGACGGTCGAGCTCCGCGACGCGCTCTCGCCGGTGACCAACGAGCTGGTCAATACGGTGCGCGCCACCATTGAGGTCACGCCCCCCGAGCTGGTGGCCGACCTGATGATGCACGGGATCGCCGTCGCCGGCGGCGGATCGATGCTCAAGGGCCTCGACCGCCGCATCGCCGCGGAGACGCGATTCCCCGTCTACGTGGCCGACGACCCGCTGCGCGCCGTCGTGCGGGGGAGCGCCGAGACGCTGTCCGAGGCGGCGACGCTGGAGAAGGTGCAGGCGACGCTCGCCACCAGGCGCCCGCTTCGGTAGCCCGGCGAAGCGCTTCCGCCGCGGCCGCGGATCGCTCCCCGCGGCGGGTGGCGATCGGAGGGCCGGGGAGACAGGCACGTGGCGGGCACTCGGGGCGCGGCCTGGATCACGGCGACGCTCCTGCTCGCCCTGCTGCTGCTCGCCGCGTCGACGCTCGCCGCCGCCGGGAGGCTCGAGGCGAGGGCCGGCTCGCTGCTCGGCGGCGTCGCCGGCGCGGTCGACGCCGCCGTGAGACCGGTCTCGGAATTCGTTCTCTCCGCCGGCGAGCTGCGCGCCCTCGCCGACGAGAACGCCCGGCTCAAGGGCGAGCTGGCGCGGCTCTCCTCCGAGGTCGCCGCGCTGCGCGAGGAGCGCGCCGCCTCGATCCAGGTCGAGGAGCTGCTGACGGCAGTCGAGGCGGCGGGGCTGCTCCCGGAGAGCGCCGACGCCCCGGGCCGGACGCCCCGCGTCGTGAGCGCCTCCGTGCTGGCGCGGGACCCGTCCCCGACGAGGGCCGAGCTCCTCATCGACCGCGGGCGCGCGCACGGGGTCTACGTCGGCCAGCCCGTGCTGGGGCCGGCTGCCACGCTGATCGGCATCATCGCCGACGCCGACGAGCGGAGCGCCCGCGTGCGCCTGCTGATCGACGTCCGCTCGGCTGTGACCAGCGTCGTCCAGGGCTCCCGCACGCCGGCGGCGCTCGCGGGCACGGCGCAGGGGCTCCGCCTCGAGTTCGTCGCCCCGGGAGCGCCCGTCTCAGTCGGCGACGCCGTGATCACCTCGGCGCTCGGGGGGCGCCTCCCGGCCGGGCTGCTGGCGGGCCGCATCGCCGCCATCCACACGGAGCCGCACGATCTCTTCGCGACGATCGAGGTCGAGCCGCTCGTCGACTACAACCGGCTGGAGCAGCTCCTGGTCCTGACCGACGCGCTCCCCTCGGCGCTGGCCGGCGAGGCGTCGCGATGAGCAGCGCCCTGGAGAGTGGTGCCGGGGGGACCCGCGCGGCGAGCCTCACGGCGGCCGCGGTGGTGGCGGCGGCGGCCGTCGCCGGCGTGCTCCTTCAGCTCTCGCTCGTCGCGGCACTCTTCCCGGCCGGCCCGCTCGCTGCCGCGGCACCGCTGCTTCCGGTCGTGCTGCTGGCGGCCTGGGGATCGGCGCGCGACCCCATCGAGACCGTGCCCGCCGCCATCGTCTCCGCCGCCGCTCTCGGCACCGTCTCCAGCGAGCGCGTCGGCTGGTTCCTGCTCGCCCTGCTCCCGACCATCGTCGCCGCCTTCACCGCGCGTGCCGGCCTCGACCGCGTGCCCGGCGGCCGGCCGGGGCTCGACGCCGCCCGCGCGCGCGGTCCCTCGTTCCCGGCCGCCGCGCTCCTCGGCGCGGGCGCCGCCGCGGTCGGCGCCGCCGCCTACGTGGCGCTGCTCACGATCGCCTCGGGCGACGTCGGCCTCTTCCCGGAGCTCCTCGGGAGCATCGCCGGCACCGCCGCCTGGAGCGCGGGGCTCGCCGCCGTGCTCGCACCGCTGCTCAGGCCGCTGCGGCGCGAGCGGCGCGGGCTCTTCTTCTAGCGCCGTGAGCGAGCACGCCGAGCTCCCCCCGATCGGAAGGCTGCTGCTGCTCGCGGCGGCAGGTCTGGCCGTGATCACGGTGCTCTTCTTCCAGCTCGCGCGCATGCAGCTGGTCGAGACCGAGCCGCTCGGACCGCAGCCCGACGGCCGCGTGCTCCGCATCGAGCAGGTCGTGGCCCCCCGCGGGCAGATCCTCGACCGCGACGGCAACACGCTGGCGCGCAACGTCCCCGAGCTCGCGCTGGTGCTCATCCCGGGCGACATCCCGCCCGTCCGCTCCGTCGAGACCGGTGTGCTGCGGGCGGTCGAGCGCGAGCTCGGCGTCTCCTACGCCGAGCTCGAGGCGCTGCTCGCCCGCGGGCGCGAGGCGCCCGATGCCTTCGCCCCGCTCCGGATCCGCGGCGGTATCGACGAGATGGAGGCGATCCGGCTGCGCGCCGCCCTCGCCGGCGTCCCCGGCGTCGCCGTCGAGATGCGACCGGTGCGCGTCTACGCGGGCGGCGAGCTCTACGGGCGCGTTCTCGGCCACGTGGGGCCCGTGCCGCAGGAGGAGGTCGACGCCTACCTCGAGGACGGGTACGCCCTCGACGCCCGCGTCGGGCTCTCCGGGGTCGAGCTCGAGCACGAGGAGACGCTGCGCGGCCGGCTCGGCCGGCGGCTGGTCTCCGCCACGCCGGCCGGTCGCGTGCTGGAGGTCCTCGCGGAGCAGCGCCCGACGCCCGGCGTCGATCTCGTGCTGACGATCGATCCCGATCTGCAGCGGGCGACGATCGACGCGCTCGCGCGCGCGGTCGGCCAGGCCCTGCCGGAGGCGCAGCCGGGCGATCCTCCCACCCGTCCACCGCCGCAGCCCATCGGCGCGGCCGTCGTGCTCGACGTGAACAGCGGCGACCTGCTGGCCCTCGTCTCGGTCCCCACCGTCGACGCCGGCATCTTCTCCGGCGGGGGTATCGACGGCGACGCCTTCGCGGCGCTGCTCGCCGACGAGCGGCGACCGCTCGTCGACCGCTCGTTCGCGGAGGTGAACGCCCCCGGCTCGATCTTCAAGCCGATCGTCGGGCTCGGCGCGCTCGCGGAGGGCGTCGCGACGCCCGAGACGCGGATCGTGAGCACCGGCTCGATCACGGTGGCCGACCAGTTCAACCCCGAGGTCAGCTACGTCTTCGGCGACTGGACGATCCACGGCTCGCTCGACTTCACCAGGGGGCTCTCCCGCTCCTCCGACGTCTACTACTACTACCTCGCCGGCGGCTACGCGGAGGAGGGCCGGCAGCTCTTCGACGGCCTGGGCGTGGAGCGCGTGGCGAGCTACGCCCGCGCCTTCGGCCTCGGGAGCCCGACGGGCATCGATCTGCCGGGCGAGGCCGCCGGGCTCGTCCCGGATCCGGCGTGGAAACGCGAGGCGGTCGGAGAGCCCTGGTTCCTCGGGGACACCTACACGCTCGGCATCGGCCAGGGCTACCTGGCGGTCACCCCGCTGCAGATGGCGGTCGCCGCGGCCGCGTTCGCCAACGGCGGCGACGTGCTGGTGCCGCGGATCGTCGGGGCCACGCGCAGCGACGCCGGCGTGCTCCCGCTCCCTCCCGTCGTCGCCTCGCGGGTCCCCGCCGGATCGGGCGACATCGAGGTGGTGGCGGAGGCGCTGCGCATCGCCGCCGACCCGGGCGGGACCGCGGTCGACGGGGAGCCGGAGGGGATGACGATCGCCGGCAAGACCGGGACGGCCGAGTTCGGCATCGCCCGCGCCGACGGCAGCCACGACACCCACGCCTGGTATCTCGGGTGGGCGCCGTACGAGCGCCCCGAGATCGCGATCGCCGTCTACCTGGAGCACGGCATCGGCTCGCGCCACGCGGCGCCGGTGGCCCGGGAGATCCTGGAGGCCTACGCCGCCTCCGAGCGGCGCGTGCGGTCGTCCCCGGCGGACACTCCGTGATCTCCTGGCTCGGCTGGCGCCTGGACCCCTGGCTGCTGGGCGCGATCGCGGGGCTGCTCGCCCTCGGCGTCCTGATGGCGGCCGTCAGCAGCGACGGCGGCGCGCGCCAGGCGATCCTGGCGACCGCGGCCCTCGCGGCCTTCCTCGCGCTGGCGCGCCTCGATTACCGGCAGCTCTGCGCGCCGCCCCTGCCGGGCTTCGGCTACGTGCTCGCGATGGGCGCGCTCGCCACCGTGCTCGCCCTCGGCGTGACCGAGTTCGGATCGCAGCGCTGGATCGGGATCGGGGGCGCGACGGTGCAGCCCTCGGAGTTCATGAAGGTCGCGCTCGTCGCCGCCCTCGCCGCCCTCGCGGCCGCACGGGCCTCGTCGGCCCGCGCGCTGCTGCTCTCGCTGGCGCTCACCGTGCCCCCCTTCGTGCTCGTCGCGCTGCAGCCGGACGCGGGGACGGCGCTGGTGCTGCTCGCCGTCTGGGGGGTCGTGGTGGTCACCTGGGGCGCGGCCTGGCGCTCGCTCGCCGGGATCGCCGTCAGCACCCTCGCCGTCGCGCCGGTCGTCTTCGCGCTGGCCGTCCCCGACTATCAGCGCGAGCGTATCGCGACCTTCGTCGATCCCGATCGCGACCCGCTGGGGAGCGGCTTCACGCTCAGCCAGGTGGAGCTGGCGCTCGCCTCCGGGGGGATCACGGGACGCGGCCTGGTGCCCTCCACCGAGTCGGCGCTCGCCTTCGTGCCGGCGCGCTCGTCGGACTTCGTCTTCGCGCTGATCGCCGAGCAGCTCGGGATGATCGGCGCGGCGGCCGTGCTCGCCCTGCTGGTGATGATCGCCTACCGGGGGCTCGCGGCGGCCGCGCGCGCGCCCGACCGGCTCGGACGCGTGCTCGCGACGGGCCTCACGGCCGTCATCTTCACGCAGGCGGCGGTCCACGTCGCCGTGAACCTCCAGCTGCTGCCGGCGACCGGGCTCCCCCTCCCCTTCGTCTCCCAGGGGGGGTCGTCGCTGCTGACGATGGCGCTCGCCGCCGGGCTGATCGCGAGCGTGGCGGCGCGCGAGCCGCCGAGCTCCCGCCAGCGGTGGACCGCCGAGCGCTGGCGGCGCTAGCGAGGCGGCGCGGGCGAGCGGCGGATGGTCGCCGGTGTGCGGCGGGGGCCGCGACCGGTGCTTACGGCGCGAGGACGGCTTCCGGCTCCTCGGGCGGCGCCTCCGGCGCCTCCTCGGCGATCTCCTCGCGCGGCATCCGCTCGAAGAGCACCTCGCCGTCCTGGTAGTCGGCGCGGATCGTGTCGCCCGCCTCGTAGCTGCCGTCGATGAGGGCGTCGGAGAGGCGATCCTCCAGCTGATCCTGGATCACCCGCCGCAGCGGCCTCGCGCCGAAGACGGGATCGAAGCCCTTCTCGCCGAGGTGATCGAGCAGCGGCTCCGTCGCGACCAGCTCCATCGCCTTCTCACGCAGGTTGGCGCGAAGGTCGGCGAGCTCGAGGTCGACGATCTCGCGGATGTGATCCTTGAGCAGCGGGTGGAAGACCACGCTCTGGTCGATGCGGTTTAGGAACTCCGGACGGAAGACGCGCTTGACCTCCTCCATCACGCGGTCCTTCATCCGGTCGTACTGCCCCTCGGCCGTCTTCACCTCGTCCTGCGCCGTCTCGAAGCCGACCCGGGCGTTCTTGCGGATCAGGTCCGACCCGACGTTCGAGGTCATGATCAGGATGGTGTTGCGGAAGTCGACCTTGCGGCCCTTCGCATCGGAGAGGTGCCCGTCGTCGAAGATCTGCAGCAGCATGTTGAAGACGTCGGGGTGCGCCTTCTCGACCTCGTCGAGCAGTATCAGGCAGTAGGAGCGGCGCCTCACGAGGTCGGTGAGCTGGCCCCCGTCGTCGTAGCCGACGTAGCCGGGGGGCGAGCCGACGAGCCGCGAGACGTTGTGCTTCTCCATGAACTCGGACATGTCGAGGCGCACGATGTTGTCGCGCGAGCCGAACATGAACTCGCCGAGCGTCTCTGCCAGATAGGTCTTGCCCACACCCGTCGGTCCGAGGAAGAGGAAGACGCCGATCGGGCGCTTGGGATCCTTGAGGCCCGCCCGCGCGCGGCGCACCGCCCGGGCGACGGCGGTCACGGCCTCGTCCTGGCCGACCACCCGCTCGCGCAGGTACTGGTCCATCTCGAGCAGCCGGGCGGACTCCTCCGAGGCGAGCCGGGAGAGCGGGATCCCCGTCCACATCGAGACGACGTCGCGGATGTCCTCCTCGCTGACGACCGCCTCCTCCTGCTCGCGCTCATCCTGGAACTCGCGCTCGAGCTCCTCCAGCTTCGCCTGCAGCCGCACCTCGCGCTCGCGGAGCTCGGCGGCGTACTCGTACTGCTGGTTCGAGATCGACTGGTCCTTCTCGCGCCGGATCGCCTCCAGCCCCTTCGTCGCCTCGCGGACGGAGGGCGGCGTCGAGTACCGGCGGATGCGCACCCGCGCCGACGCCTCGTCCATCAGGTCGATCGCCTTGTCGGGGAGGAAGCGGTCGGAGACGTAGCGCGAGGAGAGGTCGGCCGCGGCCTGCAGCGCGTCGTCGGAGATCGAGAGCTTGTGGTGCTCCTCGTAGGCGCCGCGCACGCCCCGCAGGATCTCGACCGTCTCCTCGGTCGTGGGCTCATCCACGCGCACGGGCTGGAAGCGCCGCTCGAGCGCCGCGTCGCGCTCGATGTGCTTGCGGTACTCGTCGAGCGTGGTCGCACCGATCGCCTGGATCTCTCCACGCGCCAGCGCCGGCTTCAGGATGTTGGCGGCGTCGACGGCGCCCTCGGCCGCGCCCGCGCCCACCAGCATGTGCAGCTCGTCGATGAAGACGATGCAGTTCTGCGCGCTCTTGATCTCCTCGATCACCTTCTTCAGCCGCTCCTCGAACTCGCCGCGGTACTTCGTTCCCGCGACCAGGAGCCCGATGTCGAGCGTCAGCATGCGCCTGTTCAGGAGCGTCTCCGGCACGTCGCCGGCGACGATGCGGTGGGCGAGCCCCTCCGCCACCGAGGTCTTGCCGACGCCCGGCTCGCCGATCAGCACCGGGTTGTTCTTGGTGCGCCGCGAGAGGATCTGGATGACGCGCTCGATCTCCGTCTGCCGTCCGACGACCGGGTCGAGCTGCGCCGACCGCGCCGCCGCCGTGAGGTCGACGCCGAGCTGATCCAGGGTCGGCGTCCTCGCCTGCCGGCTGCCGACCGCCGCGCGGGACTGCTGCGGCTGCGACTGCGCGAGGATGCGCGTGGTCTCGCCGCGCACCCTCTCCAGGTTCACGCCGAGGCTCTCGAGCACGCCCGCGGCGACCCCCTCGCCCTCGCGAACCAGTCCCAGCAGCAGGTGCTCGGTGCCGATGTAGGAGTGGTTGAGGCGGCGCGCCTCGTCGACGGCGAGCTCTATCACCTTCTTCGCGCGCGGCGTGAGCCCGATCTCGCCGGTCCCGCTGCGATCGCCCCGGCCGATGATGAACTCGACCGCCGAGCGCACCTTGTTGAGGTCGACGCCCAGATTGGAGAGCACCTTGGCGGCGACGCCGTCGCCCTCGCGGACGAGGCCCAGCAGCAGGTGCTCGGTGCCGATGTAGTTGTGGTTGAAGCGCTGGGCCTCTTCCTGGGCCAGCGTCAGGACGCGCCGCGCACGCTCGGTGAACTTGTCGAAGCGATCGGGCACGGGTGGACTCCGTCTCGTCTCTGAACTCAGGCTACCACGGCCCATCCGGCACGATCGAGGCGCGGCCGGGAGCCGCGTGCGGGCGCCCGCCGGCGGCGCGGGGGCGGAAGCGGTCGCAGCGGAAGCCCCGCGCCCCGGGGTCGGGGAGGCTCGCTAAGGGGGGCGGACGGACGGCCTACGGCGCCTCGCGCTCGGCCTCGAGCTGCTCCTGCGCGGCCCGCATCGCGGCCTGCATCGCCGTCAGGACCGGGCCCTCGTCGGGGGCCGGAGCGGGGCGGTCGTCCGTCGCCGCGCTCGCGGCGGCCTGCTGCTCCCTAAGCGCCTTGCGCTCCTGGAGCCCCTGGCGCAGCGGAGCGAGCCGCTCGGCCGCCGCCTGCGATTCCTGGTCGAACTCCTCGGAGCCGTCGGCGCCGATGCCGACGACGCGGCCCTCCTCATCGAAGACCCATCCCCTGAGCTCGGCGTCGCGGCGGGCCTCTCGCAGCGAGAGGCCGAGGCGGTGCCGGTCGTGCTCGATGCGCACGATCTTCACCGGGATCACGTCGCCCTCGGCGAGGACCTCGTCCGGGCGGGCGATCCGCCGGTCGACGACCTCGGAGACATGGACCAGGCCCTCCACGGGACCGGGCAGGCGGGTGAAGGCGCCGAAGGGGACGATCTTCGTGACGACGCCGGGAACGACGTCGCCCACCGCGTAGCGCGTGATGAGCTGCTCCCACTGCTCCGGGGAGGCGCGGCGGATGGAGAGCGCGATCTTCTTCGCCTCCCGGTCCACCTTCATCACGTACACGGAGACCGGGTCGCTGACCTTGAAGAGATCCTCGGGGGAGGCATTGCGGTCCCACGACAGCTCGGAGAGGTGGACGAGCCCGTCGGCGCCCCCGAGGTCGACGAAGACGCCGAAGTTGCGGATGGAGGTGATGCTGCCCGTCCGGATCTCGCCCTCGGTCAGCTCCTCGAGGAGCCGGTCCTTCTGCTCGGCGCGCCACTCCTGCATCGCCGCGCGCTCCGAGAGGATCACGCGGTTGCGGCGCCGGTTGATCTCGATGACCTTGAGCCGCATCGAGCGCCCGACCTGCGCCGAGAGCGGGTTGGCGCCGTCGCTGCCCGGCTTCGCGCCGACGACCTGCGACATCGGGATGAAGGCGTTCACGCCCTCGACGTTGGCGAGCAGGCCACCCTTGTTGTAGCCGGTGATCTCGGCATCGAAGATCTCCCCGCTCTCGAAGCGATCCTGCAGGACCATCCACCCCTGCTCGCCGCGCGCCCGATCGACGGAGAGGGCGACCTGCCCGTCGGAGGTCTCCGGCTGCACGACGAAGACGTGCACCTTGTCCCCCACCGCGACCTTCGAGAGCGGATCGGAGCCGAGCGAGTGCATCTCCCCGGTGGGGACGATGCCCTCGGACTTGAAGCCGATGTCGACGAGCAGGCCGTCGCGCTCCACGCTCATGACGACGCCCTCGATCACGTCGCCCCTCTTGAGCTGGCGCGGCTGGCCGATGCTGGCGCTCTCGAGCAGGGCCGCCATGTCCATCTCGTCGGGCATCGCGGCGTCGGCGTCGGGCGCCGCGGGAGCCGCGTCCTCCCCCGCCGCGCCGGCCGGCTCCGGCGTGGGCGTATCGACCCCGCCCGGCGGCTCCTCGCCGGACGCGGCGTCGTGGGGTGGTGTCAGGGCATTCGTCACAGGGCGGGCCTCCCGGGTCGAGAATCCTTGCGGGAGACCGTGACCCGGGGGTCGTTGGGCCGTCCACACACGGTCGGCAATGATAGCACGCGCTCGCGCGCGGTCCGCAGCGAAGCGCCGGCGCGGAGCGGTGGGATGGCGTAGTCCTGGCGGTGGCCTATTTTCCGCGCCCGGTCGCCCGGGGAGTATCGTCGGCGCTACGACGTTTCACTTCCGTGTTCGGGATGAGAACGGGTGGGTCCGCCGCGCTCTAACCACCAGGAGCATCAGTATCTCGCGGCGGCGGCGGTAGCGGCAACCGGGAGCAGCCCGGCCCCGGGAGCGGCGCTCCTCCGGCCGTGCCGCCACGCACAAAAAAACGGGGGCGGGGCTCATGGCCCCGCCCCCGATATGTGCTGGTAGCGGGAGAGGGATTCGAACCCCCGACCTTCGGGTTATGAGCCCGACGAGCTACCGCTGCTCCATCCCGCGACGATGGGACTGCCGCCCGACGGGCGACGAGCCCCGACCACGCCCAGTGTAGCACCGCCGGGAAGCGGCGCTCGGGGCGTGGACGGCGAATACTGCTCAAGCCGACGAATCCGAGAGAGTCCGGGCGCGCATCCCGGATGGGATCGCGCCGGTGCGTGGCGAAGGGTCAAGCCCTCGACCATTAGTACTGCTTAGCTCAGTGCGTTGCCGCACGTACACCTGCAGCCTATCAAACGGGTAGTCTTCCCGCGGTCTTACCCGGTTAACCCGGTGGGAGGCCTCATCTTGGAGTTGGCTTCGCGCTTAGATGCTTTCAGCGCTTATCCATTCCGGACTTGGCTACCCGGCGATGCCCTTGGCAGGACAACCGGTACACCAGAGGTCCGTCCACCCCGGTCCTCTCGTACTAGGGGCAGCTCTCCTCAAGCCTCCTGCGCCCACAGCGGATAGAGACCGAACTGTCTCACGACGTTCTGAACCCAGCTCGCGTACCGCTTTAATGGGCGAACAGCCCAACCCTTGGGACCTGAT
>JAPONQ010000043.1 GCA_026713865.1 Chloroflexota bacterium | reverse complement strand
GCGCGCGGAGCAGGCGCCGGGTCCGCTCGCCGCCCTCGCCCGGGCCGGCGCTCCCCTGGTCGCCGCGGCGACGCCCACGTCCGGCGGACCCGCGCTGCCGGCGAGACCGCCTGCGGCCTCCGCGGCGGCCCCGCCGGCGGGACAGCCCGCAACCGCCCCCGCGATCGGCATTCCCGGGCTCCCGAGCCCCTCCGACCTGCTGGGCGGGCTGGACCCGCGCGAGTGGGCGTCCGCGTTCCTCGACGGTGCCGTCAATGTCCTCGGGCGCGAGCTCTTGGGGGCGATGCGCGGCTTCATCGACTGGGCGCTCGGCGTCGGGGGCTCCTCGCTCAACTTCGTCACGCGCACGCCGGCTCAGGGCTCCTACGAGAGCCCGACCGTGCGCTCCCTCTGGGACTTCTCGCGCGCCGTCGCCAACGCCGGTCTCGCGCTGGTGGTGATGTGGGGCGGCTTCAACGTCGTCGTCCGCCGGCACATCGGCAGCCCCTACCACGGGGCGATGGAGCTCCTGCCGCGCGTCATCCTCGCCGCCCTCGCCGTGAATCTCACGCTCGAGTTCGCGCGCGTCCTCATCGACCTGAACAACGCCTTCGCCGCGGCCATCGGCCAGGTCGGCCTGCCCGGCTACGAGCAGGCGAATGTCGCGCAGGAGGGGATCGCGCTCGTCGTCGTCGCGATTGCGTACGCGGTGATGGCGCTGCTGCTGGTCTTCCAGATGCTGATGCGGCTCGCGCTCCTGGACGTCTTGATCGTGCTCTCGCCGCTGATGGTGCTGTGCTGGGTGCTGCCCCAGACGCAGGGCTGGACGCGCTGGTGGGCGCACCTCTTCCCTCTAACGGTCTTCCAGCAGGCGGTCCAGCTCGTGGTGCTGCGCCTCGGCCAGGCGCTGATGGTCGAGCTGGCGCCCGGCAGCGTCGCGGACGCGCTCCTGACCCTGCTGCTCGGCATCGCCATCGCCGCCCTGACGCTCCGGGTGCCCTCGCTCCTGCACGGCCAGGTGCAGCACTCGGGCACGGGAGCGGCCGTCGCGCTCGTCGCCGGCAGCCGCGTTGCCGGGGTCGTGGTCGGCCGCGGGTCCGCCGCCGCCGGCAGCGCGGCGGGGAGGTAGCGGATGTACACGGCCGCTCTCCAGGCACGCTCGCCGGTCGGTCACCGCCCCAGCGAGGTACTCCGCGCCGCCGGTGCGGCCCCGACGCCCGTCCTCGCCCCCGTGCTCGTGGTCGTGGTCGCCGTGGCGGCGAGGGCGGCGACGCTGCCTGCGGCGCTCCCCGGCCCCGGCCCCGTCGAATTCATACCGCTACCGCCGTCCGTGCCGACCGCGTCTGCCGGAGCGGCGTCGTGACGGCCGGGCGCGGACCGGGCTACGCGCTCTTTGGGCTCGCCGCGCTGCTCGCCGCCGCGGCGGTCGCCTCCGCCTGGAGCGGAGCCTCCCGCCTCGCCGGGAGCGGCGAGGACGCAGCCGTGCGCGCGGCGGCCGATGCGGCCGCCGTGGAAGCCGCCGCGTCCTCGTTCGTCTCCACCTACGGCGGCTTCGACTACCGCGATCCGGACGGCTACACCGCGCGCCTCGCCGTGCTCAGCGCAGGCGAACTGCGCGACGCGGTCGCGGGAGCGGCGGTCGACCCGGCCGCCGTCGCCGGGCAGCTCCGCGGTCGCGCGGACGTCCGGTCGGTCGCGGTGACCGCGCTCGCCGGCGCCGCCGCCGCCAGGCGGAGCCCGCCGCTCCTGCCGGCCGCGTCCACCGGGGCGCCGTCGTGACGGCCGGGCGCGGACCGGGCTACGCGCTGCTCGGGCTGGCCGCGCTGCTCGCCGCGGCGGCGGTCGCCTCCGCCTGGAGCGGGGCCTCGCGCCTCGGCGGGCTCGGCGCCGACGGCGCCGCGAGCGCGGCGGCCGATGCGGCCGCGGTCGAGGCCGCCGCGTCCGCGTTCGTCTCCGCCTACGGGGGATTCGACTACCGCGATCCGGACGGCTACACCGCGCGCCTCGCCGCGCTCAGCTCGGGCGCACTCCGCGACGCGCTCGCGGGAGCCTCGGTCGACCCGGCCGCAATCGCGGGACGGCAGCGGAGCGCCCTGACCGTCCGTTCGGTCGCGGTTGAGGCGCTCTCCGCCACCGCCGCGGAAGCGACGGTCCGCTCCCTGCAGGAGCGGAGCTGGGTGGACCCGGCGACCGGGCGCGACGCCTCAGAAGCGGTCGCGCAGCAGGTCCGCCTGCGGCTCGTCCGCGAGGGCGGGCGCTGGCTGGTGACGGAGATCGTCCTGCTGGGGGAGGAGCCGGCCGGCGCCCGGGGCGCCGGCTGAGAAGGGAGCCGCAAGTGGAAGAGATCAACACGCTGTTCGGGAACCTGCTCGCCATCGGCACCGGCGTGGCGGCGGCGGTCTCGGCGTTCTTCGTGATGTGGGGGGCATTCCTCTACATGACGGCGGCCGGCTCGCCCCGCCAGATGGAGGCGGGCAAGACGGCGATCCTCAACGCGCTCGGCGGGCTCGCGATCGTGCTGCTCGCGCGCGTCCTCGCCGGCATCGTGCAGGGGGCGATGGCGTGACGGGGCGCCACGAGATCCCGACCCACCTCGGCGTCGCCGACCGGGCGGTCCTGGGCCTGACGATGCGCCAGCTGCTCTCGGCCGCCTGCGGCCTGGCGCTGGCGTACGCCGCGGCCGGCGACTTGCCGCTGCCGCTCGTCCTCCGCCTCGGCGCGGCCGCGCTCGTGCTGGCGGCGACGCTGCCGCTCGTCTTCTGGCGGCCTCAGGGGCGCCCGCTCGAGGAGTGGGCGTTCGTGCTGCTGCGCTACCGGGCCGCGCCCCGCGCCGCCGCCTGGCGGCCGCGGGAGCGCCCGGTGCTTCCGCGCGCCGCCCGCGAGGTCGTGCTGCGCCCGCTCGCGGCGCCGCCGCCCCCGCCGGCTGCAGGAGAGGGAGGCGGACATGCCGCCGCGTCGTGACCGCAGACGGTGCTGGCGGGGGTGCAGGAGCTGCGCCCGCTCCCCGAGGCGGCGGGCCCACCGCCGGCCGCCCCGCACGTCGCGAACGCGGCCGCGGCGCGCCGGGAGGCGGAGGCGACGGGCGTGCAGGAGGCGCTGGCGCTGATGGACACGGAGACCGGCGGGCGGCGCGGAAGGGAGCGGCGGATGTGGTCACGCGGTAACGGGAGGCGGCGGCCGGCGAGCGTGCAGGAGCTCCTGCCGGTGGAGGAGATCGCGGGCGACGTCGTGCGCTTGCGAGGCGGCGAGTACCGCGCGGTGCTGGAGGCCCAGGGCGTCCACTTCGCGCTCAAGTCGGAGCCGGAGCAGGAGGCGATCCTCGCCGGCTACCGGCGCTTCCTGAACGGGCTCGCCTACCCGCTGCAGGTGCTGGTGCGGGTGGTCCCGGCCGACGTCGAGGGCTACCTCGCCGCTCTCGGCGATGCCCGCCGGGGCACCGGGATGCTGCGCAGCCTCGCGCGCGACCACGAGGCGTTCGTGCGGCGCGTCGCGCGCGAGCGGACGCTGCTCGACCGCCGATTCTACGTGGTCGTGCCGGCGGAGGTGGCCGTAGCGCCCGGGCGTAATGCGCCGGCCTGGCCGGGCCTGCGCTCGATGTTGCGGTCCGGCGCGCACCCGACGCGGCGGCAGAGCGATCTGCAGGGAGCGCGCCGGACGCTCGCGTTCCGCTCCGCCGAGGTGGCGCAGAGCCTCGGCGCGTTCGGGGTGAACGCGCGACGGCTGGGACCAACCGAACTGGCGGCGCTCTGGCGCGACACGCTCGGCGGCGCCTCCGGCGGCAGCGCCGGCCGCGAGGTCCTGGACGCGGGGCCCGTCGTCACGCAGGCCTCCGCCTTCTCCGGGCGCCGGGAGGAGGCCTCCCGTGCGTAGCCCGGGGGCGATGCTCCGGAAGCGGGATCGCGGCACAGGCGGCTCGGCCGGCGCGCGGCGCTTCGCCGAGGGCGAGCGCTCCGCCGCCGACGTCGTGTCGCCCTCGGCGATGGAGGAGACGCGGAGCCACCTCGCGGTGGACGGGCGGCTGTCGCGCGTGCTGGCGCTCACCGACTACCCGCGCCACGTCAGCCCGAACTGGCTCGGCCGGCTCATCGACGGCGGCGAGCCGCTCGACCTCAGCCTGCACCTGGAGCCGCTGGACTCGGGCGACGCGGTGCGCGGCCTGACGCAGCGCCTGGTGGAGCTCCAGTCGTCGCGCCTGCTCGACGCCAGGGGAGGCCGCATCGCCTCCGCCGAGCGCGAGGTCGCCTACGAGGACGCCGAGCGGCTGCGCGACGCGCTGGAGCGCGGCGACGAGCGGGTTTTCTCCGCGGCCGTCTACGTCCGGGTGCACGGCCGCTCGGCGTCCGGGCTCGACCGGGCCGCGGCGCGCGTGCAGGGAACGCTCTCGGGGATGATGGCCACGGCGCGGCCAGCGCTCTACGAGATGATGCCGGGGCTGCTGTCGTGCCTCCCGGCCGGGCGCGATCACCTGGGGCGCCGCCGCAACCTCGACACCTCGAGCGCGGCGACGATGATCCCCTTCGCATCGAGCGCGCTCGCCGCGCGCCGCGGGCTGCTCTACGGGGAGAGCGTCGGGGGCGGCTCGCTCGTCGTCTTCGACCCCTTCGGACCCGACCAGGAGAACGCCAACAAGGTCGTCTTCGCGAAGAGCGGGGCCGGCAAGTCCTACGCCTGCAAGGTGGAGGCGCTGCGCGCGCTGCTGGCGGGCGTCGAGTACTACGTGATCGACCCGGAGGGCGAGTACGGCCGCCTCGCAGGGGCGGTCGGCGGGCAGGTGGTCCGCCTCGCCGGCGGCTCCGCGCACCGCATCAACCCCTTCGACCTGCCGCCGCCCGGGCCGGGGCCGGAACGGGCGGATCCCGATGCGCGCGACCCGCTCGCGGAGCGCGTGCTCGCGCTGCAGGGCCTGCTCGCGCTGATGCTCGCGGGGCCCGGCCAACCGCTCGGCCAGGACGAGCGGGGCGCGCTCGACCGGGCGCTCTACGAGAGCTACCGGCGGGCGGGGATCACCGCCGACCCGGCGACGCACGACCGCCCCGCGCCGGTGCTGCGCGACCTGCTTCAGGTGCTCGAGGACTCGGGCGACCCGCACGGCCTGGCGGAGCGGTTGCAGCGCTACGTCTCGGGCAGCCTCGGCCGCCTCTTCTCGGAGCGCACCACGGCCTCACTCGACCGCCCCTTCGTGGTCTTCGACGTGGAGGGACTCGAGGAAGAGCTGCGCCCGCTCGCCACCTACCTCATCGCCGACCACCTCTGGGGGCGGGTCCGGCGCGACCCGAGGCCGCGCGTGCTGCTCATCGACGAGGCGTGGTCCCTGATGCGCCACCCGGAGGGGGCGCGCTTCCTCGCGCAGCTCGCTCGCCGCGCGCGCAAGCGCTGGCTCGGCCTGACCACGATCACGCAGGACGTGGAGGACTTCTTGCACTCGCCCGAGGGCCACACCGTGCTCGCCCAGAGCTCGGTGCAGCTCCTGATGCGCCAGGACGCCTCCACGGCCGGGCTGGTCGCGGAGACGTTCGGGCTCTCGGCGGCGGAGCGGGAGTACCTGCTCGCGTGTCGCCGGGGCGAGGGCCTCTTCCTCGCCCGCGGCAATCACATCGCGCTCCGCGTCGAGGCGAGCCCGCTCGAGCACGAGCTCGCCTCCACAGGACCGGAGTTCCTCGCTTCCCGGGAGCGATCGCGGGCGCCGGCCCCCGCGGAACGTGCTGCTGACAGGACGGAGGTGGAGCCATGACTCGCATCGACATCGAGCAGCTGAAGCGCCGCCATCCGATCGCGGAGGTCGTGCGCCGGCACGGAGTCGAGCTGCGCGGGCGGGGGAGGCGGCTCACCGGGCGCTGCCCGTTCCACGAGGACCGCACCCCGAGCTTCTGCGTCTATCCCGAGACGGAGTCGTTCCACTGCTTCGGCTGCGGCGCCTCGGGCGACGTCATCGACTTCGTCCGCCGCACCGAGGACCTGGGCTTCCGCGAGGCCGCCCTGCGGCTCGGAGGCGGGGCGGCGAATGGAACGACCGTCGCCACACCCCCGCCCCCGCCGCGGACCCGCGTGCCGGAGGAGGCCGACCGGGCCCCGGCGCTCTCGCTCGACGACCGGCTGATCCTCACGGCGGCCTGCGAGCTCTACCACGAGACGCTGCTGGAGACGCCCGAGGCGCTGCGCTACCTGGATGAGCGAGGCGTGCAGCCCTGGCTCCGGGAGCGCTGCCGCCTCGGCGCGAGCGACGGCCGGAGTCTCGTCCCCTACCTCAAGCGGCGCCGGCTCAGCCTGAAGCGCGCGGGGGAGCTCGGCCTCCTCTTCCCCTCCGGCGACGAGACGATGGCCGGCCGCATCGTGGTCCCGGAGCTCCGGGGCGCGCACTGCGGCTGGATGGTCGGCCGCGCGCCGGACGGCGGCCCGGGACCCAAGTACCGCGGCCTCTCGCTCCCGAAGCCCTTGCTCGGGCACGAGCCCGGCCGGCGGCGGCTCTTCCTCACCGAGGGTCCGTTCGACTGGCTGACGCTCACCGGCTGGGGGCTCGCCGCCTGCGCGCTGCTCGGGACGCAGCCCGGCCGCGGCGCGCTCCGGCTGCTCGAGCGAGCGCGCTCGGTGGTGCTGGTGATGGACTCGGACGAAGCCGGTCGCGACGCCGCGCGGAAGCTCGCAGGCGCGCTCGGCGCGCGGGCACGGGTGCTCGAGCTGCCTCCGGGCGTCAAGGACGTGAGCGAGCTCGGCGCCCGGCCGGGCGGCCGCGAGACCTTCTTCGGGCTGCTGGACGCGGAGAGGAGGGGAGCCGATGCCGCAGGCCGCTGAATCCTCCCACCTGGCCGAGATCGTCCCGCCCCGGGATCTCGACGGGGGCATCGCCTCGGCGCGCGGGATGCTCGGCGCGCTCGCCGGCGAGCGCCTCACGCTCGAGATCGCGATGGGCCCCGCCGGACCGCGCTGGTACGTGCGCGGGGGCTCGGGGGAGGGCCTCGAACGAGCGCTGGCGCAGCTGCGCGCAGCCTACCCGCAGGCGCGTGCCGAGCCGGTCCCGGCGGAGAGATCCGACCTCGACCCGGTCCGGCTGCTCGGAGCGGAGCGCTCCGCCGTGGTCGAGCTGCGCCCCTCCTCCCGGGACGTGCCCGCGCTCCGCAGCGACTGGCGCGGCGAGCCCTCCCCGCTCACCGGGGTGCTGGCGCGGGCGGCGCCGGAGGGCGACGAGCGGGTCGTCTGCCGCCTCGCGATCGGACCGGCGCCGCGCGGGGCCGCCGGCCGCATCGAGCGGCGGGCCGAACGTCCCGGCCGGGCGCAGCGCGACTCCGCGGGGGCGCCTGGTCCGAGCCCGGTGCCGATCGCCGCGGCGCTCGCGGGGGGCCGGGCGGGGCCGCCCGGGGGGGGGGGGGGGCTTCCCGGGGGGGG
>JAPONQ010000042.1 GCA_026713865.1 Chloroflexota bacterium | reverse complement strand
GGGGCGCCGGGGCGCCCCCTCCCCCCCCCCGCCCCCCGCGCCGGGGGGCCCCCCCCTGGGCCCGGAAGTCGGGGCCGCCCGCGCCGGCGGGGGCGCTCCCCCCCCCCGCCGTCAGGCGGGAGCGGACGAGGCGGCCGCCACCTCCCGCCCGGCGCTCGTCGAGGGGGCGTGGTTCCACGAGGGAGAGACGCGCATGGACGACCAGCAGCACGCCTTCTCCGCGCTCCTCTATGCCGCGGACGCGCTGGAGGGCCGCACGCAGCGGGGGCCCGGCGACCGCCTCGCCGCCGTCATCGATGACCATCGGGCGCAGCGATGAGCGGACTCGTCGCGCTCGCGCTCGCGATGCTCGCGGTCGTCACCCCGCCGGCGGTCATGCTCGCGGCCACTCGCAGCGAGGCGCCCGCGCGCGAGCGGCGACGGCGGCTCGCCCTCCCGGCAGTTGCGCTCGCGGGCGGCCTCATCGCCGGCGGCACCCTCTTCCACGGGCACTGGCGCGGGCTGCTCGAGGTCTCGGCTGCGAGCTTCGAGATGGCGGCGGGCATCGTGATGGTGGCCGCGGCCGGCTCCACGTTGCTGCGCGGACGCAGCATCGAGGCCGGGCTGCTCGCCACGCACTCGGGTCTCGCGTACGCCGCGGCGCTCGCCCTCCCCGTCCTGGCCGGCCCTGCCGTGCTCGCCGCTGCGATCGCCTACGCGGGGCGCGAGGGAAGCACCGCGACGCTCGTCGGCGCGGCGATCGCGCTCGTCGCGGCCGCCGCCGCCTCGGCCGCCGCGCCGGCTCCGCTCGCGCGGCGCCACCAGCTCTGGCTCGGATTCGTCGCCCGGCTGCTCGCGGCGCTGCTGGTCGTGCTCGGCGCGGGACTCGTCGTCTCCGGCCTGCGCGCCGTCTGAGGGCCCGCTCTAGCTGTCGGCCACGATGCTCTCGAGCTCGTCGAGGTCGGAGGGAATGGCGGCGGAAAGAACCTCGTGCCCTGACTCGGTGACGAGCACGTCATCCTCGATGCGAACGCCGATCCCGCGGTACCCGGGCGGCAGACCTTCGGCATCCACCCTCAGGTAGAGCCCCGGCTCGACGGTCAGCACCATCCCCGGCTCGAGCACCACCGACTCCCCGTCGACGCGGTACGAGCCGGCATCGTGGACGTCGAGGCCGAGCCAGTGCGAGGTCGCATGCGGGTAGTACGCACGCACGGCGTCGGCCTCCGCGCCCGGCCCGGGCGCCTCCTCGATGAGGCCGAGGTCGAAAAGGCCGGCCGCCAGCGTCCTCACCGCCTGCTCGTGCACATCGTGGAAGCGCACCCCCGGGGCCACGGCTGCGATCGCGGCCCGCTGCGCCCGCAGCACGAGCTCGTAGACCAGGCGCTGCGGTTCCGAGAAGCGGCCCCCCGCGGGGAAGGTGCGCGTGACGTCGGCGGCGTAGTACTCGACCTCCGCCCCGGTGTCGACGAGCAGCAGGTCCCCCTCCTCGATGCGCGCGCGGTTCGCCACGTAGTGGAGGGTGCAGGCGTTGGCGCCGGCGGCCACGATCGAGGGGAAGGCCGTCCGCGGCGACCCCTGCCTCCGGTACTCCGCCTCGAGCTCGGCCTGCACCTCGTACTCGTGCATGCCGGCGCGGGCGACGCGCATCGCCCTCTCGATGCCGGCAGCCGTTATGTCGATAGCCCGGCGCAGCGCGTCGACCTCGCCCCGGTCCTTTCGCAGCCGCAGACCCGAGACGAGCGGCGCGGGATCGAGCACGCGGTCGAGCGCGCGCCCGTCGCGCACCGACGCGGCGCGGCGGCTCGCCAGCGCACCCAGCAGCACCTGCTGGACGCGCCCGGCGAGGCCGGCCGCGGGGCCGAGCGAGTAGTAGAGCACGTCCACGCCCTCGAGCAGCTCCGGCAGCAAGCTCTCGACCTCCTCGATGGAGTGCGCGGCGTCCGCGCCGAAGTCGCGCAGCGCGCCCTCCACGCCGGCGCGCGGTCCCGCCCACAGCTCCTGGTCGGCGTCGCGCGGGCGCACGAAGAGCGTGTAGGGCCCCTCGGTCCCGGGTCGCAGCACGCAGACCGCGGAGGGTTCGTCGAAGCCGGTCAGGTAGTGAAGCGTCGACTCCTGACGAAAGTCGTAGTCGACGTCGCCGTTGCGCCGCAGCTCGCTCGCGCCGACGAAGACGGCGGCCGCGTCGTCGTCCAGCTTCGCCATCAGCCGCTCGCGCCGCTCCGCGAAGGGAGCGCCGCCGGAGCGCGTGAGGCCGGTCTCCTCCGCTCCCCGCCCCTGCCCCGCGGCGCCGTTCACGGGCAGTGCTCCGCTCCGCGCGCACTCTCGCCGTCACGCCGCCCGCGGATCCCCATGGCGCCGCCCCTCCCTAGCTCCCGCTGCGATCGCTGCGGCCGATCGCCGAGGCGCCGTCCACATTGCTATAGCCCGAGACGAAGCTCTTCACCGTGCGCGCCTCCGGGTCGAAAGTCTGGCGCTCGACCGTCCCGAGGTCATTCGCCAGGACGTGCAGCGAGACCGACGCTCCGGCGGATGTGGTCTCGACCGCGTGGATGTCGAGGTCGGGGTGGAGCAGCGGCGTCAGCTCTCCCTCGGCGACGGGGTCCGCGGAGACGCGCTCCAGCTCGGCGACGCCGGGCCGGGACCCATCGTCGACGCGGCGGTAGATGTGCTCGACCTGCCCACCCCGGAGCAAGGCGACCCAGCCGTCGGTCAGGTGATTGTGGACGCGGGTCCGCATCCCTGGCGGCACGACCATCGTGAAGAGGCAGAGATCGGGCTCGTGCGACCGGTAGAGCGCCCACGTCGCGACCTCGCCGGGAATCGCGCGCAGGAACGCCTCTTCCAGCCATCCACGAGAGTCGAGCAGGCGATCCAAGGGGGTACGCAGCGCGTCGAGCAGCGCGCGTCCCCGCTCGCCGCCGTCGAGGATCGTGCGGAAGTCCTCGAGGAAGTGACTCAGAGCCGGATCCCGTCGCCGCGTGTAGTAGAGGTCGTCGACCATCGCTCCCCCTGTGCCCGGCACGACCGACGTCCACAGCGTAGCGCCGCCCGGCGTAGAGGCCGAGCGGCGGTTGCGAGGCACTCCTCGATCCGATAACGTATGAAGAACAGAACATCCATTCTTTTCTCGGATTGAGAGAACAGATGAGGCGCGTAAACGTGTTGACAGGTCTTCCCCGGCCGCACTAGGATGCACGCCCCCGCTGTTGATCGGAGAACGCGCATAGGTGGGTGACCACCTCGACGCGCACTCCGGGAAAGGTACGGCGAGGCCCACTCCGCGAGCGACACAAGGGATTCTCCGATGCGCATTCGCCGACACTTCACCACCGCCGGAAACGACCCCTACGACGGCGTCGCGTTCGCCGACCGGGACTCGCGCATCGTCAATCCCGACGGCTCCGTCGTGTTCGAGGCGGCCGGCGTGCGCGTGCCGGCGCGGTGGTCACAGGTCGCCACCGACATCCTGGCGCAGAAGTACTTCCGCAAGGCCGGCGTGCCCGACTCGCTGCGCCGCATCCCGGAGGAGGGCGTCCCGGAGTGGCTCTGGCGATCGGAGCCGGAGCCCGGCGCCTCCACCGCCGCCGGCGCCGAGCGCGACGCTCGCCAGGCCTTCCACCGCCTCGCGGGGACGTGGGCCTACTGGGGCTGGAAGCATGGCTACTTCGACGCGGAGGAGGACGCCGGCGCCTTCTACGACGAGCTCTGCTACATGCTCGCGACGCAGCGTGCGGCGCCGAACTCGCCGCAGTGGTTCAACACCGGGCTTAACTGGGCGTACGGCATCAGCGGCCCGCCCCAGGGCCACCACTACGTCGATCCGGAGTCGGGGGAGCCCGCCCTCTCCACCAGCGCCTACGAGCGCCCGCAGCCGCACGCCTGCTTCATCCAGTCCGTCGCCGACGACCTCGTCAACGACGGGGGCATCATGGATCTCTGGACGCGCGAGGCGCGGGTCTTCAAGTACGGCTCCGGCACCGGATCCAACTTCTCGGCGATCCGCGGCGAGGACGAGCCGCTCTCCGGAGGCGGACGCTCCTCCGGGTTGATGTCGTTCCTGAAGATCGGCGATCGCGCCGCCGGCGCCATCAAGTCCGGCGGCACGACGCGACGCGCGGCGAAGATGGTGATCATCGACGCCGACCACCCCGACGTCGAGAAGTTCATCGACTGGAAGGTCGACGAGGAGCACAAGGTCGCGGCGATGGTTGCGGGCTCGCGCGTGCTGCGCCGGCACCTCTCCGCGATCCTCGACGCGGCTCGCCGGGGCGACTCCGGGCACGAGGGCCCGTCGCTCGATCCGGCGACGAACCGACCGCTGCGGCGCGCCATCCGCAGGGCACGGCGAGACGGCGTGCCGGAGCTCTACGTGCAGCGCGTCCTGCAGCTCGTCGACCAGGGAGAGCAGGATCTCGACCTCCGCGCCTTCGACACGGACTGGCAGGGCGAGGCCTACCAGAGCGTCTCCGGGCAGAACTCCAACAATTCCGTGCGAGTCTCGGAGAAGTTCCTCGCGGCCGTCCGTGGCGGGCGTGAGTGGTCGCTGCAGAACCGCACCGACGGCGCGGTCTCCCGCACGCTCCCCGCGAGCGAGCTCTGGGAGCGCATCGCGCGCGCCGCGTGGCAGAGCGCCGACCCCGGGCTCCAGTTCGACACCACGGTCAATGAGTGGCACACGTCGCCGGCCGGAGGCCGCATCAACGGCTCCAACCCCTGCTCCGAGTACATGTTCCTCGACGACACGGCCTGCAACCTCGCCTCGCTCAATCTGCTGCCGTTCCTCGACGAGGAAACGGGTCTCTTCGACATCGCGGCCTACGAGCACGCGGCCCGGCTATGGACGATCGTCCTCGAGATCTCGGTGCTGATGGCGCAGTTCCCGAGCCGCGAGATCGCGCAGCGCTCCTACGACTACCGCACCCTGGGCCTCGGCTACGCCAACATCGGCGCGCTCCTGATGGTGCAGGGAATCCCGTACGACTCCCCGCAGGCGCTCGCGTGGACGGGGGCGCTGACGGCGATCCTGACCGGCACCTCCTACGCCGCCTCGGCGGAGCTGGCTGCGGACCTCGGCCCGTTCCCGCGGTTCGCCGAGAACCGCGAGGCAGTGCTGCGCGTGATCCGCAATCACCGGCGCGCCGCTTACGCCGCTCCCGCCGACGAGTACGAGGGGCTCTCCGTGCTGCCGACGCCGCTCGACGAGCGGACGTGCCCGCCGGAGCTGCTGGTCGCCGCGCGCGACTCCTGGGACCGCGCGCTCGAACTCGGAGAGGCTCACGGCTACCGCAATGCGCAGGCGACGCTGATCGCCCCCACCGGAACCATCGGCCTGCTGATGGACTGCGACACGACGGGGGTCGAACCGGACTTCGCGCTCGCGAAGTTCAAGAAGCTCGCCGGCGGCGGCTATTTCCGCATCATCAATCACGCGGTGCCGCGTGCGCTCGCCTGCCTCGGCTACCGCCGCGATCAGATCGACGAGATCGTCGACTACTGCGCCGGCTCCGGGAGACTCGAGGGCGCGCCCTTCATCAACCGCCACACGCTGGCTCAGGCCGGGCTTACGCAGCCCGCGCTCGACCGCATCGACGAGTCGCTGCGGACGGCCTTCCACATTCGCTTCGTCTTCAACCGCTACACACTGGGCGACAAACTCTGTGTGGAGGTTCTGGGCATCTCGGAGCAGGAACTCGACGACCCCGGCTTCGACATGCTGACGGCGCTGGGCTTCGACGAGAGGCAGGTCGAGGCTGCGAACGACCACATCCTCGGCCGCATGACGATCGAGGGAGCGCCGCACCTGCGCCAGGCGGACTACCCGGTCTTCGATTGCGCGACCACCTGCGGGCGCTACGGCACGCGCTACATCGAGCCGATGGCGCACGTCCGGATCATGGCGGCGGCTCAGCCCTTCCTCTCCGGTGCCATCAGCAAGACGATCAACATGCCGAATGCGGCCACCGTCGACGAGGTGAAGCAGGTCTACATGGCCTCCGCCGAGTCCATGCTGAAGGCGATCGCCCTCTACCGCGACGGCTCGAAGCTGTCGCAGCCGCTCGCGGCGTCGCTCTTCGACGCCGCCGCGAGCATCGACGTCGAGAGCGATGACGCGATCGCCGAGATGCTGGACGAGCTGGAAGCCGCGAGCGCGCCCGACCGCGTGCTCGCGGTGGCGGGCCGCCTCGCGCACCTTGCCGAGCGGGGGCTCACCCCGGCGCAGGAGCGGGCACTCGGTCGCGGCAGCCGCGAGCCGCTCCCGTCCCGGCGCCAGGGCTACGCGCAGAAGGCCAAGGTCGGCGGGCACACGATCTACCTGCACACCGGCCACTTCGAGTCGAGCGATGCCGAGACCGGCCGACCGAGGCTCGGCGAACTCTTCATCTCGATGTCGAAGGACGGGGCGGCCTTCCGCTCGCTGATGAACTGCTTCGCCATCGCGGTCTCGATCGGGCTGCAGCACGGCGTGCCGCTCGCGGCCTACGTCGACTCCTTCGTCTTTACGAAGTTCGAGCCGAACGGCATCGTCACCGGGCACGACCGCATCCAGATGGCGACCTCGATCATCGACTACGTCTTCCGGGAGCTCGGCATCAGCTACCTGGGGCGGAACGACCTCGCGCACTTCGGGCCGATCGACCTCGACTCCGGCTCGACCGCCGAGGACCAGCAGCACTCGCCGGCCGCCGTGGCGGCCTCCGCCGATGCCGGTCAGCCGGTTCTGCGAGAAGGACTTCCGGCGGCGGCGGTGATCTCCCCGGCCCCAGCCACCGAGCGGGTCAACGTGCCCTCGATCGCGAGCGTCACCGTGGAGGCCGGTAGCGGCGACCACGAGGCGGTCGCGCGTGCGCGGCAGCAGGGGTTCGAGGGCGATCCCTGCCATGAGTGCGGCCAGATGATGATGGTCCGCAACGGCACCTGCCTGAAGTGCATGAGCTGCGGCTCCACGAGCGGATGCAGCTAGGGGCGGATCTCGCTGACGCGCGCCCGTTCCCGAGGCTGGCCCACTGGCGCTTCATCCGGGCTCTGATCCACGATGGATCCATGCGCGAGCCGGTCGCCGTCAACGAGTTCGTCACGGTCGAGACTGAGCGTCCGCCGCGCCGCCGCGAGCTGCACGCTCACGAGGAGCGCCGGGCTCGGCTCGCGGCATTCGAGTTTCGCGCCGACGAGGCGCTGTTCCGGCTCGTCGGCGAGCCCGACACCTTCAGCGGCCTCGAGGGCGGCGTCTTCGCCACCTCAGACGGGCGGCGCTTCCGCGTCAGCTGGGTCAAGCCGCTCGTCGACGATGAGCTGGAGCACCACGTGCAGCGCGTCTACCGTGCGGTCGCACTCGCGCGCCGCCTCTCGTGAGCGGGCACGCGGAGCGCCCACGCGTGGACGAGGTGCTGGCTACCCGCGTCCACGGCCGACGAGTGCTCGTCCATGCCCGGGAGCAGCGCCGCGACGAGCGCGGGCGGGTGCGCCTCTTCCTGACCGGCGACCCGCAGGCGCTGCCCCACCTCGGGGGCATGCGTATCGCCACGCGCGCCGGGGAGCACTTCGAGCTGCGTGACCTGCGGCTCGTGCCGCCGCCGGCAGAGGCGGGGGCGGATCCCGTTCCGGCGCACGCCGCGCTGGCCCTCGCCTACCCGAGGGGCGGGGGGAGACCGACGGCGTGCGCGGAGGCTTCCGTGCGCGCCGGCCCGGCCACGCAGCCGCACCGGCGCGCGGCCGGCGGCCCGGGGGCCGCGCCGTGACCGCCTCCGCCGTTCACGGCTACCCCCGCATCGGGCGCGGGCGAGAGCTGAAGCACGCGACCGAACGCTACTGGGCCGGGACGGCAAGCAAGGAGGAGCTGCTCGCCACCGGCAGTGAACTCCGGCTCGCCGCGTGGCGGCGGATGCGCGAGGCCGGGATCGACCTCATCCCCTCCAATACCTTCTCGCTCTACGACCACGTCCTCGACACCGCCGCCCTGGTCGGGGCGGTGCCGACGCGCTACCGCTGGGACGGCGACGAGGTCGACCTCGACACCTACTTCGCGATGGCGCGCGGGGCTCAGGGCGGCCAGCTCGACGTCACGGCGATGGAGATGACGAAGTGGTTCGACACCAACTACCACTTCATCGTCCCCGAACTCGGGCCGCAGACCCGCTTCCGGCTCGCCTCGCAGAAGCCGCTCGGCGAGTACCGGGAGGCCCGCGCCGCCGGGATCGAGACGGTCCCCGTGCTGCTGGGCCCGCTCTCCTTCCTGCTGCTGTCAAAATCGCCGGAGGATCCCCGCTTCGATCGCCTCTCCCTCCTGCCGGCGCTCGGCGAGGTCTACGCCGACCTGCTGCGCCAGCTCGCCGCGGCGGGGGCGCGCTGGGTGCAGCTCGACGAGCCGGTGCTGGTCCAGGACCGCGACCCGCGCGAGCTCGGCGCGCTCACCGCGGTCTATGAGACGCTCGCCCGTGCAAGCGGCGCCGCCCGCCTGCTCGTGCAGACCTACTTCGGCGATGTCGACGAGGCCTTCCACACGCTGCTCACGCTCCCGGTGGCGGCGATCGGACTCGACCTCAGGAGGGGCCGACGCAACGCCGAACTGGTGACGCGCCACGGGCTGGCCGGCAAGCACCTCGTCGCCGGCGTCGTCGACGGGCGCAACATCTGGCGCACCGACCTGGCCGACACGCTCGCCGAGCTGAACCGGCTCCGCTCGGTGGTCGGCGAGGACCGTCTCATCGTCGGCAGCTCCTGCTCCCTGCTCCACGTTCCGATCGACGCTGAGCGCGAGGATCGGCTCGACGGGGAACTGGGCCCGTGGCTCGCCTTCGCCGACCAGAAGATCGAGGAGATCGCGACGCTGGCGCGCGCCCTGGACGATCCGGCGGACGACGCGGTGGCCGAGCGACTCGCCGCGAGTGAGCGCGTCGCGGCCTCCCGTCGCGGCTCGCGCCGGGCACGAGAGCCGGCGGTGCGGGAGCGCCTCGCCGCCACCACCGACGCGGCCTACAGGCGGCGGTCGCCCGCCACCGAGCGCCGGGCCGTCCAGGAGCGCCGGTTCGGGCTTCCGCTGCTCCCGACGACCACGATCGGGTCCTTCCCGCAGACGCCCGAGCTCCGGCGCGCCCGCCGGCAGCGCGACGCCGGCGAGATCGACGAGCCGGCCTACGAGAGCGTGATCGAGTCGACGATCGAGCGCGTCATCCGGCTGCAGGAGGAGATCGGGCTCGACGTCCTCGTCCACGGGGAACCCGAGCGCGGCGATATGGTCGAGCACTTCGGACGGGAGCTCGACGGCTTCGCCTTCACCAGGTTCGGCTGGGTGCAGTCCTACGGCTCGCGCTACGTGAAGCCGCCGATCATCTACGGCGACGTCTCGCGGCCCGCAGACATGACGGTGAGGTGGTCGCGCTACGCGCAGTCCCTGACCGAGCGCCCCGTGAAGGGAATGCTCACCGGGCCGGTCACCATCCTCAACTGGTCGTTCGTGCGCGACGACCAGCCCCGGGCCGACACCTGCCGCCAGATCGCGCTCGCGATCCGGGACGAGACCATCGCGCTGGAGGCAGCCGCGATCTCGGTGATCCAGATCGACGAGCCGGCCCTGCGCGAGGGCCTCCCGCTGCGCCGGCGCGACTGGACCGCGTACCTGGCGTGGGCGGTCGCGTGCTTCCGGCTCGCGACCGCCGGGGTCGCCGACGAGACGCAGATTCACACACACATGTGCTACGCCGAGTTCAACGACGTGATCGAGGCCATCTCCGATCTCGACGCGGACGTCATCTCGATCGAGAACGCGCGCTCCGGCGCGGAGCTGCTGCGCGTCTTCAAGGAGCATTCGTACGAGAAGGGAATCGGGCCCGGCGTCTACGACATCCACTCGCCCCGCGTCCCGCCCGCGGACGAGATGGCGCAACGGCTGCGCGAGGCGGTGGCGGCCCTGCCGGCAGCTCTGGTGTGGGTCAACCCCGACTGCGGGCTCAAGACACGGCGCTACGAGGAGACGGAGCCGTCCCTCCGGCACATGGTCGAGGCAGCCCGAGGGGTTCGCGCCGACCTTGGCGCCCCGCGCGCGGCATCCGCGCTGCCCCGACACCGCCGCGCGACCTGACGGGCCACGCGAGCTGACGGCGCACCTACTCCTCGACCCAGATGCGCCTCGCCGCCTCGAGGCCGAGGACGAGATCGCGCTCGCCGAGGTCGATCGTCACCGTCCCGCGATACGGCGCCACCTCCCGCAAGAGCAGGTGCGCCCCCGGGCGGATGCCCTCCCCGTCGAAGAAGCGCAGCAGCTGTTCGTCCTCCTCGTAGACGCGCTGCACGACCGCGCGGTCGCCGGCCTCGAGGTCCGAGAGGCGCCGCATGGACAGCCTCGGCGCGCGCGGGTGTCCGGGAACCGGGTAGCCGAACGGCGAGACGGAGGGGTCGCCGAGTCGCTCGACGATGAGCGCCTCGGTGTGGTCGGAGATCGCGTGCTCCATGAGGTGCGCCTCCTCGTAGGCACGCCACCACTCCAGCCGCAGTGTCTCGACGAGCAGGCACTCCGCGAGGCGGTGCCGGCGCACCATGTGCTCGGCGCGCGCGAACCCGGCCTCCGTCAGCGAGATGCGCTTGCGCCCATCGACGGCGACCAGCCTGTCTCGCGCCAGGCGCGAGAGCATTCCCGCTGCCGAGGCCGGTCGGATCCCGAGGCGCTCCGCGACGCGCGCCGCGATCACCTCCTCGTGTTCGTCGTGGGAGAGCCGGTAGATCGTCGTGAGCGCATCGTCGGATGCGACGTTGGTGACCTGCTTCGGCATGGCAGTCCCTCGCGGTCATCGTCCCACGAGCGGCGACGGCGTGCCAATCTGAGGTGCGAGACCGACTCCGGGCGGCGGCACGGGGGCGCATCTCGCCGACGCGCGTTATGATCGCGCTTTCGAGGCGACGACATCTGGAGGCCGGGCCGTCTACATCGAGAGCGCACCGCCGTCCCCACCCGACATGGACGCCGTCCTCAGCGCGCTCGTGCGTGTCGTCCAGGAGGCGGCGGGTGACGACGTCTGGGCGCTGGTGGGGGCGGCCTCGGCGAGGTTGCAGGGGGCGGATGCCCCCTCGCCGAACCTGGAGTTCATCACCACGGCGACGACCTCCGGGCAGCTCGCCGAGATGCTCGACCTCGATGCGCGCTGGCTCGCCGGGCGCCAGCTCGCGGCGCAGCGTCTCCACTTCCTGAGGGATTCGGTCCCCGTCTTCATCTTCGGCGACGCCCAGTTCCAGGGCCGATACGACGTCCTCCGGCCGCAGGAGATCCCCGCGCTCTGGGACGCGCGGGTCCGCGTCCCGTGCAACGGCGTGACGGTGCTGGCCACCCCGCTCGAGTGGGAGCTCCTGCTCGCGGTGGTCCTCGACAAGGCGGAGCGCGCGACCGCGGTCGCGCGCGTCCTGCGCGGACGCGGGTGGGACGGGCGGCTGATCACGCGGCTCGCCCGCGAGGGGCACGTCCACAGCTCCACGGAGGAGGCAGTGTGGCAGCTGCTCGAGAACGGTGGGCCGACTCTCGCGCCGGCCGCCCGCTTCGGCCAGTCCGCATCGGCCGATGATGATGACCCCGAGCCTCCGGGTGAGAGCACCCCCGGCGAGGCTCCCGGCCCCGACGGCGTGGACTCCGAGTAAGCCAACGACCGATGCCGCTCCCCTCCGATCCGCCGCCGATGCGCGTCGGCGGCACGACCAAGGCCGAGCTCTCGACGATCGCGATCGCCGCGCGGCAGGCCGAGGCACTGGGCTTCGACTCGCTCTCCGTGGGCGAGACGACGCACCATCCCTTCCTTCCGCTCGCGCTCGCCGCGGAGCACACGACGACGATCGCGCTGGGCACGGCGGTCGCGATCGCCTTCCCCCGCGCACCCCACATCATGGCCAACCTCGCGTGGGATCTCGCCGGCTATTCGGGTGGCCGCTTCGTGCTCGGGCTCGGAACGCAGGTGAAGAGCCACAACGAGCGCCGCTTCTCCGTGCCGTGGGCGCCGCCCGGCCCGCGGATCGTCGACTACGTCGCCTGCCTGCGGGCGATCTGGGACTCCTGGCAGCACGGCACGCGGCCGGTGTACCAGGGCGAGTTCTACCAGTACCGGCTCACCTCGCCGGCCTTCAACCCCGGGCCGATCGCGAACCCGCGCATCCCGATCCTGATCTCAGCGGTCACGCCGTTCACCGCCCGCCTCGCGGGGAGCATTGCGGACGGGGCGATCGTCCCGCAGGCGGTGAGCTACCGCTACGCGCGGGAGGTGATCCTCCCCGCCCTCCTCGAGGGGGCGCGGGAGCGCCGCGGCGGCCTCGCCGGGCACGACAGCCAGCCCGCGCGCCCGCAGTTGCGGGGGGCCGGCTACGTCGCGACCGGCCCCGATGAGTCGAGCGTTGCGGCGGAGCGCGAGCGCGTCCGCGGCGAGCTCGCCCGAGCCCTGGTGACGCGGGCGGCCGCCGGCGTCGTCCGGCTCCACGGCTGGGAGGGGCGCGCGGAGCGGATGCGCCGGCTCGCCGGCAGCGGGCGGTGGCAGGAGCTCTCGGGGGAGGGCGGCGACGACATGCTCGACGAGTTCTGCGTGGCCGGCACGTGGGAGGAGCTCCCGTCCGCCGCCGCCCGCTGCGCGGGCGCCGTGACGCAGCTGGACCTCCCGCTTCCCGACCGCGCGCTCGACGTCGGCGAGAGCGCCCGCTTCGCGGCGCTTGTCGCGGCCCTGCGCGAGATCGCCCCCGCGCTCATGCCCTGAGGCGGGACGGTCCCGGGCGGCTCCCCCGGGGCAGAGGGCACCCTACCCGGTCCCGGACCGCGAACCCCTGGCGCTGCGGGAGCACAGCCGCGGTCCCGCACCGCGTGCGAGCCGGTCGTAGCGAGCGAGGAGCTCCGGGCGCGCTCTCGGCAGCCGCCTCAGCTCAGCGAGCAGCCGCGACATCAGCCGCACCAGCCCCTCGAGGTCCCCCAGGTCGACGCTCTCCGCGGCGACACGCCCGCCGGGGCCTCCGTTGTGGTAGTTGGCGAGCGCGACGCAGAGCGCCCCGGTCTCGTACCCGTAGAGATCGTAGGCGGTCGCCTCGGTCACGCCGCCATCCATCAGCCGGCGCTGGAAGCGGAAGCCGTCATCCTCACGCGCGAGCGCCTGCGCGACGCCCGTGATCCACAGCGCAACCGCGGGGGAGAAGAGATGCATGGCATCGCCGACCCGCACGATCGGTCCCGCGCCCGAACGCGCGCGGCCGCCGGACGACGATGATGTTTCGACCGCGATCACGACGGCATCGTCCGGGAGCAGCCGGGCGCGAGCCGCCGCCGACGCGCCGAGCAGGCCCACCTCCTCGGCGCGCGTGAAGAGTCCGATCAGCTCCCCGGCCGCCCGCGTCGCCACCGCGCGGTCGAGGGCTGCGAGCACGCTGACCACGCCCGCGAGGTCGTCGCACCCGCGCGCCACCAGACGGCGGCCGCGAACCCGCACCGGCTCCACATCCCAGAGCGCAAGGTCGCCGGGCCGCGGAGCCGCACCGGCGGCGGCCGTTGCCAGCGCCGAGCGGATCCGCCCGCGCTCATCGGCGTCGACGCTGTCGATCACGGCGAGGCCCAGATCCGCCGGAACGCCGCCGGCGCCCTCGCCGCCGGCAGGCGCGGGGAAGAGGCGCACGCGCTCGCCGCGACCGTAGGAGGCAGGGACGCCGCCGCGGAACTCGAGATCGAGCCTCCGGCCCTCCACGGCCGTCACGACGAAACCGGGGTGGTCGGCGTGAGCGCTGAGCACGAGCGGACGCGCCGCGGCGCCGCGGCGGCGCCTTCCGAGGTGCCGCACGTAGCCGTTGCCGAAGCGGTCGAGGGCGAAGTCGAGCCCACGCTCGCCGGCGAAGCGCCGGACGTAGGCGAGGACGTCCTGCTCGAGATAGGGCGCCGTCGGAATCGGGAGCAGCTCGCGCGCGATGCGCGCCACCGGCGTCGGCTCGCGGCGCGGCGCGGGGGCCCGGCGACCGGCCCTGCCCCGGCCTGGTGCCGGGAAACTCCCCGCTGCTGCCATCGCCGCTCCTCCCGGGGCCCGCAGCACTCTGCGCCGCCGAGCAGCGTACGCGCTACGATCGTGCCATGCCTGACGCCGACGATACGCAGCCCGGTACGGCACCGCCTCCCGCACCCGAGGTCGATCCCCTCACGGGACCCCCTCGCGAGAGCAAGCGGGAGCGCCGCCGCCGCCGCCGCCGGCGCGCGCGGAGCGAGCTCCCCCCGCCCATCGAGCTGACCATCGAGGGATTCGCGTCCGGGGGCACGTGCGTCGGTCGAGGCCCGGACGGACGCGTCGTGTTCGTGGAGTACGCGCTGCCGGGCGAGCGAGTGCTCGCCGAGGTCACGTCGGAGTCTCCCTCCTACCTTGAGGCGCGCGCGATCGAGATCCGCGAGGCCTCGCCGCGGCGGGTCGAGCCCGCGTGCCCCTACTTCGGGACCTGCGGCGGCTGCCAGCTCCAGCACATCGACTACGAGGAGCAGCTGGTACTGAAGACGGGACTCGTTCGCGATCAGCTGCGCCGCATCGGGCGCTTCGCCGATCCGCCCGTCTCGCCGGCGCGGGGGATGGCGGAGCCGTGGGGGTACCGCAACCACATGCGCTTCACCGTCCGTCGCAACGGCGACATCGGCTTCATGCGGCGCGGGACGCACCAGTTCCTCCGCGTCGACCGCTGCCCGATCGCGCACGACGCCGTCAACGCGGTGCTCAAGCGCGCGCAGGGGAAGACGATGGGGACCCGGCAGCTCTCCGTGCGCGTGGGCGAGGCCACCGGGGAGCTCTTGATCCAGCCGGAGCTTCGCTTCCGGCCCGGGCGCCGGCCGCTCGCCTCCGGCCAGGAGCACTACCACGAGGCGCTCGGCGGCCGTCTCTTCCGCATCTCTGCCGCCGCCTTCTTCCAGGTCAACACGCGGCAGGCGGAGCAGCTGATCCGGATCGTGCGCGAGCGCGTGCGCGAGGCCCGGCCGCGGGTCGTCGTCGACGCCTACTCGGGCGTCGGGACCTTCGCCGCCCTGCTGGCCCGCGACGCGGAGGTTCGCGTGATCACCATCGAGGGATCCGCGGCCGCAGGAGACGACGCCGATGTCAACCTCGCCGGCCTGGCGAACGTGACGCGCCTGACCGGGAACGTCGAGGAGATCCTGCCCGGGCTGGAGCCCGCTCCCGATCTCGTCGTCGTCGACCCGCCGCGCACGGGGCTCGGGCCAGGCATCGTCGAGGCGCTCTTGCTCTCGGCGTGCCGGCGCCTGGTCTACGTCTCCTGCGACCCGGCGACGCTCGCCCGCGATCTCCGCCTGCTCGTCGAAGGCGACGCGGCGGGAGACCGCCTCCCCTTCGTCCTGCGGTCGGTGGAGCCCCTCGACATGTTCCCGCACACGCAGCACGTGGAGTGCATCGCCACGCTCGATCGGCAGGCGGCGACGCCCCCCTCGGATCTCCCGCCGGGGGGTGATCCCGGCGGCGCCGGCGAACCGCTGCCGGAGCCGTGACGAAGCGGGGAGCGGCCGGGTCGATCGTGCTCGCCTCGGAATCACCGAGAAGACGCGATCTGCTCGCCGCGCTCGGTGTCTCCTTCTCCACTCACCCCCCGCAGATCGACGAGTCGAGCGGCGAGCCCTGCCCCGGGCGCCGTGCCGTCGAGCTCGCGCTGGCGAAGGCCCGGGCGGTGGACGGCCTCGTCCCCGGGGCGCTCGTGCTCGGAGCCGACACCATCGTCGTGGCACCCGACGCCGCGCCCTTGGGAAAGCCCCCCGATGCCGAGTCGGCGCGCGCGATGCTCCACGCGCTCCGCGGGCGGGTGCACCGCGTCGTGACCGGCGTGGCCGCGATCCGGGGGGAGCGCAGCGGCACGGAATGCGTGTCGACCCGGGTGCGCATGCGGAGCTACTCGCGCGCGGAGATCGAGCGCTACCTCGCGCGCGGCGAGCCGTTCGACAAGGCGGGTGGCTACGCCATCCAGGATCGGGAGTTCGCCCCGGCGGCGGAGACCGAGGGCTGCCTCTGCTCGGTGATCGGCCTGCCGCTGTGGAGCGCGCGGCGCCTGCTCGCCGCGATCGGGGGCATCGCATCGGAACCCCCGGCACTCGAGAGCTGTTTCTCCTGCCCGCTGCGCGACGGTCCGGCGGCGGCTGCGGGCGTGCGCTGAAAACGCGGGCGTTCGCGCGGCCGGACCCTCTAGTCGGTCGCCCTGGTGACGCGGGCCTCGCCCACCAGGGTCGAAACCTGGAGGTGAAGGCGCCGAGCCGCCTGCTCGTAGCCGTGCGTGCGGACATTGATGTCACGCATCAGGCCTTCCTCGCGACGGCCCAGCGCCTCGACCGTCCCCACGAGTGCCTGCGCCGACACCGAGACCGCGAACTCCCGCGGCACGACGACCTGCAGCGTCCCGAGCCAGCAGAGGAGCGTGAGCTCCGTTTCGCCCTGGGGAAGGTCCGTCCCCCGGAAGTCGAGCGAGATGTCGCCGAGCACCGTGGAGATGACGGCGTCATCGACCCGCCAGCCCTGCTCGGAGGAGCGGACGTGCCCGATCGCTCGACGCAGTCGCCGGGTGAAGCGACGCGCCCGCCACGCGGCGAGCGCGGTCAGGACGCCCATCGCGACCAGCGCCAGCCCGATGGCGGCCCCGGCCACGCCCGAGATGCCGAGCGAGCGTGTGCCGGTGCTGTCGACGAGCAGCACCGCGCCGAGGCACATCAGGTAGAGACCGAGCGTGACGGGAAGGACAACGGAGAGCCGGTAGCTCACGGTGCCGCGCCCCCGGTCGGCCTCAGCCGCGGCGAAGGGACCGGCGCAGCCGCTCATAGAGAATCACGCCGCCGATCCCGATCAGGATGAGGGGCCACAGCTCCGCGATCCCGTAGTCGCTCAGCCCGAGCGATTCGAGGAGGAAGATCGCACCGATGATGATGAGCGCGACACCGAGCGCCATCGCCACCCCCACCGGTCGCATCGCCCCGGAGGCCCGGGACTCCCGCCAGTCTACGCCCGCCCGAGCCGGAACTCGCAGCGACCGGGGACGCCGCGCGCGCGGCGCGATCACGAGACCGTTAGCGGGCCCTCACGTACGGTGACCGCGGCCGGCAGGCAACCGGCGGAGCGGAGCCGGACGTGGCAGAACCGATCATCGAGGTCGAGCGCCTCGAGAAGATCTACGTCAGTGGCGATGTGCGGACGCACGCGCTCCGGGGAGTCGACCTGCGCGTCGAGCGCGGCGAGATGCTCGCCGTGATGGGGCCCTCCGGCTGCGGCAAGACCACGCTGCTCAACTGCCTCGCCGGCATCGACGACCCTTCCGTGGGTGCCGTGCGCATCGACAGCACCGACCTCGCGACGCTCGACGACGACACGCGCACCTCGTACCGGGCGCGAAAGATGGGCTTCATCTTCCAGTTCTACAACCTGCTTCCCGTCCTCTCCGCGGCCGAGAACGTCGAGCTTCCGCTGCTCGTCTCCGGCACGCCCCCGGCCGAGTCGCGCGAGCGCGCCCTCGCCTCGCTCGACCGGGTCGGCCTCGCCCAGTGGCAGGCTCACCGCCCCGCGCAGCTCTCCGGCGGCCAGCGACAGCGCGTCACGATCGCGCGGGCGCTGGTCAACGACCCGGCCATCGTGTGGGGCGATGAGCCCACCGGCGATCTCGATACCGCCAACGCCAACGAGATCATGTCCCTGATGCAGGAGCTCAACCGGGAGCGCCGGCAGACGTTCGTGATCGTGACCCACGATCCCGAGATCGCGGCGCGCTGCCACCGCACGATCCACATGCAGGACGGTCTCATCATCCGCGAGGAGACCCGGGCCGCAGTCGCCCACGATGGATAGCCTCTTCGGCGTCCCGCTGACGAGCATCATGATCGGGCTGCTCATCCTGCTGGCGCTCTCGCTCGGCGTGGTCGGCTGGGTGTGGCTGCGCCAGCCGATCCTCTTCCGGATGGGCATCCGCAATCTCGGGCGGCGACCCCAGCAGACGGCCCTGATCGTGATCGGCCTGACGCTCTCCACGCTCATCATCAGCGCCGCGTTCACGACCGGCGACACGGTCGGCTACTCGCTCACCTCCGGCGTCTACGACACCTTCGAAGAGGTCGATATCGCCCTCGCCTACGACCCGGCGCGGGCGCACGAGGGCGCGCCGGGTCACCTCACGGACGGCTTTCTCGACGAGCTTCGCGCCGAGTTCCTGGTCGACGCCGACGTCGACGCCATCACCGGGGTCTTCGCCCGCGACCTCCCCGTCCTCAACACCCGCGAGCGCCTCTCGGAGCCGAGCGCCGTCGTGGTCGGCGTCGATCCGGAGACGATCGACGAACTCGGTGCCCTCCGCAGCCCGGGCGGCGACGGCGTCAGCGCGGGCGTGCTGGGCGGTGATCGCTTCTTCGTCTCGAGGCAGCTCGCCGAGGAGATCAACGCCGGGCCCGGCTCCCGCCTCCAGGTCTTCGTCGGCAACGAGGCGCAGGCCGTCGAGGTGGTCGACATCGTGCAGGATTCGTCGCTCACGGGGGCCGGAATCCAGCTCACGGGTGGCGGCCTGGTCGGCCACATCGATTCCGTCCGGCGACTCGACGGGGATCCGGGGGAGCTGAGCCTCATCGTGTTCTCCGCGCTCGGCGGCACCCGCGGCTCGCTCGACGCCGCGAACGCGCTCCAGGAACGCATCGAGGACTACCTCGAGGAGACCGGCGCCCCCGCCCAGATCGCCTTCACCAAGGCGGAGGGCGTCGCCGCCGCCGAGCTGGTCGGCTCCATCTTCGTGACGTTCTTCCTGCTCTTCGGCCTGTTCTCGATCGCGGCCGGCGTGATGCTGATCTTCCTCATCTTCGTGATGCTGGCTGCCGAGCGGCGTTCCGAGATGGGGATGGCCCGCGCGATCGGGATGCGGCGTCTGCATCTGACGGAGATGTTCCTCGCCGAGGGGAGCGGCTACAACCTCTTCGCGGCCATCGTGGGCGCCCTGCTCGGCGTGGCCGTCGCCTACGGGATCACGTGGCTGGTCGGCATCGCCTTCGCCGACTTCAACTTCTCCATCATCTTCCACGTCAACCCCCAGGGCTTCGTGATCGCCTTTGCCCTCGGCGTCGTGCTCACCTTCGCCACCATCGCGTTCTCGTCGTTGCGCGCCGCCAACATCAACATCGTGCGCGCGATCCGCGACCTCCCGGAGCCGCAGCCGCTGCGCGGCGCCGACCGCTCGCTCGCCGGGATCGGCCGGGCCGCCGTCGGGGCGCTGTGGGTGCTTGCGTGGGTGGCGCTCGTCAGCATCTGGGCGGCCGCCGCCTTCGGCGCCTTCCTCGTCGGCCTCGCAACCTACGGCCTGGGCGTGATCGCCCTGCTGCTCGCCATGGCGCTCTTCGTGCTCGGAACGCGCAGCGTGCCGCGGGGCCGTTTCCTCCCCGACAACGGCTGGCGGACCTGGCTGCTGTGGGGGCTCTGGATCTGCCTCTTCTCGGTCGTCGCCCTCGCGACGCTGGTGCTCCTCAACACGCGCGACTGGGCGGCCCGGAGCCGCAACGCCGGCGGATGGGCGCTGTGGATGCTGGTGGCGGGCGTGGTCGGCCTCTGGCTCGGCGGCTGGGTCTGGGGACAGGCCGCGCCCTACTCGGGTGGCCTCACGCTCGTGGTCCTGGCGGCGGCGATGCTGGCCGTCTACTTCGGGGCGGCCACCCGCGCGGCCTTCACGACCGCGGCGGGGCTGCTCCTGCTCTTCTGGCTGACGCCACTTCCCTTCTCGCTGATATGGGATGTCACCGCCGACGACACCGACCCGGTACGGCTGATCGCCGGCCTGCTCCCGCTCATCCCCGAGCCCCGGGAGATCGCCGGCAACGTGGAGATGTTCTTCGTCTCGGGGATGGCGATCACGGTCTCCTCCACGCTCGTGGTCATCTTCAACGCGCAGCTGCTCCTCGCACTGCTGCGGGGTGGGGGCGCGGTGTTCCACGGCATCGCCCCGGCCATCAAGATGGCCGTCTCCTACCCGCTCGCGGCCCGCTTCCGCACCGGCATGACGCTCGCCATGTTCGTCCTCATCGTCTTCAGCCTCGTCGTGATGGCGACGCTCAACTACAACTTCTCGCAGCTCTTCTTCAGCACCGACGCGAAGGCCGGGTTCGACGTCGTTGTCGACGGCAACCCCTCCAACCAGGTTGGCGATCTCCGGCCCGCGCTCGCAGGGAGCGAGGTGCGCGACGGCGAGCTGGCCGGGGTCGGCCGCACGCGCTCGCTCTTCCTCCGCGTCGGGGAGGAGGGCCGCGCGCCGCCTGCGGGGGACGCCGAGTTCTATCGCCTCGTCGACGTCGACCGCGAGTTCCTCGAGGTCGCCGAGATCCCGCTCGCGAGCCGCGCGCGGGGCTACGACAGCGACGCCAGCGTCGTCGAGGCGCTCCTGAGCGATCCCGGCACGGCGATCGCCGACGACGCGATCCTGGGGGTGGAGGGCTTCGGCCCCGGCGGCGATCTCTTCACCCTCTCCGACGCCCGCGTGGAGGCGATCCGAGGCGGCGACCCGTACGAGCCGGTGCGGGTCACGGTCTCCGATCCCGAGAGCGGGAACGTCCTGGAGCTTCGCATCATCGGGTTCATGGAGGCCCAGGTCTCCGGGATTCTTCCCCAGCTCAGCGGGATCTTCGCGCACGACGCCGGCATCGAGCGACTCTCCGCCGACGGGCGCACCACGGAGACCTTCTTCGTGCGGGCCGCCGGCTCGCCCTCAACCGACGATCTTGAGGAGCTCGCCGACCGCATCGAGTCGACGCTCCTCGAGCGCGGCGTTCAGGCCTCGGCGATCCAGGCGTTGATCGACGACCAGGCCCGCGCCTCCACCCAGTTTCAGCTGCTCTTCGAGGCATTCATGGGGCTCGGGCTGATCGTGGGGATCGCCGCGCTCGGCGTGATCGCATTCCGGACGGTGGTGGAGCGGCGCCAGCAAATCGGGATGCTGCGCGCCCTGGGCTACACCAGGAAGCTGGTCGCGCTCTCGTTCTTCATGGAGTCCTCCTTCATCGCGCTCACCGGTATCGCGCTCGGTCTCGTGCTCGGGACGGCCCTCTCCTACAACCTCCTCACCGATCCGGCGTTCACCGAGGGCACCGAGATCGCGTTCCGTTTCCCCTGGGTGCGCATCCTCCTGATCTCCGGGATCGCCTACGGAGCCTCTGCGCTGATGACGCTGGCCCCGGCGCGCGCCGCGTCGCGGGTTCCGGTCGCGGAGGCCCTCCGCTACGAGTAGCGATCGGGCCGGGTCGGGTGTGAGCGCGGGAGCGGAGCCTAGCGCCTGGCGGCGGTCGCTCCGCGCTGCATCGCTCGCAGCGTCCGGAGATGGCGTCTGACCACGACCATCGCTCCGTCCTCCGTGACTGCGAATTTTGGAGCCACCCGCCAGAACTGCGGGAGATAGTGACGCCAGTCGCCCAGGATCTGGGAGGCGCGGGCGGAGCCGGTGAGCTCGAGGTGGCGCTGGATCAGGGTCTCGAGCAGCTCCACGCCCTCCGGCGTCGTCACCTGCTCCAGTCCGACCAGCTCCGGGTTCACGCGCGTGCGGAAATCCCCCGCCTCGTCCAGCACGAAGGCGACGCCGTTCGACATGCCGGCGCCGAAATTCCGCCCGGTCGTGCCGAGGATGACCACCACGCCGTCCGTCATGTACTCGCAGCCGTGATCCCCGATGCCCTCGACCACGGCGCGCGCACCCGAGTTGCGGACCGCGAAGCGCTCGCCCGCGCGACCGGCGATGAAGAGGTTTCCCCCGGTGGCGCCGTAGAGGACGGTGTTGCCGACCAGCACCCCCTCGTGGGAGGGGAAGCCGGCGTCGCCCGCCGGGCGGATGGTGATCTCGCCTCCTCCCATCCCCTTACCCACGTAGTCGTTCGCCTCGCCGACGAGGTGCAGGCGCACGCCGCGCACGAGGAAGGCGCCGAATGACTGGCCCGCCGAGCCGTGGAAGGTGAGGTCGACGGTGCCGTCGGGGAGGCCCTCGTCACCGCGCCGGGTCGCGATCGCGCCGGAGATGCGCGCGCCGACGGTGCGATCGATGTTGCGGATGGGGTAGGAGCGCGCCGCCTGACGCCCCCTTTCGATTGCGTCGCCGATATCAGCGAGCACGCGGTCGTCGAGCGGCTCGTCGCCCGGCCGGTCGTTCCGGGCCTGAAGCTGCCGGTGCGGGCGGCTTCCCTCGGGGTCGACAGGCGTGATCGCGCGAGAGAGATCCGCCCCCTCGTAGCGATGCCCCGGCGCGAGATCGGTGCGTTGCCGCAGCAGGTCGGCCCGCCCGATCAGATCGTCCAGGCGCTCGTAGCCGAGGTAGGCGAGGATCTCGCGCACCTCCTGGGCGACGTGCGTGAGATAGGTGTGGAGCATCGCCGGCTCGCCGAAGTACTTCTCGCGCAGATCCTCCCGCTGCGTCGCGACGCCGACCGGGCAGGTGTTGAGGTGGCACTGGCGAGCCATCTTGCAGCCGAGCGCCACCATCGCCGCCGTGCCGAAGCCGTACTGCTCGGCGCCGAAGAGCGCTGCGACCACGACGTCGCGACCGGTGTGCAGGCCGCCGTCGGTCCGCAGGATCACGCGGCCGCGCAGATCGTTCATCACCAGCACCTGCTGGGTCTCGGCGAGACCGAGCTCCCACGGCGACCCCGCGTACTTGATGGAGGAGAGGGGACTCGCGCCGGTTCCACCGTCGGCACCGGAGATCTGGATGACGTCGGCGTAGCCCTTCGCCACGCCGGCGGCGATCGTGCCGACCCCCTCCGAGGCCACGAGCTTCACGCAGATGCGGGCCCGCGGATTCGCGATCTTGAGGTCGTAGATGAGCTGCGCCAGATCCTCGATGGAGTAGATGTCGTGATGCGGCGGCGGCGAGATCAACGTCGTCCCCGGCATCACGTGGCGCAGCTGCGCGATGTACGCCGACACCTTGTGGCCGGGCAGCTGCCCGCCCTCGCCCGGCTTTGAGCCCTGCGAGATCTTGATCTCGAGCTCGGCGGCCGCGGCCAGATAGGCCGGCGTGACGCCGAAGCGCCCCGAGGCGACCTGCTTCACCAGCGAGTTCGCGTCCCGCTTCTCCCCGCGCGGCAGGTAGCGCTGCGGATCCTCGCCACCCTCGCCCGTGTTGGAGCGCCCGCCGAGCAGGTTCATGCCACGCGCCATGTCCTCGTGCGCCTCCGGCGAGAGCGCGCCGAGGGACATCGCCCCCGTCTGGAAGCGCTGCGTGATATCGGACAGGGACTCGACGCGCTCTACCGGGATCGGCTCGCGGTCGGGGACCAGCTCCATCAAGTCGCGGAGAGCCGTCGGCGGGCGCGAGTAGACGAGCTGCGCGAAGTCGCTGTACCCCTCGGCGCCGGCTCCCTGTGCGACCTTCTGCAGCTGCCGCCACACCGGCGGCTCGTTGGCGTGGTAGTCGCCGTCGCGTCGGTACTTGTACCAGCCCCCGTGCGGGAGGGAGGGAGTTCCGTAGGCCGCCTCCTGCCGCCCGCAGACGTCGCGCGCGATCTCCGCGTATCCGATGCCGCCGATGCGTGACGTCGTTCCCGGGAAGCTCGCCTCCACGACCTCGTCGGAGATGCCCAGCGCCTCGAAGATCTGCGCCCCGTGGTAGGAGGAGACGGCGGAGATCCCCATCTTCGACATGATCTTGAGGATCCCGGTGTCGACGGCCTGCTCGTAGCGCTGCAGCGTCTCGTCCAGCTCCCGCTCGCCGAACTCCCCCTCCGCGTGCATCTGCCGCAGGGTCTCGAACGCGAGGTACGGGTTGACCGCCGACGCCCCGAAGCCGACGAGGCAGGCGAGGTGGTGGACGTCGCGCGCGTCGCCCGACTCCGCCACGATGCTCACGCGCATCCGCCGCCTCTGGCGGATCAGGTGATGGTGCACGGTCGAGACCGCGAGCAGCATCGGGATCGGCGCCCATCGCTCGTCGACGAGGCGGTCGCTCAGGATGAGCACCGTGTCAGCATCGTCGACCGCGCGCACGGCCGCCTCACAGAGCTCATCGAGGCCTCGCCGGAGCCCCTCCTCGCCGTCGGCAGCGAGGAAACGGGTGTGGAGGGTCGTCACGGAGATGTCCGCGAGCGGGACCTCCCTCAGCGCCACCATCTCCTCGTCCGTCAGCAGCGGACTCGTGAGGTGCACGAGGCGCGCCGCCTCGGGAGTGGCCTCCAGCAGCGAGTGTCGGCGCCCGAGGTAGGTGTCGAGGGACATCACGATCTCTTCGCGGACGGAGTCGATGGGCGGATTCGTCACCTGCGCGAAGCGCTGACGGAAGTAGGTGTAGAGCAGCCGCGAGTCGTCCTGCAGCGTCGAGGGCGGCGTGTCGTCGCCCATCGATCCCGTCGGCTCCTTGCCGTCGACCGCCATCGGCTTGATGACGTACTGAAGCTCCTCGCGCGTGTACCCATGGAGGCGCTGGAGGGTGGCCACGTCCGCACCGGAGAGGTAGGAGCCGTCGAGCGCGCCCGGGGCCCGGCCGTTGCCCGACGTCGCCTCGTGGCGCTCCCCGACGCCGCGGTCGAGGGCGCGGTCGGCGGCGCGGGGAAGATGGTGGAGGTTGCGGCGCACCCACTCCGCGTAGGGCCGGCGCGAGGAGATCTCGCGCTTGATCTCCTCGTTGTGCAGCAACCTCTTGCGGGCGGTGTCGATGGCGATCATCTCGCCCGGCCCGAGCCTCCCCGACTCGACGACGTCGCCGGGAGCAATGTCGACGAGGCCCACCTCGGACGCCATCACGACGAGACCGTCACGGGTCACCTGGTAGCGCGCGGGACGCAGCCCGTTGCGGTCGAGCACCGCGGCGACCGTGCTGCCGTTCGTGACGGCGACTGCCGCCGGCCCGTCCCACGGCTCCGAGAGGCAGGCGTGGTACTCGTAGAACGCCCGCAGCGTGGCGTCCATCTGGGGCATGTTCTCCCAGGCTTCCGGGATCAGCATCATCAGCGCGTGGAGAAGGCCGCGACCGGAATGCACCAGGAGTTCGAGCGCCTCGTCGAAGGAGGCCGTGTCCGAGCCGATCGGCCAGATCACCGGAAGCAGGTCCGAGAGCTGCTCGCCCCAGAGCGCCGACGTCAGCTCCGGCTCGCGCGCGCTCATCCAGTTGCGGTTGCCGAGCAGCGTGTTGATCTCGCCGTTGTGCGCGGCCATCCGGAAGGGCTGCGCCAGCTTCCAGTTCGGCAGCGTGTTGGTGGCGAAGCGCTGGTGCAGGAGGGCGAGCGCGGAGACCGTGCGCTCGTCGCCGAGATCCGGGTAGAAGGCGCCGAGCTGCGGCGCCGCCATCAGACCCTTGTAGACGACGGTCCGCGCCGAGAGCGAGACGACGTAGCAGTCGACCTCCTCCTCGCGGTAGCGCTGCTCGGCCCGCCGCCGTCCGAGGTAGAGCGCCCGGTCGAAGTCCGGTCCCGACTGGAGGCGGTCGGGCCGCGCGAGCAGCAGCTGCTCGATCCCGGGGAGGCTGTCGAGCGCCAGTCCGCCGAGCACCGAGGGCTCGATCGGCACCTCGCGCCATCCGATCGCCTCGACACCGGTGGCGGCGAGGGCCTCCTCCAGGATGGCGCGCGCTCCGGGACGCTCCGCCTCCTCATGCGGGAGGAAGACCATCGCCACGGCGAGGCGGTCGCGGTCGTCCAGCGTCCACCCCAGGCGGGCCGCCTCCTCCGCCAGGAGCTCGAAGGGTATCTGGATCGTGACGCCGGCACCGTCGCCGGAGGCGGCGTCGGCGGAGAGGGCACCGCGGTGAGTGAGGTTGACGACACCCTCCACGGCGAACTCGACGATGCGGTGCGACCGCGTGCCGTCGACCTGCGCGATGAAGCCCGTGCCGCACGCGTCATGCTCGTGGGCGGGGTCGTACAGCAGGCGTCCGGCGGCGACCTCCTCGACGGAGGCTCCACGCCGCGGCCCGACGCGGGAGCGGTCGGGGGATACCGGAATCCTGCCCTGTGCCTTCACGGGCATCCTCGCTACCCATCAATCGGAAGGTTGCGGCCGCTACGCTCCGAAGCGCCGGCGATGCTCGTCCCTGTTCGGCGGACGGCCCTTCATATTGCGCGATCTCTCACAATCCGGCAAGGGCACGCCATCCGGGCGATCCCGCCGGACTGCGGGCGGCAGCTCGCCGCCCGCGGGGCACTCCCGGGTGCCCCGCGGCGCCCGGACCTACTTCTGGCGGGTTCGCTTCCAGACGAGCGTCCGGGGGCTCTCCCACGAGGAGCGGATCTTGATGCCGATCTCGCGAGAGGCCTCTTGCAGTCGCCGCTTGACGACGGCCTGCTTCTCGCCGCGCTGCAGCTCGATGCGCCCGGCGTCTCCGGCTCTCAGCGCCGCGATGTACGGCGCCCGCTCGGCCATCGCCGCCCGACCGCGTCCGACGGCGACATCCTTCGGATCCATCTTCTCGAACCTGGGCACAGAACACCCCCTCTCAGACACTCAATTACGGACAGTCCTACCCGCAGCGATTCCGCGGCAAAGAGGATACCCCAAAAAAGCGGCGCGTCGACCGCACGACGGCTCTACTCGCAGCCGATCTCGGAAGACACATCATCAACGATGAGTGTACAGCTTCCGGGAACGTCCGCTCGTCACCTCGGACGACGGCTTGTTACCGGACTGTGCGTGACGAACCGTCGCGCTTGCGCATCGGCGTCGTGCGAACGATGCGCACGCACAGAGGACGCCGCAGAATAGCGACGAATCAGGCGTTCGGGCGACGAGTCAGCCGCGAGAATCGGTGACCGAGGGCGACCCCGACCCCGAGCAGCACAACGATCGATCCCGCGACCTCCGACGTGTTCGGCAACTCGTCAAGCAGCAGTGCGGCGATCACGGTGGCCCCCACCGGTTCGCCCAGGGTGACCACCGCCACCGTCGCAGCCGGCAGCGCCCCGAGCGCCCAGTTGAGGGCGTTGTGCCCGACCAGCTGGGGTCCTGCGGCGAGCGCGGCGATCAGAAGGTAGGCCTCGGTCGAGTGGCCGGTCAGGGGCGTCCCGGAGGCGGCGCTCACCAGCAGCAGGATCGCCGCGGCCACCGAGTAGACGCTGGCCCCGTATGTGAGGTTCGAGAGCCGCCGGCGGACGCGCCGGCCGGCGACCAGGTAGCCGCTCACCAGCGCCGCGGCGAGGATCGCGAGGCCGTCACCGGCGAGCGAGCCGCGCTCGCCCAGATCGTCGGCGACGAGCACGAGCGCGCCGCCGAACGCGATCACCATGCCGGCGAGCGTCGCCGGCGGCGGCCGCTCCCGGAGCAGCAGCCACGCGCCGAGCGCGGCGAGCAAGGGCTGGAGGGCGACGAGGGCGACGCCCGTGATCACCGAGGTGCGGTCGATGGCCGCGACCCACGCCCAGAAGTGCCCCCCGAGTGCAGCCCCGGCCGCGGCGATCCAGACCGCGTCGCGGCGCGCCAGCCCGCCGCGCCCGAGCTCCCTCAGTTCATCCCGACGCCACCAGGCGGCCGCCGCCGCCATCGGCGCCGCGGCGAGCCCGACGCGCAGGGCGGCGATTACGAGCACCGGTGCCTCGGCGAGGCGGATCAGGGGCGCCGACCAGGAGATGGCGACGACGGCGGCGAGGAGAACCAGGACGTACACCGGGGAAGCGTACGCGGCGGCATCGAGGGGCGGGAGGGCGGCGGCCCGGCGTCTGCGGGCGAATCCGGTGTATAGAGTGCGTGGCGATGAGGCGCGGTGCGCCGCGGGTGCGGAGGCGACTCGTTCAGCTCGGCGCCATCTTCCCGCAGACCGAGATCGAAGGCGATGCCGCGGCGCTGCGCGCCTTTGCGCGCGACGTGGAGCAGGCGGGCTACTCGCACCTGCTCGCCTTCGACCACGTGCTCGGAGTCGATCCCGACAGCCCGGATGGCTGGAGCGCCCCCTACACCCACGAGACGCCGTTCCACGAGCCGCTCCTGCTCTTCGCTCACTTCGCGGCGTGCACGGAGCGGCTGGAGTTCGTGACCGACGTGCTGGTGCTCCCCCAGCGGCAGGCGCTGCTGGTGGCGCAGCAGGCCGCGACGCTGGCGCAGCTCGCCGGGGGACGACTCCGGCTCGGCGTCGGCGTCGGGTGGAACCCCATCGAGTACGAGGCGCTCGGCGTCGACTTCGGCCGGCGCGGCCGCATCATCGAGGAGCAGATCGCCCTGATGCGGGCGCTCTGGTCGCAGGAGGAGGTGGCGTTCGAGGGGCGCTACCACAGCGTCCACGGCCCGATGCGGCCCCGCCCCGAGCGGGGTGCGATCCCGATCTGGATGGGGGGAGCGGCGCCCCCCGTGCTCTCGCGCGTGGGACGGCTCGCCGAGGGGTGGTTCCCCCCGCACGGCGACCCCGCCGCCCTCGCTCCCGATCTCGCCCGCGTGCACCAGGCGGCCGACGACGCCGGCCGGGATCCGGGCTCCATCGGCGTCGAGGTCAACCTGCCTCTCGTGCGGGGCGGGGTTCGCGTCGACGCCGCCGACTACGAGGGCGCAGCCCGGGCGGCGCGGCGCTGGGAGGAGAGCGGCGTCAGCCACCTCTCCGTCAACACCATGGGCGCCGGCTGGAGCGCACCCGGGCAGCATGCCGAGGCGCTCGAGCGCTTCCGCGAAGCGCTGGCCCGGGCGGCATAAGGGGGAGCGATGCCGCTCGGTGTGGTCTTTCCGCAGCTCGATCCAGCCGCCGAGCCGAACGCCGTCGCCGAGTGGGCGCTCGCCTCCGAGGAGGCCGGCTACGACTATGCCGTCGCCTTCGATCACGTCTTCGGCGCGGATCCCGACCACGCGGGCGTGCTGCGCGATCCCGGGGAGAGGACGCGCCACGAGCCGCTGGTGCTGTTCGCGTACATCTCGGCCGTGACGAGCCGCCTGCATCTGCTGACGGGCGTGCTGGTCCTGCCCCCGCGACAGGGCGCCCTCGCGGCCAAGCAGGCGGCCGAGCTCGCCGTGCTCTCGGGCGGCCGCCTCTGGCTCGGGCTCGGCGTCGGCTCGCCGCGCCCGCCGTTCGACGCGCTCGGGGTCGACTACCACACCCGCGGCCGCCGCATGGAGGAGCAGGTCGTCCTGATGCGCGCCCTCTGGGAGAGACCGTCGGTGAGCTTCCGCGGCCGCTTCCACCGCGTCAGCTCGGCCGGTCTCATGCCGCGGCCCCCCGGCGGGGCCGTGCCGCTCTGGATGGGTGGCGGCGCGCCGGCCGTCTTCTCCCGCATCGCACGCCACGCCGACGGGTGGCTGATCACGCCCCGCCTTCGCGGGGATCCGGCGGCGCTCGCGGGCCCGCTCGCGCAGCTGCACCGCGAGGTGAGGCGCGCGGGGCGCGAGCCCGCCTCGATCGGCGTCGAGACGCGCGTGCAGGTCGCCGGGCGGAGCGTGGATGAGCAGGTCGCCGCGGCCCGCGCCTGGAAGCAGGCCGGCGCCACCCACCTGACGCTGAACACGATGGGTGCGGGGCTCTCGGGCGCGGGGCCGCACATCGAGGCGATGGCCGCCTTCGCCGAGGGCTGCCGGGAGGCGGGAGTCGTTCCATGAGCACGCCGCGCGTCGACTGGGAGGCCCTCACGGCCGAGGCGGCGGAGCTGCTCTCGGCCTACGTGAGCATCGACACCACGAACCCCCCCGGCAACGAGGGCCGCGCCTGCGACTGGCTGGCCCAGCTGCTCGGCGCCGAGGGCATCCCGTCACGCCGCGTCGAGCCGGGAGCTGGAGCGGGCGCGGGGCGCCCGAGCCTCGTCGCCCGGCTGGCCGGGGACGGCTCTCGCGGCGGGCCGCTCGTGCTGCTGCACCACACCGATGTCGTTCCCGCCGAGAGCGATCACTGGTCGGTGGAGCCGTTCGCGGGGGCGGTGCGGGACGGCCACGTGTGGGGGCGCGGAACCGTCGACATGAAGGGGATGGGGGTGATGGAGCTGCTCGTGCTGCTGCTGCACCGGCGGCTCGGGCTCCCGCTGGGGCGCGATCTCGTGCTGATGGCCGTCGCCGACGAGGAGGCGGGCGGGCTCCGGGGGATCGAGTTCCTCGACAGCGCTCACCCGGAGTTGCTCGACTGCGCCTACGTCATCAACGAGGGCGGCATGGGCGCCCGGGAGACCTTCGGCGTGAAGCGCCCGATCTTCACCATCGGCGTCTCCGAGAAGGGGCCGCTCTGGCTGACGCTGCGAACGACGGGCCAGGCCGGCCACGGATCGGTACCCCACGGCGACGCCGCCGTCGAGCGGCTGGTGCGCGCGCTCGCGCGGATCGAGGCGTGGCGCCGCCCGGCGCGGCTCGTCCCGGAGGTCACCTCCTACCTGGGGGCGCTCCATCGCGCCGGCGTGCTCGAGGATGCGCCGTCGGTGGAGGCGCTCTCCGAGCTCGCCGCGCGCGAGCCCCGGCTGCGCTCCCTGGAGCGCGCCTCCATCGCCCTGACCGGGGTCACGGCGGGCGTGAAGCACAACGTCATCCCGTCGCTGGCCGAGGCGACGCTCGACGTCCGTCTCCTCCCGGGCGACGACCCGCAGGAGTTTCTCGCGGAGCTCACGGCCGTGATCGACGACCCCGCGGTCGAGGTCGAGACGGTGTTCTCCTCATCGACCCGCGCCTCCCCCGTCGACACCGAGCTCTACCGCGCGCTGGAGCGGGCGGCGCTGTCCGTGGTGGAGAGGGCGGCCGTCGTCCCCGGTGTCTCCACCGGCTTCACCGACTCGCGTGTCTTCCGGCGGCGCGGCATTCCCGCCTACGGCTTCGTGCCGGTGCTGCTCTCGGAGGGAGAGAGCGGCCGCGCCCACGGCAATGACGAGCGACTCTCGATCGGAAACCTGCGCCTCGGCCTCGAGATCCTCTTCCGCGGCGTCCGGAGCGTGTGCGAGCCGGCTTAGAGCCCGGCCGTCAGCTGCCCTCCGCCGCCGGGAAGCGACCGATGACCTCCGCGAGCAGGGTACGCAGCGCCCGATCGTTGAGCGGACCGAACTGCCTGAGCAAAGCGTCGTCGGGCGGCGAGTCGGGCGGTACGACCGCGTACGACGGGTGGCGCCCCACACCCAGCGACTTCGCCAGGTCACGCTCGTTGCCCCGGTCGAAGTCGAGAATGACGAAGTTCACCCGGTTCTGGTACTCGTTCCGGAGCCCGTTCACGACGGGCCGCGCGATCGCGCAGGCCGGTCACCAGATCGCATCGACGAAGACCAGGGTCGGCTTGCCGTTCGCGGGCAGGAAGGCGCCGGTGGAGTCGACGCGGTCGCCCGGCGGCACGTAGTTGGACGCAACCAGCACGGCCGGGCCCGTCGGGAACCCGAGCTCGGGCGTCGGCGTGACCAGGGCGGCGGTCGCAGCCGGCTCCGCGGTCGCCGTCGACGCGGTGCCTCCCGGCGCCGTCGCAGCCGGCTCCGCCGTCGCCGTCGACGCGGTGCCCCCCGGCGCGGTCGCAGCCCGCTCCGCGGTCGCCGTCGACGCGGTGCCCCCCGGCGCGGTCGCAGCCGGCTCCGCGGTCGCCGTCGACACGGTGCCCACCGGCGCGGTCGCAACCGGCTCCGCGGCGGCGGCCGGACGCGAGCCCCCCGAGTCCACCGGCGCCTGAGCGGCCGGGCTCCCGTCGCCGGACGAGGTGCAGGCGACCAGCGCCGCGAGCAGCAGCGCGAGGGGCCAGGCGTACCGGGCCGCTGGCCGCATCACCGCTCCCCTCCGCACCCCGGACGCAGCCGCCTCGCCGCGTCCGGCCCGCTCCGATCCTACTCGCTCTTCGAGTAGTCCCACGAAATCCAGCGCCTGGGGGTGACCCGGATGTAGGCGGTCCCGGGACGGGGCTCCGTCGGGAGCTCCGACTCGGGCGCGCCGCGCGACCGGGCTCCCTCCCGAGCCAGCTCCAGCACCTCGGCGCCGGCGGCGACGACCCGGGCGTCGCCCTCGATCAGCAGGCCGCGCAGCGTCTCGAGCGAGTTGCCGTCCTCGAGCGAGATCGAGACGCGCGGATCGCGCTCCACGTTGCGCAGCTTCTGCGTCCCGGCGCGCGCGCCCATCACCAGGTCCGTGCCGACCCGGAAGTAGGAGAGGGGCACCGTGTGCGGGTAACCGCGGGGGCCGATCGAGGTGAAGACCAGGTAGCCGTCCCGGGGCTTCTCATCGAGGAAGTCGAGCATCTCGTCCGGCGTCATCGGCCTGGCCATCTCGCCCCCGCCCCTGCCGCGCCGCCAGCCCTAGTAGCCGACCGCCGCGCCATCCGCGCGTCCGTCCGAGCCCGCCCACAGCGCCCCGGAGTCGCGATCGCGCGCGATCACCTGCCCGCGGCCCAGTTTACCGCTCGCACGGTAGAGGCCGGTCACCCTCTCGACGGGGTGGCCGAGTTCGGCGAGCCGCCCGAGGACGGCGTCGGGAATGCCCTCCTCGAGCTGGACGCGCCCCCCCTCCTCCTCGGCGACGATGCGGAAGCGCGGGGCATCGAGCGCCGACTGCGGATCCATCCCGTGGGTGAGCAGGTTCACCAGCAGCTGCAGGTGGCCCTGGGGCTGCATGAAGGCCCCCATCACACCGAAGCAGGCGTGCAACTCGCCGTCGGCGTGCGTCACCAGCCCGGGGAGGATCGTGTGGTAGGGCCGCTTGCCCGGCGCGAGCGCATTCGGGTGCGCGGGGTCGAGCGAGAACCCGCGGCCGCGGTTCTGCAGGGTGAAGCCGCACCCCTCGGGCACGAGACCCGTACCGAAGCCATTGTAGTTGCTGTTGATGAAGCTGCAGGCGTTTCCCTCCTCGTCGACCACGGCTAGGTAGACGGTGTCCGACGTCGCCGCCGGCGAGCCCGCCCCCGGATCGACGGTCGCGCGAGCGGGGTCGATGAGCGCTCGGCGCCGGGCGGCGTAGGCGGGATCGAGCAGCGCCGCCAGGGGGACCCCTCCGAACGCGGGATCGGCGACGTAGCGTCGGGCGTCGGCGAAGGCGAGCCGCATCGCCTCTATCAGGAGGTGCAGCACTTCGGCCGAGCGGGGGTTCCGCCCCGCGAGCGGCAGCTCCGCCGCGATCTGGAGCGCGACCAGCGCCGCCAGGCCCTGCCCGGGCGGCGCGCACTCGTAGACCCAGTAGCCGCCGTAGCGCGCCCGGATCGGCGCCTCGAAGGTCGAGCGGTGCGCGGCGAGATCGGCCGGCTCCAGCACGCCGCCGAGCCGCTGCACGACCGTGCAGACCGCATCGGCGATGCGGCCGGTATAGAAGGCCTCGGAGCCGCCGTCGGCAACGGCGCGGAGCGTGCGCGCAAGCATGGGGTTGCGCCAGATCTCCCCGGCGCGCGGGGGACGGCCACGGAGCAGCATCTCGCCGGCGTGGGGCCCCTGCCGGAGATGCGGCTCCCCCTCCGCCCAGAGATGGGCGACGAGCGGCGAGACGGGAGTCCCCTCCTCGGCGAGCGCGATCGCCGGGGCGAGCACGTCGGCGAGCGCGAGACGACCGTGCCGGCTGACGGTGTCCGACCACGCGGCGGCTGCGCCCGGCACCGTCACCGCGAGCGCGCTCCGCTGCGGCAGGGATTCCCCGACGCCCCGCCGCTCGAGTTCGGCGAGGGTGAGCGCCGCCGGGGCGCGGCCGCTGCCGTTGACGGCGTGCACCGTCCGGCTCGAGGCATCGAAATAGAGCGCGAAGCAGTCCCCGCCGATCCCGGTCATCGTCGGCTCGACGACGTTGAGCGCAGCCGCGGTGGCGACGGCGGCGTCCGCCGCGTTGCCGCCGGATTGCAGGACGTCGAGTCCGACGCGGGCGGCAAGGGGCTGGCTGGTCGCGACGGCGGCGCGACGCGCGATCAGCGGCGAGCGTCGCGACTCGAAGCGCAGGTCGTCGTAGCGGTAGGTGAACACGCCGAGCGTCCGGCGCTCACCGCGCCGGCGGGCGGGCGGACGTCGGGCGCGGGACCGCTCCCCCCGCGTCGGCCGCCGCGATGCCCGCCTCAAGGAGTTCACCGAAGACGGGGCCGAGCACCCGCGACCGCAGCACGCCGTCTGCATCGATGAAGAAGGTCGAGGGGAGACCGGGCAGCCCGTAGTGGTCGGCCACAGCGCCGTCCACATCGAGCACCACCGGGAACGTCAGTCCCAGGCTCTCGACGAAACGCGCCACCGCGTCGGCGCTCTCTTCGACGTCGACGGCCAGCACAACCAGATCCCGCCCCTCACCGCGCTCCTCCCACACCGCCTGCAGCTCGGGCATCTCCGCGCGGCAGGGAGGGCACCACGTCGCCCAGAAGTTCAGGACGACCGTCTTGCCCCGGAAATCGGAGAGCGCGACGCGCGCTCCCTCCGGCGAGGTGAGTGTGAAGTCGGGAGCGAGCTCGCCCTCGGCGGGGCGGCCGTCGCTGGGAGCACCGGCCGCGTCGCCGTCGCTCCGGTCCGCGAGCTCGCGCTGCAGCACCAGTCCCCCCAGCACGAGTACGACGGCGGCGACGGCCGCCGCACGGAGCAGCATCCTGGTGTCGCCGAGTCGCGCCATCGCCGCCCCCCCGCGATCGGGCCCTCGGAGAGGCCCCCCAGACAGCATAGAGGGAGCGTCCCGGGGGCGGACCGTCGCGCCCGCGCTCACCGGCCCGCTACGATGATGCCATGGACGATCCGGCCTCCCCCGGGCAGGGCCGAGACGGCGAGCTCGCGGCGACGATCGATCGCGCCGTCGAGATTCTGGCGCGAGCGCAATACGCGGTCGTACTGACGGGGGCCGGCGTCTCGAAGGAGTCCGGCATTCCGACCTTCCGCGGCGAGGGCGGGCTCTGGACAGTCAACGGCGAACCGCCGATGAACGGGTTCCAGCTCTTCCTCGAGGACACCGCCGGGTGGTGGCGGCAGCGGCTGGAGCGGCGGCGGGCGGAGGAGGGAGATCCGGCAAGCTTCGCGCGCGCCGTCGACGAGGCGCGGCCGAACGCGGCCCACGAGGCGCTGGCCGAGCTCGAGCGCCTCGGCGTCGTCAAGCACGTGATCACCCAGAACGTCGATGACCTGCACCGTCGAGCCGGGCAGCATGCGATCACGGAGATCCACGGCAACCGGCACTGGATGCGCTGCCTGGACTGCGGCGCCCGCTGGCCGGCGAGCGAGTTCCCGGTCGACGAGAACAGGCTACCGCCGCGCTGCGCCCGTCCCGGCTGCGCGGGCGTGGTCAAGGACGACACCGTGATGTTCGGCGAGCCGATCCCGGACGAGGCGCTCGCACGGTGCGACGCCGAGAGCCGGCTCGCCGATTGCTTCCTAATTGTCGGTACGTCGGCCGTCGTGATGCCGGCCGCTGGCTTCCCGCTGCTCGCGTGGCAGCGCGGCGCGGCGCTCGTCGAGATCAACCCGGAGCCGACGCCGCTCACCGGCTACGCCGAGGTGAGCTGCCGGGGCGCTGCGGGCGCGATCCTGCCCGAGCTGGTGTCGGCCGTGCGCACGCGCCGGTCCGCGGGCGCCTGAGCGCGGCAGCCCATGCCTCCCGCTCTCGGCGTGCTCCTCGGCGGCGCCCACGGCATCGCGCGCCTGATCCCGGGTCAGCCCCTCGACCTGGAGCTCTCCGCCGACGAACTCGGGGACGCCGCTGTCACCTCACTCGACGCCGCCGTCGAGGCCGGCCGCGGGGCCCGGCATCCGGGCGTCCGGGCGATCGCCGGATCGCCGGCCGGCATCTGGGTCCGGCAGGGCTCCGGCCGGTGGCAGCGGCGCCTCGAGACGCCCGCGCACTGCGTCCGCGTGGGGCCCGGCGGGCTGCTCCTCGCCGGCGTCGAGCCGGCAGCCGTCATCACCTCCGACGACGGCGGGGGGAGCTGGCAGAGGCGCCCGGGCCTCGGCGCCGCCCTCAGGCATGCGCCGAGCCTTCTGAGACCGCCGGGGCGGTCGCTCGCGGTACGGGGGCTCTGCTTCGCCGGAGACGGCTGGCTCGCCGGCGTCGACGGAGCGGGTGCCTGGCTCTCGCACGACGGCGGCTGGAGCTGGCTGCGCTCCGCCGATGGCCTCCCCGACGAGGTGTGCGGCGTCTGGGAGCACCCGGAGCAGCCCGAGCGCGCCTACGCCGCCACCCGGGCCGGTTTCTTCCGCAGCCAGGACGGTGGTGGGAGCTGGGTGCAGTCGCTGGGAGGCCTCGACCGGACCCTGATCGGGGACGCGGCGGTCCTCCCGGGAGTGAGCGATGTGATCCTGCTCGCCGCCGCGCGGCGGGCGCGATCGGACCGTGAGGGATCGGAGGCCGCGCTCTTCCGCTCGGCGGACGGCGGGATCTCATGGCGTCGGGTGGTGCTGGGCAACGTCGACTCCTGGCCCGCACCGCCGGCCATCTGCCGGCTGCACGGGCTCTCCGACACCGCGTTCGTGTCCGCCGGCAGCCGCCTCTGGGCCTCACACGACCGCGGCGGACAGTGGCGCATGCTCGCCGACGGCGTCCCCGAGTCGCTCGCGCTCGCCGCCGTGCTCTAGCCGCTCGCGGCCTGCGCGCCGCGGGGCGGCTTGCAGCGGGCAATGCTAGGATGAAACCGGTGGCTCGCCGGGCCGCCGAGAGACCGCCGAGCGAAGCCGATCCCGCCCGTTGTCTGGCCGGGCGGTCGCGTGCCGGGCGCGGCCGACTCCCGGGATCGATGCGACAGCGGCGGAGCGAGCAAAGCGCCACCGAAAGGATGCGCCCGCCCATGGCGAGCAGCAACAAGCCACGCGACGAGTTCGCCGAAGTCAACGGGCTGCGGCTCCACTACCGCGAGTGGGGCGATGCCCGCGCGCGGAACGCCCTGCTGCTGCTGCACGGCTACGCCGAGACGGCGGCCATCTGGGACGAGGCGGCCCACGATCTGGCGCGGGAGTTTCGCGTAATCGCGCTCGACCAGCGGGGCCACGGGCAGAGCGGGCACGCGCCCGACTTCGACTACAGCCGCGCTACCCAGGTCGAGGACGTCGAGGCGTTCGTGGAGCAGCTGGGGCTGAGGAGCATCACGCTCGTCGGCCACGGCATGGGCGGCGCGAACGCGCTCTGCTACGCGAGCGAGCACGCGGACGTCGTGACGGCGCTGATCGTGGTGGAGGCGGCGCCGGAGGTCCTGCGCGGGGGCGTGGAGCGACTTCGCCGCATGGTCGGCACCGCCGACCAGTTCGACAGCCTCGAGGACGCCGTCGACTCGATGCGCCCCTTCTTCCCCTATGCGGAAGACGAGCAACTGGAGCGTCGCGCGCGCGGCGCTCTCGCCCAGGGGACGGACGGCACCTGGGTATGGGACTTCGATCCGGCGCTGCGCGATGCCTCCCTCCGGCCCCCGGAGCCCGATCCCGGCCAGCGCCGGCTCGCCGACCTCTGGGAGTGCGCCGATCGCGTGCAGTGTCCGGTGATGATCGTGCGCGGCTCCGAGACGGACATGCTGACGCCCGAGGCGATCCAGCGGCTACACCGCCGCATCATCGGCTCGCGGGTGTCGCTGATCGAGGAGGCGGGCCACCCGGTCCCCTCCGACCAGCCGGCCGACCTCGCCCTGAACATTCGCGAGTTCCTGCAGAACCTCCAAGCGAACGCGGTATGACGTCGGGGCCGCGCGCCCTGCCGCGCGTGGTCATCACCGGCCTCGGAGCCATCACGCCGATCGGGGCCGATACCGATTCGTACTGGGAGGGACTGCGCTCGGGGAGAAACGGGGTCGACCGCGTCCGCTGCTTCGACCCCGCCGGCTACCCGGTCCAGATCGCCGGCGAGGTGCTCGACTTCGATCCCGAGCGCTACCTCGACAGGCGTACGGCACGCCGCACCGGCCGCTTCGCGCAGATGGCCGTCGGCGCCGCCGTGCAGGCGCTGGACGACGCCGGCCTGCTGCGCGACGGTGCCGCCGACCCCGGCCTCCGGGACGATCTCGGCGTGGTGATGGCGAGCTCGGGCGACGCCTTCAACATGGGCGAAGAATGGGAGCTGATGGAGGAGCGCGGCCCCGGTCGCGCCGACCCCTTCATCATCACGCGCCGCGGCCAGCACATGGCGGCGGCGCGTGTGGCGCGGCTGCTGGGCGCGCGCGGACCGAACACGACCATCAACACCGCCTGCGCATCCGGGACGGACGCACTCGGGCACGCGCTCTCGATGCTGCGCCTGGGGCGCGCGCGCGCCGTGCTCGCCGGCGGCTCCGACGCGATGGTGACGCCGCTCGCGCTCGCGTCGATGGGCCGGCTCGGCGCACTCTCGAAGAACAACGCCGACCCCGAGCACGCCTCCCGCCCGTTCGACGCCGGGCGGGACGGCTTCGTGCTCAGCGAGGGATCGGGGGTCCTGCTGCTCGAGACGGAAGCCGGCGCGCGGGCACGCGGGGCTTCCATCTACGCGGAGCTCGCCGGCGTCGGCTGGTCCTTCGACGCCACCGACGACACGGCGCCGGACGCGGAGGGGCAGTCCCTCGCGATGATCCGCGCCATGGAGGACGCCGGCGCGACGCCCGCCGACATCGACTACATCAACGCCCACGGCACGAGCACGCCCCTGAACGACCGCACCGAGACGGCCGCGATCAAGCTCGCGCTCGGCGAGGACCGGGCGCGCGCGATCCCGATCTCGTCGACGAAGTCGATGACGGGGCACCTCGTCTCGGGAGCGGGCGGCATCGAGGCAATCGCCTCCGTCCTCACCATCACACGCGGGTGCATTCCACCCACGATCAACCACGAGCGACCCGATCCGGAGTGCGATCTCGACGTCGTTCCCAACGAGCCGCGACCCGCTGCCGGGCTCGGCGTCGTGATCTCCAATTCCTTCGGTCTCGGCGGCCAGAACGCGAGCGCGGTCTTCCGCCGCTACCACCCGGGCGAGGCGCACCGGGGCTAGGCGAGGTCGGGAGCCGGAGCGTCCAGACGCCCGCTCCACTCGGCGGCGGCGACCGCGAAGCTGCCGGGCAGGCGCCCGTGCTCACGGCCGGCCCCAAGCGGTCCCCAGTCGCCGACGGCGCCGTCCACCACGTAGAGGCACTCGATGCGCAGATCCCCGGACTCCGCGTCGACCGTCAGCGTCCCCGAGTCCAGCAACGCGTAGAGTTCGCTCACGGCGTCGGGGACCGAGCCGTCCTCCAGCGTGAGTTCGCCCTCGCGGAGCTCCGCCTCGCCGTCGCCGCCGATGCGCCATGAGAAGGTCGCCGACAGTTGAAGGTGCCCCGACTCTCCCTCCAGCACGAGCTGGACGGTGCCGTCGAGCAGCTCTTGCCGCTCGACCACGTCGCCGCGGATGTCCCCCACCGCTCCGCTCGCCATGGCGGCATGGTAGCCGACGCGACCGGCGACGCGGAGCGAGCTGCTCGCCGGGAACGCTGTCCCCGTAGAATGCACGTGGCCGTCGGGACGGCGACGCGGGCGGGGAGCGGGCAACACGGGCGAGGAGCGGCTGACGCCGGAGCAGAGCGGCGAGATCGAGGCGCTGCGCGAGCAGCGTCGCGAGACGCGGCGCGTCACGGTCTCAGAGCTCGAGGAGGTGCTCTACACCCCCTTCCCCGTGCTCGATCACGGATTCGTGCGCGTCGTCGACTACATGGGCGACGACGGTGCCATCGTTCAGGCAGCGCGCGTCTCCTACGGGCGCGGCACGCGCCGCGTCTCCCAGGACCGCGGGCTGATCCGCTACCTGATGCGACAGCGGCACACCACGCCGTTCGAGATGTGCGAGTTGAAGCTGCACGTCAAGCTCCCGATCTTCGTGGCGAGGCAGTGGATCCGTCACCGGACCGCGAACGTCAACGAGTACTCGGCGCGCTACTCCATCCTCGACCGCGAGTTCTACATCCCCGACGAGAGGCAGCTCGCCGGTCAGTCCGCGAGCAACCGCCAGGGGCGCGGCGAGCCGCTCGGGGGCGCGGAGGCGGCGCGCGTGCTCGCACTGCTCCGCGAGGACGCGGAGCGCACGTACGATCGCTACGAGGAGTTCCTGAACGAGCGACCCGACGGCGGTGTGCGTGACCCCGACCGCTCCGGCCTCGCCCGTGAGCTCGCGCGCATGAGCATCTCCCTCGCCTTCTACACGCAGTGGTACTGGAAAATCGACCTGCACAACCTGCTGCACTTCCTCTCGCTGCGGGCGGACGCGCACGCGCAGTACGAGATCCGCGTCTACGCGGAGACGATCCTGGACGAGGTGGTGAGGCGCTGGGTGCCCGCGGCCTACGAGGCGTTCTGCGACTATCGGCTGGGAGGGGCGCATCTCTCCCGGGGCGGGCTCGACGTGGTGCGGGCCCTGCTCGCTGGCCGCCGCGACGAGGCCGAGGCGCTGCGCGCAGGCTCCGGCCTCGCTCCCCGCGAATGGCGGGAACTGGTCGAGACGCTCGGCCTGGAAGGCGACGAGCCCGCGGCGCAGGCGTGACCCGCAGTCCTCGGAGCGGCCGGCCTCGAGCGACGGGAACGCCGGCCCGCGTCGGTCCGCTGAAGGCGAACATCGTGCCCTGCCGGAAGCTCCATGCCCCGACGTGCCGCAGCTCCGGCTCATCGGCCAGGAGCAGAAGCGCGCGCGCCGGGCCCACCGATCTCGGCGCGCGCTGCGTACCGGGCGGCGGCCGGCGCGTGCTGTACCGATCCCCGCCACGCCGCCGACCGGCGTCCGGGGCGTCCCGGCGGGCGCGGCCGCGCCTCGTTGACGGCCCACACGGCCGCCAACAGAATGGGCGGGCGCCCGCGTCCGTTGTGCACGCGGCCCGGGATTCGCTGGCGCCGCACAGGGAGGCCCGCATGAACCGGGGGGACGACGCGCGCGCGCAGGGGACGTCGTGAGCGGTGCGCTCGCCGACGTGCGCGTGATCGACGCGACCGGGCCGATCGGCCACTACGCCGGGCGGCTGCTCGCCGACCTCGGTGCCGACGTGATCAAGGTGGAGCCTCCCGGCGGCGACCCCGCCCGCCTCTACCGGCCCGCCCTGCCGGACGTGGCGGCGCCCGAGGCCGGGCTCCAGTTCCTGCTCCTGAACGCCAACAAGCGCGGCGCCGTGCTCGACCTCGACGACGATCGCGGGCGCTCGGCGCTCTTGCGACTCGCGGCGGGCGCCGACGTCGTGCTCGAGTCGTGGCGGCCACAGGAGGCGCGGCGGCTGCGATTGACCGACGCCGAGTTGCGCGAGGTGAACCCGGCCCTGATCCACACCTCAGTGACCGGCTTCGGACTCAGCGGTCCGCACGCCGAGTGGGCCTACGCCGACATCGTCGGAGTGGCGATGTCGGGAGTAATGAACCTCGCCGGGTTCCCCGACGGGCCGCCCGAGTCGCTGCCCGATCACCAGGGCTACCACTGCGCCTCCCTCGACGCCGCCGCCGGCACGCTGACGGCGCTGCTCCACCGCGACCTCGGGGGGCCCGGACAGCTCGTCGAGGTCTCGATGCAGGAGGCGCTGAGCATCGCTCAGGAGACCGCCCTCCAGAACTACGACATCCGGGACGCCCTGCTCCGGCGACTCGGTGAGGCGAGCCAGGTCAACCCGATGAACCTCCCCGGGTTCGGGCTCTACGAGTGCCGGGAGGGCATGGTCTACATCATGACGACCGGCACGGCGGGCGCCGGTTTCGCCGGGCTCGTCGAGATGATGGACGAGCACGGGCAGGCGGGCGATCTGAAGGAGGAGCCCAGCTGGAGCTTCATCCAGACGCAGATGGACGGCGCCAACCTCCGGCGGCTCCTCACCGACGAGGAGAGCCAGGCCGAGACGCAGCGCTTCCTCGACCACCTCGAAGAGCTGGTCACGGCATTCATGCGCGCGCACCCCGCGCGCTACATCTACGAGGAGGGGCAGAGGCGCCGCGTGCTCGTGGGCCTGATCGCGACGCCTGCCGACATCTCCGCCGATCCGCACCTCGCGGCCAGGGAGTGGTTCATCGAACTCGAGGACGCCTCCCGGGGAAAGACCCTTCGCTATCCCGGCTTCCCCTTCCGCCTGCAGGAGACGCCCGCGACCCTCCGGCGGCCCGCACCGCTGCTCGGGGAGCACACCTCGGAGGTGCTCGCAGAGGCCGGCCTCGATGCCGGGGAGATCGCAGCCCTGGAGGTGACCGCATGACGGGTACGTCCGCGACCGAGAGCCCCCTCGCCGGCGTCAAGGTGCTGGATCTCTCCTGGTTCGGGGCCGGCCCGATCGCCGGACGGGCGCTCGCGGCCGCCGGCGCCGACGTGATCAAGGTCGAGACGGTGAAGCGCATCGACGGGCTGCGCGCGATGGCGCCGCGTCCCCGCGGCGCCCGCGGCTACAACCTCTCCGGCTACTTCAACAACTACAACGCGAACAAGCGATCGGTGACGATCGATCTCACGACCGAGCGCGGCCACGAGCTGGGGCTCGTCCTGATCCGCTGGGCCGACGTGATGCTCACCAACATGACGAACCGCGCCGTGAAGCAGGTCGGCATGGGATGGGAGACCGTCTCCCGCGAGAACCCGCGGCTCGTCGCGGTGTACATGCCGATGATGGGGACGACCGGCCCCCACAGGGATTTCCAGGGCTTCGGAGCGATGCTCACGGCGATCTGCGGGATGAACTACCTGGCGGGCTTCGCCGAGAACCGGCCCGTCGGCGTCGGCACCAACTACCCCGACTACGTCGTCAATCCGATGCACGCCTACATCGCCACGCTCGCCGCGCTCCGCCACGCGCGCAGAACCGGCGAGGGCCAGATGATCGATGTCTCGCAGGACGAGTCCTCGGTCGCCGCCATGTCGCTGCCGCTCTTCGCGCACGACAACGGCGGCGGCGCATACCTCCGCGCCGGGAACCGCGTCCCCTACGCCGCCCCGCACGGCGCCTACCGCACGCAGGACACGCCCGATCGCTCGGACCGCTGGGTGGCGCTCGCCTGCCTCGACGAGGAGCACTGGCGGACGCTGGCGGCCGGGATCTGCGGCCACCCCGAGTGGACCGACGACGCCCGCTTCTCGACGCTCGCCTCCCGTCTCTCGAATCAGGACAGCCTCGATCGCCTGATCGCCGACTGGGCCGCCGGGCAGCAGGGAGCGGAGGTGGTGCGCCGGCTGCAGCTCGCCGGCATCCCCGCGGGGCTCGTGCAGGACGCGCGCGAGATGCTCGAGGATCCGCACATCGGCGAGCGAGGCTACTTCGTCCAGCTCGATCACGCCGAGGCCGGCCTGCGCTGGTACGACGGGCCCGGCTGGCGGATGACCGAGAGCCCGGTCTCGCTCGACCGCGCCGCGCCGATGCTCGGCGAGCACACCTTCGACGTCGCCCTCGACCTGCTCGGTCTCTCGGCCGACGAGATCGCCGATCTCGTCGCCGAGGGAGTGCTGCAGTAGCGGCGGCACGGTCAGACGCGATGCCCACGTCCTCGGAAGCGGGCGGTCAGGCGGCGGGAGACGCCGGGGCGCTGCCCCCGCGGCTCGCAGAAGAGGGCGCCAACTGGATCGCGGAGCAGGTCTCCGAGGAGCTCGGGGGCTTCGTGCCCGCCGAGCTGGTCGACCTCATGATGGAGCTGGAGCGGGCGGTTCGCGCCGACTTCGACGACCCCACGATGGACCACGCCGCGATGTCGCTGCACCTCGTCGAGCGCTTCGAGGGCGAGGGCATCCCGGTGAAGACCGGCGCCCTCACACGCGAGGTCCTCGTGGAGCTGCTCCACTGGGAGGACGAGTTCCTGAGCCTCGCCGGTCACGCCCGTCAGGTCCGCCCGTCCCCTCCGTGAGGCGCGACCTCCGGCGCTAGCGCAGCGCGCGCAGGCGCCGAACGTTCTCGAGGTCGGGGCCGTCCGCCTTCCCTCCCCCCTCCGGGGGTATCCCGGGGACCTCGAGGATGAAGGAGCGGCCGGCGAACGCCGCGTGCGCCAGCAGGCCGCGGAAGCCGTCGAGTCCGATGTGGCCGTCACCGATATTCTCGTGGCGATCGCGGCCGCTGCCCAGCTCCATCATGGCGTCGTTGGCGTGAACGACGGCGAGCCGGTCGAGCCCGACCTCGCGCTCGACCTCCGCCACCGTGGCGTCGAGCCCCTCGGGGCGGGCGACGTCGTAGCCGGCGGCGAAAGCGTGGCAGGTGTCGAAGCAGAGCGCCATGCGTGGCGAGTCGACGGCGCCCAACAGGGCGCCGATCTCCTGAAACCGCGCGCCGATAGTGCCCCCCTGCCCGGCCGTGTTCTCCAGCGCCAGCAGGGCCTCCCCGGGGGCCGCCTCGAGGATGCACCGGAGCGCCTCGACAACCTGCTCGACGACGGCGCCGAAGCCGCGGCCGCGGTGGGATCCGGTGTGCAGGACGACGCCGTTGGCCCCGATCGCATCGGCGACGCGGAGCGCGTTCACCACCGAATCGACGGACTTCTCGAGCTGCCCGGGATCCTCCGCGGCGAGGTTCGCGAGGTAGATGTTGTGGAGCCAGACCTGGCCGATGCCGTGCTCCTCGCGCAGCTCACGGAAGCGCGCGACGGCCTCCGGCTTGTGCCTCGTGGGACGCCACATCTGCGGCGCGCTCGGGAAGATCTGAACCGCCTCGGCCTCGATCGCCACGGCCCGCTCGATCGCCGTGAAGATGCCTCCGGAGCTCGAGACGTGTGCACCGATCGCCACCGCCATCGCTCGCCCCTCCTGCGCCCGCATCCTACCAGCGGCGCGGCGGCGGCCGGCCGGCGCACCGGCGCCGGGGGCCACGCTGTTCTTGCTGGCCGTACCGGCCAATGCTAGCCTGACCGCACCCCGGCGAGGGAGCGCGCGGCTCCGCAGGAGGGCTCGTGGCCTACACCATCATCGAGACCTGTATCGGCTGCACGGCGTGCACGCTGAAGTGTCCCGTCGAGGCGATCACCGGGCTGCGCAACGAGCTCCACGTGATCGATCCCGAGCTCTGCATCGACTGCGGCGCCTGCGGGGCGGTCTGCCCGCCGGAGTCCATCCTCGACGAGGTCGGTGATGTCTGCCGCACCTTTCCCCGACGCGAGCTCCCGCTCGCGAAGGTCGTGGACGAGAATTGCATCGGATCCGGGTGCGAGCTCTGCATCAACATCTGCCCCTTCGACGCCCTCTCCCTCTCCGACGCGCCCAACAGCCACGACTTCTACGGGGTCACGATCGTCGACGCCAAGAAGTGCGTCGGCTGTCGCCTCTGCGAGGAGGCGTGCGGCTGGTCGGCGATCTACATCGACCCGCCGCGCGAGATGCTCAAGAAGGCGATCTACCCCATCGACGTGCTGACCCCGAAGAAGGGGAAGGGCATCGCGCGCGCCCGCGAGCGCCAGACCACCTAGAGCCAGCCGTCGGCGGCGGCGCGTCGACCCGCCCGGCTTTCGCACGCCGTCGATAGGGTGTGGGCAGTCCCGCCCCGGGGCCGGCAGGCCGTCCGCTAGCGTTGACCGCGATGACCACGACCGGACGCCGCCGCCACACGGAGCCGGGTGCTCCCTCGCCCGGCCGCGCCTCCGGCTCCCAGCTGCCGACCCTGGACGTCGTGATCCTGCGGCCGGGGGCGCGCCTTCCAGAGCGCCAGAGCACGCTTGCATCCGGCTACGACCTCCACGCCTGCCTCGAGGGCGGTCCGCTCCGGCTCCGGCAGTCGCCCTCGCGGGTGCCAACCGGGCTCGCCGTCGCCGCTCCCCTCGGCGTCGACGTCCAGGTCCGCCCCCGCTCGGGACTCTCGCTGCGCGGCGTCATGACCACTCTCGGGACGCTCGATGCGGACTACCGGGGCGAGCTCTTCGTGACGATGTACTGCCTGCCCGGCTCTGAGGGTCACGTGCTCAAGGACGGAGATCGCATCGCGCAGCTCGTCGTGTCCCGCCTCGAGCCTGTCGGCTGGCGAGTGGTCCCCGAGCTCGACGCGACGGCCCGGGGGGCGGGAGGACACGGCTCGACCGGCCGGTAGCCGCCATCGGGGCAAGGTTGCCCGCGCACCCGGGGAGAGAGCGAGAGCGGGCCACTGGGGCCCGCTCTCTGACCAGACATCTGCCGCGCGGCGGGGGTATTTGGGTGGGGCAGATGCTGGCGTCTGTGGGTGCGGTCGCGCCACGCCGCGGCTCAGGCGCTAGCGGCGACCTCCTCCTCCTCCGGCATGAACAGGTAGTGATAGATGAGAGCACCCGCCACCGCGCCGATCACGGGGCCGACCCAGTAGACGAGGTGGCTATCCCACGAGAGCTGCGCGAGCGCCGGTCCGAAGGCCCGCGCCGGGTTCATCGCCGCGCCGGTCAAGGGTCCCCCGAAGAAGATGTCGAGCGTGATCGTGAGCCCGATGGCGAAGCCGCCGAGCTTCGGCCCGCGGCCGTCGATGGCCGTGCCGAAGACAACGAGCATCAGGATGAGCGTCATCACCGCCTCGAGGCCGACGCCCTGCGCGAAGCTCGTCGCCGGGCCGAGCTCGGGAACCCCGAGGTTCACGGCCTCGCGCTGCGCCTCGGGGAAGAGCACGAGCAGGGCCCAGGCGGCGACGGCCGCCCCGGCGAGCTGGGCGAGCACGAAGCCCACCGTGGTCAGCGTGCCGAGCCGGCGCGTCACCCAGAGACCGACGGTGAGCGCCGGGTTGAAGAGTCCACCCGAGATGTGGCCCAGGGTCGAGACCATCACCGCGATCGCGAGGCCGTGGGCAAGCGCGATCACAACCACGCCGGCGGCATTGCCGGCGAAGAGGATGATCGAGCCGGCGCCGGCGAAGATCAGCACGAAGGCACCGATGAACTCGGCCGCGAACTGGCGCATGTCGAGACCTGACAGCGGACCCATCGAGATCACTTCCGCGCCCCGGTGCTCCGCAGGGATCGGGCACCGGCACCGCGATGGAAGCACGGATCCGCGAAGAAGTCAACACACCTTGACAATTCTTGCCGAGCGACCGTGACGCGACGATCGCTCGCTCGTCGTCGCCCTGCCTGCGCCGCCGGCGGCGGCCGAGGCCCCGGCTACGCGCGTCCTGCGGGCGCGCCGCGCGGCGGGTAGCTCGCGAGCGCCACGGCGGCGGCCGCGACGAGAAAGAGCAGCGCGAAGAGGGCGAACGGGACGCCGTAGGAGCCCGTGCGGTCGAACCAGAGCCCGGCCACGAACGGGCCGGCGGCATTCATGGTGAGCTGCACCGGCTGGAAGGCGCCGCGGATCAATCCGAGCGACCGGCGCCCGAAGTAGTCCGCATAGATGGCCTGGACCAGCATGAAGTTCGAGCCGAAGAAGAACCCGTAGACGACGGCGTAGATGAGGGCTTCCTGAAGCGTCCGGACGTCGAGCAGAAGCAGCATGCCGCCGGCCATCCCGACCAGCGAGAGCGCCATCGTCCACCGCATGCGCAGGCGCGCCGACAGCAGTCCCCCGCCGAGGCCTCCCAGCGCGCCGATCGCCGAGAAGATCGAGACCACGAGCGCCGCCTGCGTGCGCGAGAGTCCCTGGTCTTCCAGGTAGGGGATCTGGTGGAAGTTCACCGACCCCTGGGCGAACATCGCGAACGCGAGCGCCATCCCGATCAACCAGAAGGCCCGTGTCCGGAGCGCCCGCCTCAGGTCGTAGTCGAGTGCGAGGTCGACCTCCGCGGGTGCCGCGGTGTCGCCCCTTCCGGCGGAGGGAGCGACGTCGCCGTCAGGGCGGAGCCCCATGTCCTCCGGGCGTCGACGGATCAGGAGCAGGGAGGGGAGGACGCCGATAGCGGCGGCCACGCCGGCGAGCGCGAGCCACCCGATCCGCCAGGAGCCGGTCGCGCTGATCACGACCGCGACCAGAAGCGGCAGCACGGCCATGCCCGCGCGGGAACCCGCCGCCACCACTCCGACGGCCATGCCGCGGCGCCGGACGAACCAGTTCGAGACGGCCACGTAGGCGGCGCTCGCCACGGCGGCGAAGGAGATCGCGCGCCCGGTGGAGTAGAGGACGTAGAGCTGCCAGAGCTCGCTCATCGCGGAGAGAAGCAGGAGGCAGACCGCAAGCACGGCGGCGCCCGCCGCGATCACCCAGCGCCCGCCCCATCGATCGACCGCCCAGCCGGCGAGCGGGCCGCCCAGGCCGGCGGCAACGCTGCCGATCGTGATCGCGAGCGCGAGCTCGGCGCGCGTCCACCCGAACTCGGCGTGCAGCTCGGAGACGAAGACTCCCAGGATCGGGTTGAAGAAGACCACCGCCGAGAAGGCCGACGCCGTCCCGGCGCCGACGACGATCCACCCATAGAAGAGCCCGCGCGGGGCGCGCGCCGCCGTTGAGGTTCTGTGCAGACCACGCTCCGATCGCACCCCGGCGTCGCCGCGCGGCCCGCTGTGACGAGGACCGCCCGGGAGAGTGTGAGAGCCGGTCTCGTCCTCGAGGCGGATGCCCGGCTCGCAGCCACGAGCAGCGGCCGGGAAGCGGCTCCGCCGGAGCCCAGAGAGATGGAAGGCCGACCGTCGGGCAGCATAGCGCACCGGGGCGCCGCCGGCAGGGATGCCGGGGCGCGGCGCGCCCGCCCTGCCCCGGGCCGTTGACCCGCAGGGGGCGCTCGCCTACGGTGCGGGCGGTCGCCGGCGGAAGGCCCGCCCGCGCCGCCCGATGGAGCTGTGATCGTGCTCAGGTGGCTCTCGTCGACGCTGTGGATCGTGCTCGCCGCCGTCGCCGGGGCCCTGCTCGGACGTCTCGCCGCCGAGCTTCGCCGCCGGGCCGAGCACGGTGACGAGCTGGCGGGCGTGCTCGACCACGTCTCGCTCGATCCGCGCACGCTGACGCCCCGGGAGGTCGTCCCCGGCCTCGTCGCCGCCGTCCGCGTGGGCGACGTGCCGTGGTCGTATCTGCACATTCCGCGGTGGCTCGCCGCGCTCTGCGTGAACGGCGGCGCGGCCGTGCTCGCACGCGAACTCGCACAGATCGAGGAGCTGATGGAACTCCGGCCCAGCGAGAGCCGGGAACGCGCAGGCGGGGCGCCGGACGAACCGCCCGACCACACGCCCGACGGGATGCCCGGCGGAGCGCCGGACGCCGAACCGAGCGGCGACCTCCCCTAGTCCGCCACCGAGCTGCGGCGGACCCTCCGCGCCCGGGCCCACGGCCCGATTCCGCTCGACGACCGGCGGCCGGCCCGCCGCCGATGTTGTACTGACCGACGGCGCCTCCGTATGATCGCGGCGCGGGAGGCCGTCGTGACGCTGGCCGTCGTCCTCGTAGTCGCCTATCTCATCGGCTCCTTCCCGACGTCCTACCTGCTCGTGCACCGGCTGACCGGGCAGGACATCCGCACGATCGGATCCGGCAACCCCGGCACGATGAACGTGATCGACAGCGTCGGGCGGCGCGCCGGCCTGGTGGTGGGTGTGATCGATATCGCCAAGGGATCGGCCGCGGTGGGAATCGCCTACGTCGCCGGGGTCGGGGACGTCGGCGCGATCACGGCCGGCCTCGCCGCCGTCGCCGGACACGACTACTCGCTCTTCCTGCGCTTCCACGGCGGCAACGGAACGGCGCCGGCCACGGGCGCGCTCTACGCGCTCTCGCCCCTGACCGGGTTGATCGCGACGACCGGCGCGCTCGCCCTCTCCCTGGTACTTAACTCGCGGCGGGCGGGCGGGATGATCGCGCTGCTCGCCTTCGCGCCGATCGCGTACGCCGTCGGCGAGCCCCATACCCGCGTTGCCGGCGCGATCCTGCTGGTCCTCGTGACGATGATCAAGATCGGGATGGCCGAGGGATTCTCCCTCTCGCGGCCACAGCAGGAGGACACGACACCGATGGGCCGGGGCCGGTGAGCAGCGCAGGCGGGGAGCGCGCCTTCCAGGATGCCTGCGCGACGTTCCGGACCGTCACCGACGGAGCCCCCGACGACGTGCCGCTCGCGCGCGGCGCCCTGCTCATCGCGCTGGCCGAGCACCCGGACCTCGACGTGCACGCCTACGAGCAACGCATCGCCCGCATCAGCGAGGAGGCTCGCCGCCGCCTGGCGGCGACCGCCGGCGACCCACTCCCCGCCCGCGCCGCGCCGCTCCACGAGCTGCTCTTCGATGAGCTCGGCTTCCACGGCGACGAGCAGCGTTCCGGTTCGGTGGAGGCGCTGCTGCTCTCGGGCGTCCTCGACGCGCGCCGGGGGATGCCGGTCACCCTGGCGCTGCTCTACGCGGAGGTGGGGCGGCGAGCCGGCCTGCCGACCGATGTCGTGGGCCTGCCCGGCCACGTCATCGCGCGCCTCGGCGCGCCTCCACCGCCGGGAGCGGAGCCGCCGCCCGAGGGGAGCGAGGAGGCCGCCGGGGACGCCGGCACGACGACCCTCGTCGACGTCTTCGCCGGGGGGCGCCTGCTCTCGGCCACCGACTGCCGGGCGATGGTGCGGAGGATCTACGGAGGACGCACCGGCGCCTCTCCGCACATGCTGGCCGCGATCACCGCGCGGCAGGTGCTGCAGCGAATGATCCTGACGCTGAAGGCGCTGGCGCTCGAGGAGGGCGACGAGGAGCGTCGCGGGCGCGCGCTCGAGCTGCAGCTCGCGCTCTTCCCCTGGGATCTCGACGGCATCCGCGAGCGCGGACTGCTGCGCGAGCGCTCGGAGCGCTATGCCGACGCGATCCCCGACCTCGAGGCCTACGTTCGCCACCGCCCCGCGGCGCCCGATGCGCACGCCGTCGCCGAGGCCCTGCGAACGGCTCGCGCCCACGAGCGCGAGCGGGCACGCTCGACACGCCCGTAGGGCGCGCCGGCACGGCGGGCCGAACCGGCCTGCTCGCCGCGCGCGGTCGCTGATACCATCGGCGCATGAGCGACGCCGGCGCCCCGCGGACGCCGGCCGGCGGCGGCCGCCGGGCGAGCGCAGAGCCGCCCACCCCCGCGGCACTCGACGTCGAGGATGCGATCGACGAGGCCGGCGGCTCGATCCCCTTCGCCCGCTTCATGGAGCTCGCGCTCGGCCATCCCGAACACGGCTACTACGCCCGGGCCGGGCTCGGCTGGGGCTCCCGCGGAGACTACGAGAGCTCGCCGGAGGTGCATCCCGTCTTCGGCCTGCTGTGGGCAGGGCAGATCGCGGAGTGCTGGGATCTCCTCGGATGTCCGGACCGCTTCGATCTGATCGAGGTCGGGGCGGGCTCGGGCGCGCTCGCGGTCTCCGTCCTCCACGCGCTCCGCGAGCACCACGCCGACTGCTTCGCCGCGCTACGCCCGGTGCTCCTCGACGGCTTTCCGCGCCGCGTGGAGGAGCAACGCGCGGCGCTCGCCCAGCGCGGACTGCCAGCGCGCCACGCGCTGCTCGATGAGTGGCTCGCGGAGCCGGAGGCGATCACGGGCGTCATCTACTCCAACGAGTTCTTCGACGCCCTGCCCGTCCATCTCATCGGCCGCGCGGCCAGCGACGATGCCGAGCCGGAGGCACTCATCGAGTGGCACGTGCGGCGCCGGCCGGACGGCGGCCTCGCGCTCGAGCCAGGCGCGCCGTCGACACCCGAGCTCTCCCACCATCTCGACCGGCTGGGACTGGGGCCCGCCGCCGGCTGCCGGCAGGAACTCTCGCTCGCGGCAACGGCCGTCGCCCGCAGCCTCTCCCGGCGGCTCGGACGCGGCTACGTGCTCACGCTGGACTACGGATACGAGAGCGCCGAGCTCTACGCCCCCTGGCGGCGCGACGGGACACTGATGGCGTTCCGCGACCACATCCCCCAGCCGGATCCGCTCGCGCGGCCCGGACTCGCGGATCTCACAGCTCATGTCGACCTCGGAGCGCTCGCGCGAGCGTTCGAGGACGAGGGCCTCGCTGCCGCCGCGACCGTACCGCAGGCGACGGCGCTGATCGCTCTGGGGCTGGGGGAGGCGGTGGCCGCCGCCCGGTCACAGATGCCCGGCGACGTCGCCGCCTACGCGCGCCTGAGGCGGTCCGCCGAGGTGCTCGTCGATCCCGCCGGCCTCGGGCGCGTGCGCGTGCTCGTCGCGGCGCGGCGGGCACCGCTGGCCTCCCTGCGCTGCCTGCGGGCAGTCCCGACGTCCTCGTGAGGGCGCACGCGGCTCGCGGCCGCAGCGGTGCCCCCTCCTCGGCGTGCGACAATGGGGCGCGTGGATGCCGAGCACTACAGCACGACGCTGATCGACCACTTTGAGCACCCCCGCAACGCCGGCGAGATGTCCGACGCCGACGCCAGCGCGTACGTCACCAACCCCGTCTGCGGTGACTCGCTCCGGCTCTTCCTGCGCATCGAGAGCGGGCGCGTGATAGCCGCATCCTTCCTCTCCTCCGGCTGTCCGGCCACGATCGGGACCTCCTCCGCCGCGACCGAGCTGCTCCCGGGGGCCACGGTCGAGGAGGCGGAGGCACTGACGCGCGAGGACTACGCGGCGGCCGTGGGCGGCCTGCCCCGCTCGAAGCTCCACTGCTCCGTGCTCGCTGCCGCCGCCGTTCGCAACGCGCTTGCGGGCTGGCGCGCGCGGGTCGAGCCGGAGAGAGACAGCGCGGGGTAGACTGGCGCGCGGCGCCTGCGAGAGCTGCGACCGGGGGAACGCCATGCGGCACTTCGATTATGCGCGGCCGACGTCGCTGGCCGAGGCCGTGAGAACGCTGCGCTCCCTGGGCGAGGGAGCACGCCCGCTCGGGGGCGGCACCGATCTGCTCGTGCAGGTGAAGGAGGGGCACCTCCGGCCCGCTGCGCTGGTCTCGCTCGCCGGCATCGCCGAGCTCGACGGCGTCGGCCTGGCCGGGGACGGATCGCTCCGGGTCGGCGCCCGCGCGACGATGCAGGAGGTCGCCGACCACGCGGCCGTCCGCGAGAGATTCTCCGCCCTCGCCGACGGCGCGGCCGTCGTCGGCTCCTACCAGACCCGCAACGCCGCGACGATCGGCGGCAACGTCTGCAACGCGGCGCCCTCGGCCGATACGAGCCCGCCGCTGGTCGCACTCTCGGCGCGCGCGCAGATCGCCGGCGTCGGCGGCGAGCGCGAGATCGCCGTGGAGGAGCTCTGGTCCGGCCCGGGCCGGACCACGCTCGAGCCCGGCGAGATCGTCACCGCCTTCGTCGTGCCGACGCCGCCCCCGGGTTCCGGTTCGCACTACGAGCGCCACACGCCCCGCAAGGTGATGGACATCGCCGTGGTCGGCGTGAGCACCCAGCTCACCATCGACGGCGGCGTCGTCGCGGCGGCGCGGATCGCGCTCGGCGCGGTCGCCCCCACCGTGATTCGCGCCGTCCGGGCCGAGCGGTCGCTCATCGGGCGCGCGGTCAGCGGGGAGGTCGCCGCCGAGGCCGGGCGCATCGCGGCGTCCGAGGCCACCCCGATCGACGACGTCCGCGGGACGGTCGCCTTCCGGCGCTACCTGGTCGAGAAGATGACGAGCGCGAGCGTGCTCCGCTCCGCCGAGCGGGCGCTCGGGTAGCCGGGCTCACCGGGGAGGGGTCGCGATGGCGAGGCAGACGCACCTGCTGAGAGTGAACGGGCGCGAGCACGAGATCCTCGCCGAGCCGAACCGCACGCTGCTCGAGGTGGTGCGCGACGATCTGCGACTCACCGGGGCGAAGGAGGGGTGCGGGACCGGAGACTGCGGTGCCTGCACGATGCTGGTCGACGGCCGCATCGTCACCTCGTGCCTGATGCTCTGGCCGGAGGCCGGGGGTCACGAGGTTCGCACGATCGAAGGACTCGCCGACGGCAGCGCGCTGCATCCCCTGCAGCGTGCCTTCATCGAGCACGGAGCGGTCCAGTGCGGTTTCTGCATCCCCGGCATGATCCTGGCCGGCGTCGCCACCCTGGAGCGGACTCCCGGGGCGACGCGCGCCGAGATCCGGGACGGCATCGCCGGCAACCTCTGCCGCTGCACCGGCTACCAGAAGATCGTCGATGCCATCGAGAGCGTGGCGCAGGCGCCCGCCGGCCGGGACTGAGGTGGACAGGGAACCCCCGCAGCGGGGAGCGATCCTGAGGAGGAGACCATGACCACGATCGAGCGCCCGCGCTACCGCGCCGTCGGCGAGCGAGAGCCGCGGCTGGAGGGACTGCACAAGGTCACGGGCCGGAGCGTCTACGCGGCCGACGTGCAGCTCCCGGGGATGCTTCACGCACGCCTGGTGCTCTCCCCGCACCCGCACGCGCGCATCACCGCCCTGGACACGGAGGCCGCACTCGGGCATCCGGGCGTGGTCGCCGTCGTCACCGCCGACGACCTCGCGCGCGCCGCCCGCGACGGGAGCAACCCTGCGCGAGGCGCCTCCAACCGCGCCGACGCGCTTTTTGCCGATCGCGAGGTGGTCTTCGCAGGGCAGCCGGTCGCAGCCGTGCTCGGCGAGAGCTACGCGGCGGCCGAGGAGGGTGCCGAGCTCGTTCACGTCGAGTACGAGATGCTGCCCGCCGTCCTCGACATGGAGGCGGCGATGGAACCCGACTCGCCGCTGGCGCGATCGCCGGTCTCCGACATCGACCACACGGAGGAGGATGCCCACGTCACGATCGACGTGCGTTCCGAGGAGGCGGAGGGCCGGGCGACCAACATCGCATCGCACGTCTCCTTCGAGCGCGGCGACCTCGACGAAGGCTTCGCCCGGGCCGACTTCACGGTCGAGCGCAGCTACCGCGCGGCGCTGGTCCACCAGGGCTACATCGAGCCACACGCCACGGTCGCCGCCTACGACGCGGCCACCGGCGAGGTCTCGGTGTGGACGTCGACACAGGGACAGTTCCACGTGCGCGACACACTGATGCGGCTCTTCAAACTCCCGGAGACGAAGCTCCGCGTCGTCGGATGCGAACTCGGCGGCGGCTTCGGCGGGAAGATGATCCAGAGCGCGACGGTCGCCACCGCCTGTGCCCTCGTCGCCGAGCGCCCCGTCAAGCTCGTCTTCACGAGGCGCGAGGACCTGCTGGCGGCGACGCCCACCCCCGGCTCCGTGGTGCGGCTCCGGAGCGGCATCACGTCGGAGGGCGACCTGACGGCGCTCGAGGCGACGGTCATCTACGACGCGGGCGCCTTCCCCGGCGCGCCGGCGGCAGTCGGCTCCCTGCTGATCTCGTCGTTCTACCGCTGGCCGAATCTGCGCACCGACGGCTACGAGGTGCTGACCAACCACGTCTCCGTCGGCGCGATCCGCGCCCCCGGCATCCACAACATCACCCACGCCCTCGAGCAGCAGATCGACGCGATGGCGCGCGGCGTCGGGCTCGACCCGGCCGACGTGCGACTGCGCAACGCCGCCCGCACCGGGGACCTGATGGCCTCGGGGAAGCCCTTCCCGTCGATCGGGATGGCCGAGACGATCGAGGCGGCGGCCGCGCACCCGATCTGGACCCGGCGCGACGCCGCCCGCGCACGCTCGACCGAGACGACGAAGGTGGGCGTGGGGCTGGCCGTCTCGGGCTGGCTCGGCGGCCTGCAGCCGGCCTCGTGCGAACTGATGCTCAACTCGGACGGCACCCTCAACGCCGTGGTCGGCGTGATGGACATCTCCGGCGTGAACACGAGCTTCGCCCAGATCGTGGCTGAGGAGCTCGCGATCCCGGTCGAGTCGGTCTCGGTGAACACCGGCGACACCCGGACCGCACCCTATGCGGGGATCGCGGCCGGCTCCAAGACCACCATCACCATGGGACGCGCGCTGCGCGAGGCCGCCATCGACGTGCGGGAGCAGATGTTCGCAATCGCCGCCGACCAGCTGGAGGCGAATCCCGCGGACATGGTGCTCGCCGAGGGCGAGGTACAGGTCGCCGGATCCCCGGACCGCGCGCTCACGTTCCGCCGGCTCGCCGCGATCACGACGGGCTTCGGCTCGCTCTACACGCCGATAGTCGGCAAGGGCGCGATCTCCGCGCGCGTGCAGGCGCCGGGATTCACCGCGCAGCTGGCCGAGCTGGAGGTGGACACGGTGAGCGGCAACATCACGCTCACGCGCTGGGCGACCGTGCAGGACGCCGGCTACGCCATCAACCCCCTCTCCGTGGAGGGACAGATGGAGGGCGGCACGGGTATGGGGATCGGGATCGGCCTCTCCGAGGAGTACCTCTACGACGACGAGGGTCACCTGCGGAACGCCGGGTTGCTCGACTACCGGATGCCGACGGCCGCCGACACGCCCGACATCGATTCGGTGATCGTCGAGGTACCGTCGGAGGAGGGGCCCTACGGCGCGCGCGGCGTCGGCGAGCCCTCGATCACGGCGGGGGGAGCGGCGATCGCCAACGCCATCCACGACGCGCTCGGCGTGCGCGTGGCGGAGATGCCGGCGACGCCCGAGCGCGTGCTGCGCGCCCTCGGCCGCCTCGCCGACTAGGGACGCGCAGACGGTGGCGGTCGCCGCGCTCCTGCTCGCCGCCGGCGCCTCCCGGCGCATGGGCGAGCCCAAGCCGTTGCTGCGGTGGGGCGATCGCACCCTGATCGAGTGGGAGCTCGACGAGCTCGAGCGCTCCCTGGTCGACGAGATCGTGGTCGTGACCGGCGCCCGTGCCGAGGAGGTGCGCCGCTCGCTGGGCGCGCGGGCGCGCTACTGCGTCTTCCACCCGGAGTGGCCGCAGGGGCGCGCCACCTCGCTCGCAGCCGGCGCGCGCGCACTCGCCGCCCCGGCGCGCCGGCCGCCCGAGGCGATCGTGGTGCAGAACGTCGATCAGCCGACGCGAGCGGAGATCGTCGACCGTCTCATCGGCGATCTTCGCTCCTCACGCGCCGCGATCGTGCAGCCGAGCCTCGAGGGCCGCGCCGGTCATCCCCTCGTGCTCGCGGGCGAGCTCCTGGGCGAACTCGCCGCGGTCAGCGAGGAGACCAGCGGGATCCGCGCGCTCCGGGAGCGCCACGCTCCCCTCCTCGTCGCGATGGACGACGAGCCGGTCGTACGGATTGACCTCGACACGCCGGAGACGGTCGACGCCGGACGGCGGCTGCTCGGGGTGGAGTAGGCGGGCGCGATCACGCCGCTGCGCCTCGACTGCCTCGGCTCGGGCCACGCCTTCTCGCGGGGCCGCTACTGGTCGGGCTTCCTGGTGGATGGGCGTCTCCTGCTCGACTGCCCGCCGCAGACGCTGGCGCACCTCTACCAGCTGGGCGGACGGCCGGACGACATCGATCTGGTGCTGCTCTCGCACGCACACTCCGACCACATCGGGGGGATCGACCTGCTGCTGCTGGGCGTCGTCGTCGAGCACGGTGATCGGCTCCGGGAGCGTCCGCTCGCCATCGCCGGGCCACCCGGCATCCGGACCCGCGTCGGCGAGCTGATAGGGAGCTCCCGGCGGCTGCCCGGGCCGCGCGATCCGAGACTGCGCTGGTTCGAGCAGGAGGGCGGCAGCTCGTTCACGTGGCAAGACATCCGAATCGACTGCATCTCGGTGGAGCATGCGCCCGACCTCCCGGCCCTTGGCTACCGCGTCCGCATCGGCGGCCGCACCCTCGCCTACACGGGTGATGCCCGCCTGACGCCCGCCATCGACGAGCTCGCCGCGGGGTCGGACCTCCTCATAGTGGAGTGCGGCGGCGCGCGGGAGCGCGGCCATTTCGAATGGGACGACGTGCGCGAGCTGCGCGGGCGACTTCCGGCGGCGACGCGAGTGCTCGTCACCCACTACGACCACATGACCGCTCCCGAGCGCTCCTCGCTCCCGAACATCGAGCTGGCAGAGGATCTCGCGCGCTACGAGCTGTAGCGAGGGCACCCCGCAGCGCGCGGCCGGGGCGATCGGGATGGCACGTCGGGAGCCGCGCGCCAGGCGCCAACGAACGATGGCATCGCGCCCGAACATCTCGGAGGGGGCCGCTGGCTGGCGCGTTGGGGGAGCCCTTGACCCCACGTTCTCGTGGAACGACCCGCCGGTCGTCGCCCGCCCCGCCCTCGGTGCCCACCGTCAGCTGGACATGCCATACCCAAATGTGGTTGTCTGTGGCAAGTAACGGGCGGCATGAGGGGGGGGGGACCCAATGAAGCGACTTCCGGCAGGTCGAATCTCGAGGCGATCGCTACTCCGTGGAGCGGCGCTTGGCGGCGTCGGTCTCGCCACGGCGGCCGTGATCGGTTGCGGCGATGACGACGACGACGACGAAGTTGCGGCACCTGCGGCACCCGCGGCACCGGCGGCACCTGCGGCACCGGCGACCCCGGCCCGCACGACCGGAAGTTTCACGGTTGGCATTTCGTCCCGCTCGGTGCCGAACCTCGACCCGAACTCGACGGTGAACACCGGACCCATGTACACGGCGGTCTTCGACCAGCTGGTGAGGCTGGACGAGAATGCCGGGCTACAGCCCGGCCTCGCGGAGAGCTGGGAGCTGGACCCCAACGACCCGAAACGGTGGATTTACCACCTGCGCGAGGCCGAGTGGTCGGACGGCGTCGCGTTCACCGCGGCGGACATCAAGTTCGCCCAGGAGTACATCAAGAACCCGGACAACAAGTCGAACCTCGTGTCACGCGTATCGACGGAGGAGTCCGCGGAGGTCATCGACGATCGCACGGTGGTCATCGTCACCGCAGACGTCGACCCGTCGCTGCCGCGGCGCACGACGCTGCAGCAACAGTTCGCGAAGCACATCTTCGAGGACGCCTCGAAGGGGCCGGAGTGGGCGGCCATCAACGCGGTCGGCACCGGCTCCTACGTGATCCAGAGCTACATCCGCGACCAGACGACTGTGCTCGCCGAGAGCCCCAGCTCCTGGCGGGGTACGCAGGGCATGACCGAGGTCACCCTGGAGGAGATCACCGAGACGACGACGCGGCTCGCCGCCTACGAGACGGGCGAGCTCGATTTCGCGATGTCCATCCCGATCGCCGAGCAGCTGCGCATCGGGGGACTGCCGGGTAGCACGATCGTGCAGACCCCGCACACTACTTCCTGGAGCTGGGACATCAGTCCGTTCAAGGAGCCGACGTCCGACTTGCGCGTCCGGTTCGCGCTCATCCATGCGATCGACTACGACACGATCAACGAGACGATCATGGCAAACAGCTCCGAGGTCATGCAGGGTCAGATCCTGCACATGGGGACACCGGGCCACAACCCGAACCTGAAGCCGTGGGGGTTCGACCCGGACAAGTCCCGGCAGTATCTGAAGGATGCGGGCTTCGCGAACGGCCTCAGCGGCCTGAAGGCGACGACGCTCTTCGAGCAGAACGCCGAGCAGAAGCCATGGGCGGAGGCCTGCGCCTCCATGTGGGATGACGTGGGTATCGGGGTCGACCTCAACCCCGTCGAGACCAACCTCTGGCGCGAGCAGCTCTACGGCCGCGCGGAGCACGACCACCTGCTGTGGAGCACGTTCTCCTCACAGGCGATCCGCGAGGCCTCGACGCAGCTGCAGTGGTACCTCTCGGACCACCCCAGCGGCTACTACGACAACCAGGACTTCGACGCGGCGCTGAAGGCGGCCCGCGCCACGCTCGACCCGGAGGAGCGCAACATAGCCTACTGGCCGGTCACCCAGATCATGCACGACGACCCGCCGGCGGGGTACTTCATCAGCCGGGGCCGCGCGAACGCCTACTACACGACCAAGTTCGGGGCGCCTATGCGCGTCGGGGGGAACAGCGCCATCTACCTCGACGAGGTCGTGCCGGCGTAGCGGCGAGTTCCAGCGGTCGCCGGGCTCGCGTCCGGCGACCGCGAGAGGGGGGAGAGGCCTTCGGGCCCTCCCCCCTCTCGTCGCCCGGCGCGGACGGGAGACGAGCGTCCCGACCGGCTTCGCCCGGCAGCGGTCGCAGGGTGGCCTGAGCGCCCTCCCGGCCGCACCGCAGCGACCCGGCGAGAGCGGAGGGACCCCGAAACGGGGCGTCGGGGGGTCGCCCCGCGCGGGGCGCGCCCGCACCGGTGTGCCCAAGGCCTGCCGTCCGCTATCCTCGGCACGGGTGGAGAGCCGGAGGCGGTCCGGCCGTGCCCCGCGAAGGGGGCGAGCGACTGTGGCGTTTGGCCTCGGCGTGCTGCGCGGGATGCTGGTCACGCTCCGCCACCTCGGGCGCCCCCCGATCACCGTCGACTACCCGGGCACGGAGCGCGACGTGCCGGTGCGCGCCCGCACCAACCTGCTCTGGTTCGAGGAGCGCTGCACCGGCTGCTCCACCTGCGCGCAGGCCTGCCCCGACGGCTGCATCCTGGTGCAGACGGCGCCGCGCGAGGACGGATCGCTTCAGGTCGAGCGCTACGAGATCGACTTCCGCATCTGCATGTACTGCGGCCTCTGCACGGAGGCCTGCCCCTACCAGGCCATCCAGGCGGGCGGCCGCTACAACGACGCCGTCTACGTCTTCGAGGAGATGTACCGGGACAAGGAGGCGCTCACCCGGGAGGCGAAGAGCTATCTCGAGCGCACGGGCGGACGCTACCCCAACGGGCAGACGCAGGAGGGCATCAATCCGCTGCGCACCGCGATCCCCACCGCGCGGTCGCGCGTCCCCGCAGCCGGGGCCGACGGTCCGCACGGCCCGCAGCACCTGCCGGGCAAGCACGATCGGCGCGAGGGCTAGGAGGCGACGGCGAGTGGCGACGATCACCCTCAACGACCGCCAGATCGAAGCCGAGAGCGGGCGCCCCCTGCTCGAGGTGATCAAGGAGCAGGGGATCGCGATCACGAACCTCTGCTACATCGACGGGCTCGAGCCCTACGCCGGCTGTCGAACCTGCCTGGTCGAGATCGAGGGCGGCCGCCCGACCCCGATGCAGCTCTCCTGCACGGCCGTCGTCGCGGACGGGATGGTCGTGCGCACGGAGACGGCGAAGGTCAAGGAGGCCCGGCAGTCGGTCATGTCGCTCATCCTCGCGAACCACCCGGACCGCTGCCTGACCTGCCACCGGCGCGTGCACTGCATGCCCGGCGAGATCTGCCTGCGCGACGATGTCGTCACCCATCGCTGCCTGACCTGCTCCAAGAACTACCGCTGCGAGCTGCAGACCTCGTGCGAGATCATCGATATGGGCGAATGGGAAGAGCCCTGGGTCGGTGAGTCCCGCTCCTACTACGAGACGCCTCCTCCGGAGCCGGACCGGGGCAATCCCTACCTCGAGTTCGACCCGCAGATGTGCATCATCTGCACGCGCTGCGTTCGGGCCTGCGCCGACATCCGCCACACGGGTGCGATCTCGCTCGCCGGAAAGGGATTCGAGACGCAGATCGCCTTCGGAACCGGTGGTCCCGTGCACGAGTCGGACTGCGACTTCTGCGGCGCCTGCATCGACGTCTGTCCCACGGCGACCCTGATGGAGAAGCCGAACAAGTGGGTGGGCCTTGCCGAGGACTGGACGAACTCCGTCTGCAACGGGTGCTCGGTCGGCTGCACGATCTCCTACGGCGTCTCGGGCGACCGGCCCGTGATCGTGCGGCCCGACCGGGTGAACCCGGTCTCCCGCGACCAGATCTGCGTTCGCGGTCGCTTCGGATACGCCGCCGTCCCGGAGCGCGAGCGCCTGACACGCTCGCTGGCGCGCCGCGGCGGCCGGCTGCTCCCCATCGACACCGGGGAGGCGTTGCGCGAGGCAGCCGGATCGCTCGAGCGCATCCGGCGCGAGCACGGCGCGGGGGCAATCGCGGTGCTCGGCTCACCCCACGCCACCAACGAGGAGGCGCGCTCGCTCGTGCGCCTCGCGGCGGAGGCCATCGAGACGCCGCACGTGGACTTCGCCCACGGGGCGGTGCACCGCGCGGTGGCGGATTCCATCTCTGCCGCCTTCGGCGACGAGCGGCTCCCCTCGAGCCTGACCGGCCTCGAGCATGCCGCCACCATCGTCGCCGTCGCCGGCGACCTCGAGGAGTCGCACCAGGTGGCGGCCCTTCGCATCAAGGACGCCGTCGTCAAGCGGGAGGCGGCGCTCGTCGTCGTCTCGGCGCGCTGGGGCGAGCTCGTACCGTTCGCGCAGGCGTGGGTGCGCCCCTTCCCGGGCCGCGAGGCGGCCGCCGTGGACGCCCTCGCCGGTGCCGCTGCGGGCGACCTGGGCCCGGAGGCCGCCGTGGCCCGGCTCGCCGCGATCGCTCCGGAGTCCGAATCCGGGCAGCTTGAGCGCGCCGTCGAGACCGTGCGCGCCGCCGCGACCGGTGCGCGCGAGGACCCGGGAGGCTTCTCCGTCCTGTTCGCGCCAGCGGCCGTCTCCATCCTCGGCGCGCCGCAGCAGGCGGGGCGGGAGGCCCAGGCCTGCGCGAACCTCGCGATCGCCGCACGCGGCTCCGACGCCTCCTCCTCCCTGCATTACCTGCCGACCGACGCGAACGTGCTCGGGATCGCCGACATGGGAATGGCCCCGGGGGAGGGCGGGCACGACTTGCGGGGGATGATCGAGGCCATCGAGCGCGGGGAGATCCTCGCCCTCCTCATCCACGCGGAGAATCCCCTGCTCGCCGTCGCCGGCGCCGACCGGGTGCGGGCAGCACTGGAGCAGCTCGACTCGCTCGTCGTGATCGACTCCCTCGTCACCGGGGTCGCCGAGCTGGCGAGCGTCGTGCTGGCCTCCCTTCCCTTCCTCGCGACCGACGGGACCATCACCACGGCCGATCGGCGCCTCGTTCGGCACCGCCCCGCCGCAACCTCCCGGGGAGACGAACGACCGGCCGGCGCGCTGCTTGCGGCTCTGGCGGAGGAACTCGGCGCCTCCATCGGCGCGGGATCGGCCGCCGAGATCATGGCGGAGGTCGCCGCACACGTGCCCGGCTACGTGCCTCTCGAGCGCACCCGCTCCGGGAGAACGCGCGCGCTCACCGACCCGGCGTCCGCCCGGCCGGAGCCGCGCCGCACTCCGCTCGCCGCCGACGGCGGCGTCCCGGCGGAGGGGGGACTCGGCCTCGCGACCGGTCGCTCCCTCTACACGAGCCGGGAGGCCGCCTCCATCGGCTCGACCGAGGCCGATCCCCTCCACCGCGAGGAGGCGGCCCACGTCCATCCGCGCGACGCGGCGGCTGCCGGGATCGGGGACGGCGACGCGATCACGCTTTCGCTCGACGGGCGGGAACTGCGGATCAGCGCCCGGCTCGACGAGGGGGTGGCGCCGGGGAGCGTCTACGTCCCGCAGTACGTCTCAGGGGGAGCGCTGATGGAGCTCCTGCCGCTCGACGGCGAGCCGGCCGGCGCAATCGAGGTCAGGGCGCCCGCGCCGGTCTAGCTGCGGTCCCTCGGGCGGCGCTCCGCCGCCGCGTCCGCCTCACCTCGGCCTCCCGCGCGCCCCCGGGGCGTTGCCCGGCCGCACTCCCCGTGCCGACCCCTCCGCGGCCAGGCGCTATCATCGGCGCATGCCGCGCCCGGACCCCCGAGACGAGCGACAGACGGTGCCGATCGCCGTGACGAGGGACGGAGAGCTGGCCGCACGCTGGGTCGAGTCGCTGCGGGGTGCCGGCATCGAGGCCGACGTGGAGATTGGCGACGCGCAGACCCTCATCCCGTCCTCCACGCTCGCGGTCGCGGGAGGGCCGGTGGACGCGATGTTCGCCTACGAGCTGCGCGTCCCCGCCGCCGAGCGGCGCCGGGCGAGAGACGCGCTCGCACGACCGGGCGCGCGGGACGGCACCGGGGAGCCGGGAACCGGGCTGATGCTCAAGGGCGCGCTGGCGGCGCTCGCCGCTGGAGCGGTCGTGATCGGGATCGCCCTGGCACGGCTGATGACCACCCCGTGAGCGAGGCGCCCCGCATGGAGACGCCGACCGACCTCCGACTCTTCCCGCTGGAGGTCGTCCTCTTCCCGGGTGCCACGCTTGCGCTGCGCGTCTTCGAGAGCCGCTACCGGCAACTCGTCGCCGAGTGCATCGCCGAGGGAGCGCCGTTCGGCGTCGTGCTGATCGCCGAAGGTGAATCGGTGGGTGACGCCAACGTCAGGCCACGGGACATCGGCACGACCGCGCGCATCGTCGAGCGCGCCACCGACCGGGACGGCGACATCGCCCTCAGCGTCGTCGGCGAGCAGCGCTTCACGATCCGGGGGCTGCACAGAGATCGCCCGTACCTCCACGCCGAGGTCGATTACCCCGCCGAGCGCGGCGGCGCGAGCCCCGATCAGGCGCGGACGATGCGCTCCGACTACTCGGAGCTGCTGCGGTTGCGCGCGGCCATCGTGGGCGGCTACGAGCGCCAACCTGTCCTCCCCGCCGACGACGGGGCGCTCTGCGACCGTCTCGCATGGGAAGGGACACACTTCGCTCCGCCCGCCGACCTGCAGGAGGTGCTGGAGGCTCTCGACGTCGGCGAGCGGCTTCGGCGGGCCGCCCCGATCCTCGGCGGGATGCTCGAGGCGGCGCGCGAGCTCGAGTCCCTCGTCGCGACGACGCGGCTCAAGGCTCCCGAGCGCTTCAATTGACGCGACGGGATCCCCGCGAGCCGGCCGCGGCGCCCGCATCCCCATCCGCGCGCGGTGAACTCGCTGCCCCACGGCGGCGCGGCGAAGAGCGCAGCTTGCTACACTCCGGTCGATCCGGCCCCGCCCGGACGTGAACGATCGGGAGCAGCTCGCTCCGCCTCCGATGCAGCACGGGAAGCAGCGATGACGAACCAGAACGAGGTCGAGCCATTCCGCCGGATCGATGTGCACGAGGCGAAGCGCATGATCGATGAGAGCGACGTACAGGTCGTCGACACGCGCGAGCCGCACGAGCATGCCGAGGGACACGTCCACGGCGCCGTGAACATTCCGCACATGTCGACACTGCAGCGAGCGGGTGAGCTCGTCACCGACCGACCGATCCTCTTCATCTGCAAGTCCGGGCAGCGCTCGGCGGTGGCGGCCGAGTTCGCCTCTGCCCTCGGCCTTTCGCCGCTCTACAACGTCGAGGGCGGTCATGACGCCTGGCGCGAGGCGGGCTATGCGATGGAGACGCCGTGAGCCCGACCGGTCCGTAGCCGACCCGGGGCGACGGAGTCTCATCCGCGCCTCGCGCACGGGCGATACAATGCCGGCGTGGAGCCCCGCCGCTCATCATCGCCGGGCACCGTGGGCAACGGGACGTGCCGCGTGCTCGTCACGCGCCGACTTCCATCGGATGCGGCGACGGCGCGGCTCCGATCCGAGCGCGGCCTCGTGATCGATACCTGGCCCGAGGCGCGTCCGCCCACGGCCGACGAGCTCGCAGAACGCGCCTCTCCCTGCGCCGGGATCCTCACGATGCTGACCGAGCGCGTCGACGAGGCACTGCTCGAACGCTGCCCCGACCTGCGCGTCGTCGCCAACATGGCCGTCGGCTTCGACAACGTCGACGTCGACGCGGCCACGGCGCACGGCGTGCTGGTCACCAACACGCCGGGCGTGCTGACGGAGGCGACCGCCGATCTCGCGTTCGCGCTGCTGCTCGCGGCCGCCCGCCGGCTGCCGGAGGGAAGCACGGCCGTCCGGGAGGGGGACTGGGGGCCGTGGGATCCGGGCTGGCTTCTCGGGCGCGAGCTGAACGGGCTGACGCTGGGCATCGTCGGGCCCGGGCGCATCGGCTCCGCGGTCGCGCGGCGCGCGCAGGCCTTCGGCATGACGGTGACCTATTGCGGCCGCCGCGACGCTGTGGCGTTTCCCGGCCTTCGCGCGCCGTGGAGGGAGGTGCTCCGCACGGCGGACGTCGTCTCGGTGCACGTGCCGCTCACGGGCGAGACGGCCGGGATGTTCGATGCGCCGGCTTTCTCGGCGATGAAGCGGGGGGCGATCTTCGTGAACACGTCCCGTGGCGGCGTGGTGGATCAGGACGCGCTGCGTGCGGCGCTGGAGAGCGGGCAGATCGGCGCAGCCGCGCTCGACGTGACCGTGCCGGAACCGCTACCCCCGGACCACCCGCTCCTGGCGGCGCCCAACCTGATCGTGCTGCCCCATCTGGGATCGGCGACGCACGAGACGCGCGCACGGATGGCCGAGCTGAGCGTCGACGGCCTTCTCTCCGCGCTCCGCGGCGAGCGACCGCATCATCTCGTCAACCCGGCGGCGTGGGAGCGCGCCGGACGGGGAGCGGGTGCGTGAGCGGCGCAGGCGGCCGCGCGAGGGGCGAGCGGGGATCCGGCGAACGGCTGTGGCTCACCGACCTGCTGTGGCGGCTCGGCTGCGTGCAGTTCGGCGACTACACGCTCGGGCGCACGGTGGAGAACTCGCCCGTCTTCGTCAACCCGAAGCTCATCATCGCGCGGCCCGGCGGTCTCGCGCGGATCGCCAGGCTGATCGACGACGAGCTCCGCACAGCTCTCTCCCTGCGCCACCGCCCGGTCCAGCCCTTCCAGCTCATCGCCGGCGTGCCGATCGGCGGCCTGCACATCGCGACGGCCCTCTCCCTGCAGATGGGCCAGCCGCTGCTCTACGTGCGCCCGCGGCCCGCCTGGGACACGCGAGCATCGCGCGTCGAGATCGAAGGAATCTACCGGCCGGGCAACACCGCGCTCGTGGTCGACGACCTCGCGGCCGGGGGCGGCTCGCTGGTGGAGGCGGTGCTCAGGCTGCGCGAGGCGGGCATCTACGTGCACGACGCGGTGGTGCTCATCGACCGCGAGCAGGGCGCGGAGCGCCGCCTGCAGCAGATCGGCGTGCGGCTGCACCCGATCCTCACGCTCGAGGTACTCCTGACCTTCCTGCACGGCCAGGGACGGATCTCCGACGACGAGCATGCGTCGGCGATCCGCTACCTTCGCGGCACCGACGGATCGCGTTCCGAGTTCGACTAGGGCCGGCGCGGAGCGACCCGGCTCAGAGCAGGCGCCGGATCGGCTTGCGTCCGGGACGGGGGTCGTAGCTCGACTTGAAGATCTCCAGCTTGTCGCGCTCGATCAGGTACTTGCCGGCGAACATCGTTGCCGGGATGCGCTTCTGCTTGATGAGACGGCGCAGGCTCTGGGGATGGATGTTCAGCTCGCGGGCAGCCTCGACCAGGTCAAGGTAGTCGTCAAAAACGGTGTCGGACACGGGGAGTCATCCAGTCGTTGCGACACGCCGACGGGGATCATCGACGTACGCGGATGATAGCTTGCGACCCCGTGATCTGTAAAGAGCATATACAGTTACGGCGCTGCGCCCTGCGCGGACGTCGCCGGCGTGGATGCGGTCGCGCCGGAGCGCGGCCCGCCCTCGTCCCGAAGCCGATGCACGACCCGCGGGAGCTCGCGGATGACGCGATCGATCTGTTCCGCGGAGAGATCGGGAGCAAGCGTGAGCCGCACGGAGCCGACCGCCCAATCCAGGGGCACCATCATCGCGAGCAGCACGTGCGAGGGCTCCCAGGCCCCCGACGTGCAGGCGGCGCCCGCCGAGCACTCGATCCCGAGCTCATCGAGCGCCCGGACCACACTCTCACCCTCCACTCCGGGGAAGCAGAGGTGCAGATTGTGGGGCAGCCGCCCCTCGCGCGATCCGTTGAGGCGTGCATCGGGACACGCCGCGAGCAGCCCGGCGAGCAGGCGGTCGCGCAGCGAGCGCGTGAGGCGCACGAACTCGTCGCGCTCGGCCTGCGCCAGCGACAGCGCCGTCGCGAGCGCGACGGCACCCGCCACGTTCTCGGTTCCCGAGCGCCGCTGCCGCTCCTGCCCGCCGCCCGAGAGCTGCTCGACAAACGGCACGCCCCGGCGGAGGAAGAGAACTCCCGTGCCCTTGGGGGCGCCGAACTTATGGCCGGAGAGCGAGAGCGAGTCGACGCCGAGGCTGTCGACGTCCAGTGTGAGGCTGCTCGCCGCCTGCACGGCGTCCGTGTGCAGCGGGACGCGGCGACCGAGGGCAGCCGAGCGGGCACGCACCTGCCCACCGATCTCGACGATCGGTTGGATCGTCCCGACCTCGTTGTTCGCGTACATCGCCGAGACGAGCGCCGTGTCCGGGCGCATCGCTGCTCCGACTGCGGCCGGATCGATGCGTCCCTCCCCATCGACGGGGATGTAGTCGACCTCAAAGCCGAACCGCTCCAGGTAGTGCATCGAGTGCAGCACCGCGTGGTGCTCGACCTCGGTCGTGACGAGGTGGGAGCCGACTCCGGCATCGCGCTGGGCGATCGCCACGCCCTTGATCGCGGCGTTGATGCTCTCGGTACCGCCCGAGGTGAAGACCACCTCCTCGGGCGTCGCGCCGAGCACGGCCGCGACCTGCTCGCGGGCCCGCTCCAGCCCCTCGCGGGCTCGCCGGCCGCTGGCATGCAGCGCCGACGGGTTCGTCGCGCCCATTCCGAGGAAGGGAATCATCGCCTCGACCGCCTCGGGGCGGGTCGGTGCCGACGCCGCGTTGTCGAGATAAAGGCGCGGGATCTGGGGGTTGCTCTCCACCGCCGGTCCGTCCACATCGCGAGAGGGCGGAATGCTCACGCGCCTCCCGTCGCCGACCGCCACTCCTGGTAATCGACGACGCGCCGCAGGGCGGCGGCGGCACGGCGAAAGTCCGGGTAGGCCGCGAATCCGCGCCCAACGATCTGCTCGCGCGCGCGGGCGAGGACCGCCTCGCGCGACTCGTCCTCGCGATCGGTCATCTGGAGCGTCGCCACCAGCACGTGCAGCGTCGCGATCACGGGCTGGCCGCTTTGCTCGCGGAAGCGCTCCAGCGCATCCAGCATGCGCGTGAACTGCTCCGGCTCGTCGGCGAAGAGGCGCACGTTGAGGTCAATGGCGACACCGCCGTCGATGGCGGGGTCTGCCTCGACGACCTCGAGCAGCCGCCCGAGGTTCTCGAGTTCGCGGATCGTCCCGCCGGCGTCGAAGGGGTTGCGGTAGGAGCCTCCGATGACGTTGTAGAACTGGGCGAGTGTCTCGTAGGAGGCCGCGCCCAGCTCCGGAACCTCGAAACCGGCCCGCTCGAACTCGTCGGTGATCGCCACCGACTGTCCGCCGGTCATCGTGATCAGCGCGAGGCGGCGGCCCGAGGGGGCATCGGTGTGGGCGAGGGCGGCGACGGCGTCCACGGCATCGTCGAGCGAGCCGGCGGGGGTGGCGCCGGCCTGCCGCACCATGGCGTCCCAGATGGCCTTCTCCGAGGCGAGCGAGCCGGTATGCGAGCGCACCGCGCGGGCGCCGGCATGCGACTCGCCCCCGCGCCAGACGACGACGGGCTTGAGGCGGGCGGTCTCGCGGAGAAGTTCGAAGAAGCGCCGGCCCTCGCGCACGCCCTCCAGGTAGATCGCGATCGCATTCGTGCTCGCGTCATCCCGCAGGTAGGCCAGCAGGTCGCTCTCGCTGACGACGAGCGCGTTGCCGAAGGAGATGGTGCGCCCGACGCGCACGCCGGCCCGCTGGGCGCCCACGGTGAGGTTCACGCCGTGCGTCCCGCTCTGGGAGAGGATCGCGAGCGATCCCTCCTCCGGATCGTCACCCCCAACGTCCTGGGCGGGATGGAAACGGAGGCCGAGCGCACGGTTGTAGACGCCCATGCAGTTCGGCCCGATCGCCGGCATCCCGTCCTCACGGAGCAGATCGAGGAGCTGCTCCTGCAGTGCAAGGCCCTGCTCGTCACCGGTCTCGGCGAAGCCCGCGGTGAAGAAGTGCACGCCGGCAGCGCCGCGTGCGATGGCCTGCCTCGTGATCAGCGGCACGACCGGCCGGGGCACCGCCGAGATGACGAGGTCGACCTCGCCCGGCACGTCGCCGAGGGAGCTAAGGTTTGTGACACCCATCTCCTCGATGCCGGGTATCTCCTTCTCGTCGATCTGCACGGAGTAGAGGTTCCCCCGGTACTCCAGCTGGCTCTTGAGGAACTGGTAGCCGGGCCCCTTCTCCCCCACCACGACCACCGTGCGCGGGTTGAGCATGCGATCGAGGCGTGCACGGTCCACCGGCATGCGTCCCACGGCGGGCGGGACGGCCGTCATGCCGGCACCGCCTCGCCCAGGACCACGCGGGCATCGACGGCAACGGCGCCACCGGCGGGGTGGCCGACCGGGTAGGCGAAGACGGGGTTCAGATCGAGCTCGACGACCTCGGGATGGGCCTCGATGAAGGCCGATACCGAGAGTAGCAGTCGCTCGAGCGCCTCGAGGTCCACGCCGGGCTGGCCCCGCGTGCCCTCCAGCACCGGCAGGCCGCGGATCTCCCGGACCATCTGCGCCGCATCGCGAGGCGCGAGGGGGACCAGCCGGAACGCGACATCCTTCAGCACCTCGACGAAGATGCCGCCGAGCCCGAACATCACGACCGGCCCGAACTGGGGATCGCTGGTCACCCCGACGATCCCCTCGACCCCGGCCTCCGCCTGCCGCTGCACCGACACACCGTCGACGGTCGCCCCCGGCGCGGCGCGGCCGACCGCGGCGACGATACCGTCGTAGCCCTCGCCCGCCGCCGCCTCGTCGGCGACGCCGACGAGCACTCCTCCGACATCCGACTTGTGCGCGACCTCGGTCGAGGCGATCTTCAGCACGACAGGGAAGCCGAACTCCCCGGCTATCGCCGCGGCCTCGCCGGGGGAGGTGGCGAGCCGGGCCTCCGTGACGGGGATGCCGGCCGCCGCCAGGAGCGCCTTCGACTCGACCTCGCTCAGCAACGTGCGGCCGGCGGCCCGTGCCGAGGCCACGATCTCTGCCGGTGCCTCGCTCATGCGATCCGTCCCCCTCGAGACTCCACGACGCGGCGCCGCCAGGCGCGGCGTGGCCGCAGCATAGGAGCGTCCGTGAGCCACCGGCAACAGCGAAGGGGGCCACGCCAGGGCCGCCGCGCGGCCGCCGCCCGCACTGCCGCCGAGGGGGGCCGGTTGCGCGGGATGGTCGAGTTGCTGACCATCAGGCCATGCCCACACGATTCGCCGCGTTCTTTGGCGGTCGCGGATCCGGGCGAGCGGCGCCCGCGAAGCCGGCACCCGCCGCGGCCGGCCCCGATCCCCGTGCCGGGGAGCCGAGCCGGTCGGCCGCGGATCAGTTCCCGGTACTCGTCGTCGGTCTCGGGAATCCGGGCCCTGAGTACGGAGGGACGAGGCACAACGTGGGGGCCCGCTGCGTCGCGCTGCTCGCCCGGCGGCACGGGGCCGCGTTCAAGCGCCACGGCCGCGTCGACCGGGCCACGATCCGCCTCAGCGGCCGGAAGCTGCATCTGATCCGCCCGCGGGCGTACATGAACGAGAGCGGTCCGCCGGTCGCCGCGGAGGCGCGGCGACGGGGGCTCGACCGGGCGCAGCTGCTCCTCGTGTACGACGATCTCGACCTGCAGACGGGGCGTGTTCGCCTGCGCCCCGGCGGCGGGTACGGCGGCAATCGCGGCGTGAAGTCGGTGCTCGACGCGCTCGGTGGGACGGATGTCCCGCGCGTCCGCGTCGGGATCGACCGCCCCTACGACGACGGCGGTCCCGTCCGCGATCCGGATCGCGTCGCCTCATGGGTGCTGGCGCAACCGACCCCCGCCGAGCGCCGCGCTCTGGACGCCGGCGTCGAGCTCGCCGCCCACGCCGTCGAATACGCCGTGGCACACGGCCTGGAGGCGGCGATGCGGCACTTCAACCGCGGCGACGCCCCGGGAGGACGCGGCGCCGGTGAGAACGCCCCGCCCGGCGGATAGGGCGGGCCCCGGGCGTCGCCCGGCGGCCCCGGGGCTACACTGAACGCATCGATGTCAGCGCCCGCTCGGGGGGACGTGGACGCCACGTCCCCCCGTTCATGTGGACGCACGGGACGAGGGTTCGCGCGTGGATCTGCGGCCGCTGCTCGAGGCGCTCGGCGACACGGACGATCTCGCACGGGCGGCGGCGCGCCTGCGGGACGGACGACCGGTCGTGATCGGCGTGATCGATGCGGCGAAGCCGGTGGTGGCCGCCCTGCTCTGGCGGACTCTGAAACGGCCGACCGTCCTTGTGCTCCCGCGCGAAGACGATGCCGAGAGCTTCGCGGAGCAGCTCGCATCCTGGGTCGGCGATGCCGCGGTCCACCTCCCCGCGAGGGGGGCTCTCCCCTACCAGCGCGGTCCGTCACCGGCTGCGACCGCCCGACGCATCGCGGCGCTCCGGCGCCTGGCCAGCGGCTCCGAGGCGGAGCCACCGCTGGTCGTCGCGTCCACGGCGGCCGCGGTCGAGCGCACGCTCGCGCCCGCCGATCTCTCCCGCGGCCCGGGGACGGTCACGGTCGGCGAGCGGGTGCCGCTCGATGCCCTCGCGAGAGGGCTGGTCGAGGCCGGCTACGCGCTGGGCCCGCTCGTTGAAGGGCCCGGCGACGCAGCGCGGCGGGGCGGCCTGATCGACATCTTCCCCCCTGACCGCGACGCCCCGGTCCGCATCGAGTGGTACGGGGACACCGTCGAGTCGATCCGCGCCTTCGACCCGGTCACCCAGAGGACGACCATCAGACTCGCGAGCGTCGACCTCGGCCCCGCGACCGAGTGGCTCGCCTCCCGCGAGGAGCTGGTGGCCCTCGCCGCCCGGCTCGCCAGCCGCGGTGCAGGCCGCGAGTGGTCCGAAGAGCTCGAGTCCGAGATCGCGGCCCTGCGCAGCGGCGCGTTGCCGGTGGCATCGCTCTACGGCCCCCTCCTCGAGCGGCCGACGCTGCTCGATCATCTTCCTCACGACGGCCTCCTCATCGTTGACGAACGCGAAGCCGTCGAGGCGGCGTCGGCCGATCTCGACGAGCTCGCCCGCGAGCGCGCCGCAGAGCTCGCTGACCGTCGTCAGCTTCCGGCGGGCGCGCCGTTGCCGCATGCGCCCCTGGCCGACCTCAGCTACGCGATCGAGGGGCGGGCGTCCCGGGCGCTGCTCGCTCGCTGGGCGACCGGTCGCGGATCGGATGAGCGGCGCTTCCCGTTCCGGCCGGCGGCCGGCTACGCGGGCCGGCTCGACCATCACGCGGCCGACGCCGCACGCCAGCTGCAGCGTGGCGACCAGGTGGTGGTCGTGACTCAGCAGGCGCAGCGCTACCGCGAACTGCTCCAGGAGGCCGGAATCGACGCCGTCGTGGAGGTCGGGCTCGACGCGGCGCCGGCGCGCGGCCAGCTGGCACTCGTCCAGGGCGCGCTGCCCGACGGCTGGGAGCTGCGCAGGGCCATAGGCGCCGTCTCGCTCGTCACCGACCGCGAACTCTTCGGCCTCACCCAGCAGGCCCGCCCGCTCACCAGACGACCGACCCGCCGCGCCCGGTTCCTCGCCGACGTCTCCCCGGGCGACTTCGTCGTCCACGCCGATCACGGCATCGCGCGCTTCGGCGGACTCGTTCGGCGCGAGGTATCGGGCGAGGAACGCGATTACGTCGAGCTACGCTATGCGGGCGCGGACCGCATCTACGTCCCGATCGAGCAGCTGGACCGCGTCGCCCGCTACGTCGGTCCCTCCGATCAGGCTCCGCACCTCACCCGGCTCGGCACGGCGGAATGGAGCCGCGCACGGGCACGGGCACGGAGTGCCGTCGTGCGCGTTGCGGCCGAGCTGGTCCAGCTCTACGCCGCGCGACAGCTGCTCCACGGCCGTGCGTTCCCCCCGGACGACGAGTGGCAGCACGAGCTCGAGGCGGCATTTCCGTACGAGGAGACGCACGACCAGCGAGCGGCCATCGCGGCAGTGAAGGCCGACATGGAGAGACCGCTCCCGATGGATCGGGTGATTTGCGGCGACGTCGGCTTCGGGAAGACGGAGGTCGCCGTGCGCGCCGCCTTCAAGGCCGTACGGGACGGCCACCAGGTAGCCGTGCTGGTCCCCACGACCGTGCTCGCCCAGCAGCACCTGCGGACGTTCCGGGAGCGGCTCGGCGCCTTTCCCGTCCAGGTCGAGGCGCTCTCCCGCTTCCGCACCGACTCCGAGGTAGAGGAGATCCTGGAGGGCGCGCGGGCGGGCAGGGTTGATGTGCTGATCGGGACCCACCGCCTGCTCTCGCCCGACGTCGACTTTGCCAACCTCGGCCTCGTCGTGATCGACGAGGAGCAGCGCTTCGGCGTGCACCATAAGGAGCGACTGAAGCGGATGCGTCTGGAGGTGGACGTGCTGACGCTCTCGGCGACGCCAATTCCGCGCACGCTTCACATGGCCCTCGCCGGCGTCCGTGACCTCTCGATGATGGAGAGCGCGCCGGAGGGACGCCAAGCGGTCCGGACCTACGTCTCCGAGTGGGACCCGCAGCTCGCCCGGGACGCCGTGCTCCACGAGATGGAGCGGGGCGGCCAGACCTACCTGGTGCACAACCGCGTCCGCTCGATCGCCTCCTACGCCGAGCGGTTCCGCGAGCTCGTCCCCGAGGCTCGTGTCGCCGTGGCCCACGGCCAGATGCCGGAACGCCTCCTCGAGAGCGTCATGGAGCGATTCGCGGAGGGGGCCTACGACGTCCTGGTCTGCACGACGATCATTGAGTCCGGCCTCGACAACCCGCGCGTGAACACGCTGATCGTGGACGGCGCCGATGCGCTGGGTCTCGCCCAGCTCTACCAGCTCCGCGGACGCGTGGGCCGCGGCTCGCACCACGCGTACGCGTACCTCCTCTACCACCGGAACCGCGCCCTCACGGAGGCGGCCCAGCAGCGGCTTGCGACGATCTTCGAGGCGAGCGAGCTCGGATCGGGCTTTCAGGTCGCGCTGCGGGATCTGGAGATCCGCGGTGCCGGCAACCTGCTGGGCGCCGAGCAGAGCGGGCAGATCGCGGCGGTGGGCTTCGACCTCTACACGCAGATGCTCGCCGAGGCCGTCGACTCGATGAAGGCGTCGCACGCGGCGGCCGGGGGCGCGGCGGCCGCACCGTCGCGGGCGCCGGCAACCATCGGGGCGCGCCGCGAGAGCGATGTCGTCCTGGACCTCCCGGTCGCGGCCTTCATCCCGGAGAGTCACGTCGCCGAGATCGAGGCGCGGATCGCCCTGTACCAGCAGATCGCGGGACTGACGACGCTCCAGGAGGCGGACGAACTCGAGCGAGAGATCCGGGATCGCTTCGGGCCGCCGCCTGCCGCCCTCCAGCAGCTGCACACGCTCGTCCGGCTGAGGCTTCTCGCCCGCGCCGCGGAGATCGTCGCCGTCCGCGGGCAGGGAAGCGAGATCATCGTCACTGCCAGCGAGGAGCACCGGTTCGCCGAGCGACGTCTGCCCGCCCTCCCCGCCCCCGTTCGGCGCGGACGCACGCACCTGCGCGTCGAGCGCTCGGCGCTCGGCGACGAGTGGCTGCGCTCGCTCGAGTCGCTGCTGTCCCTGCTTGCCGGTGAGCCCGAGCGGACCGGCCCGGGACAGGCGCCGGGATCGGTCGCTGCGGCGCATCCCGCCTCCTCGCCGGACGACTCCTCGCCCCGACCGGAGGATCCGCCGGCGCCGGCAATGCGACGCGCCACCCCTCGTCCCGTCGGGACGTCGGCGTCCGGGCGCACGGGGCACGGCGGACCGCGAAGGCAGGCCGGACACGGTCCGGCGCAGTGAGCGGCATCCGTGTCGATGACCCTGCCGCTACGGGCGCCCGGCGGTATCGTGGAGAGGTGCCTCCACGCGTCGTCTTCTTCGACTTCCACGACACGCTCGGTTGCTATGAGCCGGAGCACGTCGCCCTCTACGAGCAGGCTGCGGCCGAGTACGGCGTGAGCCTCGAACGGGCAGCCCTCGACGGGGAAGCGCGACGACCCTGGATCGAAGACGCCTGGGAGGAGTGGCGCACGCCGGTGGGCGTCGACCACTCGGCGGCATCCACCGACGCCGCCAGCTACCGCCGGCTGCGCATCGCGCTCACGCGTCGGCGACTGGCCGCGGCCGGGGTGACGGGCAGCGTAATCGAACCGATCGCGGACCGCGTCACCGAGATCGAGAGCGACCCGCGCCACTTTCGCCTCTTCGACGACACCCGGCCCGCCCTGAGCGCCCTCACAGCGAGCGGCGTGCGCTGCTATATCGTGTCGAATCACCTCTGGGAGTTGCCGGAGGTGGCGAGCTCGCTCGGGCTCGACGGGCTCATCGAGTCGGTGCTGACGAGCGCTCGTATCGGCTACCGCAAGCCTCATCCCGCCGTCTACGCGGCGGCCCTGCGTGAAGCCGGCGTCGCGGCCGGCGAGGCACTCTTCGTCGGTGACTCCTGGGAACACGATGTCGCGGGACCGCGCCGGGCCGGTATGGCGGCGCTGCTGATCGACCGGAGCGGCTCGTCGGGACGGGACGACGCGATCGCAAACCTCGGGGAGCTGATTCCGCCCGGCGGCGAGCGTCCGGCGATCGGCTAGGAGCCTGATGCAGAGACTCGGCCCGAACGGGGAAGAGGCGCCGGCCGTCGACCTCGAGCCCGTCGCCGATGCCGACCGGGACGAGCTGTTCTTCATGTTCGCCGACTACTGGGAGGAGCTCGATGCGGCCGATCCGCTGGCGCCGCTCCCCTACGGCGTCGCCGAGTACCGGCGGGCGCTGCTCGAGGACCTGGAGGACCGCCAGCTCGTCTGGATCCGGGCAGGTGGGACACGCGCCGGATTTGCGTTCATCCGCCTCGCCACGGACTGGCCGGATACGGCACTGATCGCGGAGATCAGTGAATTCTACGTCGTGCCGGCGTCTCGTCGCATCGGCGTCGGGCAAGCCGCCGTCCGCGAAATCTCGAGATCCTGCCGCGCGAGCGGAGCGATCCGGCTCGAGGTGGACGTGCTCACCGGCAATCCCGGCGCGCTGGCCTTCTGGCGGGCCTGCGGCCTCGCCGACCTCCGCCGCTCCCTCTTCGTGACCCTGTAGCCGCCGCCTCGCCGGCGACCCGAGCCCGGCCCCTGGCTACCTGGGCCGGCATTCCTCCCCGGCGACAGGTTCAGCCTACGAGCGCGCGCGGGATATCATGGCGTGTGCTCTGGGACGTTCACTGCCACTTCCCGCGGGACTGGGAACAGCCCGGCGGCGGCGACACGGTCCGCCTCATCGAGGCGCGGGCCGACGCCCTGCGCTCGGCAGGTGTGACGCGCGCCTCGCTGCTCTCCGGGGGACGCTTCGGCCCCGACTACGAAGAGGCCCTGGCGATGGCGAGGCGACACGAGGATCTCTTCGTTCCCGTCGCAGCGGTGGACGTCGACGACATCCCACCGAGGGAGATCAGGCGGCTGCACGCGCTCGGCTACCGCGGTCTCAAGATCATCGGGAGCCACCAGCGCTACGATAGTCACCGCTACTTCGGCGTCTACAGCATCGCCGAGGAGTTGCGGATGCCGGTCCTCTTCCACCTCGGGGTGATCGGCGGCGGCGTCGACTACTCCCGGACACACCCCCGACGCGACCCGGTCGCGGCCGAGACCCTTCGCCGTGTGCGCGAGCGTGGACGCATGCAACCGCGTGACGTCTCGGCAACGCGCATGCGGCCCTTCCACCTCGACGGCATCGCCAACAACTTCCCCGAGCTTCGGATCATCGGCGCACACATGGGCGGCACCGGCAACTACGACGAGGCGGCGTCGGTCGCCCGCTGGCGGCACCATGTGCTCTTTGACCTCTCGGGCGGCGAGACGATCGAGCGTCATGCAGTGGAGCGCCGGCTCATCGGGTACGAGATCGGAGTCGAGAAGCTCGTGTGGGGCTCCGACTGTCGCGACCACGAGATCGCGCCGCACGTCGAGAGCCTTGATCGCATGCTCATCGAGGTAGGGATCACGACGGAAGAAGCGGCGCGCATCCGCTACCACAACGCGGCGGAGCTTTTCGGCGAGGAGGAACCGCGGCTCGCCGACGAGTAGCCCGCCGGGGGGCGGGGAACAATGGCAGCGGAGAACGACACCATCACACCCGAGACCGCCTCCGCCCCGTCGCCATCGCCCGCGAGCAGGGCGCTGCCGACCGGCCTCCTTCGAGCCATGCCCCCGATCACGGCACCGCTCGTCACGCTCGTGGCACTGCAGTCGATCGTCGTTTTCGCCTTCCTGCTGATCGAGCCGACACCGCGCTGGATGGTGTTATTCGGCGCCGCCGTGGGCGCCCTCGCCTTCCGCGGCGTGCTCGAGAGCGCCGCCCGCGAGCCGTTTGCGTCGGGAACCGACATCGCGCCTTACTTTTTCCTGCCAACCCTGTACATGCTCGTGATGCCGGTTTTCGTCGATGAGACCGTGGGCGGGCTCTGGCTCATCGCTGCCGGTCTGGCGCTCGTCGCCGGTCTCACCGCCGTCCTCGCGGCAGAACTCGGATCGGCACGCCAAGATCTGGCGGCATACCACCCGTCGCGCGTCGTCGCGACGCTCGGCACGTACGCCGTTGCGTTCGCCCTCTTCGACCTGGGCTACCTGCTCAATGTCGGCCTCGAAGAGGCCGTACTGGCGTCGGGCGTAGGTGGAGCGCTGCTCTGCGTGGAACTCATGCGTGACGGCGATCTCGACCCGATCGAGAGCCTGGGATTTGCCGCGATCATCGGCCTGGTCGCGGCCGAAGCGCGCTGGGTGCTCCGCTTCTTCCCGCTTGAGGGCGAACTCGCGGCGCTCGCGCTGCTCTTCGTACTTTTCGCCGCTGGTGCGATACTGCACGCGCACCGGACGATGCAGCTCTCGGCCAGGGCAGCGCTCGAATACTCGGCGATCGGAGCGGCAGGGCTCGCCCTCGTGATCGGCGCCCGCCTCACTGGAATCGGCTGAACCGCTCCACCACCGGACACTCCCGCTCCGAGCATGGAGCCATTCGCTCCGCAACCCGACGCCAGCGCCGGACAGGCAGCTGGAGCTAGTCGCGAGGTTCTGGGGCGCTCCCGGCCGCTCTGTTAGACTCCGGGCCGGCGATTCGGGGAGTGGCGCAGCCTGGCAGCGCACCTGACTGGGGGTCAGGAGGTCGCAGGTTCAAATCCTGTCTCCCCGACCACTTTTCAAACCTAGAGCCGGCGCCGGCGACCCGGATCTGCCGCTCATGGTCCCTTTCGTGGTCCCTTTCGTGCCTGGCGCCGAGGGCGGCGTCCATCCGCTCCGCGGCCCGGCGGCGGTTCTCGTCGAAGACGTGCGTGTATGTGTTCAGCGTGATCCGCACGTCGGAGTGCCCCAGCACCTCCATGATCTCCCGCGACGACAGCCCCTGCGCATGCAGCAGCGACGCCGCCGTGTGCCGGAGCTCCTTGATCCCGCGCACCGGCAGACCCGCTCCGCGTAGCACGCCCTGGAACCAGCGCAGCACGTTGCGCCGGTGGAGCGGGCGCCCCGTCGCCGTCGTGAAGACTAGGCCGAGATCGTTGGACCAGCCGGGACCGCAGCGGAGACGCTCCTCCATCTGCAGGCGGCGGTGACCGCGCAGGGCCGACGCAGCCAGCTCCGGTAGCGCGAGCACCCGCCGGCCGGCCCAGCTCTTCGGCTCCACCAGCTCGAAGCCGCCGGCCCGGAACGCCAGCTGGCGCCGGATCGCCACCACGCGACGGTCGAGGTCGACGTCCTCCCAGCGAAGGCCGAGCGCCTCGCTCTCCCGCAGCCCGAGGCTGAGCACCAGCACGACGTACGCCCCCATCCGATCGCCGCTCACGGCGGAGAGGAGCGTCTGGACCTCCGCCCCGCTGAAGGGACGCACCTCCGCCACGCGGGGCGCGGGCGGGCGCGCGAGCCGCGCGGCGTTCCTCGCGACCCAGCCGAGCCGCTCGCCCTCGGCGAGCGCGTTCCGCAGCACCTTGACCGCGTACCGCACCGACGTGGGTGAGAGCCCCTTCTCCTGGAGCGCCGCGATCATCCGGTCGACGTGCGCCACCTCGAGCCGCTGGAGCGGCACCTCGCCGAGAGCCGGCGCCAGGTGCAGGCGCACCGTCCCCTCGTAGCTTTCCCGCGTGCGGGGGCGCAGGTCGGTGCGGTGTGCGAGCCAGCGACCGAGCAGCTCGCCCACCGTCCGCGGCCGATCGGCGACGCGGATACCCCGCTCGCGATCCCGCCTCGCCTCCTCGAGCGCACGCCGCGCGTCGGCCTGCCGCTTCCTCACCGCGTAGAAGTAGCGGCGACGCCGGCGGCCGTCCGCACCGACTCGCCATTCGTCGAGCGGGAGCCTCGCTTCCCACTCCACACGGCCGTTCCGGACCCGGCGCTTCAGGGAGCCCTCTCCCGGACCCCGCCTCGTCATCGCCCGCCTCCCCTCCCCACTGCCCGCCCGCCCGCCTCCTGCACGCGGCCGTGGGCGGATGGATGCTCCGCCCAGAGCGTCTCATCACGTAAGTGCTGTGCGAAGGCGGCGAGGTCGTCCGTCAGGACCCTTCTCGCCCGACCGAACTTGATGCTCGGCAGTTCGCCCGATCCAATGTACTGCTCGAGCTTGCGCTGGCTGATCCCCAGCAACTCCGCCGCCTCCGCCTTGGTGAGCGCCAGGGCGCGGGCCGGATGGTGCGCCGGAGATCCGCCGGGTCGCGGATCGGCATCCCGCGTGCGCGGGGAGCCTGTCGTTCCGCTCTGGGCAGGCGCCGCGACCGCAGAGAACGCCGAAGGCCGTCCGAGATCACTCATCGCGCCTCCCCGCCTCCTGGCGCGAGCCCGCGCCCGCCCGCCAGTGGGGCATGCGATCCGGTCGGACGCCGCACCTGGCCGGGCCGGGGCGACTCGCGCCGCCGCCGGCGCCCTCCGGAGGCGCCACCCCCGCGGGCGAACGCCAGACGGGTCCCAGCAGTCCCTGTGGGTTGCCGGAGCCCCGACGCGACCGCCATTCGTTCGTCACAAGGAGAGGGACGGAGGCGTGATCGCGTGCGGCGCGGCGCGCGGCGCGCGCGACGCGCTCCTCGGCCCGGCCGTCGGCGCAGACAAACAGCAGCACCGGCTCCGCGTCGAAGTCACGGCGCCAGGCACGGCAGGCGTAGTAGCGCCCGTAGCCGGTAAGCTTCGCCCGGAAGTCGCCGGAGTCCAGCGTCCCGCGGTCGTACTCGAGCAGGAAGGGCACCCGCCCGCCGCGCAGCGAGAGCACGCCCGATCCGTCCGGCCGGACCCAGGCGCCGCGCCCCTCGTGCCGGAAGCGCCTGGTCGACTGCGCCTCGTTGCGGCAGCTCTCGAGCTCGCCCCCGGCCGCGCGCGCATCCTCGGCGAGCGACGCGGCGGCGCGGTTGAGCCCCAGCTGGTGGGCCCGGTGACGGACCGCCGACGCCTCCGAAACGGCCTGTGCGATCACGCCGGCATGGCGCGCGTACAGCCGCTCCGGCACGTCCGCCCGGCGTGCGAGCAGGCTGAGGCCGAGTGTCGTCAGCAGAAGCCGCCCCGACGCCGCGGCTCCGTCCCTCCCTGCGACCGCCTCGAGGTGCGCGCTGCCGAGAGAGAGAAGCCGGGGCAGTCGCCGCTCGACGGCCGCTCCGGCGAGCGAGGCGAGGCTCGCGAGCTGGGGCGCCGTGAGCAGCGGCCAGCGCCCGATCCACCCGAGCAGCGCCTTCTCGTCGGCGTCGGTCGCGATCACGATCGCGGCCAGACGCTCGCCGGCGGCGGCGGCGGGGCGCGTCGCCGCGAGGGCCGTCCGGCGCCCGAGCGATTCGACCGGGGGCGGGCGACCCAGATCATCCGGATCTGCAGCCAGAGAAAGCCGCCCGAGCGGCGGAGGCGGGCCCCACGGCAGGAAATCGGCCAAGTCCCCCGAGAGCCCCGTGCCCGGGTCCCGCCAGGTCGCCGCGCCGGGACCCGCAGTCGCCACCTCGCCGGCATCCGCGATCAGGACGGCAGCCCGCCGCCACGGCGCGCTTTCCGCCGCCCGCCCGAGCGCGCGCACCCAGCTCTCCCGGCCCGCGCCCACGCCGACGAGCAGGACGGGCGGCATGCCCGCGTCACCCCAGCGCTCCGCCGCGGCTCGCGGGGGTGACAACCAGCGGCGCGCGCGCAGGGTCCGGTGGACGTCGGGCGCCCCCTCCGGGTCCCAGGCCACAAAGAAGGGCGCCCTCAGCGATCCCGCGCGCAGGCACCCGTAGCCCTCGACCCCGGGCGGCCACCAGCGCTCGGATCGCCGCAGCGAGAGCGGTAGCGAGCGCGCGTCCTCGAGTTCCAGACCCACCGCGCCGGGGCCGGCGGCGAGATGCGCCAGGAAGCGGTTGACCCGGACCGTGGTCCCGGCACGCACGATGCGCCCGAGGAGTTCGCCCCGGCGCGCGGGGATGCGGACGGCGAGCGCCGCCTCCCCGACATCGAGCAGGCGGGCAAGCTCCGCAAGCGCGCCCTCGCGCACAAAGCTGAGGCGCTCGGCCGGGAGCCCGGGCTCCCGCACCACGACCCGGTCGATCCAACCCCGCCGCTCGAGTGCGTGCCGGAGGGCGCGCGCGTCCGGCTCGCCGACGCCGAGCAGCCGCGCGAGCTCCGCATCTCCGAGCAGCGGGAGACGCACCACCCACTCGAGCGTGCGGGCGAGGCGCCGGTCCGGGGCGCTCACGGGGCCGACGTCCGCTGGGCGTTGCCGCGGCCGCGGCGCGCCGGGGACGCCTCCGCGGCGGCCGGATCCAGCGCGATCAGCGGACCCCCGCCGGGCGGCGGAGCGGGCGGCTTCTCCCCGGGCGTCCGGAGCCGCCCCGCCGAGCCCGCGGGCCAGCGCGCCTCGAGCGCCTCCGCGATCTCCCGCTCCACCAGCCCCCGCGGGCGCCCGACCCGCTCCGCCGAGGCGCGGGCGATCTCCTCCGCGCGGCCGGGCGCGGACTCCGGCGGCGGATCGACCCGGAACGAGAAGGCCCCGGGCCGCGCGTGGCCGTCCCACCAGCGCGCGTAGCAGGTGAAGTCGTCGAGCGAGACCAGATCCTCGACCTCGATCCCGCTCCCCAACTCGGGCACCAGGCGCCGGGCGTCCTCGGCGCTCACCCCGAAGCAGGTGAGCCCGTCGATGTTCGCGAAGAGCGTCGGCGCCAGGCTGCGGTCGACGGCGTCGAACTTCGCGAGTGACTGTGTCACCAGCACGTAGCTCGCGCCGTACTTCCCGAGCTCGGAGAGCATCCGGTTGTAGTCGACGGCGGCGAGCGTGCTCGACTCGTCGACCAGCGAGACCACCCGGCGCCGGCGCTCCGGGTCGAGTGCCACCTGCTCCTCCACCAGCAGGCCGAGCAGGTTGAGGAGCGTCGCGCCGACCAGCGAGGAGGCGCCCTCGCCCAAGACCCCGGCCGCCGTGTTCACGACGAGGACGCCCCCGTCCCGGACGATCTCGCGCGGGTCGTAGGTGGAGCGCGCCTGCCCGAAGACCAGGCGCGAGGCCTCGGTCACCGTGAAGCGGCCGATCTTCGAGGTCACTGGGGTCGCCGTCTGCTGCTGCAGCACGCGCCCGACGCGGTCGTAGTTGTCGCGCCACCAGGCGCGCACGGCCGGATCCCGCACGTGCTCCAGGATCCCCTCGCGGAGCTCCCGGTCGGTGAGGAACGGCGCCACGTCGAGCAGCGTGTACTGCCGCTCCCGCTCCCGCCGCGCGTTCGCGTCCAGCAGCGCGAGCAGCGAGGCGCGGAGCGCCCCCTCCATGCGCGGGCCCCAGTTCTGCGGCCAGAGCCGGTTCATCATCGTGATGACGTGCTCGGTGGTGCGGTCCCGGTCCGAGAAGAGATCCCTGTCCAGGAGGTTGAGGCCGACGGGCCGCTCCCGGCTTGCGAAGTCCAGGTAGGTGGTGCGATCCGCGAGGCCGGGCGGCACCGCGTCGAGCACGGCCTCGGCGAGGTCGCGGTGCGGGTCGACCACGACCAGCGCCGTCTCCCCGGGCGTCACCCCCTCCATCACCGAGGCCGCGATGTGCCGGAGCAGCGTCGACTTGCCGCGTCGGGTCTTGGCGACGATCAGCTGGTTGCGGTGGAGGAGCTCCCGCGGCATGTGGACGGGGAGGCTCGCCGGCCCGGCATCGGTGCGCCCGACGCGGGCACCGCGCTCGGCATGGCCCGGCGCTGGCGCCAGGCGCCTCGCCGTGGTGCGGCGCACGCTGGCCGGCTCGCCGGCGCCGTCCGGCAGGTGCCAGAGGGCGGCGAGCTCGTCGCTGTTCAGGAGGAGGTTCGGGCGCGCCCGTCTTCCGAGCCGCGGCCGGCGTGCGGCGCCGGGACGCAGGCCGCCTCCCGCGGCGCCGTCGTAGGCGCGGTAGGAGGCGGCCGCCTCCAGCGCGAGCCAGCGCAGGTGCTCCCGGTTCGCGCCCCGGTTGCCGACGGCGAGCACCTCCAGGCTCGCCGCGGCGAGGGGCGCCGCGAGCTTCTCCTCCAACTGCCGCTGCGGCAGGGACTTCGGGCGGCGCGCCAGGCGCACGGCGAGCGCGGCCGCTGCCGGCAGCGCGACGAAGAAGGCCGCCCCGCCGGCGAGCAGGAGCATCCACTCGCCGGCCTCGTACCAGCGCCAGCCCTGGAGCCCGGCCGCGAGGACCGCAAGCAGGGCCACGAGCGGGACGGGACTCGCCGCGCGCGGCACCGCCGGCTCGCGCCACTCCCGGACGGCGGGGGCGGCGCGGCGGCGGATGCGAGCAGCGGCGACGCGCCGGGCGGGCGCGAGCGAGAGCCTCGCGACGACGCGCTCGGCCGGCCCCGGCTCGATCCCCGCCACGATGCCGGAGAGGGGATCGGGGTCGTAGCGCCAGTCGCTGCGGAGCGGGAGCTCCGGCTCCGCCAGGTGGCCGAGCTCGACCGACGCGGTCCGCTCGTCCCCGGGCACCGGCGCCGGATCCAGGTCGGGCCGCCACGGCGGGATCTCCTCGGCGCGCGCCTGCGGGTAGACGGCGCGCAGCTGCGCCAGGGCGCGCTCGAGCACGGGCCGCGACGCCGCGCGCACGTACCAGCGCGGCCCCCCGGCGTCGACGGCGATCTCGAGTGAGACCCGCTCGCCGCAGAGCGCGCGCAGCATGCCGCGCGCCGCCGCGATGCCCCCCTCCAGGTCGCGCGGCGGCACGATTTCGGCGAGGTGAGATCGCTCGGCGGGGGGTGCCGCCGCTACCTGCCCCGTCCCCACGCGCACCTCCCTAGGCCCCATCTGCACCTCCCTGCATCCCCGCGCGCGGCGCTCTCTCCGCGCCCAGCAGCCGGAAGAACGTCTCCCGTCCATCCGGTTGCGCGCCCAGCTCGCTGACGTCCTTGACGCCGCCGGAGAGTTCCAAGACGCGGGCGCGGGACCCGAGCGCCGCGGCGAGCTCGGCCGCTGCGCGGCGCCCCGGCTCGTCGGCGTCGAGGACGAGCACGACCGAGCGCGCGCGCCCGAGCACGCGCATCGCCCCGCGCCCCGGCTGCGTCCCCAGCAGCGCGCAGGCGGGGAGCCCCCAGGAGACGAGCGTCAGCCAGTCGAAGGGCCCCTCCGTCACGAAGAGCCGGCGCCGGCCCGGTTCGTATCCGAGCAGCGGCCGGGGCAGCGCCAGGCCGCGGTACTTGGGAGCGAGGGCGCCGGAGAGCGCGCGACCGACCATCCAGCCGCAGTAGCCGCCGCGCAGGTCCGGGATCACGATGCGCCCGGCGAGCGTCTCGGAGCCGTCCTGCCGCAGCAGCCCGATCTCCCGTGCCCGCCGCAGGCTGAGCCGGCGCCGCTTCAGATAGGGGAGGAGCCGCCGGCCCTCCGCCAGCCCCAGCCGGCGCCTGCGCACGAGCCAGGGCGGAATGCCACGCCCCTCCAGGTAGCGCAGCGCCTCCGGCGCCTCCAGCAGCGCCTCGTGGTAGAGCTCGCAGGCCGCCGTCAGCGTCAGGCGGTCGTCGAGCGAGAGCGCCAGCGCCCGCTCCCTACTCTCGGGCGGCCGCGCCGGCGAGCGTGTCGGGACGGGGGACGGGCTCCCCACGCCGAGCCGCTCGAGCGCCTCGCGGAAGCCGAGCCCCGAGGCGCGGCGCACGAAGTCGATGACGTCCCCACCCGCCCCGCAGCCGAAGCAGTGAAAGCTCTCCGTCTCCGGGTAGACGGCCAGGCTCGGGCTGCGGTCCTCGTGGAAGGGGCAGCGCCCGCCCAGGTGCTTCCCGGAGCGCCGGAGCTCGATCCCGTGGTGCTGCACTACCGCGGCGATCGGGTTGCCGCGCTTGACGCTCTCGACGTCGAGGCGGGTCATCGTCCCGGCCCTTCCGGCACGATGATGGTCGCGGCGATCGACGCGAGCAGGACGACGATGAGACCGCCGAGGGCCATCGTGGCCGCGCGCTCCGCCGCCTCCATCTCGCGCGGCGACCCGGCGGCCGTCGCGTAGAGCAAGGCACGCCGCATCACGAAGTAGGCCGCGATCCCCATCGAGGCGGCGGCCCCGAGGTCGAGCATCTGCTCGACGAGTGCTCCGACCTGGTCCATCCCGTCTCCTTTCCCGGGGCGGTCGTCGCGCCCCTCCCTCCCGGCGGCGTCCCCGCCGGCCCGCTCCCTGCGTCGCCTCCGCTGCCTGCTTGCCGCGGCGCGCGGGCGTGCCGGGGAGAGCGTGCGCGGGGGCGTTCCCAAAAAGTTCACAGGGCGGTCCCAGGACCGTCCGTACCCGGCCGCACGGGTACCCGCCGGTCACTTGGGGGCGGATCGGGAGATGCGGGGGCCTCCAGGACGGGACCGGCCTTCATGCCCGGGAGGCGGCGGCGTTCGCCCGCGCCGGCGTCGATCCGGGCCTGCTCTCCGGCCACGGCGCGGGTGAGCACGGCCGCCGTCTCCGGCGAGGGCTCCGCTGCGGGGTCGTCGAGATCCTCCCGCAGCGCCTCCGTGAGCCGCCGGTGGACCCGGCGCGCGGCGTTGACGTCGCCGGCGGCCGCGAGCAGGCGCATCAGCCCGCGCGCGGCCCTCTCGTCGATGGGTTCGTGCTCCAGGACCACCCCGTAGAGAGCGGCCGCGCGCTCTCCCTCGCCCAGGCGATCGGCGATCGCCGCCCCGCGATGCACCCCCTCGATCAGACGGCGGCGGCAGTCGGCGCGGTAGACCTCGAGCCACGGGAAGAACTCCCCCTCCAGGAAGTCCCCGCCGTAGAGGCGTGCGGCGCCTTCGTACTCGAGGAGCGCCTCGGGGTCGGGGAGGGCCGGCGCGCGGCGGAGCGCCTGCCCGAAGAGGTCGAGGTCGACGCGGAAGAGCCCCGGCTGCAGGCGGTAGCTCTGCCGCTCCGTGATCACGACGGCGAGCCCACGGTCGGAGGCCGCCGCGCGCACGATGCGGCGCAGGCTGCTCACCACGTTCGCGGCCACGTGCCGCCGGGCATCGTCCCACGGCTCCTCCGGCCATAGCGCCTCGACCACGGACTCGCGCGAGACAGGGGAGCCGCCCTGCGCCGCCAGCAGGGCGAGCAGCTCGCGAGACTTCTGGCGGGGCCAGCTCCCGATCGGGGCCCCGCCGAGCTCGACCTCGAAGCGGCCCAGGCACCGCACCGTGAAGAGCGGCGCCGCGGGGGACGCGTCTTCCTGCGCCAATGCCGGCCCGGCGGACGCCAGGAGCGAGCCCTGGAGCGGACCGCCAGCCGACCGGCCACCCTCCACCGCCGCCGGCGGGGGCGCTCCCGCCGGCGGCGGTGGGGATGCGCTCGCTTCGGACGCGGGGTCGGCCGCGTCCCCGGCGAGGGGTTCTGCGGACGGGACCGCGGGTGTCTCCCCGGAGCGCGTCGTAGCGGCCCCCGGTTGGCGACCGGACCCGCCCGCCACTCCCGCCGCGGGCACGGACGCCGCCGGCCCACCCTCCGCCGCCTCGTCGTCGCCGGCGTGGGCACCGCGCCCGGCGCCCGATGCGTGCCGGGGGGCGCGCTCGACGGGCGAGCGGGCCAGCGCCGGGGAGTCGCCGCACGATTCGCAGCCCCCGTCGGAGCCCCCGTCGGAGCCCGCGGCCGGGGCCGCCGGGGAGAGCGGCGGGGCGCCGCCGGCAGTAGGTGGGCCGGCGCGGAGAGCCGGCGGCCGGGGCACCGGCGAGGATCCCGGAGGCACCTCCCGGCGGGCGAGATCCGCCCCGCCGGGGGAGACCTCCCCCCGCACGATCACCGGCTCGAGCGGGAGCGGCCGGTCGCCCGGCGTGCAGAGGACCAGCGCGGACCCCTCCCCGCCGCCCTCGGCAGCGGCTGCGCCGAGACCGATCGAGGCGCCCGGCTCCGGCAGCCCGGCCACGTCATCGCCCGGCTCCAGGCAGCAGATCACGTAGACGCCGCGTGCAGGCCCGTCCCGCATCGCCGCCACCGGGGGCGCACGCGTGTCCCCGGCCAGGTCGACGATCGCGACGACGGCGTGGCGCCGGTCCGCACCGCGGGCCCGGCGGCGCACGATCGAGTCGAGCTCCCCGAGGAGACGCGCCACGTGCGGGGCGCGCGGATCCGCCCCGAGCAGCCGGGTGGACTCACCGTCCAGGTGGAGGGTGAGCGCCTCCGCCGAGTACCCCTCCGAGAGCGTCGCGATCCACGCGCGGAGCAGCCGCCGCCGCTCCCGGCCGCCGACCTCGACCCGCACCGTGCCCGCCCCGGGCAGGTTGAGATAGACAATGCCGCCTCCGCTCGCCCCGACCGGGACGACGAGTGACGGGGGCGCGATCGCCCAGTTCGCGGTTGCCGGCACCGCCCGGCCGCGCCACGAGAGAGTCATGCCCACGCGCACCGGCCCGGATACCGCGGCCTTCACGTCGCAGCCGAGGCGACGCCCCAGGGCGGGGCCTCGGGCGGCGAGCGCCTCCGCATCGCCGGGGGGACACGAGACCGTGACGTCGAGCCGGCGGACGCCCTCGCGCACGAGGAGCGGGGCCGAGTCCCCGAAACCCCGCTCGGCGAGCGCCGCGGCCAAGGCGCCGGTCGCGAGCGCGACGGGCCCTGCGTCGCCCGGCTGGCGGTCGCGGGTCCGGCGCAGAGGGAGGGGAAGCGAACGACAGAGCCGCCGGCCGAGCAGGGCCGCGCCGCCGGCGGCGAACAGGCCGGCAGCAGCCAGGCCGGCGGGGCCCGGGGAAGGCGACCACGCCGCGGGTAGGCCCCATCGCGCCCCGCCCGCCGCGGTTCCGGCCCTCACCTGCTTGCCCGGGTCGTGCGACGGCAGGACGCGCCCGGACAACGGCAATCCCTCCCGCACCTCCGGGCCGGCCGCTGCCGGGATCGGCGACGGAGTCCCTGCGACCGCGGTCGCGGGGATCCCGAGCCAGCTCACGAGGAGGAGCGCTACGCCCACGCCCGCGTGGATCAGGCGACGCGGCGCCGGGACCGTGCCCCCGGCACCGGTGCGGAGCATCGCGCGCTTCCGGCCCGCCGCGACCCGCACGCTGGCGGCGGCGGGCGTCAGCTCACGGAGCGAGAACGGGATCGCGACGCCGGAGAGATCGAGCCCGGGACGCACCCCGGCAGTCGCAGTCAGGACAGTGCCGTCGGGCTCACCGCCCGCCGGCCGCGACTCCGGCCACGCCCGGCGCCGGGGCGGCGCTGCCGGCTCGTCTCGGGCGAGCTCGGTCGGAACGGCTGCGGCGAGCCCGACCCGGGCGCCGCCGGCTTCCACCCGGAGCCCGGGGCCCGGGCTGGCGGGAGCAATGATGGGAGCTCGAGGCATAGACCGGCTTCCTCCACATCGCCGGGCCGCCGGGCCGCCACGGGACGACGCCGAGCAGTCTTCCACGGGGCAGGACCGCACGAGGACCGCATCAGGACCCCTGGACCGCACCAGGTACCCGAGGACCGCATCAGGACCGCACCAAGACCGCAATTCCGCCCCGTACTCGCACGCCGAGGCCCGCGGCAGCACCGCGTTCGCACCTACGACAGGCAGCGCGAGGCCCGCGTAGCGTCCGGACCGGCACCGGCACCGGCACCGGCACCGGCACCGGCACCGGCGAGGGCGATGGGCGATGTCCCGCGGCGCTTCTCGATAGCGACCGGGATCAGTGGGGCCTTCGGCGAGACGCCGGTTAAGGGGTCGGGGCACCCCCGTCCCGTGGACGGCGCCGCGGCTATCGGCCTATCCTCGTGCACCCATCGACGAGGGTGTGCGCCACTGCCTGGAGGCCCCGCGACATGAAGCCGTCCGAACGCCCGCTGCCGACCGGCGACTGCTGGTGCGGCTGCGGCGCTGGGACGAGGACCGGCTCCTTCTTCCTCCCCGGCCACGACAGGATCGCCGAGTCCGCCGTGATTTCCGTCGAGTACGGCGGAGTTCCCGAGTTTCTCGCGGAGCATGGCTTCGGCCCGGGCGGGAAGAGTGCCCGTGACGAGGTAGAGCGATGGCGCGCCGCGGGCGGCGAAGTGCGATGACTACAGGCCGACGCGGACGGCGCGGAGCCAGCGCGGAGCCGGGCTCAAGCGGCAGCGGCGGCGGCGCCGACTACCGGTCCGAACTCTGGCGCATGGCAGACGCGCTGCGCGGCAGCATGGACGCCGCCGAGTACAAGCACGTCGTCCTCGGGCTCATCTTCCTCAAGTACGTCTCCGACGCCTTCGAGGAGGCCCGACGGAAGATCGAGGCGCTGCGAGGCGAAGGCGCCGACCCCGAGGACCCCGACGAGTACCGCGGCGACAATATGTTCTGGGTGCCGCCCGAGGCACGCTGGCCGGCGCTCCAGGCACAGGCCCGTCAGCCCACGATCGGGCAGCTGGTGGACCAGGCGATGACTGCCGTCGAGCGCGACAATCCCGCGCTCGACGGCGTGCTGCCGAAGGACTACGCGCGGCCGGCGCTCGACCAGACCCGCCTCGGACAGGTCGTCGACCTCGTGAGCAACATCCAGGTCGGGGGCGCCGAGGCGGAGGCCACCGACGTACTGGGCGGCATCTACGAGTACTTCCTCGGGCAGTTCGCGCTCGCGGAGGGCCGTAAGGGCGGCGAGTTCTACACGCCGCGATCGGTGGTGCGGCTCCTGGTGGAGATGCTCGAGCCCTACCGGGGCCGGGTCTACGACCCCTGCTGCGGCTCCTCCGGCATGTTCGTGCAGTCGGTCGAGTTCATCCGCGCCCACGCCACCGGCAACGGCAACGGCGGCAGGGCCACCGGGGACATCTCCATCTACGGGCAGGAGTCGAACTACACCACCTGGAGGATGGCGCGGATGAACCTGGCTATTCGCGGCATCGAGGGCCAGATCGAGCACGGGGACAGCTTCCACAACGACCGCCATCCCGACCTCCGCGCCGACTACATCCTCGCCAACCCGCCGTTCAACGTCTCCGACTGGGGCGGGGAACGGCTGCGCGAAGACCAGCGCTGGGTCCATGGCGTTCCGCCTGCCGGCAACGCCAACTTCGCCTGGGTGCAGCACTTCCTGCACCACCTAGCCCCCCGAGGCTCGGCGGGGTTCGTGCTGGCCAACGGCTCGATGTCCTCGAACCAGTCGGGCGAGGGCGAGATCCGGGAGAACCTCGTCGAGGCGGACCTCGTGGACTGCATCGTCGCGCTGCCGGGGCAGCTGTTCCGCTCCACTCAGATCCCCGCCTGCCTCTGGTTCCTCTCGAAGGGCCGCGACGGCGACTACCGGAGCCGCGAAGGCGAGACCCTCTTCATCGACGCACGCGCGATGGGGCGCATGACCGATCGCACGCACCGAGAGCTCACCGCCGAGGACATCGCGCGCATCGCCGGGACCTACCACGCCTGGCGTGGCGAGGAGAGCGCCGGCGAGTACGCCGAGGTACCGGGCTTCTGCAAGTCGGCCAACCTCGAGGAGGTGCGGCGGCACGGGCACGTGCTCACGCCCGGCCGCTACGTCGGCGCCGCGCCGAGGGAGGACGACGGCGAGCCGTTCGAGGAGAAGATGGCGCGCCTCGCTGCGCAGTGGCGTGAGCAGCGCGCCGAGGCGGAGCGGCTGGACGCGGCGATCGAGGCGAACCTCGAGGCGCTTGGGTACGGAGATGGAGACACAGCGCTCCGGTGAACAAGACAAGAGCGCCCGCTGATGGCTGGGACACGGCCGCGCTCGGCGAGATTGCGGAAGTCACCATGGGGCAGTCACCGCCCAGTGCCACTTTCAACGTCGCTGGCGAGGGGTTGCCCTTCTTCCAAGGGGTGCGGGACTTCAACTATCGCCACCCCACCGCAAGAGTGTTTTGTTCGGCGCCCAAGCGAACCGCGTTTCCAGGTGACATCCTGCTGAGCGTGCGAGCTCCGATCGGGCGCGTGAACGTTGCCGATAGGGAATGTGCAACTGGCCGGGGCATCGCAATCGTGAGGGCTCGCGCGCCAGCTGACGGTCGATTCCTCGAATATGTCCTTAGAGAGTTGGAGCCCTCTTGGGTGTCGCTGGAGACTAGCGGCTCGGTCTTTGGGAACGCCACGAGGCGGGACATCGAGTCGTTGACTCTGGCGTGGCCCCGCAAGCAGTCGGCCCGCGCCGGCATCGCGAGAGTGCTCGGAGCGCTCGATGACAAGATCGAGTTGAACCGGCGCATGAGCGAGACGCTCGATGAGATGGCGCGGGCTCTGTTCCGGGCATGGTTCGTGGACTTCAACCCGGTCCGCGCGAAGACCGAAGGCCGGCCCTCAGGCCTGCCGCCCGACCTCGACGCGCTGTTCCCGGCGTCGTTCGAGGAATCGGAGCTGGGAGAGATTCCGGCGGGGTGGGGGGTGGAGGACGTATACGCAGTCGCAGAAGTCATTCATGGTGCGCCATTCTCGTCGAAGCTCTTTAACGAAGATCGACAGGGACTGCCTCTGATTCGCATCCGCGATCTTCGTTCGGGAGCCCCGCGAGTGTTTACCGACGAAATCCTGCCCGGGGCTCGCATCGTACAGCCGGGTCGCATTCTGGTCGGCATGGATGGGGAGTTCCGAGCCTACCTGTGGCGGGGGACACCGGCGTACATGAACCAGCGAGTTTGTGAATTCGTAGAGCGACCGCCAGTCTCCCGAGCATTCTTGTTGTACGGCTTGGAAGACTTGCTGCGGGAGCAAGAACTCACCAAGTCCGCCACTACTGTTATCCACCTTTTGAAGAGAGACATCGACGAGTTTCGACTCGTCGCCCCCCCTGCCGCACTTCACGAGTACTTCCGTGCGCAGACGGATCCGCTGCTAGCCTTGCGCGTCACGATGTCAGAAGACTCGCGCTCCCTCGGCGCGCTCCGCGATGCGTTGCTCCCTCATCTCCTCTCGGGAGAACTCCGGGTGAGGGTCCGCACCTAGGAATACCATCGAGATCCCCCACAGCGCTTAGCAGCACCTTGTATAACGTCCGCTTCGGCTATCGGCCACGCCCCGGTAGCATGGGACGGCCTCTTCGCGGGACACGCCAATGTATCTCCGCGCATAGGACGAGTTCGCGGCGACAAGGTCCTTCCTGAGGGCACAATGATCGAAGAGGTTAAGGACTATCACCATGACACGTTCATCCTTGCCGTCGATGCCGCAAATCGCGAGTATCGAGCTAGAGTTGCGGAGGCGGAGCGAGAGCGGCCCGCCGTCGAGGACCGTAAGCAACGGCACCTCCGTTACGTCGATGGCGACCGAGATCACGTTCGACTGACAGCCCCTCGGCTTCACCGAGCGCGTCTACAGGACCCCCAGGTGAGGAGCTGGATGCACAAGTACGAAGTCGTCAGCTACCGGAGCAGCGAGGGCGACACCTCCGTCGCCTGCCCGAGCCTCCCGGCTGCAGCGCCCACAGTGAGGTCACTGCAGCCACTGCGCAGAGCGTCGAGCAAGTGATCGACGCCTGGATCGAAACAGCGCGCAACTTGAAGGAATCCGTCCCGGACCTCCGGTCTGAACGCCTGATGCGGGCGTAGGGCCGCATGACCACCCTCGTCGAAGCCGATGTCGAGGCGGCCGCGCTTGAGTGGCTGGCAGCCTTCGGCTGGCAGACCGCCCACGGCCCCGATATCGGCCCCGGCGGCACGAGCGAGGAGCGTGCCGACTACGGCGCCTTCGTGCTGGAGCACCGGCTGCGCGACGCTCTCGCCCGCCTCAACTCGGATCTTCCCGCCGAGGCGGTCGACGACGCCTACCGCAAGCTGACGAGGCCCGAGGGCCCGACCCTTGAGGCACGTAACCGAGCCTTTCACCGCATGCTGGTCCAGGGCGTCACCGTCGAGTACCACACCGCCGACGGCGCCATTCGCGGCGCGCAGGCCACCGTCATCGACTATCGCAACACGGCCGCCAACAACTTCCTCGCGGTCAACCAATTCACCGTCACCGAGCGCGACCACACGCGCCGGCCAGACATCGTGCTGTTCGTGAACGGTCTCCCGATCGGCGTGATCGAGCTCAAGAACCCGACGGACGAGGACGCCGACATCTGGACGGCGTGGCGGCAGCTCCAGACCTACAGGGCCGAGCTACCTTCGCTGTTCGCGATGAACGGGCTGCTCGTCGTCTCGGACGGCACGGAGGCGCGCCTCGGGACGCTCACGGCAGGTCAGGAATGGTTCAAGCCGTGGCGCACCGTTGGGGGCGAAGGCCGGGCGGAGGTCACCGCGCCGGAGCTGCGGGTACTGCTCGAGGGCGTCTGCGCACCCGAGCGGCTGCTGCCCCTGCTGCGCGACTTCACCGTCTTCGAGGACGACGGCAGCGGCGTGCTCGTGAAGAAGATGGCCGGATACCACCAGTTCCACGCCGTGCGCACCGCCGTCGCCGAGACGCTGAGGGCAGCCAGGATGCGGGACCCCTCGGGTACCACGGAGGAGTCCGGCCGCGGCGCGCCCGACCGCCGCCCCGGCGGCGACCCCGGCGATCGCCGGATCGGCGTGGTCTGGCACACGCAGGGCGCCGGCAAGAGCCTATCGATGGCCTTCTACGCCGGTGCGATCGCGCGCGAGCCGGCGATGGAGAACCCGACCATCGTCGTCCTCACCGACCGCAACGACCTCGACGACCAGCTCTTCGGCACCTTCGCGCGCTGCCAGGACCTGCTCGGCCAGCCGCCGGCGCAGGCGGAGAGCCGTGCCGACCTGCGCCGCAGGCTGTCCGTCGCCGCGGGCGGCGTGGTCTTCACCACGATCCAGAAGTTCTACCCGGAGGAGCGCGGCGACTCGCATCCCTCGCTCTCCGACCGGCGCAACATCGTCGTCATCGCCGACGAGGCGCACCGCAGCCAGTACGACTTCATCGACGGCTTCGCTCGGCACATGCGCGACGCCCTCCCCAACGCGTCGTTCGTCGGCTTCACCGGCACGCCCATCGAGCGCGCGGACGCGAACACCCGGGCGGTGTTCGGCGACTACATCAGCATCTACGACATCCAGCGGGCCGTCCGCGACGGCGCCACGGTGCCTATCTACTACGAGAACCGCCTGGCCAAGCTCGCCCTCGACGAGGGCGCGCACGACCTCATCGACGAGCAGTTCGATGAGGCGACCGAGGGCGAGGAGGTCGAGCGCAAGGAGAAGCTCAAGACGCGATGGGCGCAGCTCGAGGCCATCGTCGGCGCCGAGCAGCGCATCCGCCTCATCGCCCAGGACATCGTGGAGCACTACGAGCGGCGCCTCGATGCCCTCGAGGGCAAGGCGATGGTGGTCTGCATGAGCCGGCGCATCTGCATCGACCTCTACCAGGAGCTGGTTCGGCTGCGCCCCGAGTGGGAGCACCTGGACGACGGCAGGGGCGCCATCAAGGTGGTGATGACCGGCTCGGCCTCGGATCCCCCGGACTGGCAGCCCCACATCCGCACCAAGCCGCGCCGCGAGGCGCTCGCGAAGCGCTTCCGCGACCCCGCCGACTCGCTGCGCATCGTCCTCGTGCGCGACATGTGGCTCACGGGCTTCGACGCGCCGAGCCTGCACACGATGTATGTCGACAAGCCGATGCGCGGCCACGGGCTGATGCAGGCGATCGCCCGCGTCAACCGCGTCTTCCGAGACAAGCCCGGCGGACTGGTGGTCGACTACCTCGGGCTCGCGAACGAGCTCAAGAGCGCGCTCGCCACCTATACGGAGAGCGGCGGCACGGGCCGCACGGCCGTCGACCAGGACGAGGCTGTCGCGGTGATGATCGAGAAGCACGAGGTCTGCTGCGGGATCCTCCACGGCTTCGACTGGTCGGCGTGGACGGGCACGCCGGCGCAGCGCCTCGAGCTGCTGCCCGCCGCCCAGGAGCACATCCTGGCGCAGGAGAACGGCAAGGAGCGCTTCATCGCCGTCGTGCGCGAGCTGGAGCAGGCGTTCGCCCTCGCCGTGCCGCACGAGGAGACGACCCGCATCCGCGACGATGTGGCGTTCTTCCAGTCGGTGCGCTCGGCGCTCGCCAAGCGCACCGCCGGCGAGGTGCAGAGCGACGAGGCCCTGGACCACGCCGTGCGCCAGATCATCGCCCGGGCCGTCGCGCCCGAGGGCGTCGTGGACATCTTCGCGGCGGCCGGCCTCGACAGGCCCGACATCTCGATCCTCTCCGAGGAGTTCCTCGCCGAGGTGAAGGGGATGCCCTACCGCAACCTCGCCGTGGAAGTGCTGCAGAAGCTCCTCGAGGGCGAGATGACCGCTCGCCGCCGCAAGAACGTCGTGCAGGCACGTTCCTTCTCGGAGATGCTCCAGCAGTCGCTGCGCAGGTACCAGAACCGCTCTGTCGAGGCGGCCCAGGTCATCGAGGAGCTGATCGAGCTCGCGCGCGCAATGCGTGAGGCGAACGCACGCGGCGAGAAGCTCGGCCTCAGCGAGGACGAGCTCGCCTTCTACGACGCGCTCGAGACGAACGACAGCGCGGTCCAGGTCCTCGGCGACGAGACGCTGCGCGCGATCGCCCGCGAGCTGGTCGAGACCGTCCGGCGCAACGTGACGATCGACTGGACCCTGCGCGAGAACGTGCGCGCCAACCTCCGCCGGCACGTGAGACGGATCCTGCGGAAACACGGCTACCCGCCCGACAAGCAGGAACAGGCGACGCGGACCGTGCTCGAGCAGGCGGAGGTGCTCTCGGAGGGCTGGGCGGCGGCCTGACGCGTGGGGCGCCGCCTGTGAGAACGACGGTCGGCGAGATGCGGGCCCACGCCCCCGATCCGCCGTCGAACGCCCGTTGCGGCATCCGGGCCCGAGTTCGTCGCGTTGGCCCATGTCGGGCTCGCGGATCCGCAACCGGTCGAGAGGGGGACGGCATCGCATGGGTACCACGCCAGATGAGCGGGACAGCCCCGTCGGGTACGCGGCCGCCCTGCCCGACATGCCCGCGCTGATCGGGCGCCTCGAGCAGGCTCTGGACCGGGCGCACGGCGAATGGGCGCTGCGGGGGAAGGCGACGCAGGCGCTGAAGTTCCAGATCTGGAGGCTCGCATTCGAGCTCGGCGTCCCCGGACTGTATCCCCTCGCGAACGGCCTCCCCAAAGAGGCCGGCCGCGTCGCGGAGGATGCACTCGCCGCGAGGTCGGCGCACCTCTGGCTGGGAGAGGAGCAGTCTCCCTTCCGCGAGTTCCAGTACGACGTGGCGTGGGCGCAGTTCGGCGGCGAGTACACCGAGTACGCGAGCGACCTCCAGACCGCCCGTCACGTGCCGCCCTTCACCCGCCTGGTCCTGGCGCTCGAGAGCGAACTCAACCCATCGTGGCCCCGGTGGCACCTGCTCACCGACCTCCACAGGCTGCTCTGCGCACGCGCCGACATCCGCGTGATGGTGTGGAACCGCAGCGTGATCGGCGATGGGTGGGAGCTGATCGAGTCACGGCTCCGCGCCGCCGAGAGCGGCGCCGAGGGCTGGTGGCTGCTCGCCGGTTGGAGCACGGACGGATTCGAGTGTCGCTCGTACCGTGGCGGGGAGAGGCAGCCCGCGGATGGGCGCTGAACCGGCGAAGGCGGCGCTGGACGCCCCATCGGATGCTGAAGGAAGGCCAGACGGCGTCGCGGGATCCGGAGGCCGCACGGTGACACGACGGCTCGCGATCGACGCGTCCTTCGACCTCGCGGCAACGCTCAACGGGGAGCAGGACTTCCGCTGGCTCCCCCGGGCGGGCTGCTGGCACTCCGGCGTGCTCGGCGGGCACCTGGTCCACGTCCGCCACATCGACGGCGGACTCGAGTACCGCGCCGACAGGAATCTCGATTCCCTGCTCGGCTCCTACTTCCGGGTCGACGACGATCTCGATGCCATCTGGGGGGAGCTGACGGCGGGGGACGAGACGCTGCGCAAGCTCCACGCGCAGCACGGGAGTGTCCGGCTGCGCCGCCAGCCGGACCGCTGGGAATGCGTCGTCTCCTACATCTGCTCCGCCAACAGGAGCGTCGCCGGCACCCGCGCCTCGGTCGAGAAGATCGCGAAGTCGCTCGGGGAGCCCGTCGAGCTCGGCGGCGACCGGCGCCACATCTTTCCCTCAGTGGAGCGCGTGCTCGAGGCCGGCGAGGAGGGGCTCGGGGGGGTGCGGCTGGGGCTCGACAAGCACCGGAAGATCGTCGCCGCCGCTCGGGAGATCGCGGACGGACACCTCGACCTGGAGGAGCTCGCCGGGCCCAGCGTCCACTACGGTGAGGCCCGGCTCCGGCTCATGGGCTGCGAGGGGATCGGTCCCAAGATCGCCGACTGCATCGCGCTCTTTGCCCTCGACAAGCTCGACGCGTTCCCCGTCGACAGGTGGGTGAGGCGGGCGCTCCGGAACCGCTACTTCGGGGGCCGCGTGCCCTCGGACCAGAAGCTGGTCGCGTGGGCGTTGCGGACCTTCGGGCCGTACGCCGGCTACGCGAACCAGCTTCTCTTCCACGCGGAGCGGGAGGCGGCCGGCACGCGCTGAGCCGTGTGCGGCATTGCTGCGGACTTGCTTCGCTCGCGGCAGTCTGAATGGACGTGGCCCAAGGGCCGCCCGGCTGCGGCCGACGGCGGTTTCCTTCGGAGTCGCTTTCGCGAACTTCGTGTCTCCGAATCTCATTCCCTAGTCGAGTGATCCGGAGGGACCCCTAGCGTCACTAGAAGCGTACGCACAGCGCCGTGAAACTCATCGTGAAGCGGCGGCGGGGATCCGTCACCATCGAGTCGCCGAGAGGCGAACTCCTCAAAGTCCTCCTCGAATTCCACTGGGTTCTTCACCTTGTCGCGAAGAAGAGTGCCCAGACCGCCGCGCTCGGCCGCCGCGGTCGCCAACATGCTCAGGCCCTCGTCATTCGCAACCTGGTACTTCACGAAGACAGGACGGTCGGCGTGCTCCGAGGCTAGTTCCTCCATCAGGATCCGCATCTCGGTCGAATTCAGAAAGACCTGCTCGCCGCGGACCACGAGCAGACCGGTTAGGATCGAGTTCCTGGGAATGTCGGTCGCACCCTCTCGAATGGCACGTGCCGACTCGCTGATTTGGGCGAGCCCCTTCCCGAGCCCCTTCCCTGCAAACTCGGAGCGCAGAAGCTCAAAGTCCTTGGTCATGTCCGCCTTCAGGCGGATGTGCACGGCCTTCACCTCGACGAGCGTAACGAGCCTACCGTCGACCACGACGAAATCACAGTTGAGACGACCCTCGGGCAGGATCTCCGCGCCCCTGAAGACTCTTGCCTGCGGGGAGGCCGCACGGAGTAGTCTCTCGACGTAGTCCTCATACACTTCACTCATTGCCCGCTTCACGACCTCTCGTTGGCTCTCGGACTGGACTGCCTCCCGAACATCGATCGGGAAGCCTCTGGTCGGTCGCACGAGAAGGTCGCGGGCTACTGGCGCCACATAGCGGCCATCGGTCCGTTTGATCAAGGGCCAATGAACGAGGGGCGAGAGGGCGTACCCCTCAAAGCCTGCCTCAGAAACGGCCGGATCCCTCGCCCAAACCTTGACCGCGGCATAGTCCGAGCTTGCCACTTCAAAGAACGCGGACAATGCCTCCGGGCGGACGGAGAACGCCGACCGCGGCGAGAGCCACGTTTCGCTGTCGAGGACGCCGGTGGAGTCGTCACCGATCACGGTCGCGTATGCGGCGAAGGACAACATGGCGAACTCGGAGTACGTGAGCCCGAATCTGCGGCGATACGCGTCTTCGAGGTCGACGCAAAGCTCAGCTGCCCGTTCCACCACGCGCAAGTTGAGCCAGAGTTCCCGAACGTAGGCTCCGTAGCCCAGATGATCGACGTATTGGTGCTGGAGGAGTCGCATAGCCATCGACCACCGGTCACGCGGATCGGCACCTGCGGGCAGCCGGTCGGCTACGGAGATGATGTCCATGAGCACCCTCTCGGCGCTCAGGAAGGCTTGTGATGCCATCGTGCCGGTTGCGGTGTCTGGGAGCTCGCGTCCGGCGATCGCCTGCGTCACGACTCGACGGATGGTGTGCGGATGGAACGTTGCGGGGGTGACACCCGCGTCGCGCAACTGCCCAACGAACGCGTTCTCGTCTCGGGCACGGATTCGCGTGATCACCGCCGCGGCATTGGCTATCGAGTCGAGCGAGTACGGCTCAACCCGTGCCTCGAAGACTTTGCCGGGGTCGCAGGTCAGTAAGCGTCCGCCCGGTACGTCCCATCGCTGAAGCTTGTAGGGCTCCTTCTTTTCTCCATACGTAATGACGTGCTTCCCAAGCAGTGTCCCCACCGACTCCTTGGGGGCTGTTGCGCGAATTGCTTGAGTGGTTTGCCCGCGGAGGCGCTGCACGCGGCGCGAACCCCGACGGCTCTTACGCCGCTTCTTGGCCATGTCCACCCACCTCTCGCATTCCCCGGCGCTCGCGAGCGGAGAGCAAGGGTGCTGTAGACACCGGCGGGGAAGCAGTCCGGTCGGTCTGTCGATAGTCTAATAGAACGCGTGTTCTTTAGCCCAGACGCCGGTCCTTGAGGTCCCCCGCAGAGCGGGTCGTAGGCGCTCGCGGGTATCTCCGGCAAGACAGCCAGCACGATGTCGCGCGTAGTGCTCCCGAGCGTCGGCAGTTCGCACCGTTCGGCGAACTCCCGGGGGTACTGGAAGAAGCGCAGCAGCCTCACCAGCCCGCTCCCCCGGTCGCAGGCCCTAACATCGAGAGACCGTGGAAGCACCAGCCACCCTCGGCCCCGTACTCGCCTCTACGCACTCGACCGACCGCAACTGGTCGGGGCGTTCGACGCGAGTACCCGCAACGACAACCTGCGCATCGTCGATGCCGGTGGGCGCCGGTTCGTCCTGCGGCGGCACCGGCGAAATCGCGATCCCGAGCGCGTGCGCTTCCAGATCCGCTTCCAGCGGCACCTCGAGGCGCGTGGCTTCCCAACCGCACCCGTCGTCGACTCGAGAACTGCCGCTCCCGTCGTGCTGGACGCGGAAGGCCGCCCGTGGACCCTCTTCGAGCTCGTCGACGGCGAGCACTTCGACTTCTCGCGGCTCGACCAAGCACGGGAAGCGGGACGTCGCCTCGCCGAGTTCCACGACCTGGCCGATCGCTTCACAGGCGTCGTCACGGCCTCCCTGCTGGAGGACGAGGTGCGTCGCTTCGTCGCGGCGCCGCGAGAGGTGGTAGATGAACTCCGCGCCGCGTTCGGCGACGGGTCGCTGGAACGTAACCTGCGGGATTTCCGGCGACGGCTCGAGGTGATCGCGGTGCCGTTCCCTGCCGGGCGCCTCGATGCGCTTCCGACTGGCTGGCTGCACAACGACTACCACGGGCGCAACACACTCTTCAGGGGTGACACCATGGCCGCGTTGCTTGACTTCGACAAGCTGGAACGTGGCCCACGAGCCTCTGACATCGTCCGCGGAGTTCTCAGCTTCGGGCGCAAGCGCCGGGGTTCCCGCGTGCTGCGCCCGCTCTTCGCGCGCGGGTTCCTCGACGGGTACCGGGAGCGCAGGGACATCGCCCGCGAGGAACTCGCTGCCATGCCGGCTCTCGCCGAGCTCTCGGAGGCACCGTTCGCCGCCATCTGCCGGATGCGAGAGGCGAATGGCGAGGACCCCGCGACTGCCATCCGCCGGGACCTCCAGTACATGCGGGAGACGGAGGCCCAGGGTGCGGCGCTGCGACGGATCCTGGCGTAGCGACCGCCCGGCCCGGGAGCGCCCCCCCGCCGGGCGGGCCGTCGCTGAGAACCGTCGCGTATCCGGCGGCGCTCACCCATCCTGCGTGCGCGTCCCAGCACGAACGGCGCCTGTAGGATCCTCCGGTGAACGAGAGTGCCCCGCCTTCCTGGTTGTCACGACGCGTCGCGAGGCTCATGGGCTCGGCGATCGAATCCGGACGTCCCGCGCCGCGGGGCTACACCCCGGCCGCGCGGTGGTCCCTGGTCCTCGCGGACGGCCGACGTGTCTTCGCCAAGAGCGGCGAAGACACGCCGCGTTCCGCGGTCGCGACCTGGCTCCGCCGTGAATACCGCGCCTACCGGGACATCGCCGCGCCGTTCATGCCGGAGCTGCTCGGCTGGGACGACGACGGTCGTCATCCCCTGCTTGTCCTGGAGGACCTGAGTTACGCCGAGTGGCCACCTCCGTGGCACCCCGAGCAGATCGCCCTGGTCCGATCCGCCGCGGATGCCGTCGCGCGGACGCCACCACCGGCGTGGGCGGAGGACATCGAGGAAAGAGAGCGGGGACACCTCTCCGGGTGGCTTCGCGTAAGCGAGGATCCCGCGCCGTTCCTTGGCCTTGAGCTGGCCGATGAGAGGTGGCTGCGCAGGTGCCTTCCAACCCTCATCGAGTCGGCCCGATCGTCACAACTGGGGGGCGACTCGCTCGTTCACTTCGATCTGCGCAGCGACAACCTCTGCTTCGTCACCGGCGGTTCGTCCAGTCGCGTGATGCTCGTCGACTGGAACTGGTGCGGGCGCGGGAGCGGGGTGTTCGACGTCATGTCATGGCTCCCAACGCTGCATGCGGAGGGAGGCCCCGCCCCGTGGGACATGGTCGAGGACTCGGGAGGGCTCGCGGCGCTGTTCAGCGGGTACTGGGCGTCGCAGGCCGGGCTGCCGCCGGCCGGCAGCGGAAGGCGTGGCCGGCAGTTGCAGCTCGCCTGCCTCCGCAGCGCTCTTCCATGGGCGATTCGCGAGCTAGGGCTGCCGGAGCTGCCCATCGAGTGATCGGCGGCACCCGCGGCGGACCTGCTGGCGGAGCTCACGTGGCCCGAGGGCATCGGTTGCAGGACACATCACCAGACCCAGGGAACGACGCGTACGAAGCGACGAGCCGGCTGTCGCCCCGACCGGGCGTTGACCGGTGGCGGCGTCCACGACAGCGTGCTCAGCAAGACCCGCAGGATGGTCGTGAACCCGCGCGCTAGGATCGGGCGAGAACGCTCCGGGGACGTGGAGGACACCGTCGACGCGATAACGATCTCCCCGGCGGCAAGCGTCGAAGCCGAAATCGATCTTCCGGGATCGAAGAGCTACAGCAACCGTGCCCTCCTGCTCGCCGCGCTCGGGGAGGGCCGTTCGGAGCTCACCAGGGCGCTCTTCTCCGACGACACACGCTACATGCACCAGGCGCTGACGCAGCTCGGCACCCGGATCAGGGCCGACCAGCACCTGAGGCGATACGAGGTGGAGGGGTGTGGCGGCGCGTTCCCGTCTCGCGGCGCGGCACTCTCCGTCGGGAATGCCGGCACGGCGGCGCGATTCCTGACCGCTGCCCTGGCGATCGGCGAGGGCGTCTTCTCGGTGGACGGATCCCCGCGCATGCGAGAGCGACCGATCGAGCCCCTCCTCGATGCGCTGCGGCAACTCGGCGTCGACGCCAGCGCCCGCCTCGCAAACGGGCGCCCCCCGGTCGATATCCGGGCCGGCGGTATTCCGGGGGACGTGCACGCGTGCAGGGGAACATCTCGAGCCAGTTCCTGAGCGCGCTCCTGATGGCGGCTCCCTATGCGCGGCGAGACGTCTCGCTCGAGGTTGAGGGCGAGCTGGTGTCGGCGCCGTACATCGGCCTCACCCTGGACGCGATGGAGACGTTCGGGGTGCATGTCGAGCGCGAAGGCGACCGCCGCTTCCGGATCCCCGCAGGGCAACGCTACCGGGGCCGTGCATACGGGATCGAGCCGGACGCGTCGGGCGCTTCCTACTTCTTCGCCGCCGCGGCCGTGACCGGTGGCCATGTGAGGGTGCCCGGCCTCGGGACTGACTCCGCTCAGGGGAACTTGGGCCTGCTCGACGTGCTGGAGGAGATGGGATGCACGGTCTCCCGGAAACGGGACGCTATCGACGTATGGGGTCCCGCGCAGCTTCACGCCGGCGATGCCGACTTCACGCAGATGGGCGATGTCGCCACCACGCTCATGGCGATCGCGCCGTTCGCCGACGGAGCGGTGACGATCCGCGGCATCGCGCAGACCCACTACGAGGAGAGCGATCGGCCGGTGGCGGCGGCAACTGAGCTGCGGAAGATGGGGATCCGCGTGGAGGCCGAGTGGGACAGCGTCACCGTCTACCCGGGTCTGCCGCGACCGACCGTCGTCGACACCTACGATGACCACCGCATCGCGATGAGCTTCGCCCTGATCGGCTTGCGCGTCCCCGGCGTCGCGATCGCCAACCCCGGCTGCGTTGCGAAGACCTTTCCCTCCTTCTTCGGGGAACTCGGAAGGATCGCATCTGTCACCTGAGAGAAGGCGCCCTGCACCTCTGCGCGGGCCCGCCCCCTCCGCGCGTTATGCCTGGCATCCGCCGACCGCCGCCAGAGCCCCTATCAGCTGCGTCGTCTGCGACGCGTGAAGTCGTCGGAGGCGCGAAGCGGGTCCTTAACCCCGGATCCACCGACGCGGTGGTTGGAGCGCGCGTAGGAGCGCGAAGCGGCCGTCGTGTGAGTGGGAACGCTAGTCTGATTTGGCCCCACCTGGAGCCGTTTTGATCCTCTGATCTGGCCCCACCCCCGACCGATCCAGTGACTACGCTCGGGCGAACATGACCTCCCCGAGCGAAGGAAGAGGAGTTGTCGAGGGTGGGTTGGGTAAGGGGCTGGCGCGGTCCGAACCGTAGGTCGTGGCGCGTAGCCCGAGCCGGTTTCCCGGCGGCGCCCAACTCCACGCACCATGCTGATGGCCGTTTCCAGCCCCTCCCCG
>JAPONQ010000041.1 GCA_026713865.1 Chloroflexota bacterium | reverse complement strand
TCCAGCCAGCAGCTCGCACATCCCTTTGGATGGGCCTGCCTAGACATCGCTCGCGCCCGATGCTCCTGACTCCGCTTGCGGATTCGAGGACAGACCAGCGCACCGGATCTCGCAGCGCCTCACGCTGACGACCTCCGGCAAACCGGCACCGCACTATGGCCCGGTCTCCCACTCCCCTGCTCGCGCCGCCCGGTGGGTAGCCCATGTGTTCCTCTCCGTGCGCATTCTATCAGGCTGCGTTGCGCGTGGTGGCTCGCGTGCGGGTGCGCGAAATTATGGCGCTAGTGTGTCCAGGGCGCGTCGGGCGCTCGCGCCCGGGGTTGAGCGACCGCTGCGTTCGGGCGACCTCGCGCGCACGCGCCCCGGGTTGGGCGCGTGCGCCGAGGCGCGCCGTTAGCCGCCGCCGCGGGCGGCCGCCTGCTGCGCGAGCGCGTTCTCCCAGATCGCGAGGTAGGGCACCAGCGGCGGCGATGCCGCGGCGATCCACTCCACGGGGCTGAGGTCGGAGTCCGAGGAGAAGGTTGCGCTGGTCTCCGTCCAGCGGCCGTCGATGCGCTGCCACTGCGCGTAGGTGTACGACACGTTGCCCTCGGGAAAGGTGTCCCATGGCGGCGCGCCGTACTTCAACTCGCCCGTCTCGGCGTCGTAATAGTTGCCGCTCCACTCGCGGTAGACCTGCAGGACCTCGGCGCGGTCGCCGAAGATCGTCATGGCGATGATCTCGTGCACGTACGGGCCGATCTGCGCGCGGACGTTCTGGCCGTGCAGGTCGAGATTGACAATGTCGCGCACGTACGCCTCGAGGTTGCCGGTGATGTACGGCTCAAGGCCGCTCGTGTCGGCCGTCGCCAGCATGACCGCCCACTCGGCCTGGAGCTGCTGGTGCTTCCCGAAGATCTCGTACATGTCGGCCTCGACCTGGCGGGTCAGGGTCTCGTACGGGCGGTCGTAGGCGCGGATGAACGGGCGGTCGCGGTAGCCCTCGAAGGTCGGGTACGGCGTGCGCCAGGTGTTCTCGCCCCACTCGGGCGGGGTCTCGATCGTCGGTAGCGGCTCCTGCCAGCGCAGCGACTCGGGCCACTCGTTGACGTCGGGGACCCACTGCGACGGGAAGTAGTAGACCCACGGGGCCTTGCCGGGGCGCGGCTCCGCTTCCGCTTCCTCGACGGCCGGGGTCGGGACCGGGGTGACGACGAGCGGCGCCGGCGGCCGCGGAGTCGGCACGGGTGTCGGCGTGTTGGCGACCTGCGTGGTGACGGTGGCGACGACCGGCGCGGGAGCCGGCGTGTCGGGTACGACAGCCGCGGGGGGCGACTCGCTGGAGCCTGAGTTCAGGACGATGAAGCCCACGGTGACGGCGATCGCGACGCCGACTGCGATGCTGGCGAGACGGAGGATGCGGTTCTGGTGCATGAGGCGGTTGGCCCTCTCTGCGCTCAGTGGAGCACGGTACGGCTGCTCGGTCGCAGCCCGTGGTACTCGTCGGCCCTGGAGCCACTGCTTCCGGCTGGCGGCGCATTGCGGAGCGTTCGGTGAACCGGCATGACCAACTCCACCACTCCCCTGCCCGCGCCGCCTTCCGGGTAGCCCATGTGTTCCCTTCTGGACACATTCTATCCGGGGGGGCGGGTGCGCCGCGCCCGCGCGGTGGCACACGTGCACGGGAGCGAGTTCGGGCGTCCAGCCAACCTCGCGCACACGCGCCCCGGGTCGAGGTCGGCGTGGTGTGTGGCGGCCGGTGCGCAGCGGCCCGAGCGGGTCAGCCGAGCGCGCCCCCGGCGCGAGGCGCAGCCCGGCGACGGGCCGCGTGACGTGTCGCTCCCGCCGCCCACGGCCACTCGCGGCGGCGGCGTCCAGCCAACCTCGCGCACGCGCCCCGGGTTGAGGTCGACGCGGTGTGTAGGGCAGGGCCGGGACTCGGGACCGGGTACGGGAGCCGAGCACCGGGAGTGGATGTGATCCGTGGAGCAGGCCGGGGGAAGGGGTGTGGTGGAGCGGGCTGAGGGAGCAGGAGCTGAGGAGGCTGTGGATGGAGTGGGGAACAGGGGTCGGGGAGATGGGAGGCGGGAGACGGAGAACAGGCATGACCCGGGAGGTGGGGAGGAGATGTGGATGGTGAACCGGGAGGGTGATGGGGCGCGGATGCGGGGAGTGGTGGAGGCGAGGGTCGGGGATCGATGAGAAGAAGAAGTTAATGAGAGGGATCTATAGATCAGGTGCGTGGATTCTGTCCCGGGACACGCCTTTGGGACGCTTTTGACCACGCAGAGGTCGCCCTGCGGACGCCACGACGGCTTCCTGGGGCGTGTCCACGGACAATCTGTCTTCGGACGCGGACGGTGGGCTGGGACGCTCCCGGTGGGCTGGGACGCTCCCTGGTGGGCTGGGACGCTCCCTGGTGGGCTGGGACGCTCCCTGGTGGGCTGGGACGCTCGCCCCGGGACGCTCACGGCGGCGGTTGGGACGCTCCCGGTGGGCTGGGACGCTCCCGGTGGGCTAGGACGCTCGTCCCTGGGACGCTCGGGGCGGCGGTTGGGACGCTCACGGAGGCGTTCGGGACGTTTTCCCCTTGACTGCCCGGCCGCGCGACGGTGACACTACGGCCCTCAATACAGCGCTGCACTCGTGAGCCAGGACAAATCCAAAACACGAGACTGGACGTAGCAGTAGCGGCAGACAGCAGAC
>JAPONQ010000040.1 GCA_026713865.1 Chloroflexota bacterium | reverse complement strand
TGGGGCCCGGGCCGCCGTCCGGCGCGCGGCCGACCATCCAGCCGCAATGCGCGCCCCGGAGCTCCGGGATCACGATGCGGCCGGCCATCGTCTCCTCGCCGGAGCGGAAGAGGAGGCCGAGCTCCCCGGCGCGCTTCAGGCTGAGCCGGCGCCGCTTGAGGTAGGGGACGAGCCTCCCGCCGTCGCTCGCGCCGAGGCGGCAGCGCTCCCGGAGCCAGGGCTGCACGCCCCGCTCGTCCAGGTAGCGCAGCGCCTCCGGCGTCTCGAGCAGCGTCTCGTGGTAGAGCTCGCAGGCTGCCGTCAGGATCAGCCGGTCGTCGAGCGACAGCGCCGGGGCCCTGTCGGCTTTCTCCGGCGCCCGGGCCCGCACCGGGGGCGAGGGCGCCCGGCCGGGGCCGGCGGCCCCCGCCCCGCCTCCGAGCCGCCGCACGGCCTCGCGGAAGCCCAGGTCCTCGGTGCGGCGGACGAAGTCGATGACGTCGCCCGAGGCGCCGCAGCCGAAGCAGTGGAAGGACACCGTCTCGGGGTAGACGCAGAGGCTCGGGGTGCGGTCCTCGTGGAAGGGGCATCGCCCCGTCAGCCGCCTCCCCTGCCCGCGCAGCTCGACCCCGTGCCGCCGCACGAGATCCGCGATCGGATGGCGGCGCTTCAGCTGCTCCGTGTCGATTCGGATCATGGCTCTACCTCCGCCCTGTCAGCAGCACGTTCCGCGGGGGCCGGCGCCCGCGATCGCCCCCGGGAAGCGAGGAACTCCGGGTCTGTGGCGCAGAGCTCGTGCTCGAGCGGGCTCGCCTCGACGCGGAGCGCGATGCGGTTGCCGCGCGCCAGGAAGAGGCCCTCGCCGCGGCGGCAGGCCAGCAGGTACTCCCGCTCCGCGTGAGAGAGCCCGAACGTCTCGGCGACCAGCCCGGCCGTGGAGGCGTCCTGGCGCATCAGGAACTGCACCGAGCTGTTGGCGAGCACGGTGTGGCCCTCCGGCGAGTGGAGGAAGTCCCCCACGTCCTGCGTGATGGTGGTCAGGCCGAGCCAGCGCTTGCGCGCCCGGCGCGCCAGCTGCGCGAGGAAGCGCGCCCCCTCCGGGTAGCGCATCAGCGACCACGCCTCGTCGATGAGCAGCACGCGCGGCCTCGGGTCGCACCTCACCCGCCCCCAGACGTGATCGGCGATGAGGTAGATGGCGAGCGGGCGCAGCTCCTCCTCGAGTCCCTCCACGTCGAAGACGACGAAGGGGCGGTCGAGTGCGGCCGTCGTGCGCTCCGAGAAGAGGCGACCGAGGCTGCCCGAGACGTAGCGCTCCAGGCGCTCCGCCAGGCCGTGCCGGTCGCCCGAGTCCTCGAGCGCCCGGGCCAGGTCGGCCAGCACCGGCGCGGGGCGATCGTGCGTCGCCGGGTCGTCGGTGATCCCGGCCCGCCGGTAGCTCTCGTAGAGCGCCCGGTCGAGCGCGCCGCGCTCGTCCTGGCCGAGCGTCCGGCCGGGCTCGGCCAGCATCAGCGCGAGCAGGCCCTGGAGCGCCAGCACGCGCTCCGCGAGCGCGTCGCGCGCATCGGGCGCAGCCCGCTCCGGCTCCGGCCCGGGCGGCAGGTCGAAGGGGTTGATGCGGTGCGCGGAGCCGCCTGCGAGGCGGACCGTCTGCCCGCCGACCGCCCCTGCGAGGCGGCGGTACTCCCCCTCGGGGTCGATTACGTAGTACTCGATGCCTGCCAGCAGCGCCCGCAGCGCCTCCACCTTGCAGGCGTAGGACTTGCCTGCCCCGCTCTTCGCGAAGACGACCTTGTTGGCGTTCTCCTGGTCGGCTCCGAAGGGGTCGAAGACGACCAGCGAGCCGCTCCCGACGCTCTCGCCGTAGAGCAGCCCGCGGCGGGCTGCGAGCGCGCTCGAGGCGAAGGGGATCATCGTCGCCACGCTCGAGGTGTCGAGGTTGCGGCGACGCCCCAGGTGATCCCGCCCGGCCGGGAGGCAGGAGAGCAGGCCGGGCATCATCTCGTAGAGCGCGGGGCGCGCCGTGGCCATCATCCCGGCGAGCGTCCCCGCGACGCGCGCCGCGGCCCGGTCGAGCTCGGACGCCGAGCGGCCGTGCACCCGGAGGTAGAGGCCCCCGGAGAAGACCCGCTCGTCGCCGCGCTCCAGCGCGTCGCGGAGGCGCTCGGCGTCCTCGTAGGCGACCTCGCGCTCGGCGGAGGCGATGCGGCCGCCCCTGGCGTCGAGCAGGCGCGACGACTGGAGTTCGACGAGGCGCTGC
>JAPONQ010000039.1 GCA_026713865.1 Chloroflexota bacterium | reverse complement strand
CGTCGGCCATGAGCAGGAAGCCCGCCCAGACCAGGGAGAAGACGCACAGCCCCGAGGCGGCGTAGGCCATCGCCGTGAGCGCCTCGTCGAAGGCGTCGAGCATGGCCTGCTCCTCCTCCGGGACCGCGCCGGCCGTGACCAGCGCGACCCCGCAGAGCAGCAGGGCGGTCGCGACGCGCCTCACCAGGGCCACTCCCAGCCGAGGTCCTCGAACCACTCGCGCAGGTCGTCGCCCGTCGCGGGCGTCTGTGCGGCCGGGTCCGCCTCGTCCTCGTCCTCGGGCTCCGGTGCGTCGAGCGCCCGGTAAGGGGCGTCGCCGCGGACGCTCGACGCGAGCGCCAGCGTCTCGGCGCGGGTGCGTGCGAGCGGCTGCCGCTGCACGACCTCCGCCTCGACGCGCTCGTCGTGGACGACGGTGAAGACGACATCCTGGCTGACGGTCGAGGCGGGCACGTAGCAGTTGGCCGTCACGCTGTGCACGGTGGAGGTGCCGTCCTCGCCGGGAACCGTGACCGTGTCGGTCACGCTGTCGCCGTAGGCCGGGATGCTCACCACCGCCGTCTCCGTGAGTTCTTCCACCCGCCTGGCGTGGTGGGTGAGTTGCACGAGCGGCGGCAGCGCGATGCGCAGCGACGCCTCCAGCTCCGCCTTGATGGCGAGGGCGTGGACCGCCTCCCCCGTCCCTACCGGGAGGCGGAAGCGGCTCTCGCCGCCGGCCGCGAAGGCCACGGACGCCTCCAGGGCTCCGCTCGCCACCGTCACGGTTCCCGTGATGGAGACGACCTCGGCCGTCAGCAGCGCCGTCGTGGTGACGTCGGCGTGCCCGGCCACCATCTGCAGGTCGACCTTCTCCTCGGTCGTGCTCACGCAGTCCGACTCGAGGACGCCCACGACGGCCCCCGGCGTCCAGTCGAGCGAGACGATGCGCAGGTCGCAGAGCTCGCCCGCGACGGCGGGCAGCGGCCAGGGGAGCCGCTCCCCGTCGAGGCTGACGGCCCCCGCCTGTCCCAGTTCGTCCTCCCATGAGAAGACGAGCGACGGCGAGGGGCCGTCAAGGGGCAGGTCGTGGGTCGAGCGCTCCCCCTCCTTAAGGGATGCGCCGGCGTAGGAGCGCAGCGAGCGCCCCTCGGGACCGCCGTAGGCCCGGACCCGCAGGTCCAGGTCCGTGGCCGCCCGCAGGGCGACCTCCGCCCGCCCGCCGCTGACCGTCAGCCCTTCCACGAAGAGCCGCCGCCCGGGGACTTCGGGTGGAGGCTGGAACTCGATCTCCTCTGAGCTCCAGCCCTCGTCCGCAGGGCTGTCGGCGAAAGCCGCCGCGAGGGGCAGGGCGGTGAGCGCGACGAGCGCGAGCGCAGCCGCCAGCAGGAACCTTCGCCAGAAGCCGCGCCGTCCCCGACGCCGGTCGCCGAGCCGCTGCTCGCGGTCCTCACGGGCCGCGGGCGGCGCGCCGTCCGCCTCCTCGCCGCCGCAGCGCCTGCCCAGGAGGCGGTGCCGGCGGAGGGTCCTGCGCCCGTTGCGGCGTTCGCCCGCGCCGCGGCGCCTGCTGACGCGGCGAGGGCGGCGCAGGGGGCGCCTCGCCCGCCGTGCCAGCAGCCGCAGCGGGTCGGTCTCCCCGCCCGCAGGGGGCGGCGGCGGCTCACGCCGCGCGAGTTCGGCGGGCGGCCCGAGGTAGCGCCGCGCCCCCAGCGCGTACTTGAGCAGGTCGGCGGCCACGAGCGGCAGCCGCCTGCCGCCGATCCGGCCGGCGACGACGGCAACGCCTGACAGCCCGAAGAGCACCGCCGCCGCGATGCGCACGCCCGCGGGACCGACGGGGGCGTAGTGATAGAGACCGTAGGCGAGGGCGCAGACGGCCGTCATCGCCACGATCTGGGGGAAGGTGAGCCACAGCAGGACGCGGTCCTCGGCCTGCACGTGGGTGGGGACTTCGTGCGCTCGCATGCTAGCCCCCGTCGTCACTTGT
>JAPONQ010000038.1 GCA_026713865.1 Chloroflexota bacterium | reverse complement strand
CGGGGGGGAACGATGGTGGCCGTACCGGCCGACCGGGTGGTCAGGAGGGCCTCGCGGGGTGGGCCAAAGCCCCTGGTTAAGTGGGCCAAAGCCTCTGGTTAGATCGCGTCTTGGTGGGCTATAGGTCCTGGTTATTCACAGGAGCAAGAGAAGCCGGCACGGACCGCTCATCCGGGACAGCGGCACGGATCACCCTCACGCGAGGCAACGAGCAGCGCTCTCCGCGGCCGGCGTCGAATCGAGCAGGCAGGGAAATCGGGAGCAAGGGAGCAGAGGAGGTGCACGACCGACAGCGACATCGGCGACGCGGCGGACCGCGAGGTACGCGCAGAGGAGGAGGACCACCAGGGAAGAGGGCATGAGGCGGGCCCGCCGACGCGGGCTTGAGTCGAGGCGACCAGAGGCGACGACCGAGGCCTCGAGGAGGCCAGCAGCAGCATCGCCACGCGCGTGCCGCGGGCCCCGTGTCGCCGGGTGAAGCGGCCCCGTGCGGCCTCCGTGCCCCGGGGCCTTCGTGTGCCGGGGAGAAGCCCGGCGATCGAGTGCAGGACCGTCCCGGCGCGAGGAGCCGGGTCGGACAACAGGAAGGAGTACGGCATGGCCGGCAGGAAAAGGAGCAGGAGCCGCCGGACCGGGGGGCCGGTGGCCCGCATGCGGGGCTGGTGCGGACGGCGGCTTGAGGCGATGCGGCGTGCGTCCGCCTCGTGGCGGCGGCCGTGGCGCCCGACGGTCGAGGCGGACGTGGACGGAAGGCGGGGGCGGCGCCTGAGGCGGGCGATCACGCGCGCGACGCGGGATCACCTCGCGGGGCTCGGCGTCACGCCGCCCGGGCACCTGCTCGTGGCCGTGCAGCGCACGGTCGAGCTGGAGGGGCGTCCGCTGGCGTCGCTGCTGCAGGTGTTCGAGGACGCGGGGGGCCGGAGACGGAACGTGCTCTTCCTGGCACTCACGGCCGGCGGCCGGGAGCTGGACGACGGGGAGCTGCTCGCGATGCTCCGGCAGCAGCTCCAGCGCGTCGTCTCAGGCGAGCTCGGCACGCCCGTGAGCCTGGCCCGGGCGCCGGCGGAGGCCGGCCCCGAGGAGACAGCGGCAGGGCCCGCGCCCGGTGAGTGGGTCGGGCCGTTCGAGAAGGAGCGATCGCCCCTGGAGGCGTTCGAGGGCCGCAACGGCGCGTTCGCCGCGGCGGCGGAGAGGAGCGATGGAAGGTGACACAGCAAGTCGTGCTCACGAGCCTGCGTGAGCTGGCGGGGGTCCGTGATCTGTTCGCGGACACGGGACCGGTCCCCGGGGCGCGGGCGCTCGTGCCCGTGATCCGGGGCAGCGGTCCAGAAGAGATCGAGGCGCTCGAGCAGGCGGCGCGGGTGGCGCTCGGCGAGGTCGAGGCGCTGCTCGCCGCTGACGGCGAGCGCCGCCGGGAGGCGGAGCAGGGCCTGGGGCGCCTGCGCGCGGTCCGGGGAGAGGCCGCTCGCCTGAGGCGGATCGCCTCGGAGCTGGGCGAGGCCTCGCGCCGTGCCGGCGCGCTCGCGGAGTCGGCCTTCGAGCCGGCTTCTAAGCGCCGGGCGGAGAGCGTCGCGACGACGGCCGGACGGCTCGTGAACCAGGCCGAGGCGCACGCCGCCGTGCTGGAACGCGAGGCCGCGGCACTCGCGGAGCGCGGGGACATCGCACGGGTGCTGGTGGAGGAGAAGGCGCAGGAAGAGGAGGTGAGGATGCGAGAGGAGCTGGAGCTGGCCGGGGAGCACCTGGACGGCGGAAGAACTGGTGAGGCCCGGCGGCTGCTGTCATCCCTTGAGAAGAAGATCAGCAGCGCACCGGACCTCGAACTAACGTTCGCAACGCTACGACGGCGCGAGCAGCAGGTCAAGACCAGGGCTGCGGAGGAGGCGCTCCGCGAGGCGCGTCGCCTGCACCGGCGTGAGCCGGCCCGGGCCATCGAGCTCATCGAGGAGGCCGAGCTGGAGGGGCTGCCGGACGAACTCGCGCGTCACCTCTACGGCTGCTGGCTCACCGCCTGCCGCCGCCTCGATCTGCTGGCGGCCATCCACTACCGCGCCGGCTTCGGCCGCGGCGCCGTGCTGATTCCCGCCGCGGACGGCCGCTGGGAGGTCGTCTCGGCGCTCGGCCTCAGGCGCTGGGAGCGCGGGCGTCGCTTCGCCCCGCAGGCACTCCGGGGTGCACGCCCGCTCGCCTGACCCCCTCCTGACCACCGGCACCGCCGTCCCCTTTCGGGGCCGCCCTCGGGCGGCCCCGTGTTCGTGGTGCCCGCGCGTGGGCGGCGTGCGCCCGCCCGCGAGCAGGACGGGAGCGGCGGATGTCCGCCAGGTGTCCGAGGAAGGACGTGTCACATGCAGAAGGAAAGTCGCTCCCGGCCGGCGGTGCGAGCCGTCTGGAAGCGAGGCGATCACGAGGACCCCGGCCGGCCCGTGGTGCGACGCGAGGCGGCGGGGTCCGCCGTCTCGGCACTACTCGCCCACCCGGGCGAGCGCGGCGGCGAGGCGGGGCTCCCTCTCCGCCCACGGCAGTCCAGCGGAGCGCCGGGAGCGCCGCCCGAGCGGCACCCGGGCGCCGGGCGGGGGGGCCCACGGCGCCCGCCCCAGCTGCACCGCAGCGGGGGAAGGGGTCGGCACCGAGGGGGTTTCGG
>JAPONQ010000037.1 GCA_026713865.1 Chloroflexota bacterium | reverse complement strand
GTCCGCGACATGCTCCAGGTAGCGCAGGATCTCGGGCTGCCCGGCGAAGCGCTCGCTCCAGCACCACTCCTGCTGGAGCGCGTCCGAGAACTGGTAGGAATACTCGACGCTGTCGAGATCGCAGCGGGCGCCCGGATAGCGGTTCCAGTACCAGGTGCCGCCCACTCCGCCCGCTCTCTCGAAGACGCGCACCCTGAGCCCGCTCTCGCGCAGCCGATGGAGCATGTAGAGACCGGCGAAGCCTGCGCCGACCACGACAGCGTCCACGTCCGGCGCAGACGTGGCGCGCAGTCCTCTGGGATCAGGCACGGTCGAGCATCAGCGCCGCGGCACCCACCATGCCGGCATCGTTGCCGAGCGCCGCCTTGACCACGCGGATCGCGCCGGCGGGTGCGAGCACGGCGCGGGCGACGGCGCGCTCCGCAGCTTCGCGATAGAGCGAGAAGTGGCGCTCGCCGATGCCGCCGCCGATGAGAATCACCTCGGGCAGGAGCGTGTGTACGAGGCTCCAGACCGCCGTCTCCATCGCGTCCGTGCTGCGGACGATGATCGCCCTGGCGGGTTCTGCGCCGGCCTCGGCTGCGGTGAAGACGGCCTCGGCATCCGCGTAGCCGTGTTCCGCGCCGGCGCGCGCGAGCGCGGGCCCCGCTGCGAGGGCTTCGAGGCAGCCTCGGCTGCCGCAGTAGCACTCCGGCCCGGTCGGGTCGACGATCACATGGCCGATCTCGGGATGCTCGTTCGCCGCGCCGCTCAGGATCGCGCCGTCGATCAGCGCCGCGCCGCCGAGGCGGGTGCCGATGGTCAGCATAAGCGCGACGCGGGCTCCGCGGGCAGCGCCGGCCAGCGCCTCGCCCAGCAGCGCCGCATCCGCGTCGTTGATGAGCCGCACCGGCGTGTCGAAGCGGGCGACGAGCGGGCTCACGATGTCGTTCCCCTCCCAACCGGGGAGGGTGTAGAAATTCTCGATCCGTCCGCTCGCTTCGTCGAAGGGGCCGGGGCAGCCGAGGCCGATACCGGAGAGCGCCGCCGCGTCGACACGGGCCTCGGCCAGGGTCTCGTCGATGGCCTGGGTGAGCCGCTCAAGCCCCGCGTCGAAGCCGGCCTCGGCGTCGGTCGCGATGGTCCGCCGCGCATGCACCGCGCCGCTTGCATCGACCGCGCCGACCGCGATCTTGGTGCCGCCGATATCGACTCCGAGGGCGCAGGGGCTCATGGGTCGGCGTCGTCGAGCCCGGTGTCGGCGGCGGCCTCCCGGTCGCAGAGGCAGACCGCGTCGCCATGCAACCACATTAACGACGCGGGCAGCGTCGGCGTGATGCGCGGGGCCGCAAGCCGGGCGAGGGGCGTTCGCTTGGCGGCGCCGGAGACCATGAGCAGGATGCGGCGCGCGCGCAGGATGTCGCCCAGGCCGAGCGTCAGCCCCTGGCGCACCGGGTGGGCGGCCGCGGCCACCATCGGGTGGCTGCGGGATTGCTCGGCAAGCGTGGCGACGTGGCAGAAGGGATCGAAGCTCTCCGCCGGCTCGTTCAGCGCCAGATGCCCGTTCAGCCCGAGCCCCAGGATGCAGAGGTCGATGGGCCCGGCTGCTTCCAACGCCGCTGCCACCCTCCGGCATTCGGCGGCGGCATCCGGCGCGTCGCCGCGGATTCCAATCCAGCGCTCCGGCGGCACCGCGAGGGGGTCCTGCACCGTGCGGTACAAATAGTGGGCGCAGCTCGCGGGATCCTCCGGAGCAACGCCTGCCCACTCGTCGAGCTGAATGAAGCGCGCGTGCGCGAGGCGTTCCGGCTCCTGAGCGAGCAGGGCGTAGGTGCCGGTCGGCGTTCCCCCGCTCGCAAGGCAGATCAGGAGGTCGGGCCTGGCCTCCGCCGCCTCCCAGATAAAGGCCGCCGCCTCTCGATCCAGCGCCTCCCCATTTGGGAGGACAGTGAAACGCACCGCGTCAGCCCGCGCCGCCCTGCCACAGGTCCCAGGGCTTGGCCGCGTCGCTCCTGAAGGGGAGCGCCACCTTGGCACCGGTGCGGGCGGACTCGTAGGCTGCGAACAGCACTTCCTGAACGGCGCGCGCGTCCTCTCCGGTCACCAGCGGCTCCGTGCCCTTCTGCACGCAATCCACGAAGTGGTCGAACTCGGCCCAGAAGCCGTAGTTCCACTCCTCCTCGTAGATGGTGAAGCTCCACCCCGAGGTCTCGCCG
>JAPONQ010000036.1 GCA_026713865.1 Chloroflexota bacterium | reverse complement strand
GGCGGGGAATCCTTCGGGTCGCGCATCATCTGGACGGCCGCCGAGTCCGCTACTCACTACGTTGCGGTGGCAGGCTGGGGCGATACAGGCTCCTACACCCTCACGGTCACTGCGATCCGTGACGCTCCGGACACCAGGGACGACCACGGAGACTCAGCCGACGAGGCCACCTTCCTAACCGTCGGGGATGCAATCACCGGTGCGCTGGGCCACGGGAGAGACGTCGACTACTTCGCCTTCACCGCGGAGCGCGGACAGACCTACCGGATCGACGTGGATCTGGGAACTCTGGACGACTCGGTTGCGGCCCTGTATGACTCCGATTCGAGGCAGTTGGAGCTCAACGACGACGGCGGGGAATCCTTCGGGTCGCGCATCACCTGGACGGCCACCGAGTCCGGCACTCACTACGTTGCAGTGGCAGGCTGGGGCGGCGATACAGGCTCCTACACCCTCACGGTCACTGCGATCCGTGACGCTCCAGACACCAGGGACGACCACGGAGACTCAGCCGACGAGGCCACCTTCGCAAGCGTCGGGGAGACAGTGACCGGTGTGCTGGGCCACGGGGGAGACGTCGACTATTTCGCCTTCGCTGCGGAGCGCGGACAGACCTACCGGATCGACGTGGATCTGGGAACTCTGGACGACTCGCTTGCGGCCCTGTATGACTCCGGTTCGCGGCAGTTGGAGTTCGACGACGACGGCGGGGAATCCTTCGGGTCGCGCATCATCTGGACGGCCGCCGAGTCCGCTACTCACTACGTTGCGGTGGCAGGCTGGGGCGATACAGGCTCCTACACCCTCACGGTCACTGCGACCGAATCCGAGAAGGCTCTCGATGAGCCCGCGCCTTCCGATGAAGGGGACGAGGCTGGGAGCGGGCGGCCCGACAGCCCTGCTGACCAGCGCTACGAGTACGACGGCTCCGCTGTCGTCCTCAGCTGGGACGCGTCCTCGGGCGCCGATTCCTACACGGTCTACTATCACGCCTTCTTCGACTCGAATTGCCGGCTGAGCTCCGGCAGCCCGAGCTTCTGCGAGGAACTGGCTACCAACCTCAGCAGCACCAGCTACACCCACGCCGACCCCGACCCGGACGAGCACTATTACTGGGTCGTCGCCTGCAACAGCGTCGGCTGCTCCGAGATCGACAGCGCAACCCCCGCCGCGCTCGGGGGTACGCCGCCCGGGGCTCCCGCCAACCAGCGCTACGAGTACGGCGGTGCGGCCATCGTCCTCAGCTGGGACGCCTCCGCCGGCGCCGACTCCTACACCGTCTACCACGACGACTTCTCCGACTCGAGTTGCCGGCTGAGCTTCGGCAGCCCGAGCTTCTGCGAGGAGCTCGCCACCGACCTCACCGTCACGACGTTCACGCACTCCGACCCCGACCGCGACGAGAACTACTACTGGGTCGTCGCCTGCAACCGCTTCGGCTGCTCGACCATCGACAGCGCGAACCCCGCCCGGGTCGCCCCTTGAGATGCGACCACCGTTGATGAGAGTCCTCGGGCGAGGGAGAGGACATGGAAGCGCAGAGAAGTTTGGGACCATCGTGATGCCCAGTTGGACCAGTCCCGGCGCAAAGCAAAGTTCACTGGCCGCCGCCCGGCGCCTGGGCTGGGTGCTGGTGATCGTTGCCGCTGTCCTCCTCCCCGTCGCTACCTGGGGCGCCCACGTGAGCGCACAGGGGACGGAAACCGTCTGCCGTGCCGGTCTGGTGGTCGAGTCGGGCGGGAGCTGTACCTACCCGGGGACCACCATCGAGTTCTCGGTAGATTCCTCGGGGCGGGGACGTTTCCTGTTCTTCACCAGCGGGCGCAGTATCGAAATCAAGGACGCGACCATCAACGGCGTCGTCTACAACTTCGTTGCAAAGGCACAGCGCGACGGAACCTGGCTCATCGAGACCGCAGGCGATTCCGTCACGCCGCCCCCGACAACGACACCTACCCCGACAGCGACGCCCACCCCGACAGCGACACCCCCCCCGACAACGACACCCGAGCCCGCCCCGGACGGAGAGTGCCGCGCCGGTTTGGTTGTCGGTGCCGGCGAGAGCTGTACGTACCCCGACACCAGCGTCGAGTTCTCGGTCGACTCGTCGGGACGCGGGCGGCTCCTGACCTTCACGAGCGGGCAGAGCATCGAGATCAAGGACACGACCATCAACGGTGTGCTCTACAACTTCGTCGCAAAATCACAGCGCGACGGAACCTGGCTCGTCGAGACTGCGGGCGACTCGGTTGCGCCTCCGCCGACAGCTACCCCGAGCCCGACGCCGACCGCAACGCCGACTACGACTGCGGAAGATGCGGCGGACGGGTCCGACCAGGTTCCACAGGCCCCGGCCAACCAGCGCTACGAGTACGACGGCTCAGCCATCGTCCTCAGCTGGGACGCCTCCGCCGGTGCCGACACGTACACCGTCTACTACGACGACTTCTTCGGATCGAGCTGCCGGCTGCGCTCGAGCGGCAGCCCGAGCTTCTGCGAGGAGCTCGCGACCGGCCTCACCGGCACGACCTACACCCACACCGAGCCCGACACGCGCCGCAACTACTACTGGGTCGTCGCCTGTAGCAGTACTGGCTGCTCCGAGATCGACAGCGCCAACCCAGCTCAGCTCGGCGGCTCTCCGCCGGAGGCTCCCGCGAACCAGGAGTACGCATACGACGGCTCGTCCATCGTCCTCACCTGGGACGCCTCGACCGACGCCGACTCCTACACCATCTACTATCACGACTTCTTCGGCTCGAGCTGCCGCATCAGCTTCGGCAGCCCGAGCTTCTGCGACGAGCTGGCGACCGGCCTCACCGGCACCAGCTACACACACGCCGAGCCCGACGCGAGCAGCAACTACTACTGGGTCGTCGCCTGCAACAGCTACGGCTGCTCCGAGATCGACAGCGCGAACCCCGCCGGGCTCGGCGGCTCCCCGCCGGAGGCTCCCGCCAGCCAGGAGTACGAGTACGACGGCTCCTCCATCGTCCTCACCTGGGACGCCTCGACCGCCGCCGACTCCTACACCGTCTACTACCACGACTTCTTCGGCTCGAGCTGCCGCATCAGCTTCGGCAGCCCCTCCTTCTGTGACGAGCTGGCGACCGGCCTCACCGGCACCACGTACACGCACGCCGACCCCGACGCCAGCAGCAACTACTACTGGGTCGTCGCCTGCAACAACTACGGCTGTTCCGGGATCGACAGCGCCAACCCCGCCGGGCTCGGCGGCTCTCCGCCGTCGGCTCCCTCGAACCAGCGCTACGAGCACGAGGACTCGACGGTAGTCGTCGCCTGGGACGCCGTCGCCGCCGCCACGTCCTACACCGTCTACTACGACGACTTCTTCGGCTCGAGTTGCCGCATCAGCTTCGGCAGCCCCTCCTTCTGCGACGAACTCGCGACCGACCTCACCGGCACCAGCTACACGCACGCCGACCCCAATGCCAGCCGCAACTACTACTGGGTGGTGGGCTGCAACAGCTTCGGCTGCTCCACGATCGGCAGCGGCACGCCCGCGCTGCTCATCGGCGCCGTGCCCGCGATCTCGTCGGCGGCCCACGCCGGGAGCCTCGAGTCGGGCGAGCCCGCGAGCATCGAGGGGCGGATCCTGGCACGACGCCTCAGCAGTGGCCGGGTCGAGTTCGGCTTCCAGCCCGAGGGCGGAACCTTGATTCTGCCGGCGCGACGTTTCTTCCCGGCGGACGCGACCGTGGACCGGTGGCTGGTCTCCTCCGATGTAGTGTCGGATGGAGAAGTGGTGGGCCGGATTACCGCCCGGCTCCGCGCCAACGGACGGATCGAGTTCGGGTTCAATCCCGTGGACGGGGAGCGAGTCCTCCCGCGCGCGCGCTTCTTCCCGACGACCGCAACGCTGAACCGCTGGCTACGCAGCACGATCATCGACGTACCGCTCACGCGTGAGACCGCGTCCCTCCCCACGTCGCCGCAGTCCGAACGCAACGCCCTCGTCGCGCTGTACAACGCCACGGACGGCGGACACTGGCGCAACCGCACGAACTGGGTGAGCGACGCCCCACTCGGCTCGTGGTACGGCGTCACCACCGATAGCAACGGTCATGTGACCGAGCTCGATCTCAGCGACAACCAGCTCCAGGGAACCCTCCCGGCGGATCTCGCCGACCTCGAGCAGTTGGAGGCGTTGTACCTCAGCGACAACAAGCTGAGCGGCGAGATTCCGTCCGAGCTCGGCGGGCTCGCCAGCCTCGTCCGCCTGCTGCTCGCAGACAACGAGCTGAGCGGCGAGATCCCGCCGGAGCTGGGCAACCTCCCTGATCTGGAGTTGTTGCTGCTTGGCGACAACAAGCTAGACGGCAAGCTTCCGCCGGAGCTGGGCAAACTCTCCAGCCTGAGCGTGCTGGCCCTGCAGACCAACGAGCTCTCCGGGGAGATTCCGCCGGAGGTCGGCGACCTCACGAAGCTCGAGACCCTGTTCCTCTACGAGAACGAGCTCGAGGGCGAGATTCCGGCGGAGCTGGGCAAGCTCTTCAACCTGCAGATTCTCGCTCTGCACGACAACCGGTTGAGCGGAACACTGCCCGAGACGCTGGGCGACCTGGTCAACCTCGTCGCGGCCGCAGTGTGCGAGCTCAATCCCGACCTCGTCTGCAACCTCGCCGAACTGGTCGCCGACACCGTCATCCTGGGGGTCGACGCGGTGTTCTCGACGGTTGCCGCCGTCGGGGGCGTCCTCGGCGACATCGGCGGGGCGGTGCGCGACGTCGGGAGCGCCATCATCGGGGTCCTTGGCGGGTTCTGGTAGGCTCACCTGCCGCAGGTACGGGCGCGACTTTACGTCCGCCATCGAACGCCCCCTCGGCCTTGCTCACCTGAGGGAGGATTCCGCGGTCGTGTGAGAGCGCGTTCCTCCGAAGCGCCCGTTCGACTTCCGGGCGCGACTGAGCGTAGACGCGCCGACCGGACGGCCGAGATTGAGGGCAGTCCCCTGCGCGGCGGCAAGGCCGAGGATGTGGTCCTCGGCGGCCCGGTACTGTCTACCGTCAAGTTTGGTCGTATCTGGTGGACCTGGGGGGACTCGAACCCCCGACTTCCACACTGCCAGTGTGGCGCTCTCCCAGCTGAGCTACAGGCCCGTATCGACCACCGGCGGAGTCGGGGCGAGTGTAGGCGCGCCCGAGGCGCTCGGTCCATTGCGGCTCCGCTCGGGCACGACTACCCCGCGATGATCGAGCGGGCAGCCTCGAAGCCAGCGAGCGCTTCCCAGATCGACTCGGCGAGAAACGGGCCCACGCCGAGCTGGTTGCTGCCGGTCGACAGCAGGGACATCCCGAGCGCCCAGGCCGCGAAACCGGCTCCGTTGGCGAGGATCACGCTCGCGCCGCCCATTCCGACCGCTCGCTCTATCCCGACCTGGGTCAGCAGCACCCACGCGCCGACCGCGAACAGCCCCACGCCGAACGAGATGGCGGGGATGACCATGAGCAGGCCCAGCGCTGCCGGAATCGCGGCGAAGCCGGCGCACCGGAGCAGACGCTCCGCGGGCACTGTGACCGACGCGACGCGCTGGAGCACCGAGTAGGCGACGAGCAGCCACACCAGCCAGAGGGCGAAGGCCAGGCCACTGCCCAGCAGCGCGCTCTTCAGGAAGACGGCTCCCGTGTCTCCGAGCCCGGAGGTCACCCACCAGAGCCAGCCACCGACGCCGAGCAGCAGCACCGAGCATGCGGCGACGACGACGGCGGGGATCGTGGCGCCGTGATCATCACGCACCTCGGTGATCACGCGGAGGTCGAGGCGGGCGAGTCGACCGAGCCGAGAGATCGTCGTGGTGAGCATGTGCCACCCTGCCTGCGGGCGGGGAGTGCCCGCTCGGCGATTCTATCTCACAGAGGTGGCCGGTCGGTCGAAGCGCCCCGACGCCGACGCGTGGCCGTGCCGAGGGGGCGGCGCGCCGGAATACCCGGCCGGCGCGGAAGCTCGGCCGGGAGGTCGCCCACTCGCCTCACAAGCAACACCAGCTGCGGCGGCGTGCCTGCGGGGAGGGGCAGCGGCAGAGGGGCCAGCGCCTCGCCGCCGAGTGCGCGAATCGCCCGATCCGCATCCGCGAGCTCCTGGCCGGCGCGGCTGCCCTTCGGAGCCGCGAGCAGCGCGCCCGGGGCGAGCAGCGGCAGCGCGTACTCGACGAGCACCGCAAGCGGCGCGACGGCGCGCGCTACCGCGATGTCGAAGCGCTCGCGCAGGTCGGGATCGTGTCCGGCCTCCTCTGCCCGGGCACAGACCACCTGCACGTCATCCAAGCCGAGCGAGACGCAGCTCTCCGTCAGGAACGCGCAGCGCCGCCGGTTGGATTCGACCAGGACGGTTCGAAGAGCAGGTTCGGCGAGGCGCATCGGGATTCCCGGGAGGCCGGCTCCACTGCCGACATCGACGACGCGCGCCGGGCGCCCCACCTCGAGCACCTGCGCCCTGCGAAGCGCCGCGAGCAGAGCGAGGGATTCGCCGACATGCCGGCGCGCGATCCCGAGCGGGTCGCGGACGGATGTGAGCCCGGCGCGGGCGGCGCCGGTGGCGATCAGGGTGCCGAACGAGATCAACTGCTGGTGCATCGGTGGGTCCGCCGCGATGCGCAGTCGCCCGATCTCCGAGGCGAGCCACGCCGCCGCTCGTCCCGCCTCGCCGTCCCCTCCCGTGAGCGCGGCATGGCTGCGCGTCGAGTCCCCGGACCTCGTGTCGACTTCGCTCACGGATGGCATCGTACGTCTGCCTTCTCCTACACTGGATGGAGGCACTCGGGATCCGGGCGGCGTTGTCGGCATCGCGGGGAGCCGGCACTGGCCGGCGGCTGGTCGTAGCCGCCGGGCAGACAGCACACGAATCGACATGCGGCGGCGCACGCCGCGCCGGAGCGGGAGGCCCGTCATGGCAGGTCCGATGACCGCTGGAGACGCGAGCGCCCACTATCTGAACAGCCTCGAACCGGAGAAGGCGCGCGCCGAGCGTCCGGCGCTCGATCGCTTCATCGAGGAACTCGGCGGTGAAGAGCGTTCCATGGGCGAGATCACACGCGAGGAGGTCGAGCAGTACGCGGCCACGCATGCCGAGGCGCTGGAGCACGACGCCGATCACGCGGAGCCGATCCGTGGCTTCCTCGCCTACGCCTCCCGGCTCGCGTTTACCGCCGAGAACCTCGTCCCGCATCTCGGCGCGTTTGCGGGCGGCGCGCGCGGTGGACGGGGGGCCATCGAGGAACTCGGCGGCGAGGCCTTCTACATGACCTTCGAGGGCATCCAGGCGCTCGAGGATGAGCTGAAGAAGCTGAAGGACGAGCGGCCGCGTATCGCCGAGGAGTTGCGTGCCGCGATGGCCGACAAGGACTTCCGCGAGAACGCCCCCCTCGATGCCGCGCGGGACGCCCAGGCGCACCTTGAGGCGCGCATCCGCGAGATCGAAAACCGACTCCGCCACGCCGTCGTGATCGACGCCGAGGCGAAGGGCGGGCGCGCCCACGTCGGCTCCACGGTGCGGGTGCTCAACATCGACCGCGACGTGGAGCACGTCTTCCACCTCGTGAGCCCCTCTCAGGTCGACCCGGCGCAGGGGCGGATCTCGGTCGAATCGCCGGTCGGTCTCGCCGTGGCGAACCGTTCGGTTGGCGACGAGGTCACCGTCACGGCACCCGGCGGCTCGATGCGCCTGCGGCTGCTCGCCATCGAGGGCTGACGCGCAGATCGTGTCAACGGCGTCTGCGTAAGGAGCGTCACAAGCCGCCCGTCGGCGTGCCCTACACTGGTCCCGGCACGCGTTCGCTATCGGAATCGCGGGCGAGATGAGCGATGAGCCACGCCCTCCGCCGGGGGAATCCGGCGCACCCCGCTCTCGGCGCCTGCTCTCTCGCGCGCGCTTCCTCGGGCTGCTCGCAGGAGGCGCTGCTCTCGGAGCCCTCTCCACGCGTGTCTTCGGGCTCGTCGATGGCTGGCGGGAAAACACCGTCGAGGACGGCCGTCCGGTCTTCGACCGGGCGACGTACCGGCTCACCGTGGACGGGCTGGTCGCGCGGCCGCTCAGCCTCGACTACGACTCCCTGCGCTCGCTCCCGGCCGTGCGCCAAGTGTCCGACTTTCACTGCGTGGAGGGCTGGAGAGTGCCGAACGTCCGGTGGGACGGTGTGCGATTCCAGAGCCTCGCGGAGCTCGTGGGTCCGCTTCCCGACGCACGCTACGTCACGTTCCACTCGCTGGGGGGCGTCTACCGGGATTCCCTCTCGCTCACGCAGGCCCGCCTCCCCGGTGTGCTCATCGCCTACGACCTCGACGGCGCCCCGCTCTCGCGGGTGCGCGGAGCCCCCGCGCGGCTGGTGATGCCGCGCATGTTCGGCTACAAGGGGCCGAAGTGGCTGACACGCGTTGAGTTCCGCGACCGGCAGGACCTCGGCTACTGGGAGCAGAGGGGCTGGCGGGTGGACGCGTGGATCCGCTCGAGCGGCTGAATCGCCCGACGGGCGCGCTGCGAGCGCCGGCGCGCCGTGCGGAGAGCTGATGCCGGAGTTCCTCGACCGCTTCGCTCCCTCCACCCGGGTGCTCCACTGGCTGGTCGCGATTCCGGTGCTGATCCTGATGCTGACCGGGCTCACGAACTTCTGGCCGGAGGCGAAGACGCTGCATCTCGGGGGCGCGCGGATCTTCGCGTGGCTGCACGTGCTGCTCGGTCTCGGGTTCGCCGTCGCGCTCCTGCCGTCCCTGCTCGCCATTTTCTCGCGCCGGGCGGCCCGTCGGGATGCACGGGAGCTCCTGTTGGTTCGCCTGGACGACTATCTCTGGCTGCAGCACCGGGCGCTTCGAGCCGCCGGGCTTCGCTCGATCGCGCCGCGCGTCGGGAAGTTCAACGCCGGCCAGAAGGTCAACGCGGCTCTCGCGACCACGGCCATCATCGTGCTCATCGGGACCGGGGTGGTGCTCGGGGTGAACTTCTGGAACAAGAATGTCTTCGACGTCGATCTGGTGGCCGCGGTCTTCCGGTGGCACACGGTGCTCTCGCTGCTGCTGCTCCCGCTCATCGTCGGTCATCTCTACATGGCGGCGCTCAACCCCGAGACACGCGAGTCGCTGCGCGGCATGACGAGCGGCCGCGTTCGACGCGCCTGGGCCGAGCGCCACCACGACGCGTGGGCCGAGCGGGCGCGCGAGGCGAGCCGCCGGGGAGCGGGCCCGGACCGTCGGTGATCGGCTGCCGGCGCGGCTACGCCAGCAGCAGCCGGTCGGCTGCCATCGCGACGAAGAGCAGGGCGAGGTAGAGCACCGAGAAGCGGAAGAGCGCGCGCGCCCCCTCGATGCCCGGGCGTCGGATCAGCGCGAAGGCGAACCCGATGAAGGCGCCGCCGCCCGCTGCCGCCGTCGCGAAATAGAGCCACTGCATCTCGGCGGCGGCGCCGAAGATGAGGGTGAGCGGAACGAGCAGGAAGCTGTAGAGGACGATCTGCCGCTTCGTCTCTCGCTCCCCCCTGACCACGGGGAGCATCGGCACGCCGGCTCGCTCGTAGTCGTCGGCGAGGAGCAGCGAGAGCGCCCAGAAGTGGGGGGGCGTCCAGTAGAAGACGACGAGAAAGAGCAGCGCCGCCTCGATCTCGACGCTCCCCGTCACGGCGGCCCACCCGATGACGGGTGGAGCCGCGCCCGCCGCCCCGCCGATCACGATGTTCTGGGTCGTGGTTCGCTTCAGGTAGTAGGTGTAGGCGACGACGTAGAAGGCGATCGCCGCCGCCGCCAGCGCCGCGGCCAGCGCGTTCACGGTCGACGCGAGCCAGGCGACGGAGATGAGGGAGAGCACCACCCCGAAGGCGGCCGCGCGCTGGGGCCGCACCACACCGCGAACGAGCGGACGGCCGCTGGTGCGGCGCATCAGCCGGTCGATGTCGCGGTCGGCGTACTGGTTGATGGCGTTCGCGCCGCCGGCCGCGAGCATCCCTCCCAGCACGGTGCTCGCGACGAGGCCGCTCCCGGGCCATCCCCCGGCCGCCACGACCATGGCCGGCACGGTGGTGATGAGCAGCAGCCAGATGATCCTCGGCTTCGTGAGCGCGATGTAGGAGCCGAGCACCGATCTCAGGCCCGCGACCCGCCCGGAGCTGCCCCCGGGTCTGTCCGCCGCGCCCGCGTCCGCCGCCACGTCGGGCGGGCTAGACACCGGAGGCTCCGCTCCCCACTGCGCGCTCCTGCTCGGGGGTCGCCGGGGCGAAGCGACCCGCCACGGCCATCGCCACGAGCAGCCCCCAGAGCGCCGCGGCCAGTGCCAGGTGCGCGGTACGCACGGCGGCGGAGTGATCGGTCCAGATATTCGCGGCGCCGAGCACGACCTGCGCGAGGTAGAGGACGACCAGAGCCGCGGCGGCACCCCGCAGGGTCGCAGCGCCGCGGCCGAGCCCGGTGGCGGACCAGGCCACGGCGGCGATCGCGCCCCCGCCGAGGAGGACCGTGACGCGATGGAGCCAGTGCGCGTCGTGCAGGCGGCTCCCGTCGAGGAAGGGTATCGGCGCCTCCGGGCAGCCGGGCCATCCCGTGCAGGCCGGCCCGGCCCCCTCGCCGACCAGATAGGAGCCCGCGATCAGGACGGCGAAGGTGACGGCGCAGGCCCAGGCCGAGACCAGGGTCAGGCGCTCGCGGGCGGGCTCGCGGATGCGGCGCCGCCGGGGCCCGAGCCACGCGAGTGCCGCCAGGAGCGTCACCACCGCGAAGAGCAGCAGGCCGGTCGCGAGATGAAGCGTGACGATCAGCGCGGGGAGTTCGCGCTCGACGGCCTCCTTCCCGAGCCATGCCTGCACCGCGAGCAGCGGGAGGGAGGCGAGGGCGAGGACCGCGAGAGCGCGGTCGGCGCGGCGCCGCCACAGCGTCCAGGCCGCGACCCAGAGAATGAGAAGCCCGACCACGGAGGCCGCGGTGCGGTGTGCGTACTCGATGATCGCCGCTCGCTCCAGCGGCGGCAGCAGGCCCCCGTGGCAGAGGGGCCAGTCCGGGCAGCCGAGCCCGGACTCGGTCGTGCGGACCACGCCGCCCACCGCGATCAGGGCGAGCGTCGAGACCGCGGCCGCGACGGCGAGCAGCGCGTAGCCGCCGGGGCGGGAGCCGCTTCGCGCCAGCACGCTACCCGTCGCCTCCGGCCTCGCCGCGGTCGGCGGCAACCCCGTCGGGGTCGGACTCGCCGAGGCGCTCCTCGAGGCGCTCGATCTCGCGCGAGAGCCCCCGCAGCCGCGCCTGCAGGAAGAGCAGGTAGACGAGGAGGCCGGCCCAGAACACGGCGAAGCCCGCGAACAGGAACTCCAGGTGATCCATCAGCGAGCCTCCCTGCGGTCGACGAGGTGGCGAACGACCGCGGTGCGCTGCGCGAGCCCCTCGGCCTCCGCCCGCAGCACGATCAGCCAGAGCGCGAGCGCTCCCACGGCGAGGATCCCGATCGCCAGCACCAGCATCATCGATCCGGGGAGCGCCTGCTCGCCGAAGGGATCGAAGACGATCGGCTGCGGGTGCAGCGTGCGCCACCAGCGTACCGACAGGTTGATGATCGGGATGTCGACGAAGGCGACGATCGCGAAGACGGCGGCGAAGCGCGCCGCCTGCTCGTCGGTCTCGTCGGCGAGCTGTCGTGCGAGCAGGTAGGCGGAGTAGAGCAGGAAGAGAATCAGCGTGCTGGTGAGGCGCGCGTCCCACGTCCACCACACGCCCCATATCGGCTTGCCCCAGATCATCCCGGTCGCGAGCGTGAGCCCGGTGAAGAGAACGCCGGTCATCGCGCCCGCCCGCGCAATGGCGTCCCAGCGCATGTCGCGCCGCCACAGCAGCGCCACCGACGCCAGGCACGCGACGCCGACCCCGAGGTAGGCGGCGAGGGCCGAGGGGACGTGGATGTAGAAGATGCGCTGCACCTCCCCCTCCACGGCCTCTCGCGGAGCCGCGATCACGGCGCCGGCGAGGAGGACGAACATCGCCACGCCGGCGACCGGCGGCAAGACCGCCCAGCGGAGCGCCGCGACGCGCTGCGCCCCGCGCCATGTGAGCCGGGCGAGGAGGCTCATCGCGGCCCGGCCGCGCGCGTCATCATCGCTCGACGGCCAGCGGGAAGAGGAGGGCGCTTCCGACGGCCGACCACACCGTGAAGACCGCCAGCAGGAGTAGCCACGGCGCCTCCCCGGCCGGTTCCCCCAGCGCGGCTCCGGTCGCGCGCACCGCCGCGATCAGGAGCGGCACGAGCAGGGGGAGCGCGAGTACCGGCATCAGCACGACGCGCGCCCGCACGCGGCTCCCCAGCGTCGCGAGCACGGTGACGAGCGAGACGTACCCCGCGGTCCCCACCAGCAGTATTCCGCCGAGCTCGGGGGTGAGGAGCGGCTCGTCAAACAGGATAGTGGCGAGCGCGAGAGTGGCAACTTCGACGACGAGGAGCCCGACCAGATTGGCCAGGAGTTTCCCCGCGTAGAGGGCGGTGCGGGGGACCGGGGCGAGCAGCTGGGCGTCGAGCGTCCCGCGCTCCGCCTCCCCGTGGAAGGAGGCGCCGGAGGAGATGATGCCGGCAAAGAGGAAGGTCACCCAGAGCAGACCCGGGAGCAGCGGTCGTACGTCCCGCGCAGCGAGGTCGAGCGCGAAGGAGTAGACCAGGACCGAGATCGCGGCGAAGCTCCCCGCGGTCAGCCAACCCGCCCGATCGCGCCAGGCGAGCCGGAGGTCCTTCTCCATCACGGCCAGGGCGGCCTTCATCGCGCCCGCCCCGCCGCGCCGGCCCCCTCAACGCCGCGCTCCGCGACGGCCGTCTCCTCGTCCCCCACCACGCGGCCGCGGTCGAGCACCAGACGCCGGGTCGCCCAGCGCCCGATGCGCTCCGCACGGTGCGTGGCGGCGAGCACGGTCACGCCCTCGTCCCGGAGGGCGAGCCGCTCGAGGAGATCGATCCCGCCGGCATCGAGGCCGGTCTCAGGCTCGTCCAGCAGCAGCACGCGCGGGCGGTGGAGCACGGCGCGGGCGAGCGCGAGGCGCTGGTGCATCCCCCGAGAGAGCACCGCGGTCGGCTCATCGCGACGCGTCCAGAGTCCCACGGCCCGGAGCAACTCGTCGGCACGCTTCGCCCCGTCCTCGACGTCGTAGAGGCGTGCGAAGAAGCGGAGGTTCTCCGAGGGGGTGAGCTCCTCGTAGAGCATCGGCACGTGGCCCATGAAGCCGACCTGCCGGCGAAGCCGGGCCGGGGCCTCCGCCACGTCCTCGCCCCCCAGCAGGGCCGACCCCCCGGTGGGAGCGACGAGTGTCGCGAGCGTGTGCAGCAGCGTGCTCTTCCCCGCGCCGTTGGCGCCGAGCAGCGCCGTCCGCGATCCGGGCGGCAAGGAGAAGCTGATGCCGTCGATGGCCGCCACTCCCCGATAGCTCTTGGTGAGGCCCCGGGCCTCGATGCCGACGGCGTTCGCCCCGACCGACCGCTCGCCGCTCACGGCTTCCGCACCCCGCGGCGAGAGCCGGCCCGTTGAAGGGCCCATGCCGCGGCCGGGAGCAGCACGAGCGCGAGCGCGGTCGCGGCGAACGGTCCCCGCCCGTCGGTGAGGGGGTTGGACGCCGTGCTCCCGGCGAGGCCGCGGAGCTCCACGAGCGTTCCCTCCCCCGCGCGCGCCGCCTCCCCGCGCCTCGCCACGAGCGCCAGCTCGCCCTCCAGCTGTGCGGCCGGGCCGTGCTCGGCGGCATCGAGCGGAGCGAGCTCCTCCACGAAGCGATCGGGCACGAGCACCTCGACGCGCGCGGTCGGCAGGGGAGCGGTCACGCGCAGCCGGTACCCGTCCCGGGCGGGATCGTAGCCGACGCGGTAGGTCGTGACGACGGGGGTGATGCCGGGGCGGAGGGGCAGCGAGGCATCGAGGGTGCCGGAGCCGAGCTGGAAGCTCCCCTCCTCGTTGAGACCGGAGGCGTCGAGGGTTCGCTCGGGGAGCGGGAGGCGCAGCGTCACGCCGGACGGGGGAGGGCCGACGTAGACGCGGTCGGAGGGGTTCTCGACGAGATCCTCCCTCACCAGCGTCAGCTCCGCCGCCGCGCGGTCGAGGGCGAGCACCGTCACCGTCGTCTCGCGGATCGAGAGCGGCGGGGGCTCCTGCGCCCTCTCGAAGACGCGCACCGAGACCTCGGCGGCGGGGAGCTCGGGGGAGAGCAGCACCGGGTCGCCGAAGTACTGGACGCCCTGATATCTCACCCGCGGGACGTGGGTCAGCATCGGGTCGGTGGGGACCGAGAACTCGGCGCGCCCGCCCGGCGCCGAGGCGCGCTCCACGCCGACGCTTGCGGCCTCGCCGAGGGTGATGAGTTCGACCTCGATCGCCTCCGCGAGGTCCTCCCCGGCCGTTCCGGAGACGACGACCACGACGACGCGCCCGAGAACGCCGTCGCCCGCGCGCTCGGGCGACTGCGCCTCGAGCGGGGGGAGCGCCTGCGGGAGGGCAACGAGCGCCCCGCCCAGCACGGCCCCGAGCACGAGCCGTCGCCCTGCGCCCGGGAGGATCCGGATCACGGCTCCCCCTCCGGCGCGGAGGCGCCTGCGCCCGGATTCCGGTAGGTGGCCAGCAGCCGGGGGCCGAGCGCGCGCCGCCGCTCAAGCCGCTGCTCGCCGCTCACCCGTCCGGCCGCGAAGTCGGCGTCGATGGAGCGCAGCTGCTCCAGGAGCCGTCGGCGCTCCTCACGCGCCCGGCGGGCCGCCTCCTGCGGCCCGGGCCCCTCCCGGCCCGACTCGCGCAGCGCCGGGGCGATGAAGGCGGCGGCCGCGAGCACGAGCAGGGCGAGCACCGCCCACTCCACGCTAGGCCTCCCCTGCGCCGGCGTGCCGGCGAGCGGAGCGGCGCATCCGCCGGAGAGCGAGGCCGCCGCCGAGCGCGACGAGCGCGAGCGATCCCGCCACCCAGCCGAAGAGCAGCAGGTTGAAGCCCTCCCGCGGGATCTGCGCGAGAACGCGATCCCCGTAGCGGGCGCGGAAGAAGAAGATGATCTGATCGGGAGGCGTGCCGGCGGCGAGCTGCTCCCGGATGATGGCGCGCATGTCCTCGCAGATGGCGCGGGCGCACTGATCGAGCCGCTCGTTCACGCACTGCGGGCAGAGCAGCTGTCGCTCGATGGCGAGTTGCTGCTCGGCGTCGACCTCCTGAGCCGCCGCGGGGGGCGGGCCTCCCGCAAGCTCCGCTGCCAGCAGGAGCAGGGCGGCGAGCAGGAGAACCGGCCCCCACGCCCTGCGGGCGCGATCCGCCCTGCTGCGCTCCGTCACGGGGGCGTCAGGCGTGTCCGGCTGCACCCGCGGCGGCCCCCCGGGGCGGCGGGCGTTGCCAGCCGAAAGCGAGCAGCCCCCCCGCCACGAGCAGTCCGGCGCCGGTCCAGAGCCAGATCACGAGCGGATTGACGAAGGCCTGGAACTCGGCGACGAGGTCTTCGTCCCAGCCCTGGATGAAGAGGTAGAGGTCCTCCCGCCAGGTGCTGCGGACGGCGACGATTCCCATCGGCTGGTCGGGGAAGTTCGTGAAGAAGCGTCGGCCCGGCTGCATCTCGCCGAGGAGGCGGCCGCCCTCGCGCACGGTGACGGTGGCGACGGCGTCGGACTCCACGCCGTTCGCGGTACCGGGCCGCCCCTCGAGGCGCTCGTAGGTCAGGGTGTAGCGCCCCGCTTCGAACGACTCGCCGGGCGCGATCGCGACGCGCACCTGTTGCTGGTAGGCCGTCGAGGCGACGACGGCGACCGCCATCACCGCGGCCCCGAGATGGACCAGGTAGCCGCCGTAGCGCCTCGGATCGCGGCGGAAGAGCGCGGCGACGGCGAGCGGCCACGAGGCGACGCCGCGGCCGCGCGCCCGCCGCGCGCCGCGCGCGCCGAGCCAGTACTCGCGCAGCGTGACGGAGGCGAGCGTGGCCGCGCAGACGATTCCACCGAGGGCGAAGGGATCGCGGACGCCGGCGGTCCAGAGCACGGCGGCTGAGCCCGCGAGGACCACGGCGGGGGCGGCGAAGCGGCGCCGCAGCGACCGCGCCGCGCCGCGCCGCCACGGCAGCAGGACCCCACCGGCGGCGACGAGCAGCAGCGCCGCGAGCAGCGGCCCCACCGTCTGGTCGTAGAAGGGTTCGGAGACGGTGACGCGGACGCCGCGGATGAGCTCCGAGGCGACCGGGAAGAGTGTCCCCCCCAGGATCACGAGTGCGATGGCCGTGAGCAGGTAGTTGTTTACGATGAGGCCGGTCTCGCGGGAGAGCAGAGATTCGAAGTCGTGGGGCCCCGAGAGGCGCGGGGAGCGCCAGGCGAGGAGCGCCACCGACCCGAGGATCACCACGGCGAGGAGCCCCAGGAAGTAGGGTCCGATCTCGGACTGCGCGAAGGAGTGCACGGAGGAGACGAGGCCGCTTCTCACGTTGAAGGTGCCGAAGACCGCGAGCGAGAAGGCCGCCGCGGCCATCGCCAGGTTCCAGAGCCGGAGCATCCCGCGCCGCTCCTGCACGGCGAAGCCGTGGAGGAGGGCGATGGTCGGGAGCAGCGGGAGTATCGCCGAGTTCTCGACGGGATCCCACGCCCAGTAGCCGCCCCAGCCCAGCACCGTGTAGGCCCACCACCCGCCGAGCACGTTGCCGGTCGCCAGCACCACGAAGGAGGCGAGGGCCCAGGGTCTCGCCGCCCGGACCCAGCTCGAGTCGACGTGCCCGGCCAGCAGCGCCGCGGCGCCGATGGCGAACGGCGCGACGGTCGAGGTGAGTCCGGCGAGGAGCATCGGCGGGTGGATGAGCATCGCGCGGTCCACGAGGAGCGGGTTGAGGCCGACGCCGTCCGGCGGCGTCACGGCCGCCACCTCGAACGGAGAGGCGAGGAAGACGAGGGGGCCGAGGAACGCCGCGAGCACCGCCCCGGCCACGGCCTGCGCGTGGCCGCGCGCCCACGGCAGCGCACGCTGCAGGTGGCGGGCGACGCCGGCGAGCGAGAGCGCTATCAGCCAGGTCCAGAGCAGGAGCGATCCGGGCTGCCCGCTCCAGAGGGCGGCCCACTTGAAGGCCGTCTCCATGTCGCGGGAGGAGACGGAGGTGACGTACAGAAGGCTGAAGTCGTCGCGGAGCAGCGCCGCGGCGAGCGTCCCCATCGCCAGCGTCAGCAGCGCCGCCGTCGCGTAGAGCGCCCGCCGTCCGGCGGCGATGGCGCCCGGATGGCGCCGCCTGACCCCCCAGGTCGAGACGCCGAGGGCGAAGAGGGTTGCCGCGAGCGCCGCCACGAGTGCGGAGGCGCCCAGCGCCCCCGCGAGATTCACGGCGACCCGGTCGAGGGGGAGCGCTCCGGGACGAAGACATCGGTGTCCGCCGCGTCGGTCACGAACTCGTTCTCGTGCTTGATGATGACCGAGGAGGCGACGAGGCGCGCCGCGCCCGCGGCCACCCCCTCGACGACGACGAACGTGCGCGGCCCGAAGAGCCCGGGGACGACACCGTCGTAGGAGATCGCCATCCGCTCCCCCTGCTCGCCCTGGATCTCGAAGGCGATGGGCTGGCCCGCGGTCTGGACGATCGTTCCCGGCACGACACGCCCGCCGACGCGCCAGCGGCCGCCCTCGGGGTCGATCTCCTGGGCGAACTCCTCCGGCGTGACGTAGTAGGAGAGAGAGGAGGAGGCTGCGACGGCGGCGAGGGTCCCGATCGCGATCGTGGTGACGAGGAAGAGCGCGACCAGCCGCCCGCGACGGGAGAGGCGGTGGGGTCGGAGCCCGTCAGTCAGCCGGCGCATCCTCAGGTCCCCTCCGCCAGAGCATCCAGCATCGCACGGAAGTCCTCCTCCCGCAGCTCTCCGATGTACTTGCCGGAGAGGCGGAGCCCCGGCAGCACGAAGAAGGCCTCCGGCAGGGCGACGACGCCGTAGTCGAGATAGACATCGCCCCCGCTCACGACGGGGAAGCTCAGGCCGTGGCGGCGGGCGAAGGCGACGGCGTCGTCGCGGTTATCCATCACGTTCACGGCGACGAAGGTGTAGCCCCGCGCCTCGTATTCGCGCCAGAGCCGCTCGATCAGCGGCGCTTCGCGCTCGCAGGGGGCGCACCACGACGCCCAGAAGTAGAGGAAGAGGGGGCTCCCCTCGTGCTGCCCGAGCCGGAACGTCGTCCCGTCCAGGGTCTCGGCGGTGAAGTCGGGTGCGAGGCGGAAGGCGGCGTCGCTCGCCCCGAGGGGGGAGTCGCCGACGCCCCGGTAGAGGGCGACGCCGAGCGTGGCCAGCAGCAGCGCCAGCGCCACGCCCAAGCAGCCGAGGACGAGGCGCGCCGCCCCCACCCGCGTCATCAGCGCCGCCGGAGAGTGGTACATCGAGAGAGAGGCTACGGTCCCGTCCGCCGCCGATCAACGCGCGCGGGCGGGCGGGGCCTGTCGCGGGCAGTTGACCGATGCGCGGGCTGGTGCGACTGTACGCGCGGCCGTGCGGATGTCCGCGCCAGGGCGCCGGCGAGCCCGACGGGAGGTGGTGGTGCGCCTCGATCGCGTGCACACGCGGCGCCTCCCCTTAGCCGCCGCGGTACTCCTTACGGGACTGGTGCTCGCCGCCTGCAGCGACCCGCTGTCCACCATCGAGCCGAAGTCCGACGCCACGCAGACAGTGCAGAATGTCTACGTCATCGTCTTCTGGCTCGCCGCCGTCGTTTTCGTGGGCGTGCTGGGGGCGACGCTCATCCTCTCCATCTGGTTCCGGGAGCGCCCGGGCCGCGTCGCGTCGCAGTTCCACGGGAACACCCGGCTCGAGATCGTCTGGACCCTGCTCCCGGTCGTGATCCTGGTGGCGATCTTCATCCCGACGGCGACCGCGATCGTGGATCTCGAGCCCGACCCGGACGACCTCCCTCCCGGCACCGTGCACGTGGAGGCGATCGGTCACCAGTGGTGGTTCGAGTTCCGCTACCCCGATCTCGGGATCGTGACGGCGAACGAGATGCACGTGCCGGTCGACCGCCCCGTCTACGTGACGCTGCGCTCCGAGGATGTGATCCACTCGTTCTGGATCCCGCAGCTCGTCGGCAAGGTCGATATGGTGCCGGGCCGCGAGAACGCGGTCATCTTCACGCCGAACGAGGCGAGGGATGAGGCCTACCTGGGGCAGTGCGTGGAGTTCTGCGGCACCTCGCACGCCAACATGCGCTTCCGCGTCTTCGTCGACGGGCAGGCAGACTTCGACGCCTGGGTGGAGGCCCAGCTCGCTCCGCCGGTCGCCGCCGAGACGCTCTCCGAGCTGGCCCAGGAGGGAGCGGCGCTCTTCCAGAACCCGATCCTGGCGCTGGGCGTGACGCCGTGCGTGGGCTGCCACACCGTGAAGGGGACGCCGGCCGTCGGGCTGATCGGACCCGACCTGACGCACGTCGCGTCCCGGTCCACGCTCTTCGCCGGGATCCGCGACGGTTTCGCGAGTTCGGAGGATCCCGAGCGCGTGCAGCGAGAGCTCGAGCGCTGGATCTCGGACCCCGACGACATCAAGCCGGGCGTGACGGTGCGCGAGAACGGGATGCCGGCGTGGGGGGAGCACCTCACGAGCGAGCAGATCACGGCGCTCGTGGCGTATCTGAGAGAGCTGCAGTAGAGGCGCGCCGGGCGCGCCGGGCGCGCCGTCGAGCCGGCGCCTGCGCGCCCGGCTGCTGAGGGAGGAACGGGACTATGGCGACCGCCGCCGGCACGCTGGCCGCGCCCGCCGTTCAGGCGCCCTCCGGCATCTGGGCCTGGCTCACGACGGTCGACCACAAGCGCATCGGGACGCTCTACGGCGTCTCCGGGATGGTCTTCTTCGTCGTCGCCGGCATCGAGGCGCTGCTGATCCGGAGCCAGCTCGCCGTTCCCAACGGCGAGGTCGTCGACGCCGATCTCTTCAACGCGCTCTTCAGCATGCACGCGCTCACGATGATCTTCCTGGGCGTGATGCCGCTCGGTGCGGCCTTCTTCAACTGGCTGGTGCCGCTGATGATCGGCGCGCGCGACGTCGCCTTCCCGCGGCTCAACGCGCTCTCCTACTGGATCTTCCTCTCGGGCGCCCTGATGCTGAATGCGAGCTGGCTGCTGGGCGGCGCGCCGGACACCGGCTGGTTCGCCTACGCGCCGCTCACCGAGAACACCTACTCGACCGGCCGCTCGATGGACTTCTACACGGTGTCGCTGATCATCCTCGGCACCTCGTCCCTGATCGCCTCGCTGAACTTCATCGTCACCATCATCAACCTGCGCGCGCCGGGGATGACGATGTTCCGCCTCCCCGTCTTCGTCTGGATGACGATGATCGTCGCCTGGCTGCTGGTGCTCTCGCTCCCGGTGCTCACCGTCGGTCTCATCCAGCTCTACTTCGACCGCAACTTCACGACCAACTTCTTCATCCCCGATGGCGGCGGCGACCCCGTCCTCTGGCAGCACATCTTCTGGATCTTCGGACACCCCGAGGTCTACGTCCTGATCCTGCCGGCGATGGGGATCGTCTCTGAGGTGCTGCCGACGTTCTCGCGCAAGCCGCTCTTCGGCTACGGCGCCGTGGTCTTCGCCGGGATCTCGATCGCCATCCTCGGCTTCGCTGTCTGGAGCCACCACATGTTCACGACGGGGCTCGGCCCCGTGCCGCGCGTCGTCTTCTCCGCGACGACGATGACGATCGCCGTGCCGACGGGCGTCAAGATCTTCAACTGGCTGGGGACGCTCTACGGCGGCAGCATCCGGTTCACGACGGCGATGTACTTCGCGGTCGGCTTCATCGCGACCTTCACCGTCGGCGGCATCTCGGGCGTGATGCACGCCTCGCCGCCCATCGACACGCAGCAGCAGGACACTTACTTCATCGTCGCCCACCTGCACTACGTGCTCTTCGGCGGGGCGATCATGGGCATCTTCGCCGGCGTCTACTACTGGTTCCCGAAGTTCACCGGCCGCTTCCTCTCCGAGGGCATGGGGAAGCTGCACTTCTGGCTGTTCTTCATCGGGCTCAACGTCACCTTCTTCCCCATGCACTTCCTCGGCGTCTCGGGGATGCCGCGGCGCATCTACACCTACGACGCCGGGCTCGGCTGGGAGACCTGGAACTTCGTCGCCACCCTGGGCGCGTTCACGATCGCGGCCGGCATGGCGGTCTTCCTCTGGAACTTCTTCCGGTCGATGCGCGAGGAGCCGTCCGCTCCCGACAACCCGTGGGATGCGCCGACGCTCGAGTGGGCGACGAGTTCTCCGCCGCCCGAGCACGACTTCGACGTGGTCCCCGTCGTGCGCGCGCGCGATCCGGTCTGGTACGACCGCGATCACGGCATCGCGCCGCCGGAGCCGGATCCCCACGAGCACATACACCTGCCGCCGCCGTCCTACTATCCGCTGCTCATCGGCGTGGGCTTCACGCTGATCGGGATCGGGGCGCTCTCGCACCTGGCGCTGGTCGCGCTCGGCGCGGTGGTCGTCATCTACGGCATCTGGGGCTGGACGCTCGAACCGACCGGCGCCGAGCCCGCTGCGGGCGGGCACTAGGGGAGCGGGGGAGAGCGAGATGGCGCAGGCCGCGCACGCTGCGGAGGCACCGCACAGCTCGACGGGGATCGACAGCCGCAAGGTCCTGATGTGGATCTTCCTCGCCTCGGAGTGCCTCTTCTTCGGCTCGCTGATCGCCACCTACCTCGTCTTCAAGGGCGACATCCCGCTGCCGGCGCCGGGCTTCATCGAGGCTCACATGCACGACGGCGTGGTCACGGGATGGTTCCCCACCGACCGCGTCGTCGACGGCGTCGAGTACGCGGGCGTGCTCAACATCCCGGTCACCTCCGCGTCGACCTTCGTGCTGCTGATGAGCTCGGTGGCGATGGTGCTCGCGGTCTACGGAGCCCAGAACGGGCGCCTGAAGATGATGAAGATCTGGCTGCTCGCGACGCTGCTGCTCGGGATCATCTTCCTGGGCTTCCAGGTCTTCGAGTTCCACGAGTTCGGGGCGGAGGGGCTCAACCTCGCCACCAACCAGTTCGGCGCCTCCTTCTTCGTGCTGACCGGATTCCACGGCGCGCACGTCACGGTCGGCGTGCTGATGCTCGGTTCGATGCTGCTCGCGTCGATGCGCCGGACGGGGCTCGGTCCGGAAGCGGGCTTCCACGTGGAGACGATCGGTCTCTACTGGCACTTCGTGGACATCGTCTGGATCGTGATTTTCACGGTCGTCTACCTCGTGCCGGCGTGAACGCCGGGGCGGACGGCGGGAGGACGCGATGAGCGCCGAGGGCGGACACGCGGCCGGGTCGCACGAGCGATCGCACCCCACGGTGCGTCAGTACGTGCTGATCGGCCTGCTACTGACCGTGATCACGATCGTCGAGCTGGCGGCCTCCTACACGCCGGGCCTGGGCGTGCTCTTGATCCCGATCCTGATGGTGCTCTCCGGCATCAAGTTCGTCATCGTCGTCGCCTACTTCATGCACCTGCGTTTCGAGAAGGCGCTGCTCACACGGCTCTTCGTCTTCGGCTTCGTACTCGCCGGGGCGATCCTGATCTCGCTGCTCGCCCTCTTCTGGGGCGACCCGGCGGTGATCAACCGCTAGCGTCCCCGCGGCTGCCGGCGCCCGGCCTGCGCGCGCGCGCCGCGGGCGGCTCATCGGGTTGTCCCTGGCCGCTCTTCCCGTACCAGACGGCGAAGATCACCGCCGCGACCCCGAGCATCAGCAGCTGGCTCGGAGCCCACATGATGAGCCCCCCGATCTGCTGGTCGGTGGCGAGCGAGATGTCGAGCAGCTGGCGCCCCTCGTAGTAGTCGTAGAAGGGGTCGGAGGCGAAGGTGAGAAGGGCGCCGAGGATGTGCTTGGGCACGCCGATGGCGAGCAGGAAGAGGATCCGCGGGAGATAGCCGAGGCGTGCCCGGAGCGGCGCCGGGTCTACCAGGTTCCACCAGACCAGGAAGCCCACCGCGACGAAGGAGGCGTGCTGGAGCTCGTGGATCCACTCGCTGGTGAGCGCCGCCTCGTACCAGCCGGGGGCGAGATGCCAGAGCCAGAGGACGGCGGTGAAGAGGCCTCCGGCGAGGAGGGGGTGTGTGAGCAGGCGCCCCCCCCGCCGTACCGCGCGGCGCCGCGCGAGGCCCCCGACGACGCCGAGCCGGAGCTCGCGCGGCAGGCCTCGCAGCAGCGGCGTGGTCGGTGCGCCGAGCAGGATCAGGGACGGCGCTATCAGCACCAGCAGCTCGTGCTGGACCATGTGGAAGGTCAGATGGTGCTCGGCGGCTGCGTCGAGCGGCGATTCGATCGCCAGCAGCAGCACCAGCAGTCCGGCGTAGAAGAGCGCGGAGCGCCAGCGGGGGTGCTCGCGGCTACGCTCGGGCCAGCGTGAGAGGCCACGCGCGTACCAGACGGCCGCGAGCGCGAGCGGAACCAGGAGCTGCGGGTCGACGTTCCAGGCTCCCCACAGGTCGCCGGTGTGGTTGACGTGCGCGGGATGCGCGGCCTCGATGGCGCCGGGGACGAGATGCAGCTGCACGAGCGCTCCTCGCCGCTGCGGTCCGGGCGTCCGGGCAGCGGCGGCTCCGAGTGTGCACGGGGCGCTCGCCTGGGGCGAGCGCGGATCCCGTGGGGCGGCGCCCGCCGGGCGCGACTGCTAGCCTGATCGCGCCGGTCCGGCCGGCGGGGGACGGAGGGATCGGGAGATGCCGGCGCCGATGCTCCGGCTCGCGCTCGCGCAGCTCAACACGACGGTGGGCGACCTCGAGGGCAACGCGCGCCTCGTGCTCGCCGCCGCGCGGGAGGCCGCGACCGCCGGCGCGCAGGTCGTCGCCGCCCCCGAGCTCGCCCTCACCGGCTACCCGCCCGAGGATCTGCTGCTGCGCCCGTCCTTCGTCTCGGACGCCGAGCGCGCGCTCGTGCGGCTCGCCGCCGACGCGCGCGGCCTGCCGCCGCTCGTGGTCGGCACGCCCGATACCGGGGACTCGCCGCGGCTCGGCTCGGCGGTGGGCGAGCTCTACAACGCCGCCGCGCTCCTGTACGGGGGCCGCGTGGTCGCGCGCTACCGCAAGCAGCGGCTTCCCAACTACGGCGTCTTCGACGAGCAGCGGTACTTCGTCCCCGGCGCGGAGGCGCCGCTCTTCGTCATCGGCGGAGCACAGGTCGGGCTCACCGTGTGCGAGGACATCTGGTACGAGGACGGTCCGGCCGCCGCCCTCTGCGCGGCCGGCGCCCAGCTGATCGTGAACATCAACGCCTCGCCGTTCTGGGCGGGCAAGACGGAGGAGCGGCTCGCCGTCGCAACGGAGCGCGCGCGCGCGCACGGCTCCCCCGTCGCCTACGTGAACCAGGTGGGCGGGCAGGATGAGCTGGTCTTCGACGGCCACTCGCTCGTCGTCGACGGCGCCGGCCGCCTGATCGCGCGCGGCGCGTGGCTCGACGCCGACCTGCTGCTCGTCGACGTCCCGCTCCCGGAGCGGCCGCCGCAGGCGGACGCGCTCTGGGTGAGCGACGCCCCTGGCTCGCCGCTCCCGCCGCTCCGGCCGCGGCCGGCGGCCGACCCTCCCCAGGCGCTCGAGGAGGTCTACCGGGCGCTGGTTGTCGGGACGCGCGACTACGTCCGCAAGTGCGGCTTCCGCGAGGTGATCGTCTCGCTCTCCGGCGGGATCGACTCGGCGCTGGTCGCCGCCGTCGCCGTCGACGCGCTCGGGCCCGGGCAGGTGCGCGGCGTCGCGCTGCCCTCTCGCCATTCCTCGGAGGGCTCGGTCGCCGACGCGCGCGCCCTCGCCGCGAACCTGGGCATCGAACTTGCGGTTCTCCCTATCGAGCCCGTGCACGCGGGCGCGCTCGACGCGCTCCGCGGCGAGCTGGCCGGCGGCGGAGCGGGGAGTGCCGAGGAGAACATCCAGGCGCGGATCCGCGGGATGCTGGTGATGGCCCTCTCGAACTCGAGCGGCGCCCTGGTCCTCGCCACCGGCAACAAGTCGGAGTACGCCTGCGGCTACGCCACGCTCTACGGAGACATGGCCGGCGGCTTCGCCGTGATCAAGGATGTCCCGAAGACTCTCGTCTACGAACTCGCCCGCTACCGGAACGCCTGCTCGGAGCACCCGGTCATCCCGGTGAGCTCCATCGAGAAGCCGCCCTCCGCCGAGCTCCGTCCCGGCCAGCTCGATTCCGATTCGCTACCGCCCTACGAGGTGCTCGATCCGATCCTCGAGGCCTACGTGGAGCGGCACCTCTCGCTCGCCGAGATCGTGGAGGCCGGGCACGACGAGGCGACGGCGCGCCGCGTCGTCGAGCTCGTGGACCGCAACGAGTACAAGCGCCGCCAGGCTCCCCCCGGCGTGAAGATCACAGCTCGCGCCTTCGGCCGCGACCGGCGGTTCCCCCTCGCGTCGCGCTACTCCACGCGCTGACGCGGGGCGCTGCCCGGGCGGCCCCAGGCCCGTCGTCGGGCGAGCCGGCGCCGCGCTCAGCCCCCGTCGGCTCCCGGTTCCGTCGCGGCCTCCCCGCGCCGGGCCGGACCGCCTCCCTGCGCGTCGATCTCCTCGAGGCGCTGCTCGAGCGCGGCGGCCATGGTGTCGGCGGCCGTCACCTCGATCCAGCTCTCGAAGGCGGCTCGCACGCGCGCGAAGGCCGCCTCGATCGCGCCCTGGATCTCCTCGTCCGCCCCGAGGGCGCCGCGTGCTCCGCCGACCTGGGCGGCGAGCCTGTTCACGGCCGGGGCCAGCTCGTCGTGGAGTTCGTGCAGGTCTTCGCGCTCGACGGCGTGGCCGCGGTCCTTCAGGATCTCCAGCGCCCCGAGGACCCAGGCGCAGGTACCGAGCAGCGTCCCCGCCTCCTCCGGCTGAAGCGCGAGCCGGATGCGGTCCGTACGCCCGCCGCCCGGGGGTCCGGCGCTCACGCCTCGCGCGCCGACTCGTAGGCGAGGGTTCCGGCCATCGTGATCGCCCCCCGGAGCGGGGCGTCGGCTCCGAGCAGCGCCGGCACCACGCGCGCCCCGGGAGCCACGTCCGCCGTGAGCCGCTTCAGCACCGGGATCAGCAGGTCCCTCAGGCGCGTCGGCGCGTCGACGACGACGAGCTCCGGGTCGAGCAGGGCGGCGGCGTCGGCGAGCGGCACGGCGACCTCCTCCAGCGCCTCGCCGCCGAGGCGCTCGTCCGGGTCGAGATCGGAGACGGCCGGGATCGCCCCTGCCCGTCCGTGCGCGCCGCGAAGGGCACGGCCCCCGGCGAGCACCGCCGCGCCGGGCGGGTCGCGCAGGAGCAGGTAGAGCACGTTCTCGGCGCCGCGGGCGGCGCCGTCGGCGCGCTCGCCGAGCAGCCCGGCGCTGGCCCGGCTATCGACCGCGGCCGGCGCGTCGATGTGGCGTCTCAGCGCCTCGACGACGGAGAGTCCCTCCCAGCCGTCCTGGCCGCCGTCGACCAGCCGCCCGGCGACGGGATCGACGGTCCCGGGCGCCGCCATCGCGATCGCGAGCGCGGAGCGCCCGCTCCCCTCCTCGGCGAACGCGGTGGCGATGCGGCCGCCCACCTCCCAGGCCCAGGACTCCTCGTCCGCGAGCTCGGGAAGTCGCCAGCGGCCCGGTTGCCCGACGGGAGCGCCGTCCGGCTCGGCGAGCGCGAGACGCAGCTCGTCCGCGGTGAACTCGATCCCCACCAGCAGCCGCTCGGACATCTCGCTCCTGCCCCCGGGCGCGCGGCCCTCAGCGCGCCGACTCTACGAAGGGCCGCGAGCGCGCGCCACCCGCTGCGGTGACCGCGGCCCCGGAGCCCCGCCCCGGTACCGCTAGAATCGGCCGGGAGAGGCGCGGGGTGGCGGAGGCGGTGCAGGTGGTGGAGAGCGCCCGGATCGGGCCCGAGCGGCGGCGCGAGCTCGCCGTCGGCGTCGTCGGCTGCGGGCGCCTCGGCGCCTCGCTCGCGCTCGGGCTCGCCTCGGCCGGCTATCGCATCGCCGCCGTCGCGGGGCGCGGCTCCCGGCGCGCCGAGGGGCTCGCGGAGGCGATCCCGGGCGCCCGTGCCCTGGCGGCCCCCGAGCTGGTCCGCGGGAGCGACCTCATCCTGCTCGCTGTTCCCGACGACGCCGTCGCCGCCGTCGCGGCCGCGCTCCCCTGGCGGCGCGGGCAGGCGGCGGTCCACTGCGCCGGGGCGCTCGACCTGGGGCCCCTGGCGCCGCTCGCCGCCCGCGGGGCGGCCCGCGGCTGCCTGCATCCGCTGCAGGCCTTCCCCGATCCCGGCGGCTCTCCCGAGAGGGGGCGGGGCATCGCCGTCGGCATCGAGGCGGCCGAGGGCGCCGGGACCGATCTCGGGGCGCTGCTGGAGGCGCTGGCGGCCGACCTCGGTGCGGGCGCCACGGTCCGCCTGGAGGGCGTCGATCGCTCCTGCTACCACGCGGCGGCGGTGCTCGCCTCGAACGACGTCGTGGCGCTCGCAGCGGCTGCGGCGCGCGCCTGGACGCTCGCCGGCCTCCCGGCGTCGGAGGCGCCCCGGGCGCTCGGCCCGCTCCTCGCCGGCGCCGCCTCCGCCGTGGCGGGGCTGCCTCCGGGGGCCGCGCTCGCCTCCGCCCTGACCGGACCCCTCGCGCGCGGTGATCTCGCCACGGTCGCGCGCCATCTCGATGCGCTCGCCCGGGAGCCGTCGCTGCGGGCGCTCTACGCCGCGCTCGGCCGCGAGCTGCTCGCGCTCGATCTCGGCCATCCGCCGCGGAGCGCCGCCGCTCTCGCGGCGCTGCTCGACGGGCCGGAGGGCGGCGGCACCCCGCAGGCCCGCGCGCGCCCGCCGGTCGAGCAGGCGTAGGGGGCGGGCATGCGGCTCGCCCTGGGGGAGCACGTGCTCGACGCGAGCGGGCGCACCGTGGTGATGGGCATCGTCAACGTGTCGCCCGACTCGCCGGTCGAGCGCTCCGTCGTGGCGCCCGCCGGCGCCGTCGCGCGCGCGCTCGGCCTCGTGGCCCGCGGTGCCGAGCTCGTCGACGTCGGTGCCCACTCGACGCGCACGGGGGGCGAGGAGCCGCCGCTCGACGAGGAGATCGGCCGGGTCTGCCCGGTGATCGAGGCGCTCGTCCGGGAGGGCGTTCCGGTCTCGCTCGACAGCTGGAAGCCCGGCGTCGCGCGCGCCGCGGCCGGGGTCGGGGTCCACCTGCTCAACGACGTGACCGGGCTCCGTGACCAGGAGATGGTGTCGGTCGCCGCCGAGCACCGGCTCCCGGTGCTGGCGATGCACATGCGGGGCGAACCGACGCGCCACGGCGAGGCCGACCAGCGCTACGACGACATCGCCGCCGAGGTGGTGGCCGATCTCGGCCGGCGCGCCCGCGAGCTGGAGGCGGCCGGCGTCCCCGCGGTGTGGGTCGATCCCGGCTTCGGCTTCGGTCGCTCCGCCCGGGACAACGTGCGACTGCTCGCCGCCGTCCGCGCGCTGCGCGGCACGGGGCGTCCGGTCGCGATCTCGGCCTCGCGCAAGGGCTTCCTGGGCGAGCTCGTCGGCGTCGGCTACACGCAGCACGCGCCGGAGCTGCTGGCGGCGACGGTCGCCTTCAACGTGCTCGCGGCGGCGGCCGGGGCGCACGTCGTGCGGGTGCACGACGTGGAGGAGGTGTCGCGCGCGCTGCTCGTCGCGAACGCGGCACGGGTGGCGGCCCGCTCGCGGGTCGACGGCCCCCGGGCCGCTCCCTGAGCGCCCCCGGCGGTCAGGACGGGTCGGCGTCGAAGGCCTGGAGCAGCCGGGCGAGCACCGCCGGTCGCTGGTCGGGCTCGACCGGGACCGGCAGCTCCGCGACCTGCGCCAGCAGCCGCGAGCGGACCGCCTCGGCCTCGGCGGGCTCGAGCGGCCAGGCGGCGAGCACCTCCTCCGTGCCCCACAGCAGCGCCTGCCGGAAGCCGTAGTCGGCGATCGCCTTCTCCGCGAGCGCCCGCGCCGATTCGCTTGCCATCGCCACCCTCCCGGCCGCTCCTAGCCGGCCGTCCGGCCCCCGTCGACCACGTACTCGGCGCCGGTCACGTAGGAGGCCTCGTCGGAGGCGAGGAAGAGGGCCACGGCCGCGACCTCCTCGGGCCGCGCGGCCCGCCCCAGCGGCAGGCGCCGCTCCCACGCCTCGTACGCCTCCCGGCTGCCGGTCGACCCGCGCGCCTGCGGCGTATCGGTCAGGCCCGGCACGACCGCGTTGACGCGGATGCCGTCCGGGGCGTACTCCAGCGCGGCGGTCCGCGTCAGGTGCAGGATCGCCGCCTTGGTGGCTCCGTAGGCGACGCCGTTCGGGGAGCCCCGGACGCCGGAGCCGGAGGAGAGGTTCACGATGGCGCCGCCCCGCTCGAGCATGTGCGGGATGGCCGCGCGGCAGCAGAGGAAGGTGCCGCGCAGGTTGGTCGCCAGCGTCAGATCCCACTCCAGCTCCCCCACCTCGTGCAGCCGGCCGGTGCGGGGGTAGATGCCCGCGTTGTTGACGAGCACGTCGATGCGGCCGTGGTGCCCAACGGCCTGCGCCACCAGCGCCTCCACGTCGGGGGCGCGGGAGATGTCGGTCGGGACGAAGCGGACGTCGGCGCCGCCGCCTCCGAGCTCGGCCGCCTGCCGCTCGCCGGCCGCCCGGTTGCGATCGGCGAGCACGAGCAGCGCCCCCTCGCGGGCGAAGAGCCGGGCGATCGCGAGCCCGATCCCCGATGCCGAGCCGGTCACGATCGCGACGCGCCCGTCGAGCCTTCCCGCCATCGCTCCCCATCCTCCCCCGGCGCCGCACGCGGCCCCGGACGCGGGACGTTCCCCGCGCCGAACTGCTATCGTCGCCCGCGATGGACGCCCATCCCGAGCTCGCGACCCTCACGCTGGCCGAGGCCTCGCGCCGGATCGCCGCCCGCGAGCTCTCCCCGGTCGAGATCACGCGCGCCACGCTCGAGCGCATCGAGGCCCTGAACGGCCATCTCGCCGCCTACATCACCGTGCCGGCCGAACTCGCGCTCGGGCAGGCGGCGGAGGCCGAGCGCGAGATCGCCCGCTCGGGGCCGCGATCGCCGCTCCACGGCATTCCCGTAGCGCTCAAGGACAATATCGCGACCGCAGGCGTCGAGACCACCGCCGCCTCCGAGGTGCTGCGCGGCTGGATGCCGGGCGAGGACGCGACCTGCTGGGCCCGCCAGCGAGAGGCGGGGGCGGTGCTCGCGGGGAAGACCCTGCTGCACGAGTTCGCGATCGCGGGCTCGCTCTGGTCGGCGGGTTACGGCGCGGCGCGCAACCCGTGGGACCTGGCGCGCTCCACCAACGGCTCCTCGAGCGGCTCCGCCGCCGCCGTCGCGGCGGGGCTCGCCTTCGCGGCGCTCGGCACGGAGACCGGCGCCTCGGTGCGGCGCCCGGCGGCCTTCTGCGGCCTGGTCGGCCTGCTCGGGAGCTTCGGCCGCGTGAGCCGCCGCGGCGTGATCGTGAACTCGTGGTCGCTCGACCACGTCGGGCCCCTCGCGCGCTCGGTCGAGGATGCGGCCCTCGTGCTCGAGGCCGTCTCGGGCGCCGATCCCGCCGACCCCTTCTCCGCCGGCGAGCCCCTGCGCGGCCTGGGCGCGGCCTGTGCCCGGGGGGCGGAGGGGCTCCGGGGGCTTCGCGTCGGCGTCTCCTGGCGCCACGCCGAGGGGACGGTCGACCCCGACGTGCTCGCGCGCGTGCGCGCGGCCCTCTCCGCGATGGAGGATGCCGGCGCGAGGCTCGTCGAGCTCGAGCTGCAGCGCACCGAGTACGCGGCGGCCTGTTCCAGCGCGATCATGCGTGCGGAGGTCGCCTCCGCGCACGCCGCGGCCCTCGATCGGGGCGCCCCGTACTCGCCGCAGCTCGCGGCCCGACTCGCCGCCGACCGCGAGATCCCGGCCGAGGACTACCTGCTCGCCCTCCGCGCGCGCCGGGCCATAGGCGAGGAGCTAGACCGGGCCTTCTCCGAGGTCGACGTCATCGCCTCGCCCTCGACGGCGACGGCGGCGACCCCGCTCGACGGCGGCTTCGGGGCGATGCGCGACCGTCCGCTCGAGGTCGGCCCGCAGTGGCACAACCTGCACCGGGTCTCCTCGCTTCTGGGCCTGCCGGCGGTGACGCTCCCGTGCGGCCGGGTACCGGCCCCGGGGGCGCCCGAGGGCCTGCCCGTCGGCCTGCAGCTGATCGGGCGCCGCCACGACGAGGCGACGCTGCTGCGCGCGGCCGCCGGCGCGGAGGCGCTCGCCCCGCCGTGGGCGGCCCCGCCGCTCGACGCCGGGACGCCGGCGCCGCCGTACCCACCCGGGATGGAGGGGCAGGGCGGCCAGGGATCCCCCTCGCTCGAGCCCCTGCGCGCGGCCGTGCGCAGGCTGCGCGAGCTCTCGCTCGGGGGCTACAGCGGCGACCCGGCGTTCGCTCCGGAGCCGCGCGGACCGGCCTGAGGCCTCAGGGCTACGTCGCGAGGAAGGCGAGGAGCCGCCCCGCGTAGTCGGCGGGGCGCTCCTGCATCGGCGAGGGCCCGCCTCCCTCGATGCGCTCGCAGCGGCCGTCGGGGAAGAGCGCCGCGAGCCGCGGCTGCAACGAGGCGAAGGGATCGCGCTCGCCGTAGAGCAGAAGCGCCGGCGCGCGCACCAGGGGGATGCGCTCGCGCGCGTGGTAGCGGAAGACCGCGAGCGGTCCGTGGTGACGGCCCGGGATCGCCCGGATGGAGTCGGAGGCGGAGCGCGCCACCTGCGACAGCGACGTTCTCCCCCACATCGGATCGGCTGCGCGCTCCCAGGCCTGGCGCAGGTGGGCGCCGTCGGGCGAGAGGACCGCGGGGAGGGCTCCCGCGATCTTCGCCTCCCGCTCCTCCGGCTCGTAGTCGGGAAGCCCCGAGAGCACGAGGCGCGTGACGAGCCGGGGCCGCGAGGCGGCGAGCTCGAGCGCGATGGCGGCGCCGGTGTGCGTGCCGAGGAGGGCGGCCCGCCGCACTTTGAGCGCCTCGAGCACCTCCTGCGCCGCCCCCGCGTAGTCGGCGATGGAGGGCGGTGCGGCAGACGTGGGGATCGGATCGGAGTGCCCGTAGCCCGGCGTGTCCAGCGCGAGGGTGCGCACGCGGCCCGAGAGCTCCCCGAGCAGCTCCTGGAACTGCGCCGAGGAGTCGGCGGTCTGGTGCAGCAGCACGAGCGCGTCGCCGGCGCCGGCCCCGGACGTCGCCCCGGCCGGGGCCGGCGCCTCCTGGAAGTGGACCTGCCCCAGCGAGGTGCGCGCGTAGCCGCGGCGCGGAGCCGGCGCCTCGCGGGCGCTCATCGACGGTCTACGGGATCAGCAGCACGCGCCCGAGGGCGCGGCGGCTCTCGGCGTAGGCGTGCGCGCCGGCGGCGTCGGCGAGCGGGAAGCGGCGGTCGATGAGGACGCGCAGCTCCCCGGAGGCGACCTGCTCGAGGAGCCTCGAGACGAGCGCCTCGACGCGGGCGAAGTTCGCTCCCTGCTCGGCCGCGAGGTAGACGCCCTGGAGCGTGCGGTTGCCGTTCATCAGCGGCGAGATGTCGACCGTGCTCTCGCCGCGGCTCGCGTTCCCGACCGTGATCGCGCGCCCGCGGTAGGCGAGCATGGCGAGGCTGCGCTGGAGCATCTCGCCGCCCACCGGGTCGATCACGAGATCGACGCCGCGATCCCCGGTCAGCTCGCGCACGGCGGCGACGGGGTCGCCGGCGGTCGTGACCGCGTGGTCGAGCCCGTAGTCGACGAGCCGCTCGAGCTTCTCCTCGCTGGAGGAGGTGCCGATCACCGTCGCGCCGGCCGCCTTCGCGAGCTGGACGGCCGCGACGCCGAGGCCCCCGGTGGCGCCCTGCACCAGCACCGTCTCGCCCGGGGCGAGGCGGCCGAACTCGTGGAGGCAGTCGTGCGCGGTCGCGAACGGGACGGGGATGCAGGCCGCCTCCTCCGCGCCGAGCCCCTCGGGAAGCACCCAGGTCGCGCGCGCGGGCACCGAGCGGAGCTCCGCGTGCGACCCGGCCGCCGCGACGGCCACGACGCGCTGGCCGACCGAGCGCTCGCGGACGGACTCCCCGACCTCGCGGATGACCCCTGCGCACTGGTACCCGATCACGTGGGGAACGCGCGGGAGCGGGCCCTGCGCCCGGGCGCGGAGGTCCCCGCCCTCGATGCTCGCCGCCTCCACCTCGATCACCACCCCGCGCGGGTGGCAGGACGGGTCCTGGACCTCCTCGTAGCGGAGCACCTCGGGCGCGCCCGGCTCGTGGACGACGGCTGCATGCATGGCGCCTCCGCTCCCCGCCGCCGAGGCTAGCGGGCGCGCGTGCCGCCGTCGATCGACTGCACGCTCCCGGTGATGAAGGCGGCCTCGCCGGAGAGCAGGAAGGCGACGAGAGCGGCGACCTCGGCCGGCGCGGCGGCGCGCCCGAGCGGGATCTGCTCCACGCGCTCCTCCCGCGAGCGCCCGAGCCCGCGCTCGAGCTGCTCGAGGATCGGGGTCTCGACGGCGCCCGGCGCCACCGCGTTGACGCGGATCCCCTCGGGGGCGAGCGCGAGCGCCGCCGAGCGCGTGAGCCCGAGCACGGCGTGCTTGCTCGCGCCGTAGGCGATGTGCCAGGGGGCGCCGCCCAGCCCGGAGGTGGAGGAGATGTTGACGACGGCGCCCCCGCCGCGCTCGCGCATCGAGGGGACGCAGGCGCGCAGGCAGAGCCACGGGCCCTTCACGTTCACCGCCAGCACGCGGTCGAAGAGCTCCTCGGGGTAGTCGAGGGGAGGCCCGACGAAGCCGAGCGTGGCGGCGTTGTTGACGAGGAGATCGATGCCGCCGAACCGGCTCACGGCGAGCGAGCAGGCCTCGTCGACCTCGCGGGCGACGGAGACGTCGGCGGCCCGGGCCAGGGCGCGCGGAGCAGGCGCGCCGTCCGGGGCCGCGCTCTCGGCCTCGGCGCGCGCGCCGTCTCCCGCACGCCCGCGGGGGGGGGGAGCCGGCCCACGCGCGCGCCCCCCCCCGCGAGGGCCCGGCGCGGCGCCGCCCGG
>JAPONQ010000035.1 GCA_026713865.1 Chloroflexota bacterium | reverse complement strand
GGGCGGCGGGCGGGGCCGGCGGGGGGGGGGGGGGGGGGGCGCCGCCCGCCACGAGGAGTGCGTCGAAGGGCGCCAGCTCCGGTGCGCCGGCCTGCTCGCCGGCCTCCAGCACGTCCACGCGACCCAGCCCGAGCCGCGCGAGCGTCGCCCGCGCCCGGCGGCGCAGCGACGGGATGACCTCGACGCTCACGACGGCGCCCGCGAGACGGCCGAGGACCGCCGCCTGGTAGCCCGATCCGGTGCCGACCTCGAGCACCCGCTCCGCGGGATCGAGCGCGAGAGCCTCGGACATGATCCCGACCACCAGCGGCTGCGAGATGGTCTGGCCGTGTCCGATCGCGAGCGCCCGGTCGGCGTAGGCGTAGCGGCGGAGCTCCGGCGGGACGAACTCGTGCCGCGGCACCGCCCGCATCGCGGCGAGCACGCGCGCGTCGCGCACGACCTCGGCGACGCGCGCCACCATGCGCGCTCGCCGCTCGGCGAGCGCCGGCGCCCCGTCGCTCTCCGCTGCGCCGCTGCGCCCGTCGGCTCCGCGTCCGCCCACGCTCCCATTGTGCGGTGCCGGACAACGGTCGCGGACCCTAGAGCGAGCGCTTCACCGCCTCGGCGAGCCGGCGGGTGAAGCCGACGGTGGCCGCGATCTCGTCGACCGAGGCCTCGCGCACGGCGCGCACCGTCCCGAAGCGGCGGAGCAGTGCGCGCTTCCGCTTGGGTCCGACGCCCGGGATCGAGTCGAGCGCCGAGCGCGTCTGCGAGCGGCCGCGCAGCGAGCGGTGGTAGCTGACGGCGAAGCGGTGTGCCTCGTCGCGGACCCGCTGCACGAGGTAGAGGGCCTCCGAGTCCCGCGGCAGGCGGATCGGCTCGTCGAGGTCGGCGACGTAGATCTCTTCCTCGCGCTTCGCGAGGCCGCAGACGGGGATTGCGCCGAGCCCGAGGTCGCGCAGCAGGTCGAGCGCGGCGCCGAGCTGTCCCCGCCCGCCGTCGATGATGACGAGATCGGGGACTTGATCCCACGGTGAGCTCTCCCCGGCCGCCCGGGCGGTGAGGCGGGCCGCTTGTCCGGGGTCCTCGCTCAGCGCGACCGCATCGGCGGTCGCGAGGTGCCGGAAGCGCCGCTCGATCACCTCGCGCATGGAGGCGAAGTCGTCCTGCCCGGCGACTGTGCGGATGCGGAAGCGCCGGTACTGCTGGGGGTGGGCGCGGCCGTTCTCGAAGACGACCATTGAGGCGACCGTGTTCGTGCCCTGGATCGTCGAGACGTCGTAGCACTCGATGCGCTGCGGTCGGCCCGGGAGGTCGAGCTCCTCCTCGAGCAGCGAGAGCGCCTGCTCGGTCTTGTCGCGGTCGGCGAGCCAGCGCGCGTGGTGCATCGAGAGTGCCTGCCGCGCGTTCTCCTGCGCGGTTTCCACCAGGCGACGCCGCTCTCCGCGCTGCGGCACCGCCAGCTCGACGGCTCCGCCCCGCCGCACGCGGAGCGCGGTCCCGAGCCCCTCGCGATCGGCCGGCACGGTCGAGAGCAGGATGGTGCGCGGGACGTAGGTGGCCGATTCGTAGTACTGGGCGAGGAAGGCGCCGATCACCTCGGAGTCGTCCGCCTCGCCGGCGCCGTCGAGCGTGAAGGAGTCGGTGTCGGCGATGACGGTGCCGCGCGCGAAGAAGACCTGAACGCAGGCCTCGTCGCCCTCGCGCGCGAGCGCGAAGATGTCGGCGTCGAGGGCGGTCGTGCTCGCCATCTGGCGCCTCTCCCCGGTCACGCGGTCGATCGACTCGATCTGATCGCGGATGCGGGCGGCGCGCTCGAACTGCAGCGTCCCGGCCGCCTGCGACATCTCCTCGCGAAGCTGTGCCAGCACCTCGGAGGAGCGGCCCTCCAGGAAGAGCACGGTCTGTCCGATGACGTCGCGGTACTCCTCGGCCGTGCAGTAGCCCGTGCACGGCGCGATGCAGCGCTTGATGTAGTAGTCGAGGCAGGGCCGGGGATCGGTGCCGGTGATGGCCTTCGTGCACGAGCGCCAGGGGAAGAGCTTCTTCACGACGTCGAGCGTGCGGCGCACGGAGCCGGCGGAGGCGTAGGGGCCGAAGTAGCGCGCGCCGTCGTCCTCGACGCGGCGGGTGATCGTGACGCGCGGCCAGGGGCTCGACACGTCGATCTTGAGATAGGGATAGCGCTTGTCGTCCTTGAGCCTGATGTTGAAGCCGGGCTGGTGGCGCTTGATCAGCGTTGCCTCGAGCAGGAGCGCCTCCGCCTCGGAGCGGGTGGCGACGTGATCGATCGTGCTCACCTGCGCGGCGAGGGCCCGCATCCGCGGCTCGAGGCTGCGCGATGAGCCGAAGTAGGAGCGGACGCGCGTGCGCAGCTGCTTCGCCTTGCCGACGTAGATCACCTCACCCGCGGCGTCGCGCATGAGGTAGACGCCGGGACTCGTCGGCAGCGTCCGCACCTGCGAGAGGATGTCCGCCTCGCCCATGGCGGGATCGTAGCCTCTCCGAGGGGGGCATGCCCGCCTCGGCGCGAACCGCCGCACGCGGCGCCGGACCCGCTCCGCGCGGAAGGCGCGGTCCCGCCCGCCGCCGGCGTTGAACAGGTGGCGCCGCGGGGTCTAGCATGAGCGGCCCCCCGGGCCCCGATCCGGTGGGCGGTTAGCTCAGTTGGTACGAGCGCTCGCTTCACACGCGAGAGGTCACTGGTTCAAGTCCAGTACCGCCCACCACTCTCCACGATGCGCGCCGGCGCGGGATCCGCTGAGCGTCGAGCCGCCCCTCGATGGCGGTACGCCCGAGGCTGCGGATCGAGCACTGTGAGGCGCTGTCCCGCGGGGCACGATGAGTCCCGGTCGGCGGTGCGGGTGCGCCGGCCGGCGGCGGGCGACCGGCAGCGGCCGGCGAGGGGAGCTCACGGCGCCCGCCAGCGGCCTGTCTCGTTGGGCGTGCCGTCCCCGCGCTGCATCTCATTGCGGCCGGCCGGGTCCGTCTCTCGCCCCGCCGCGGGCGAGCGGGAGCGTGCCGTATACTGGCACCGCGAGTGCCGTGAGCCCGCCCCGCGGGCGAACGCATTCGTGTGCGGTGCCGAAGTGGCGGAATCGGTAGACGCGCTACGTTCAGGGCGTAGTGAGCCTTGCGCTCGTGTGAGTTCGAGTCTCACCTTCGGCACCACCACGCGCGCGTCGGCATTCGGGACGAGCGCCCGTAGCTCAGTGGATAGAGCGCAGCCCTGCGGAGGCTGAGGCCGAAGGTTCGAATCCTTCCGGGCGTACCACCCTCACAGGCCCGGTGCATCGGGGACCCGCCGGCGAAGGCCGTGGGCCGGCATCCGCCGCGCGCGCCGCCGGCCGCGAGCAGCGCTCGCCGCGTCCCGGGCCGCCGGCACGCCACACCCGCTTCGCTCCGCTACGATGCCCGGTACCGGGCGGGCAGGGAGAGGGGTACGCGATGGCTGCCGACGCAGGAAGCGGCACGGGCCGCCTCGACGCCCGGGGGACGATCCGGGCCGCGGGCGCCGAATTCGCCGTGCACCGCATCGCCGCCGCCTGCGAGGCGCTGGGCGCCTCCGTCGACCGCCTGCCCTTCACGCTGCGCATTCTGCTCGAGAACCTGCTGCGCCACGAGGACGGTCGCTCCGTCACGCCGGAACAGATCGAGGCGCTTGTCCGCTGGGACCCCGCCGCCGAGCCCGAGACCGAGATCGCCTTCCGCCCCGCGCGCGTGCTGCTGCAGGATTTCACCGGCGTCCCCTGCATCGTCGACCTCGCGGCGATGCGCGATGCGATCGCCGGGATGGGCGGCGACCCGCGACGCATCAACCCTCTGCAGCCCGTCGACCTTGTCATCGATCACTCGGTGCAGGTCGACGAGTACGGGAGCAGCGCCGCGTTCCTGCTTAACGTGCGGCGCGAGTTCGAGCGCAACCGCGAGCGCTACCAGTTCCTGCGCTGGGGACAGGGGGAGCTCGCAGGCTTCCGCGTGGTGCCGCCGGGGACGGGCATCGTCCACCAGGTTAATCTGGAGTACCTCGCCTCGGGCGTGATGACGCAGGACGGAGCCGCCTTCCCCGACACCTTGGTCGGCACCGACTCCCACACGACGATGATCAACGGGCTCGGCGTGCTGGGCTGGGGCGTGGGCGGCATCGAGGCCGAGGCCGCGATGCTGGGGCAGCCGGTCTCGATGCTGATCCCGCAGGTCGTCGGCGTGCGACTGAGCGGGCGCCTGCCGGAGGGCGCGACCGGGACCGATCTGGTGCTGCGCGTGACCGAGCTGCTCAGGGAGCGCCGCGTCGTCGGGAAGTTCGTTGAGTACTTCGGCGAGGGGCTGGCCGAGCTGGCGCTCGCCGCCCGCGCGACCGTCGCCAACATGTGCCCGGAGTACGGCGCGACGGTCGGGTTCTTCCCCGTCGACGCGGAGACGCTCTCCTACCTTCGCTTCACCGGCCGCAGCGAGGCCGAGGTGGAGCTGGTCGAGCGCTACTGCCGCGAGCAGCATCTCTTCCGGACCGACGAGACCCCCGATCCCGAGTACTCGGAGGTGCTCGAGGTCGACCTCGGGAGCATCGAGCCGAGCCTGGCCGGCCCGAAGCGCCCGCAGGACCGGATTTCGCTCGTCGCGGCTGCCGACTCCTCGCGGGCGACGATCGCGGAGGAGGTGGCGGGCGGCGCGGGCTCGGGGCCCGTGCGCGTCTCGGATGGCACCGAGAGCTACGAGCTCTCGAGCGGCTCGGTGGTGATCGCGGCGATCACAAGCTGCACCAACACCTCCAACCCGGAAGTGATGGTGGGCGCGGGCCTGCTCGCGAGGAAGGCGGTCGAGCGCGGGCTGCGCACGCCGCCGTGGGTGAAGACGAGTCTGGCGCCCGGCTCCAAGGTGGTCACCGACTACCTGCGCGACGCTGGCCTGATGGAGCCCCTGGAGGAGCTCGGCTTCGACCTGGTCGGCTACGGCTGCACCACCTGCATCGGCAACTCCGGTCCGCTCCCGCAGCCGGTGGCCGACGCCATCGACGACGGCCGGCTCGCCGTCGCCTCGGTCCTCTCCGGCAACCGCAACTTCGAGGCACGCGTTCACAACCGCGTCCGCTCCAACTACCTCGCCTCACCCCCGCTCGTCGTGGCCTACGCGCTCGCGGGACACATGAACGTCGACCTGACGCGCGATCCCCTCGGCACCGACCGCGCGGGGCAGCCGGTCTACCTTCGCGACATCTGGCCGCGGACGCAGGAGGTGCAGGAAACGCTCGGCCGCTCGGTGCGCGCCGAGATGTTCCGCAGCGAGTACGCCGATGTCTTCACCGGCGACGAGGAGTGGCGAGAGCTCGCAGTCCCGACCGGCGAGCGCTTCGGCTGGGACGAGTGGTCGACCTACGTCCGCCGCCCCCCCTTCTTCGACGGGATGGAGCGCGAGCCGACGGCCCCGGGCGACATCGCGGGAGGCCGCGTGCTGGCGCTGCTCGGCGACTCGGTCACCACCGACCACATCTCTCCCGCCGGCGCGATCGCCGACGGCTCGCCCGCGGGGCGCTACCTGCAGGAGCACGAGGTCCCGCTGCGCGAGTTCAACAGCTACGGCGCGCGCCGGGGGAACCACGAGGTGATGATGCGGGGCACGTTCGCCAACGTGCGCCTGCGCAACGCCCTGGTCGAGCGCGAGGGCGGGTGGACCCGTCACTACCCCTCCGGCGAGGAGATGCTGATCTTCGACGCCGCGGAGCGTTACCGGCAGGAGCGCGTGCCGCTGCTCGTCGTGGCCGGCCGCGAGTACGGGTCGGGGAGCTCGCGCGACTGGGCCGCGAAGGGGCCGGCGCTGCTCGGCGTGCGCGCCGTGATCGCGCAGAGCTACGAGCGCATCCACCGCTCGAACCTGATCGGGATGGGGATCCTGCCCCTCGAGTTCCTCCCCGGGGAGTCGCTCGCCGCGCACGGGCTGAGCGGCACCGAGCCTCTCGATGTGCGCGGCATCGCCGGCGGAATCACGCCCGGGCAGTCCCTGACCGTCCGGGCCCGCCGGGAGGACGGCGGGGAGGTGAGCTTCACCGTGCGCTCCCGCATCGATACGCCGGTGGAGGCGGAGTACTACCGCCACGGCGGGATCCTCCAGTACGTGCTCCGCGGCCTGCTCACCCGGTAGGCGGCCCCGCGCCGCGCCCGGCCCCGGAGTCGGCCCCCCGGAGTCGGCCCCCCGGGGGCGCGCCACGCGTCTCTAGCTCCGTGGGCGCCCGGACGTCACCGCGGGTGCGGTCGGCCGGCGCAGCCTGGCCGGGGGCGCGGGGCGCGGGGCGAAGATGAAGAAGACGGATCCCAGGCCCGCCGCCAGCGCGAGGACGGTGAAGCCCACCTCGTAGTTCCCGGTGCGGTCGGCGAGGAAGCCGGCCAGCAGCGGGCCTCCCATCATCCCCATCATCACGATGACCGACGAGAAGCCCATGATCGTCCCGTAGGAGCTGCGGCCAAAATAGTCGGCGCGGATCGCCATCATCAGCGGGCCGCGCGTTCCCCAGGCGAGCCCGTGGAGCATGCTGAACGCGACGACCATCCAGAGCGAGTCGGCGAAGGCGAGCAGCAGCAACCCGACCATGTGCATCACCATGCAGATCACGATGATGACCCGCTTCTCGAAGCGATCGCCCAGCGAGGCGCCGAAGACCTGGCCGCCCATCTGCATCACCGTCAGCAGCGAGACGAAGAGCGCGGCCTCCCCGAGCGAGTAGTGGAGACGCTCCGTGAGCTGCAGGAAGAGGTGCACCATCACCGCGGAGACGACGAGCAGCGCCGAGCCGTGTCCCAGGGAGACCATCCAGAAGGCGCGCGTGCGCATCGCCTCGCGCGCGGTGAAGTCGGAATCGGCGGGCGCGGCCGCTGCCTGATCGCCGTGATCGCGCCGCTCCTCGGGCGGCCGCCCGTCGACCGTGTAGCCGTAGGGCTCCGGCCGGTGGCGGATGATGAACGAGAGCGGCATGCCCACGGCGATGATGAGCACGCCCGAGCCGAAGGCTGTCCAGCGCCAGCCCCAGGTCTCCATCGCCAGCACGGTGAGTGGAACGAGCAGGCCGCCGATCGCGAAACCGACCTGCGAGATGCCGAGCGCCGTGGCGCGCCGGCGCTCGAACCAGTTCACGATCGCGACCGTGATCGCCAGCGGTCCCCCGAGCGAGGAGCCGATCGCGATCAGGAAGAAGGTCGCGTAGAAGGTCGCCGGCGAGTCGAGCTGGCTGAAGAGCATGAAGCCGATTCCGAAGAGCACGAGTCCGACGCGCATGATCGCCGGCGGCCCGAACCGGTCGAGCATCCAGCCCTGCAGCGGTCCGAGCAGGCCACTCTCGACGCGCGCGAGGGCGAAGGCGCCGGAGACGAGCGCGCGGCTCCATCCGAACTCCTCGCGGAGGACGGCGGCGTAGGCGCCGAAGGCCTGCATCAGGAGGCCGGCGAACATGATGTGGATGCCGGAGCCGGCGGCTACGATCCACCACCCGTAGAACGGGCGGCGCAGCCGGACGGGGCCGCCGCGTGCCGCGGCGCCGCGCCCCCCGGCGGTCGGCGCCCTCGCCGCCCCGCTCGCTTCACCCGCCGCGGGCGGCGGCGTGCCCGCCACGGCCTACTCCGGGCCCCGGGCGAAGTCGCGGCAGCGGATCGCCCGCTGGAGGTCGTCGTTCGTCTCGCGCAGGAGCCGCGAGAGCAACGGCTCCCCGTCGACCGCGGCGAGCGCGGCGCGCGAGCGCTCCAGCAGCGCGGGCTCGATCACGTGGTGGGGGAAGAGCTGCCCGAAGAAGGCCTGGGTGAACTCGCGGTCGCGCTCGCGCGCGACGGCGGGCAGCACCTCGAAGAAGCGCTCGACGTAGGGGGCGAGCAGCTGGCGCTGATGCGGCCAGTGGAAGCCGCTCATCGCCGCCGCCGTGAGGTGCAGCGAGCCGTAGCCCTCCCCCAGGAAGCGCTCCCAGGCCCGGCCCTTGACCGCCGCGTCGGGCACCGCCGTCTCGACGCGCAGCGCCGCCCGCTGGCCTCGGTCGGAGGGGTCGCGCCCGCGCTCGGCGTCGGCTCGCGCCGCGGCGCCCTCGAGGCCGTGGGCGGCACAGCGCGCGGCGATGTCCCAGCGCATCTGCTGGTCGACCGCCAGCCCCGCGATGCTCGCCTCCCCGTCGGCGAGCCGCGCCGTCAGCTCGACGTCGGCCGGCGTGAGGGCCACCTGGATCAGCGTGCGCGCCCAGAGGATCTGGAGGTCGCCGGTGGGAAGGGTCGGGAGCAGCTCCCACGCCTGCTCGAAGAAGTGGTGCGCGGCCTCGAGCCGCCGCTGCTCCGGGACGTAGCGCGTGAGCGCGGCCTGCGCCGTCGCGAGCAGCGTCTCGGCCAGCTCGACGTCGCGCTCCCCGGCGATGTGGCGGGCGAGGATGTCGAGGTAGGCCAGCGACGAGAGCTGCTGGTCGCGGACCATGTCCCAGAGCGCGCGCCAGGTGAGCTGACGGGCGAGCGGATCGGAGAGCTCCGGGAGCCGCTCGCGGGCGAAGGCGAGCGAGCTCTCGTCGAGCGCGAGCTTGGCGTAGGCGTGATCGCCGTGGTTGGGGAGTACGAAGAGGGGGAGGGCTCGCCCGGCGGCGGCCGGAACCTCGGCCTCGGAGCCGTCGATCGCGGCCGGCAGCTCCTCGACGACCACGCCCCCCGGCCCCTCGCGCCAGATCCCGAGGGTGACCTGGTGCGGCCTCAGCGTCGGGTACTCCTCGGGCGCGCTCTGGGCGAGCCAGAGCCGGCCGAGGCGCCCGCCCTCCGCCTCCCAGCCTGCGGCGAGGGTGTTGAGCGAGGGCGTCTCCAGCCAGAGCGCCGCCCAGGCGTGCAGGTCGCGCTCGCCGCCCGCCTCCCGCATGCCGGCCTCCAGCGCGTCGAGGAACTCGACCAGCGTGGTGTTGCCGAAGGCATGCCGCCGGAAGTAGAGACGCATCCCCGCGCGGAAGCCGTCGAGGCCCATCGCGGCGACGAGCTGCTTGATGACGGCGGCCCCCTTGCCGTAGGTGATGCCGTCGAAGTTGAGGAAGGTCTCCTCGGTGCTCGCGACCTCGCCGGCGATCGGGTGGGTCGTCGGTAGCTGGTCCTGCCGGTAGGCCCACGCCTTCATCCCGGCGTTGAACGACTGCCACGCCGTCGTGAAGCGGGTCGCGGTGGTGAGGGCGAGATAGGCCATGTACGTGGCGAAGCTCTCGTTGAGCCAGAGGTCGTTCCACCACCTCATCGTCACCAGGTTGCCGAACCACATGTGGGCCATCTCGTGCAGGATCACCTCCGCCCGTGTGAGGCGCTGGTTCTCCGTCGGGGGGTCGCGGAAGATCAGCCGCTCGGAGTGCGTCACGGCGGCGACGTTCTCCATCGCCCCGGCGTTGAACTCCGGGACGAAGACCTGGTCGTACTTCCCGAACGGGTAGGCGTAGTCGAAGAAGTCGACGAAGAAGTCGAGACCCTGGCGGGTGACCTCGAGCACCTCCTCCTCGTCGAGATGGCGGACGAGCGAGCGCCGGCAGTAGAGGGCGAGCGGGATGCCGCCGTGCTCGGAGCGGATCGCGTGGTAGGGGCCGGCGATCAGCGCGAAGAGGTAGGGCGAGATCGGCGGCGTCTTCCCGAAGCGCACCAGCTGGCGATCCCCGTCGGCCTCGTCGCGCTGCTCCACCGCCCCGTTCGCGATCAGCGCCCCCCCGGCCGGCGCCGCCACCGAGAGCGAGAGCCTCGCCTTCAGATCCGGCTGGTCGAAGCACGGCAGCAGGCGGTGCGCCGCGTACGGCTCGAAGTTGGTGTAGAGGTACTCCTCGCCGTCCTCGGGGTCGATGAACTGGTGGAAGCCGTCGCCGGTGTGGTCGTACTCGCTCTCGTAGCGCACGCGCACGACGTGCTCCTCGCTCGCCGCCAGCGCCGAGGCCGGGAGCTCGAGGCGGTAGCCCGTCCAGGAGGGCGCGAGGTCGCTGCCGTCGACCTCCAGCGAGTCGATCGAGCCGGCGCGGCAATCGAGGAAGGTGCCGCCCGTCCCGGCGAGGCGGAAGCGGATCGTCACCTCGCCGCGGTAGCGCCCGGCGCCGCCGAGCTCGAGCGCGAGCTCGTAGGAGACGTCGGAGAGGCGCTCGTGGCGTTCCCGCGCCTCCTCCTGCGTGAGCTGGTCGCGGGCGACGCCGGCTGCCGCGGGGCTCTCACCGGGCGTCCCGGGTCGACCCCTCGCGCGGGGGGAATGTAGGGGGCTCGGCACGCGCTGGCCTCTCGTCGGATCGGTGCGCACCGATGATAGCGAACGCCGCTCCCGCGGGCAGGGCCCGCTTGTCCCCGACGCCGCGCGGGCCGCACGTGCGATGCTGGCCGCCGCACGAGACCGGCGGGAGGAGGAGGAGATGGCGAGCGCGGAGCAGCTACGGGAGGCGAGCCGGGGAGCGCTGGCGCCGCTGCGGGCCGCGATCGAGGGCGCGGACTCCGACTGGGAACGTGTCCCGGCGCCGGGCGATGGTTCGGATGAGGGCGGTGAGGAGAGCTGGTCGGCGCGCCAGGCCGCCGAGCACGTGATCGGCGCCGACTACGCCTTCGCCCGGGCGATCGGCGGCGCGCTGGGGCAGGAGGCGGTCGAGCGACCGGAGATGACGCTCCCCTCCGCGCGGGAGGCGCTCGCGGCGCTCGCGGAGTCCTCCGCGGTGCTTGACGCCGCGCTGGCCGCCGTGACCGATGCCGAACTCGAGGTCGAGACGCGCTTCGGGCGCACCGTGGCGTGGGTCGCCGAGCTCGCCGCGACGCACCGCCTCGAGCACGCCGGGCAGATCGAGGCCCTCACGGCCGGCGCCTAGGGCCCCTCCGCTCCGGCGTCGTCGGATGCGTCCGCGTCCGGCGTCTGCCTGCGGCCGGGCGCGACCCGGAGGCGCACGACCGCCACGACGGCGAGCGTGGCCGCGAGGCCCCACCAGGTGAGCGCGTACTCGAGGTGCGGGATCGTGTTCCGGTAGGGGAGGTAGCCCGTCTCCGGCAGCTGCCCCGGGCTCGGCGGCGCCAGCGCCCCCGTATCGCGCGCCGCCTCGCCCTCGATCAGGCCCCAGTCGACGACCGCATAGGGGAGCGCGGTCGCCATCGATGCGGGGTGGAAGGCGGTCCAGCCGGCCCCGGGCACGAGCCGCGCCACGCCGGCGTCGAGCTGCCGGGCCATCCCCCGCGCGATCCCGGCCGGCTCCTGCGCGAGTCGCGCCCGCACCTCGTCTCGGAGCTCCAGCGGGTACCACCCGCGGTCGACCAGGACGGCGGGACCGCCGCCAGCCGGGCGGAGCGGCACCACCAGCTGCTCGCCCCTGGTGCCGAAGCGGACGCGGTTGGTGACGATGAGCGAGCGCTCGATGTCCCAGCTGCCGGCGATGCGCACCAGGCGGAAATCGAGATCGGGGCCGGCGGGCGCCTCGTCGGCGCGCTCGAGCGCGATCGGCGGCTGCTCCGTGCGCTGGCCGAGGCGCTCGGCGAGGCCCTGCTTCTCCTGGTGGCGCCCGAACTGCCAGCCGCCCAGCGCGAGCAGCACGGCGAGCGCGGAGAGCAGCAGGAGCAGCAGGACCGGCGTGCGCAGGCGCAGCGTCACGAGGCCTCCCGGCGTGGGCGTCCGGACGCGTGTCCGGGCGGCGGGGCGGGAACGCAGTGTCGGAGGCCGCGCCGCCGCGGGCAACGTCGCGCCCGGCGCCGCCCGCGCGGTGGACAGCCCTGCGCGTGCCCGCTACCCTCCGGCCATCCGGACGGCCCGCGGGGGGTGTCCCGCGCGCGCTGTGCGAACGAGGGGACTCTTCGGCACGAGGAGTGAGGCGCTTCCGCCGCCGATGCACTGGCCCCGGAGCCCGGGGGCCGGCGAGGGGGACGACACATGGCAGGTGCGGTTCTGGCCCGGCGAGCGATTCAGGCGTTCATCGTCCTGTTCCTGCTCGTCACCACACTCTTCTTCGTCTCTCGCATGTCGGGGGACCCGGTCGTCATGCTGACGGAGGGCGCGATCGATCCGGAGGACGTGGAGGCGCTGCGCGAGGCCTACGGGTTCAACGACCCGATCGTCGTGCAGTACGTCCGGTTCCTGGGCGAGATCGCCCAGGGTGACTTCGGCGACTCGGTGCGGACCTTCCAGCCCGCCCGCGACCTCGTCATCCAGCGTATCCAGGTGAGCCTGCAGCTGGTGATACCGGCCAAGATACTCGTCATCGCCATCGCGCTGCCGCTGGGGTCCGTGGCCGCCGTGAAGCGCGGGGCGATCGGCGCCTTCGCCATGATCATGGCGGTGATCTTCCAGTCGGTGCCCTCCTTCTTCCTGGGGGTTCTCTACATCTTCCTCTTCGGCGTGACGCTGGGCTGGCTGCCGGTGTTCGGGACGGGAGGCTTCGAGAACTACATCCTTCCGGTCGCGACCTTGATGGGCTACCCGCTCGCGCGCTATACGCGGCTGATGCGAGCGCAGGTCTCCGAGACGCTGACGCAGGAGTTCGTGCGGACGGCTCGCGCGAAGGGCCTCGCCGAGACGAAGGTGATCCGCAAGCACGTGATGCGCAACTCGCTGCTGCCGATCATCACCGTCATGGGCGTCGACATCGGGACGCTGGTCGGAAGCGCCATCATCGTCGAGGCGGTCTTCGCCTGGCCCGGCTTCGGCACGCTCGTGGTCGAGGCGGCGAAGACGCGCGACTACCCGGTGATCCAGGCGGCGGGCTTCACGATCGGCCTGCTCGTGCTGACGGGCAGCCTGGTGGCCGACTTCGCCTACGGGCTGATCGACCCGCGCATTCGCCGCAAGAGCTAGGTGCGGCCGGCAAATCGGGAGGACGCGGCCGCGGCAGGATCCGCCGCCGCAGAGCAAGGCAGGACGTGCTGAATGGCTAACTCACCAATCGACATGGTCGGTGGAGCCGGAGGTGGCGGCGCTGCCGCCGGCGCGGCTCCCGAGGCCTTCCAGGTCGCGGCCGCCCGATCGCGCTGGGACCGGCTCTGGAATCACCGGATGGTGGTCGGATTCGTCCGCTACCCGCCGGCCGCCTTCGCGCTCGTCATCGTCGTCTTCTTCGTCTCGATGGCGATGCTCGGCCCCTACGTCATCACCTGGGATCCGGACAAGCCGGACCTGCGTAGCGCGCTGCAGGGGCCTGACTTCGGCATCGCCGTCAACTCCCAGCACGTGCTCGGCACCGACTCGGTGGGGCGCGATGTCTTCACGCGAATCCTGGTCGGCGGGCGGGTCTCGATCCTGCTCGGGGTCGTCGGGGCGACCGGCGCGGCGACCATCGGCGTCATCCTCGGCATGACCGCGGGCTGGAACCGCGGCTTGATCGGGGCGATCATCATGCGCTGGGCCGACCTGCAGATCGCCCTGCCGCTGCTGCTGATGGCGCTGACGATCGCGGCCGTCTTCGGCCCGGGCCTCCACATCCTGCTGATCCTCTTCGCCGTCTGGTTCTGGGGGCCGTACGCCCGCATCTCGGAGGGCCTGACGCTCTCCGTCAAGAACCGCGAGTTCGTGGAGGCGGCGCGGACGATCGGGGCGGCACCGCCGCGCATCGTGGCGCGGCACGTCTTCCCGCACCTGATCTCGCCACTGCTCGTACTGTGGTCGTTCTCGGCGGCGATCCTGATCATCATCGAGGCATCGCTCTCCTTCCTCGGCGTCGGGATCCCGCCCCCCACCGCCAGCTGGGGCTCGATGCTCTCCGAAGGCCGGCAGTTCCTGCACCGCGCCTCGTGGCTGGCGATCTACCCCGGTCTCGCGATCTCGCTGACCGTGTGGTCGATCAACACGCTCGGCGACCGGCTGCGGGACGTGGTTGACCGGCGGCAGTACCTCTAGGGGTCGCCGCTCACACAGGGGCCCGTCGAGGCACCGACGAAGCGCCGCCGCGAGGCGGCGCTTCGCTATCCCGGGCGCTGTTGCGGCGCCGCCGCGTTTCGCGTTTACTGACGCGGCTCGCGGCCGGAGGGCGCTCCCGGGGTTCACGAGCCTGGACGGCGGGCGCGGCGGGAGCCCGATCGGGCCGCGGCTACGCACACGAGCGAGGAGTCGGCCCATGACCTCTGCGACCGGGCAGTTCGTCTCGTACGAGACCGGAGAGCCCTACGAGACGCTGACCGTCGAGGTGGTGGATCGCGTGGCGACGGTCACCCTGAACCGCCCGGAGAGCGGCAACGCGCTCAACGCCCAGCTCCACGCCGAGCTCGCCGACTTCTGGCAGGGGGCCCGCGACGACGACGGCGTCTGGGTCGTCATCCTCACCGGCGCCGGCCAGCGGCACTTCTGCACCGGAGCCGACATGCGCGAGGCGGCCTCCGGCTCCGAGGGGAGGCTGGGCAGCCGACGGGTCATGGGGTTGCCGTGGCCGTACCGCTTCTTCAAGCCGATCATCTGTGCCCTCAACGGCACGACGGCCGGCGGCGGCCTGATCTTCGCCTGGGAGTCGCACATCACCATCGCCGCCGACCACGTCACCTTCCTCGAACCACACCTCTCCGTGGGACAGGTCCCGGCGAGCGAGATCTACGGCCTCGCCAACGGCGGGCTGCCGTGGAACATCGGTCACCGCATGGCGCTTCTGGGCACGACGGGCGAGCGCGTCTCGGCGCAGCGCATGTACGAGCTCGGCGTCGTCTCGGAGCTGGTCCCGGGCGAGAGGCTGCTCGCGCGGGCGCGCGAGCTGGCGGACAGCGTGATGCAGATGTCGCCGCTTGCGACCAGGGCCTACCTCGAGGGTGCCTGGCAGATGCGCGAGGACGGCGCCGGCGTCTCCGCCGGGAGCGCGCACGGCCACGCGCTCGGGCACGCGCTGCGCGAGACCGAGGACTACTCGGAGGGCCCGCGCTCCTTCGTGGAGAAGCGCCGCCCGCGCTGGAAGGCGCGCTAGGACCGCCGCCGTGGGAGCCGAGGTCGTCGTTCAGCTCGGCCAGGGTCTGGCGGCGGCGCAGACGGCGCTCCTGCTCGGGCGCTTCGGCGCCCGCGTCGTGCGCGTCTCGGGGCAGGGCGGGGCACCCGACCATTGGGATCGCTCGGAGGCCCTGCGCGAGGCATACGCGTACGGCGCCCTGGCCGTCGACGCCGGGGGCGAGCTCGACGCGGCGGCGCTACGCGCGCTGCTGGAGCGCGTTGACGTCGTGGTTGACGACCGCCCGCTCTCCTACTGGAGCGAGCGCGGCGTCGATTTGCGGGCGCTCTACGAGGGCGAAGACCCGCCCCGCGCGATCTGGTGCGGGATCACGCCCTACGGGCTCGCCGGGATCGGCGCGGGGTGGGAGGGGACCGAGCTCACCGAGCAGGCGAGCGGGCCGATGCTCCTGCGGATCGGTGAGCCCGGCCGGCCTCCGCTCCCGATGAAGGGGCCGCAGGCGGAGGTGGGCGCCGGCTGGCACGCCGCCGCCGCCGTCGCCGGCCTCCGCTTCTCGTGTGAGCGCGGCAGCCCCGGCACGCTCCTCGACGTCTCCATCCAGGAGTGCCTCTACATGCACTCCGAGCTCGGGGCGGTGAACTGGTTCTACAACGGTCTCGAGATATCGCACTGGCTCAACGCCAAGCCGACGGCCGCCGCCAGCGGCTATCCGACCCGGGACGGGCGAACCGTCCACATGCTCTTCCACGACCGGGAGTGGCCGCGGGTTGCACGCATGATCGGGCGCCCCGACCTCGAGCGCGACGATCGCTTCATGGCGCGCTACAACCGCATGCAGCACATGGAGGAGATGGACGCGCTCCTCATCCCGTGGTTCCTGGAACGGACCGCGATGGAGGCGGTCGAGGCCGCGCAGGAGTCGGGGATGCCGATGTCGGTCGTGCGCTCGCCCGGCGAGGTCCTCGACGATCCCCAGCTCCGTGCGCGCGGCAACTTCGAGCAGATCGAGGTCGGCGGCGCGCGGGTCGACTTCCCCGTCGGCACCGGCCGCCTCTCCGGCCACGACGAGCTGCCGGCGAGGCGCGGCGAGACGCCGGCCACCCGCCCGCTCGCGGAGCTGCTCCGCGAGCTCCCCCCGCGCGCTCCCTCCGGTCGCGCCGGCCGCGGCGGGGGCGACCCGCGGCTCCCGCTCGCCGGCGTGCGCGTGCTCGATCTCACCAACACCTGGGCGGCTCCGAAGGGCGCGACGATGCTCGGCGACCTGGGGGCGGAGGTGATCAAGCTTGAGGGCCTCGAGTGGATGGATATGCTGCGGGGCTTCACCGACCCGCCGCGGCCGCACCCGAGCTACCCCCGGCACGATCCCGGAGAGAGGCCCTGGGATCGCTACGTGATGTGGCTCGGGCTCGCCCGCAACAAGCTCTCGGCCGGCGTCGAGCTGACGCGCCCCGAGGGCCAGCACCTGCTCGAGGAGCTCGTCGCGCGCTGCGATGTCGTGGTGACGAACATGTCGCAGGGGACGCGCGAGCGGCAGAACATCTCCTTCGAGCGGTTGCGCGCCCTCAACCCGTCGGTCGTCTTCGCGACGCTCTCGGGCTACGGCGAGGACGGGCCGCGCGGCGGCTGGCGGCTCTTCGGCGACGGCCAGGCGGCGTTCGCGGGGCTCTTCGTCGGAACGGGCTATGAGGGCGAGGGCTCCGCTCCGCTCGGCGCCTACGGCGATCCGGTGAACGGCATCGCCTTCGCCTATCACGTCGTGCAGGGGCTGCGCGCCCGGGAGCGCACGGGCGAGGCTGTTCACGTCGACGTCTCCTGCGTCGAGACCTGCACGACCTACTCGGTGGAGACGCTGCTCGAGTCACAGCTCGGGATCGCGACGGAAGCCGGCGTCGGCTTCGACGTGCGCGGCGTGCCGGGGCGCTGGCCCCACGCCGTCTACCGCTGCTCGGGCGAGAACGCCTGGGTCGCCGTCTCGTGCGGCAGCGACGCCCAGCGCGAGGCGCTCGTCGCCGGGCTTGAGGCGCTCGGCGCGGAGGGAGCGGACGCGGGAGACCCGGATGCGCTCGATGCGCTGCTCGCCGGCCTCTGCTCCGAGCGCGAGCCGTCGACGCTCGAGCAGCAGCTTCGCCCGCGGGGCGTGCCCTGCCAGCGTGTGGTTCGCGCCCGCGACATCGACTCCGACCCGGTGCTCGCCGCTCGCGGCTTCCTAGCCTGGCTCTACCGCGATGATCTCGGAACCTACCCCGTGTACAGTGCGCCCTGGCTCATCAACGGCCGGCGCCCCCCGATCACCCATCCGCCGGCCGAGATGGGCGAGGACAACAGGTACGTATTCGCGGAGCTGCTGGGGAAGGGCGAGGCGGATCTCGCCGAGCTGGAGCGCGCCGGCGCGATCGGCGACAGGCCGCTCGTCGGCGCCGAGCTCGGCTTCCGGCCGACCCGCTCCTAGACTCGGCGGTACCGGGGGTAGCGCGGGGAGTGATCAGCACAGCGCGGCGGCGGTCGCCGCCGCCGCGGTGCGCGGCAAGGAGGGCGAGATGAAGTACGGGGTGACGCTGGCGGCCGTTCCGGGCTCGCAGCTGCGCGGCGTCTACGCGAAGAAGGCGCAGGACGCGGGCTTCGACACCGCCTGGACGGACGACAATCCCGCCTCCGACGGCATCGTGCACATGTCGGCGATGGCCGCCGCCGCCCCCGGGATCCGCGTCGGCTCCGGCATCCTGCGCGCGTTCTTGCGCAACCCGGTCACGGTCGCCTCCTCCTACCTGACGATGAACGCGCTGACGGAGCGCGGCGTCATTCTCGGCATCGCGACCGGGACCAAGCTCCAGAACATGTACCAGTACGGCATCGACGTGCCGCGGCCGATCCACCGGCTGCGCACGGTGATCGCGATGGTGCGCGGCTTCTGGGCGGCGGTGGAGGCGGGGGAGACCTTCCGCTGGGAGGACGAGTACTATCAGATTCGCGGCATCCGCGCCGTCCGATCCGACCGCGCGGTCATGCGTCCGATCCCGATCTGGATCGCGGCCGTCAACGAGAACATGCAGCGCTTCGCCGGTGAGGTCGCCGACGGCCTCTGCGGCCACCCGACCGTCGGCGCCGACTACCTGCGCGATGTCGTGCGGCCGAACATCGACGCCGGCCGCGCGAAGAGCGACTACGACGCGCCCTTCGAGTTCGGAGTCTGGGCGACGACGGTCGTCCACCCGGACAAGGCCGTCGCGCGCCACCTGGCCGGCCAGACCATCGCCAATTACCTCTCGACCAAGAGCTACCAGGGGATCCTGCGCTACTACGGGATCGGCGATCGCTACGAGGCCATCCGCAAGGCCGTGTTGACCGATCGCGATCTGGACCGGGCCTCGCGGCTCATAGGCGACGACGTGATCGAACGCATCGCCATCACCGGGCCCGCGGACGAGGTGCGCGAGGAGCTGACCCGGCGCTACGTGGGCGTGGCCGACCAGGTCATCGTCGCCTCCGGGGGAAGCCTCGGGGAGACTCCCCAGGATCGGCTGCGGACGATCGATGCCGTGGTGAGAGCCCCGCTCGAGTGATAGTATCCGGCCGACCGGGGCCCGGCGGGGGTGCCGTCCGTAGGCGAGCGGCGTCCGCTCCTTCCTTGGCTGCGGGTGAGGTATGCGTCGGCCCGGCCGCCGGGCGCGTCGCAGGAATAATCGGGAGCAGGCCCGACGCGGGCTGACAAGGGGGGCACATGGCACTGTACGGCGTCGATCTCAGCAACATGGAATCCGGCATCTTCGAACTGCGCGACAACATCGCGGTGGTCACGCTCAACCGGCCGGAGGCGCTCAACTCGCTCAACACCGCGATCCACCGCGACATCGTCGCCTGCTGGGACGAGATCAACCGCAACGACGAGATCCGCGCGGCGGTCGTCACCGGTTCCGGCCGCTTCTTCTGTGCCGGCCGCGACATCAAGGAGTTCGTCGGCACATACGGCGCCGGGGAGGCGCAGGCGCTCCGCCCGATCGACGACCCGGACCACGAGATGTTCGGTGTGCTCGCCAACCACTACCACGTCCGCAAGCCGCTGATCGGCGCGCTCAACGGCTCCGCGGTCGGCGGCGGCCTCGAGGTCGCGATCATGTGCGACATGATCGTGATGGCGGACGACGCGTACATCGCCGACCTGCACGCGAAGATCAACGTCGGCGGCATGAACTCGATGAACACCTTCCTCCCGCCGATGATCGCGCGTGAGCTCACAATGACGGACCGGCGCTTCACGGCGCAGGAGTGCCACATGTGGGGCTTCGCCAACTACGTGGTGTCGAAGGACCAGGTCCTCGAGAAGGGGATCGAGCTCGCCGAGGCGACCGCGAGGATGGGCCCGGACTCGATCCAGCGCCTCAAGCAGGGCTCGATCGACGTTCAGCTTGCCTCGGGCAACATCCACCACCCGGAGTTCCGCGAGGAGCGCCGAAAGATCGTGCGGCAGCAGATGGCGGAGACCGCCTCGGACCACGACCGCATGGAGGGGATGAAGGCCTTCGTCGAGAAGCGCGAGTCGGAGTACGAGCGCCCCGTCAAGGCCGAGTAGCCGCCTCCACGAGCCGGCGCACCAACGACGGGCCGGGGCGAGAGCCCCGGCCCGTTTGCGTCTCCGCCCGCGCCCGGCGCGCGCGCGGGCGCTTCGGCTATGATGCGGCCGGGGCGCCGGCCCGGAGCTCGCGCCGCGGTCAAAGGGGGAAGAATGCAGTTTGGCAAGGACCTGGTCCGCGAGCTCGGGCTCGACCTGAACGATCTCGAGGCCGCGACCTACGAGCAGCGCGGCGATATCGCGATTGTCACCATGAACCGCCCCGAGGCGGCCAACTCGCTCAACACGGCGATGCACCGCGACGTGGTCGCGTGCTGGGACGAGATCAACAACAACGACGAGATCCGCGCCGCCGTGGTCACGGGCAACGGGCGCTTCTTCTGCGCCGGCCGCGACATCAAGGAGTTCGTCTCGACCTACGGGGACAGGGACTCCGCTGCCCTGAGGCCGATCGACGATCCCAACCACGTCATGTTCGCCACGCAGTGCAACCACTACGACATCCTGAAGCCCCTGGTCGCGGCGCTGAACGGCGCCGCCGTCGGCGGAGGCCTCGAGGTCGCGATCATGGCGGACATCGTCGTGATGGCCGATGACACCTACATCGCCGACCTGCACGCGAAGATCAACGTCGGCGGCATGAACTCGATGAACACGTTCCTCCCGCCGATGATCGCTCGCGAACTGACGATGACCGATCGCCGCCTGACGGCGGAGGAGTGCCACCGCTGGGGCTTCGCGAACTACGTGGTGCCGAAGGACCAGGTGCTGGAGAAGGCGATCGGGGTTGCGCAGGCGTCGGCGCGCATGGGCCCCGACTCGATCCGCTACCTCAAGCGGGGCTCCGTGGAGCTCCAGCGCCGCTCCGGCAACCTGCGCCCCGAGGGCTACTACGAGCGCCGGCGTGAGAACCAGCTCCGGGCGGTCGCCCAGGTGAAGTCCGAGAGCGACCGCATGGAGGGGATGCAGGCCTTCGTCGAGAAGCGCGAGGCCGCCTACAGCGGTCCCGTCAAGTCCGAGGAGCCCGAGCGCCTCTACTAGCGCGGGCGCGGGCGGGCGCGCCGCCGGTACTCAGCGGGGCCTGCGTCGCCTGAGGGGGCGCGGCCCCGCCCGGGTGCAACTGCCGCGGCGCCCCGGCGGACCGTTGCGTGCCCTCGCCCGGCGCGCCTAAGCTCCCGTGGTCGCGCGGATCGCGGGGGTGAGTTCGCGGCATCCACCTGCCGAGACGGAGAGGAAGCAGCGCATGGCCACGAAGCTGATCGATGTCCACCGGCACCTCTGGGGCTACGACTGGTTCCCCCCGAGCCACCTCCCCAAGTTCAGCGCCGAGGGCATCGCGCGCCGCACGAACCGCACCGTCGAGGATGTCCTCGAGCGCATCAAGCAGTCGCCGACGATGGACGCGACGGGCCGGGTCGCCATCGAGGAGATGGAGTACTACGGCATCGACGCCTCGGTCATCATGGTGCTCGACTGGGGCCTCGCCTATGGCCCGGCGGAGGACAACCAGCTGCCGGCCGAGGAGTTCAACCGCCTCGCCCAGGAGGTGGTCCAGCAGCACTCCGGGAAGCTGTGGGCGATGGCGAGCTACGACCCCCGGCGGCCGCGCGCCGTCGCGCTCTTCGAGCAGGCGGTCACGGAGTGGGGCGCCGTCGGCCTCAAGGTCTATCCGCCGAACGGCTACCAGGCGAACGACGAGCGCTGCTTCCCGCTCTACGAGAAGGCTATTGAGCTCGACGTGCCGGTGCTCATCCACACCGGCGGCAACATCTGGGCTTGGCCGGAGTGGGTCGAGCTCGTCGCCCGGCGCTACCCGGATCTGCGCATCATCATGGGACACACCAACCTGCAGGCGCCGTTCGAGACGCAGGCCTACTGGGAGGGGCTGATCGCCGGCTCGCGCCACCGCAACATCTGGCTCGACCTCTGCGACTGGCAGGCGCTGGGAGCGGTCAAGGAGGAGAATCTTCCCGAGCTCGCCCGCGTGATCCGCGTGTTCCTCGACGCGGTGGGGCCGGAGCGCATCGTGTGGGGGACCGACCTGCCGCAGGCCGGCGTCGGGAGCCGCGCGCGCGCGCAGACGATGGCGTGGGCCGACTTCTTCCGCGACCTGCCGGAGTCCGGCGCGAAGTACGGCGTCACCTTCACCCCGGAGGAGCGCGACGGGATCTGCAACGGCGCCGCGAAGGCGGCCTTCAGCAACATCGACTTCGGCTGGTAGCCGACCGTCGCGGGGCCGCGAGAGGCGCTGCGAGCGGGTGCTGTGGACAGGCGGCGCGGGCGGTGCCTAGGATGCCCGGGCCGCGCCCGAGGCGCTGCCTGCTGGCTGTGATCTGAGCGAGTCGGGGAGGGAAGCGATCCGATGGTCAAGCTGATCGATGTGCACCGCCACCTGTGGGGCTTCGAGTGGTTCCCCCCGAGTCACCTCGGGAACAACGCCGCCGAGCTGGCGCGCCGCACCGGCCGCACCAAGGAGCAGGTGCTGGACCGCATCAAGCAGTCGCCCACCATGGAGGAGTCCGGCTCGGGCGCCGTCGCCGAGATGGAGCACTACGGCATCGATCACTCGATCATCCTCTGCCTCGACTGGGGGATGGCCTACGGACCCACCGAGGACAACCAGATGGAGGTCGAGGAGTTCCACCTCAAGACGGCGGAGGCGGCTGCGCGCTACCCCGGCAAGCTCTGGTGGTTCGCCGGTGTCGACCCGCGGCGCCCGCGGGCGGTCTCGATCTTCGATGACATGGTGAGAAACCACGGCGCCGTCGGGCTCAAGGTCTACCCGCCGAACGGCTACCAGGCGAACGACGAGCGCTGCTTCCCGATGTACGAGAAGGCTATT
>JAPONQ010000034.1 GCA_026713865.1 Chloroflexota bacterium | reverse complement strand
TCCGTATCGCTCGAACGCCGAGCGCCTGCACGAGCTCCCGCGCTGGCTCCATCGCTACAATGCGCGACGACCGCACGGCGGCATCGACGGCGCTGTCCCCGCGTCGCGGCTGTAAACAACGTTCGTGGGAAGTAAAGCTAGCCCCCGGGCGCGGCGAGCTCTTCCCGCAGGTAGTTGACTAGATCCCAGATCTGCTGCTCGGTCAGCACACCGGACCAGCCCTGCATCGCCGTGCCGGCGAAGCCCCGCGCGATGAAGGCGAAGGTGTCGGCGTCGGGGTGGAGCGGGACGTGCAGGCTGAGGTCGGCGGGTGCCGGCGACAGCCCGGCGGCGCCCGGCCCGTCGCCGCGGCCCTCGACACCGTGGCAGGTGACGCAGTGCTGACGGTAGAGCGGGCGGCCGCGCTCGGTGGAGGCGGGATCGCCCGTGAAGGGGTTGACGAGCGCCGGCGTGGCGCGGTGCTGGTCGACCGAGAGCCAGAGCATCCCCGCGATGGTCAGACCGACCACGGCCGCCGCGCGCGCGTGCGGGGCGAAGCGCCGCCGGCTGCCCCAGGCGAGGATCAGCGCGGCGCCGCCGGCTGCGGCGAGCAGCACCGCCCCCAGGGCATTCGCGGGGAGCTGCGGCGCCGGCGACCCGAGGGGGTGCGAGCCGGCGGGGGCGAGGGGCGGCTCGATCGGGATGCGGAAAGTGGCGAGCACGTCGTCACGCCCGGCCCGGCGGATCTCGGCGCTCACCTCCCACGCCGGCGAGAGCTGCGTGAGGGTCGCGGTCGCCGTGAAGATCCCGTCTCCCTCGGGTTCCGCCTCCCGCCTCGACCCGGCGGCGCCGAGGCCGCTCTGGCCGATGCGGATCACGACTCCCCGGAGCTCGCCGGGGTCGGTCCCGTCCGCGCGGTAGGGATGGACGCGGATCTCGTTGGGACCTGCGCGGGCCGGCGTGACCTGCAGGTGCACGGAGAGATCCTCTGCCGCCACGACGCTGTTGAAGGGGAGCGCGATGCCCGCCGCCTCCCCCTCCGCCCCGCGCGGACTGGGGGTCTGCCCGAGCACCGCGACCGCGCCCAGCACGAGCACCGCGAGCAGGGCCTCCGCCGGGATCGCCCGCCGGAGCGTCGCGAGCGCCGGCGCCCGGGAGCCGCCGGCCGCGAGGCGTTCGATCGCCTTCCGGCTCCGGAGGGCGAGCAGCAGCGCCGCGGCCACGAGCACGAGCTTCACGAGCAGCCAGCGGCCGTAGTCGCTCGCGACGAGCGAGCCCGCGTCGGGGATCTCGCCGAGCGCGCGCACGAGGCCGGTAAGGGCGACGACGGCGATCGCCGCCGCCGCCGCGACCGAGAAGCGTCGTACCAGCGCGAGGACCTCGCCCGGGTCGAAACGCCCCGGTCGCCGGGCTCGCGCGAGCGTCGCGACGAGCGCGAGCAGGCCGCCGGCCCAGAGCGAGGCGATCGCGAGGTGGACGGTGTCGGCGAGCAGCGCCCAGAGCGTGCCCGGCGCCGCGGCGGCGTGGCTTGCGAACGGCAGCGTCAGGAGCGCGAGCAGGCCGAGCGCCGAGGCGGCCGCCGTGGACCCGCGCTCTAGCGCGGGCGCGCCGCGCCGTGTGCCGGCCCACGCGAGCCCGAGGGCGCCTGCGCTCGCGAGGGTGAAGAGTCCCTGTGCGGCGACGAAGGGGCCGAAGCGCGTCGCGAGCAGCAGCTCGGCGGCCGGGGCGCCGAGCTGCTGCTGCTGCGCGTGGAGGTCGACGAGGAACCCGGCCGCCGCGAGCGGTATCCCCGCCAGCGCGAGCCGGCGCGCCAGCGCGTCGATC
>JAPONQ010000033.1 GCA_026713865.1 Chloroflexota bacterium | reverse complement strand
GCCGGCCGGCCCGTGGGGCGACGCGAGCCGGCGGGGTCCGCCGTCTCGGCACTACTCGCCCACCCGGGCGAGCGCGGCGGCGAGGCGGGGCTCCGTCTCCGCCGCCGGCAGTCCGGCGAGTCGCCGGTAGCGCCGCCCGAGCGGCACCCGGCCGACGGCCGGGGCGCCCTACGGCGCCTGCACGAGCTGCACGGCAGTGGCTGAAGTGTTCGACATCGAGGCGATTCGGGCCCGGCACCCGATCGCGCACGCGGTGGCGGGCGCCGGAGTCGAGCTCCGGCGCTCGGGCCGCCGCCTGATCGGGCTCTGCCCGTTCCACGAGGACCGCACGCCGAGCCTCGTGATCTACGCCGAGTCGGGGCGGTACTTCTGCTTCGGCTGCGACTCGGGCGGCGATGTCTTCGACTTCGTCGGCCGACTGCGCGGGACCGGGTTCCGGGAGACGGCCGCCCTGCTCGCGGCGAGCGCCGGTGAGAGGCACCCGCCGCCCGCCGCCCTGCTAACGCCGCTCCGGCGGCCGGTACGGCCGGTGGCCGCGGATGAGGCGGCGGTCATCGAGGCCGCCGTCGCCCTCTACGCCGGGCAGTACCGGCGGAGCCGCAAGGCGCGCTCGTACGTCCGCGGCCGCGGCCTGGGCGACGGCGTGGCCGCGGGGCTGCGCGTCGGCTTCGCGGGGGGCGGGCTCGCGCGTCACCTGGGGAAGTCGGGGCTCGGGCTCGACGCCGCCCGGGAGCTCGGCCTCCTGACCGGCGAGCGCGACACGCTCTCGGGCCGCATCGTCGTCCCGGATCTCGACCGCCGGGGCTTGGCGACCTGGCTCACCGCGCGGTCGCTTGACGGCCGCGAGCCGCGCTACCTCAACCTGCGCCTGCCCTCACCCCTGCTCGGCCTCGGGCAGGTGCGCCGTGCCGGGGCCTCGGCCGTCGTCGTGACCGAGGGTCCCTTCGACTGGCTGACGCTCTGCGGGTGGCGCCTCCCGGGTGTCGCGCTGCTCGGCACGCACGTCTCACGGGGGGCGCTCGCCGCCCTCCGCTCCCTCGGGCGCGTCTACCTCGCGCTCGACGCCGACGGCCCCGGCCTGGGCGCCGCGGCCCGCCTCCGCTCCGAGCTCGGAGTGCGGGCGACCGTCGTTCCGCTCCCCGGCGGGGCGCACGACCTCAGCGAACTGGGACGCCGCCGCGACGGGCGCGCGGCGTTCCTGGACTCGCTCCACGACGCACGCACACGAGAGGAGGAGTCATGTCGGACAGCAACGGAACACGAGAGGTCAGGCCGCGCCGCCTGACGCCGGCGGCCCGGAGGCGGCTGGGGCAGCCGCTGCCCCCGGAGCTCGTCTCCGAGCGCACGACCGCGGACGGCGAGGTGCTCCGCTACCTGGAGGGGTGGCGGGCCATCGAGGAGGCGAACGCCATCTTCGGGCCCGACCGCTGGGGCGCCGAGCTCGTCGGCGAGATCACGTCTCGCCCGCAGTTGGGTACCGGCGGCAACGGCGCGGTCGTCTACACGGCGACCGTCCGCGTCACCGCCTGGGGCTGCCTCCCGCACAGCGATGTCGGGACCGCCGTCGCCGAGGATCGCTCGGCGGAGGCGCACGCGATGGCCGTCAAGGCCGCCGCGACCGACGCGCTCAAGCGCGCGCTCCGGCACTTCGGGGCCCGCTTCGGGAACGGGCTCGGGAGCGAGCCCGCGATCGACGACGCCGGAGCCGCCGGCATACGGCCCGAGGAGCTCCGGCGCCGCGTGCTCGAGATCGCGGCGAGCGCCGGCTCGGACGAGGCCCGCACCGAGAGCTGGGTCGAGCGGCGCTACGGGCGCCCGCTCGCGGAGCTCGACGCGCCCTCCCTCGCGGCCGCGGTCGATGTCCTCTCGCGTGGACTCCACCGCCGAAGCGGCCCGCGGGCGGCCTGACCACGATGGCCCGCCCCATCAGCCGCGTCGTGAAGACGCGCCACGGACGCTACGACGTCGCCCGGATACCGCTGCCCGAATGCCCGATACCGGGATTCCGGGCGTCGCTGATCCAGGCCGTCCGCGCCGATCGCCCGCCGCGGCGGGCGATCCGCCTCACGCTCTACGAGCGCCCGGGACTACCTCCTCGCGGGGGTGACCCCCGTGCGGCGTAGGGGAGAGCGCGGCCGGGCCGACCCCTACCGGGAGATCACCGGCCGCATCACCCGCGCCCTCGAGCGCGGCACCGTGCCGTGGCGCACGCCCTGGCACGCCCGCGGGCACCGCAACGCCCGCTCCCGCCGCCCCTACCGCGGCATCAACACGCTGGTCCTGCAGACCGCCGCGCTCGAGCGCGGCTGGAGCGACCCGCGCTGGCTCACCTACCGCCAGGCCGAGGCATCCGGCGGGCACGTCCTGCGCGGCGAGCACGGCACCCGCGTCGTGCTCTGGAAGTGGATCGAGAAGCGCGACCCGGAGGATCCCGAGCAGGTACAGCGCTTCCCGCTGATCCGGCTCTACTCCGTCTTCAACATCGCCCAGTGCGAGGGAGTCCGGCTCCCTCGCGGCGAGGCCCGGGATTGCTTCGACCCGCTCGAGCGGGCCGAGGCGGTG
>JAPONQ010000032.1 GCA_026713865.1 Chloroflexota bacterium | reverse complement strand
GCCCGAGGAGGCGGCCCCGACGATGACGTGGGCGCCTTCGCCGAGGAGGCGGTTGGTCGTCTCGGTGGCGACGTCCGGGTCGGTGCCGCTGTCGCCGTAGATGACCTCGATGGCACCGCCGGCGGCGAGGATGTCCTCCTCCGCGAGTCGGACGGACCCGATCATCGGGACGCCGTAGGCGCCAAGCGCGCCGGTCTCGGGCAGGATGACGCCGATGCGGAGCGTGGGGGCGGGTGCCGCCGGCTCCTCCGTGGCGGGTGCGGCAGGCGCGGCGGGCGCGGCGGTGGGCTCGGACGCGTCGTCGTCGTCGCCACAGGCGACGAGGACGAACACGACGGCGACGGTCAGGATCGCAACGATGGCCAGCCTGCGCAGGCCGCGGAACGCGAGCATGCTTCCTCCCCTATCTGCTGGTGAGCCGCAGGATACCCGATACCCGGGCTTCGGCAGGGGCTGTTCAGGCCGACGCATGCGCCCGAGCGTCGGCTGCAGGGCGCGGGCCCCGCTCCCCGAGCGCACGGCGCCGGCTCCGCTCCGGCGCTAGCGGCTCGCCGCCGCGGCGATCGCGCGGCCGGTGAAGGCTCGCGTCATCGCACGCCGGTACTCCTCCGAGCCCGCCAGGTCGGCGTTGACGTCTCCCAGCTCCGAGGCCGCAGCGGAGGCCTGAGCGATCGAGTCGTCGTCGAGGCGCGAGCCCGTCAGGGCCTCCTCGACCGCCGACAGGCGCCGCGCATGCGTCGACGCTCCCGTGACGGCGACCCGGGCGCCCGTGCAGACCCCCTCCTCCACCGTGAGCGCCGCCGCCACGCCGACGATCGCGAAGTGCGAGGCCGGGTGCCTGAGCTTCGCGTACGCCGCGCGGGAGGGCCGGTCGAAGCTCACCGCCGTGATCAGCTCATCCTCCCCCAGGTCGACCTCGAACAGCCCCCGGAAGAAGTCGGACGCGGCGACCGCGCGCGGGCCGTCCGCCCCGGCGATGTGGATCGCGGCATCGAGGGCGACGACGACGGCCGGGAGATCGGCCGCCGGGTCGGCGTGCGCGAGGCTCCCGCCGATGGTTCCGCGGTTGCGGACCTGCTGGTCGCCGATCTCGCCCGCCGCCTCGGCGACGATGGGAGCCACCGCCAGCAGGAGAGGGTCGGACTCGAGGTCCGCGTGGGTGGTGAGGGCGCCGATGGAGATGCGCCCCCCGTCCTCGCTGACGCCCGAGAGCCCGGGAACGCGGCCGATGTCGATCAGCACGGAGGGCTCGGACAGCCGCAGCTTCATCAGCGGGATCAGGCTGTGCCCGCCGGCGATGAAGCGGGCCGCGCTGCCAGCCTCCCGCTTGAGCGCGATCGCCTCGTCGACGGAGCCGGCGCGGCGGTACTCGAACGCTGAGGGAATCATGCGTCGCCTCCCTGGATCAGGCGCCAGAGCTTCTCCGGGCGCAGCATCATGTCGATGTGCTCGACGCCGAACCCGCTGAGGGCGTCGACGGCGGCGTTCACGATGCTCGGCGTGGAGCCGATGGTGCCGGCCTCCCCGATGCCCTTCACGCCCAGCGGGTTGAGCGGCGAGGGCGTCACCGTGTGGTCGAGCTCGAAGCGCGGCAGATCGCGCGCACGCGGGATCGCGTAGTCCATGAAGGAGGCGGTCACGAGCTGGCCGCTCTCCTCGTCATAGACCGCCTCCTCGGTCATCGCCTGGCCGACGCCCTGCGCGATGCCGCCGTGGATCTGGCCGGCGACGATGAGCGGGTTGACCACGTTCCCGCAGTCGTCCACGCCGACGAAGCGCTGGAGCTCGAGCTCTCCCGTATCGCGGTCGATCTCGACCTGGGAGATGTAGCACCCGAAGGGCCAGGTGAAGCCCTCGGGCTCCCAGAACGCCTCCTCGCTCAGGCCGGGCTCGGTGTCCGGCGGCAGCGGGATCGGCACATACGCGAACGCCGCCACGTCGGCGAACGCGACGCCCGTCTCCTCCCGCCCGCTCGGCCCGATCATCCCGCCGCTGAAGGAGAGATCGGCGGGCTGGAGCTCCAGCATCGGAGCGGCGAAGCGGCGCATCTTGTCCTGGACCTTCGACGCCGCGAGCAGCAGCGCCGTGCCGCCCACCACCTGCGAGCGGCTGCCGAAGGTGCCGGTGCCGCCCCGCACCTGCCCGGTATCGCCGTGGACGATCGTGATGTCGTCCATCGGGATGCTGAACTCGTCCGCGAGCATCTGCGCGAAGGTGGTCTCGTGACCCTGCCCGTGGGCGGAGACGCCGGTGGTGGCCCGCACCTTCCCGTCCCGCTCCACGCTGACGCTCGCGTGCTCCCAGAGTCCGACGGACGGCATCGCCGCCGAGGGACCGAAGCCGCAGATCTCCGTGTAGAAGGAGAGGCCGAGCCCGACGAGGCGTCCCTCCGCGCGGGCCGCATCGCGGTCCGCCTTCATCTGCTCCCACCCGGCATTGGCCAGCGCCGTGTCGAGCGCGCGCTCGTACTCGCCCGAGTCGTAGACCATCCCGCCGGCGGTGGTGTAGGGGAACTGCTCGGGCTGGATGAAGTTCCGGCGCCTCAGCTCGGCCGGATCCATCTCCAGCCTCGCCGCCAGCATGTCGATGCCGCGCTCCAGGAAGTAGATCCCCTCCGGGCGCCCGGCCCCGCGGTAGGCGTCGGTCGGCATCTTGTTGGTGAAGACCTCCGTCAAGTCGCAGCGCACCACGCCGATGTCGTAGACGCCGCTGATCATGAAGGCCACCAGGGTGGGGATGGCGGCGGTGAGCACCATCTCGTAGGCGCCGATGTCCGCGATCAGCCGCATCTTCACGGCCAGGATCTTGCCCTCGCCGGTCGCCGCCAGGTCGAGGTAGCAGAGAACGTCCCGTCCGTGGATCGTCGTCATGAACGCTTCGGAGCGGTCCTCGATCCACTTCACGGGGAGGCCGAGACGGCGCGAGATCGCCGCCGCCACGAAGTCCTCGCCGTAGACGTTGATCTTGCTCCCGAAGCCGCCGCCGACGTCCGGCGCGATCACGCGGACCTGATGCTGTCCCATGCCGAGGATGGCCGCGAGCAGCGTGCGCGCGATGTGCGGGTTCTGCGTCGTCGACCAGACCGTGAGCTCGTCGTTGCCGGGCTCGAAGCGCGCGATCACGCCCCGCGGCTCCATGGCGTTCGGGACCAGCCGCTGGCTGAGTATGCGCTGCGAGATCACGACGTCGGCCTGCTCGAAGGCCTCGTTGAGAGCCGACTCGTCCTCGACCTCAAGCGTCGCCGGGTTGACGCCGGTGCCGGCCGGGGCCAGCGGGACCGCGAGGTTGTTCTCGAAGGCGTCGTGGATCACGGCCGGATCGCCGCTCATCGCCCGCTCGGGGTCGACCACCGCCGGCAGCTCCTCGATGTCGACCACGATCGCATCGGCGGCGTCGGCGGCGAGGTAGCGATCGGTCGCCACGACGACGGCGACGGGCTCGCCCACGTAGCGGACGCGATCCGGGGTCACCGAGTGGTGATCCGGTGCGGGGAAGGGGGTGGCGACGGGCATCGGGGGGATCATCTCGGCGAGCTGCGCCCCGGTGAGGACCAGCTCGACGCCGGGCATCGCCTGCGCGGCGCTGGTGTCGATGGAGCGGATGATCCCGTGCGCCACGTCGCTTCGCGTGAAGGCCAGGTGCAGCATCCCCGGGAGCTTCATGTCGTCGACGTAGTTGCCGCGCCCCTTGACGAGCCGCGGGTCCTCGCGACGGCGGACGCGCTGGCCGACGAGCCGGCCGGGAGTCGCCTGCATGGTCACTTCGCACCTCCTGCCGCGTCGCGGATGGCGTTGACGATGTGCTCGTAGCCGGTGCAGCGGCAGAGGTTCCCGTCGAGGCCCCGGCGGATCTCCTGTTCCGAGGGGTCGGGATGGCGATCCAGCAGGTCGACGCCGGACATGATCATGCCGGGCGTGCAGTAGCCGCACTGCAGTCCGTGCTCGTCCCAGAAGGCCTGCTGGAGCGGGTGCATCCCCCCCTCCGCCGAGAGGCCCTCGATGGTCGTCACGGAGGCGCCGTCGGCCTGCACGGCGAAGACGGTGCAGGACTTGGCGGAGTCGCCGTCCATCAGCACGGTGCAGGCGCCGCACTGGCTGGTGTCGCAGCCCACATGCGTGCCGGTGAGGTTCAGCTCCTCGCGCAGGAGGTGGACCAGCAGCATGCGCGGCTCCACCTCAAGCTCGTGGAGCCGTCCGTTCACGGTGACCGAAATCGGTACGCTCATCTCGCCGCGCCCCTCTCCGTTGCCTCGCTCGCCACCTCTTCTATCGCATCGAAGAACTGCCGCGCCATGGTGCGGGCCGAGGCCGCCAGCAGCCGGCTCCCGACCCGCGCGACCGCGCCCCTGACGGTGACGTCGGCCCGGTAGCGAAGGTGCGTGCCGCCCCCGTCGTCTGCGAGCTCGATCGCGGCCTCGCCGCTCCCGCCGCCGGGGCGGCCCCGGGCCGAGGCGACGAGCGTGTAGCGGTCCTCCGGCTCGCGGTCCCGGAGCTCGACGCGGCCCGTGAAGGTGCCCCTCACCGGGCCGATCCCCACGTCGGCGGCGAGCTCCCAGGTCTGTGGAGCCACCTCATCGAAGTCCGTGCAGCCCGGGATCGCCCGCCTCAGGGAGGCGGGGCTCTGCAGGTGCGTCCAGACCAGCGACCGGGGAAGCTCGAAGCGGTGTTCGCCGTCGATGCGCACGATCACCCTCCACGGGGCGCGCGGATGATAGCACCGATGCCCGGCCGCGTGCGGGCCCGCGCCGACGCCCGCCGGGCCGTCGCGCCGCGCCGGGGCCGCGGCGCGAGCGGAGCCTCGAGCCGGCGCCGCGGCCACGCGCCCCGCGGGTGCTAACGTGCCGCTCGGGGGCGCGGCGGCCCGCCGCCCCGAACGGCCGGGGGGCGCGCGCGTGGATCCTCGCTCCATCGGCGATCTCCCGCTCGAGCAACGCAGGCGCATCCGCGCCTGGTGCATGTACGACTGGGCCAACTCCGCGTTCGCCACCAGCGTCGCCGCGATCACTCCCGTCTACTTCGTCTTCCTCTTCAAGGAGGCCGCCGGCGAGAACGGGACGGTCCTGGGGATCTTCACCGGCAGCTCGATGTGGGGCCTCGGCGTCGCGCTCTCGACCGCCGTGGTCGCCCTCTCGAGTCCGGTCATCGGCGTCATCTCCGACCGCGTGCCGATCCGCCGGGCGCTGCTCGCGACCTATACGACCCTCGGCTCGGTCTCCACGGCGCTCGCCTTCTTCGCGCCCTGGGCGCCGCTCCCGTGGCTCTGGATGTTCGCGAGCTACTCGCTCGCCAACGTCGGCTTCGCCGGGGGGCTCGTCGTCTACAACTCCTTCCTGCCGCACCTCGGCCCGCGGCACCTCCTGGACAACGTCAGCAGCCGGGGCTACGCCTACGGCTACCTGGGCGGCGGCCTGCTGCTCGTGGTGCACCTCGCGCTGGTCCTCGCCACCCGCGACAGCGACGCCGCCGACCTCGTCACGCGGCTCGCCCTCGTCTCGGTGGGCGTGTGGTGGTTCGGCTGGGCCCTCTGGACGCTCCGCGTCGTGCCGGAGCCCCCCATCCTCCGCTCGAGCGAGCGCGTGACGGCGGCCTCCGCCGCCGCGATCGGCTTCCGCGAGCTGCGCCGGACGCTCGGCGAGCTGGCGCGGTTCCGGGTCGTGCTCGTCTTCCTCGCGGCCTACGTGCTCTTCAACGACGGCCTGCAGACGGTCCTCGCGATAGCCGGCGCCTTCGCCGCCGACACGCTGGGCATCTCCCTCGCCGTCAACATGGCGACGATCGCGATCATCCAGTTCGTCGCGGTGCCCGGCGCGCTCGCCTTCGGCTGGCTCGCCGATCGCATCTCGACGAAACGCGCCCTCACCGTGGCGCTCGTCGCCTGGGCGGGAATCGTGCTGCTCGGCGTCTCGCTCGCGCCGCTCCCTCCGTCCGCCCACGGCGACTTCGACATCGGGCTCGCCTACAGCGACGAGTCGGGCGGCTACGTGGTCGAGGCGACCCCCGACCCCGACGAGCCCCTCGAGCTCAGGTGGGGCGGCACCAGCTGGCGCGTCGAGCAGGGGGACCGCCTGCGGCCGTCCGGGGCCTCGGCGCTCGCCGCGGCGGTGCGGGGGGCGGACGGCGTCGAGCACGCGCTCGCGATCCGGGGCGGTCCGCTCGACGGCGAGTCCGCCGTCGGCCGCAGGCACCCCTCGGAGCTGGGTGCGGGCCCGCTCGACTGGTGGCCCTCGCTCGTCAGGGAGCACGTCTGGCAACCGCTCGGCCTCGGCGTCGGCCCGCAGTGGCTCCTGCTCGGCACGCTGGTGGGATGGGTGATCGGCGGGAGCCAGGCCCTCGCCCGCAGCCTCTTCGCGCAGATCACGCCCCACCGCCGGAGCGGCGAGTTCTTCTCGTTCTTCGGCTTCATCGGCCGCGCGTCGTCGGTCTTCGGCCCGATGGTCTACATCGCGGCGACGGCCCTCTTCGACACGCGCGTCGCCGTCAGCTCCATCCTCGTCATCATCGTCGCCGGCACCGTCGTGCTGCGGTGGGTCGATGTCGCCGAGGGCGCCCGCGTCGCGGCCGTCGAGGATGCGCGCCTGGACACCGGCTAGAGAGCCCGCCGGGGCGGCGCGGCGGCCCCGGCGACCCCGGCGACCCCGGAGCCGCGCCCCGCGCGGGGAGCGCCGGCCGCAGGAGGGAGCCCGCCGTCGACGCCGCGCTGATGGCCCTCGTCGTCCTCCTCAAGTACCTGCTGCCGCTGCTGCTCGTCCCCTTCCCCTTCCTCGCGGGGTGGGCCAACTTCCTCCTGGACAGCGTGGACGGGGACATCCTGATCCCGCTCGGCCTCGCCGAGGGCTCCTACCAGAACATCGACAAGTCGGCCGACTACGTCACCTACATCTGCATGGTGATCGCCGCGTGGCGCTGGCCGCTGCGGCGCGTCGTTCTCGCCCTGTTCGCGCTCCGGACCGCCGGGCAGGCGCTCTTCTTCCTCACCGGCGACGAGGTCGTCTTCTTCCTCTTCCCGAACTTCCTCGAGCCGCTCTTCCTCGCCTACGCGAGCATCGCCTTCGTGAAGCGATCGGAGGCGCCGGCGTTCTTCGCCCGGCACCGGGTCGCTATAGGGCTGCTCATCGTGCTCTACAAGCTGCAGGACGAGTACGTGACCCACGTCGGGAACATCGACCGCACGGAGCTGGTCGGGGATCTCCTCGGACGGCTGACGGGGGGCTGAGCGGCGCCGGCCGCGCGCCGGCTGCGAGACCGCCGGCGGGAGGCGGGCGCTGTCCTCGCGCGTAACGTCTACGCACCAGAGCATATCCGGCATGCCACGGCCCGCCCCCGAACGCCCGGCGGCCGGCGCCCCGCGCCGGCTGCTGATGCTCCCGCTGCTGCTCGCGGCGGCCCTCGGGGCCCTCGCCGTCCCGCCCCTCCCGACCGCCGCCTCCGGGCCGCTGGAGGCGGGCCAGCGGGCCACCGTCAGCGCCGACGGCGACGGCCTCAACCTGCGCGCGGAGCCGGCGATTGCCGCCGACATCCTGGACCGCATCCCCGACGGGACGCTCGTCACGGCGCTGGGCGAGCAGCGGCGGGCCGACGGCTATGACTGGGAGCGCGTGGAGGTCGGCGGCCTGAGCGGCTGGATGGCCGCCGACTACCTGGTGGCGGAGGAGCAGGACGACGGGAGCGAGCCCGAGCCCGAGCCCGAACCCGACCCCCCGGTCCCGGTCCCGCCGGAGCCGGCGCCGGTCCCGACGGGACCGCTCGCTCTCCCGGTCCCGCCCGCCGGCGGGCTGACCCTCGGCCGCGCCGGCACCTCCGACCTGGAGGAGCTGGTCGCGGCGCAGGGCTTCCGGGTCGCTGTCGTGTGGCTCTACCGCCTCGACTCGCAGGACTACCTGCGCTACATCCCCGGCGCCCCGGCGATCGTGAACACCCTCGACTCCTCGTCCATCACGCCGGAGAGCATCGTCCTGCTGAAGCGCCTCGGCGATCGCCCGCAGCCGGGAGCGGCTCCCGAGGCGCCCGACGAGGGGGTTCGCGGCACGGCGAACGTGCTGCCGTCGCCGCCCTCCGAGGGGCTGACGGTCGGGGTCTCCGGCACCAACGACCCGGTCGCGCTCGCCGAGGCCCAGCCCTTCGAGGTGCGCCTGATCGCCTTCCTGCACGTGCCGACGCAGCGCCAGCTCGTCTACATCCCCGGCGCGCCGTCCTTCGTGCAGTCGCTCGAGCGCGGCGTGCTCGAGCCGGACTCGGTGGTCTGGATGCGGGCGGGGAGCGTCCCGCAGGCGGCGGGCACCGTCGTCGAGGCCACATTCAGCTACTACTACTGCGAGCAGGGGACGATCCCACGCGGCATCGGTGACGGCGGCGGCTTCTGCGGCCAGATGGCGAACGGCGACATCGTCCACCCGCGCGCCGCGGCCTGCTCGCGCGAGAACCTCGGCCAGCGCTTCCGCGTCATCGGCGACCCGCTGGATCGCGTCTACACCTGCACCGACCTCGGCAGCGCCGTGCGCGGCAGCCACCGCGACATCTGGTTCGAGAACAGCGACGACGGGCGGCTCTGGCTGGACGAGGTCGGTGACCGCGGGCGCATCGAGATCCTGCCCGAGGAGTAGCGGTCCGCAGGCGGCGGCCGGCGGCCGCGGCCGGTTTCCCGGCTCCTCGGACAGCCGCCGCGCTGACGCGCGGGGCCTCCTCCCGGGCCCGGCTCCCCCCACGGGATCCCCGTCCGCGCGGCGGGGGGGCGGCCGGCGGGGCGGGGGGGGGGGGGGCCCCGCCCGGG
>JAPONQ010000031.1 GCA_026713865.1 Chloroflexota bacterium | reverse complement strand
GATGTCGCGGGCTACGCGGAGGTCGTCCCCGACCTCGTGGTCGAGGTGGCGTCGCCCAGGGACAGCCGCCGCGCGGCGCACGACAAGGCCCACATGTGGCTGGGCCACGGCGTGCGGCTCGTCTGGGTCGTGCACCCGGAGGCGCGCGCGGTCGATGTCTACCGGCCCGATCACGACACGCTGACGAACAGCGGCGATGAGGCTCTCGACGGATTCGATGTGTTGCCCGGCTTCTCCTGCGCCCTCGAGGCCGTCTTTGGCCCAGAGCGGACCACGCCCCGGACCGCCTGAGGCCGCGGCGCCCGCGAGAGCGGGTCGCTGACGCGGCGTCCGTCTCAGCACGGCAGGCCGGACGCCGGATCGCTGCCGTGGCCGCGCCAGGCGTTTCCCAGCGGACCTTCCAGTTCCAGCGCCGCACGGTGCGAGACCCACAGGGACAGGTCGACGCGGGCGCGCTGCAGCTCCGCGCGGGCGACGCGCAGGAAGTGATGGGCGGCGAGTTCGTCGTCGAAGACGACGAGCACCGCCGGCCGCACGCCGTGGTCGTCGGCGGGGCGCTGCGAGGCGTAGTAGCGCAGGTAGGGAGCGATCCGCCCGGCCATCGTCGAGGGCCTGACGGCGCGGCGCTCCCACTCCAGGAAGAACGGCCACGTCCGCTCGCCGCGGCGCAGCACGCCGAAGGCGTCGGGGTGGACGGAGCGCACGACGCCCCCGTCGCGGAAGTAGCGCGAGGCGCGGTGCGGCGGGTCGAGCTGGAGCAGTTCGACGGCGCAGGCGCGGGCCTGCCCGGCGAGCATGGCGGCGAAGCGGTGCACGGCGGTGGTGTGCTCGAGGGTGCGCAGCAGCTGGCGGCTGCGCCTGCCGGAGGCGTTGCGCCAGTGAGGCCGTGCGGCGGGGTCCAGCGGCCGGGCGCTCCAGCGCCTGACGGCGAGGTTGGCGGCGGCGCGGTCGCGGCGGGCGAGCAGGGCCAGCCCGCGGTCGCTGACGGCCAGGCGGCCGGAGACGCGGACGGCGAGGCCGGCGGCCTCGAGGGCGCCGGTTAGCTGCGAGACGCGCCCGGCCGAGACCCCCAGCAGCCCGCCCAGGTGCGCGGGCGCGATCCACGGCCAGTCCGAGAGCAGGTCGAGCACGCGCTTCTCCGCCGGGGAGAGCTTCGAGGGGAGCAGCCAGGCCGGGGCGGCGCCCGGCTCCGTCTCGCGGAGATCGCGCGCGACGGTCAGCCGCGCCAGCGCTTCCTCGGCGGGCCACGCGCCGCCCGCCGGGACATGGGCGAGGACCTCGCTGAGCGAGAGCCACGGCGAGCCCGAGGCCGTGCGCCAGACGCGCGCGTCCCGGCCCGAGGCGGCCGCGTCGCCTTCCAGCGCGAGGAAGGCGGGCGCGGGCGCTCGCGCCATCAGCCGCGCCGTGTGGCGCAGCCGCACCGCGTCGGGGACGAGCACGAGGTACGCGCCCGGCCGCGGTCCCTCGCGCAGCCGCCAGAGCCGCTTGCCGAAGGCCGTGCGCTCGGCCGTCCGGCCCTCCCGCACCACGAAGAGGCTGCGCCCGTCGGGGAGTGCGAGCGCGGCGTCCATGGGCGCCGCCCGGTACCAGCGGAAGCGCAGCGGCCAGGCTGTGTCGGCGATCGCGGCGGTGAGGCGGTAGCTGGAGGCCACGCCGTCGAGGCGCTCCAGCAGGAGCCGCCGCCAGTGCGCCGTGAGCGGGCGCGAGTGCAGCAGCTCGCCTAGTCCCATCTCCTCCAGTTCCGCGAGGCGGCGCAGGCCGGCGTAGGTGAGGTGGTAGCGCTGCGTCGATGGGATCAGCTCGGAGGCGTGGGGGAGGGAGGGGACGAGCCCCGCCTCCTCCAGCGCCGCGAAGGCGGCGTAGACCGCCCCTCGCGACCAGCCCGAGAGCGCGGCCGCCTCCAGCCGGTCGAGGAACGGCGCCTCTCCGAGCAAGCGCAGCAGGTCGCGCCCCGCGCTCACGCCGCATCCTTCCCGGATCCGCCGGTGGGCGGCTGGAAGTGCTTGCTGCGCTGGTCCCTGCCGCCGGGCGCGCCGGGTGCGGCGTCCCGGCCGCCGCCGTCCGGCAAGGCTCCGGCCTCCGCCTGCTTCCGGCGCTGCTCCGCCTGCTTGCGCTCCTCCTCGCGCTTCTTGCGCTCCTCGAGCCAGGCGTCGATGCGGCGCCGTCCCTCCGCCCGGCGGGCGGCGACCTCCTCCTCCGTGAGCAGGTAGGAGGCCGCTTCGGCGCGGATGCGCGCGGCCGTCTCCGGGTTCCCGTCATCCGGCTTGAGCACCTCCATCGAGAAGGTGGGGGTGCGCTCGCCGCCGACGGTGGCCCGCACGTAGGCGTGGTGCGCGGGCAGGGAGACGACGTCCTCGACGGAGACGCGGTCGCGGTCGAGCTCCCAGACGAGCTGCTGCGCGTCCGTCCCCGCCACCTGGAAGACGGCGAGGCAGCCGATGTTGGCGAGCAGCGTGTCGCGCATCGTGGGCGAGAGGTCGTCCAGCTTGGCCAGGCTCTGCGTGGCGAGCACGAGCGACGCCCCGAACTTGCCCAGCTCGCTCAG
>JAPONQ010000030.1 GCA_026713865.1 Chloroflexota bacterium | reverse complement strand
GCTAGCCGCCGGCTACGTCGGCCGGCGGCGCGGCGCCCAGGACGCCCCGCGGACAGGCGATGCCGGTCCCGCCGATGCCACAGTAGCCGTCGGGGTTCTGTGCCAGGTACTGCTGGTGGTAGGACTCCGCGTAGTAGAACTCCCCGGCCGGGGCGAGTTCGGTCGTGATCGCGCCGTAGCGCGCCTGCCCCAGGCGCTGCTGGTAGGCCTCGCGCGTCGCCTCCGCGGCTCGCCGCTGCTCCTCGGAGGACCAGTAGAGAGCGGAGCGGGACTGCGGCCCCACGTCGTTTCCCTGCCGCATCCCCTGGGTCGGGTCGTGCCCCTCCCAGAAGATGAGCAGCATCTCCTCGTAGCTGGTGACGCGGGGGTCGAAGACGACGAGCACGGCCTCGGTGTGGCCGGTGAGCCCGGAGCAGACTTCCTCGTAGCTCGGGTTGGGCGTGTGGCCGCCGGCGTAGCCGACCGCGGTGGTGTAGACGCCGGGGGCCTGCCAGAAGAGGCGCTCCGCCCCCCAGAAGCAGCCCATCCCGACGAGTGCGCACTCGCTCCACTCCGGGAACGGCGGCTCCAGCGGGTGCCCGTTCACGAAGTGCGCATCGGGCACCGGCATCCGCTGCGCCCGTCCGGGCAGCGCCTCGCCGGGGGCCGGCATCGTCGTCCTGTGACCGGCGAACATTCCGAACATCGGACGCCCTCCTCGCTCTCACTCCAGCGTAGCGCGCCCCGGCGGCCCCCGCCTCAGCGCCGGCCCGGTCCGTCCCCCCGCGGGCCGCGGGAGCGCGGCGCCCGGGTCGAGGCGCGACAGCCGGAGCGGCCGCGCAGGGCCGCGACCAGCCGGTAGCCGCCGTCTCGCAGGGGGGCGAGGGGCGGCCAGTCGAGCAGCGCCCAGAGGCGTCCACCCGGCCCGAGCCGGAGCGCCTGCGTCACCGCCGCCGCGCCGTGGTGCTCGTGGCCCTCCGCGCTCACGAGGTGGGCGCCCGCCCACAGTTCGCGCTCCCCGAGCCCGCGCAGCACGCCCGCAGCGGGCGCCTCGGCGATCGGCAGGATCGCGAGCGGCCGCCGGGCGCGGCGCTCGAGCCAGCGCGCCGACGCGGAGCAGAAGGAGCAGTCGGCGTCGTAGAGCAGCAGCGGGGTGCGCGGGACGGCGGGGGACGGCTCGCTCATACCGAGATCCTCCCACGCCCGCGGCCGGCGGCGCTAGCGATGATGGCCGTAGGGGACGCCCTCGTCGACGAGCGCGGCCGTCCCGACGTGGGCCGCCGAGAAGTAGCCGCTCAGCGACTCGCACTCGACGCCGTGGCGGAAGGAGTCGATGCCGACGGCGGCGCCCCAGAGCCCGACGATCGCGCGGGCGGCGGCCCGCTCCGCCGCGATCAGCGCCGCAGCATGCGGCCCGCCGGCGCCGGAGTCGCGGACGAGCGCGTAGCCGCGCGCGACGATGCGCTCGTTGAGGAGCCCCTCGCCCGACCAGGCGTAGACGGCGGGGAGATCGCCCCCCTCGGCCTCCGCGGTCTCGAGCCGGAGCGCGCTCCCCGGCGGGGCGAGCGCCTCCGCGAGAAGCCGCGCCTCCTCGCCGTAGCAGCCGACGACGCCCCAGATGTCCGGGAGCGCGACGCCGGCGAGCCGGACGCGGTAGACGTCGCCCGCCACGAGCACGTCGAGCACGGAGAGCTCGATCACGCTCAGCACCGTCGCCTCCCCCTCGACCCGCGTCAGGGGCGCGCCCGGTGCTCCGTCGCTGCGGGCGGGCGCGGCGCGCGGCGGCGCGGCGGTCGGTGGCGCCGGTATCGGCGACGGTGCGGCCGTGACGAAGGCGCGCGGGAGCGCCGGCTCCGCTGCCGGCGCGGGGGCCCGGGGAGCGGCCGCCTCGCTCGCGGCGGCGGGCGTCGCCGCCGGCGCATCGGGGCGCCCGAAGGAGCACGAGGTCAGCAGCAGGAGCGCCGCGACCCCGGCGAGCCGCACGATCGCCGCCCCGCACCCACGGCGCCGACGCCCCCGCATCGCGGCCCCCTCCCGCCCCTACGGTAGCGCGCCCGGGCTTCGCGACGCCGACCCGGCGGACGGAGGGCTCGCTATGCTCGCGACGGGGGGAGCGAGATGGGACGCAAGTACGACGGCGAGCGCGCCGTCTCGCCCGAGGAGGGCGAGCGCCACCGGGAGGCGATCCACGCTTTCCTCTCCGACTGCAACGGCGTCGCCGGCTACCTCCTTACCTACCGGCGTGACGGCCTGGCGCGGATGCGACCCGTCACCCCCTTCATGGAGGGCTGGCGCATCGAGGTGCTGACGCAGGACGTGCAGCCGAAGACGGGGCACATCCGCCGCAACCCGCACGTCGGGCTGCTCTTCAGCGGGATGCAGCCGCGCGAGCGCGCCAACGACCCGGTCAACGTGTTCGTGCAGGCGACGGCCGAGCTCGTCGAGGATCCGGAGCGGGTCGCCCGCTTCCTCAAGAAGCGGGAGCGGCTCACCGGGCGGCGGGCGGACCCGCCGGAGGACTACCGCCCGATCGTGATCCGGGCGACGCCCCATTACCTGCGCGCCGAGGGCTTCAGCGGCCGGCGGCGCCCGGTCGTCTACCGCGAATTCCCCGGGCTCTAGGGAGCCATCCCGGCCTCAGCCCAGGTCGGGAATGCCGCGCTCGGTGACGAGGACGCCCGCCCGAACGAGCGCCGCCACCTCGTCCTCCCCCATGCCGAGCAGCTCGGCGAGCACGTCCCGGGCGTGCACGCCCATTGCGGGCGAGCTTCCCCGGATGCCGCCGGGGGTCCGCGAGAGCTTCACCGGCGTGTTCACGAGCCGCACCTCGCCGAAGGTGGGGTGCGAGACGGGGGCCATCATCTCGCGGGCGGCGGCCTGCTCGGAGGCCGCCGCCTGCGGGATCGTGTTGAGCGGGCCGCAGGGAATGCGCATCGGGAGCAGCTCGTCCACCCATTCCTGCGTCGGGCGCCGGCGGAAGGCCTCGCTCAGGAGCGGCTCGAGCTCGGCGTGGTGATCGGTCCTCGCCTCGGCGGAGGAGAAGCGCGGATCGTCGATGAGCTCGGGAAGCCCGAGCGCCGCGCAGAGCAGCCCCCACTGGTCGGCGCCGCCCCACGCCAGCGCCACCACCACCCAGCCGTCCCGGGTCGGGAAGGCCTGGAAGGGCACCGCCGTCGGGTGGCGTGTGCCGAGCTTCTGGGGCTCCTGGCGGAGGATCTCCCAGCGCATGAAGGCGTTCTCCTGGATCGCCATCTGCGCGTCCATCATCGAGATGTCGACGAGCTGGCCCCGGCCGGAGCGCTCGCGCTCCTGCAGCGCGGCGAGGATCCCGATCGCCGCGTAGAGCCCCGCCGTGATGTCGCCGAGCGAGCTGCCCGGCCGCGTGGGCGGGCCCCCGGGATGGCCGGTCACCGACATGATGCCGCCGGTCCCCTGCGCGATCACGTCCAGCGAGGGGCGGTCGCGCCAGGGCCCGGTCCGCCCGAAGCCCGAAATCGCCGCGTAGATCAGCCCCGGATTGACGGCGGAGAGCGCCTCGTAGCCGACGCCGAGGTCATCGAGCGCGCCGGGCGAGAAGTTCTCGACGAAGACGTCGACCTCGCGCACGAGCTGCTTCAGCAGCTCCCGGCCGCGCTCCTGCTTGAGGTCGATCGAGATCGATCGCTTGCCGCGGTTCACCGAGAGGAAGTAGCCGGACTCGCCGTCGCGGAGCGGCCGGTTCATGCGCCCCATGTCGCCCCAGGGGGGCCGCTCCACCTTGATCACGTCGGCGCCGAGATCGCAGAGCGTCATCGTGCAGAAGGGGCCGGAGAGGATCCACGAGAGGTCCAGCACGCGGACCCCCTGAAGCGGTCCCGTGGTCGGCAGCGCTCCGGACATGGCGTCCCCCTTACGGTCGCACGCGCGCGGGCGCCTGCCATCATGCCGCGCGCCGGGAGTGAGCGGGAGAGGACGGTCGCCGGCCGGGACGGGCTCGCGCCCCTCAGGCCGGCGGGGCGACGCGCTCCCGCCAGGCGGCGAGCAGCGCGGCCGAGTCGCAGACCCAGCCCGACCCGCGCTCGATGTTCGAGAAGGTGGAGGCGCGCGCCTCGGGAGAGCGCTCGGCGACGCAATCGGAGACGAGCAGCACGTCGTAGTCGTGCTGGTAGGCGTCGCGTGCGGTGGACTCCACGCACTGGTTGGTGACGACGCCGGAGACGGCGGTCGTGGTCACGCCGCGGGCGCTGAGCGCCTCGTCGAGCTCGGTGCGGATGAAGGCCGAGTAGCGGCTCTTCGGCACCACGAGATCGCCCTCCCCGACGGGAAGGTAGATCTCCGCGCCCCAGCTCCCGCGCACGCAGACGGCGCGCTCCCAGATGTCGACGGAGGAGGGATCGTCGGGGTCGGCGCCGTACATCTTGCGCTTGATGCGGGCGTTTGCCGGGGAGATCGTCTCGGGCGCGTTCTCCATCTGGATCCACACCACCAGCACGCCCAGGGCGCGCGCCGCCTCAGCGAAGGGCGCGAGGCAGCCCTCGACCATCCCGCGGAAGGCGGCGTTCCCGTCCGTGCGCCCCCCCGAGCGGCCGTCCTCGTGGATGAAGTCGTTCTGGACGTCGACCACGAGCAGCGCGGTCCGCCGGGGATCCAGAATCGAGTCGGGCGGGCCGGGGGATCGGGTGCCAGCTGCCACCGGCGGCCTCCCTCGAAGGCGCCTAGTCGCGCCGGGCGTGCGGGTCGACCGGCGCGTAGCGCCTGAGCGGCGGCTGCGCGCCGGGCGCGGCCTCCCCGGCCCCGGATGCGGACCGGCGCCACAGCTGAAGACGGCCGTGGAGACGGGTGCGCGCCATCCGCGCAGCCGGCAGGAGGGCGGCGGCGGCGGGGACCCAGATATGGACGGGACAGCCCATCGGCACGGCTCCGCTCGACCCGGGCGCCCGGCTCACGCCCGGCGCCCTCGCGGCATCGTAGCAGGCCCCGCTCCTCGCGTTCGAGTCCTCCTAGACCCCTACCCCCCGGGTGGCGGTTCGGCTAGAGTATGAGAAGGGCAGCGCGGCGGGAGGGAGACCCCATGGACCAGGAGACGCGGGCGGAGTCGCTCCGCCGCATCGCCTACGCGCGCGGACACCTCGACGGGATCCGCCGGATGATCGAGGAGGACAGCTACTGCGTCGACGTCCTCAAGCAGAGCTACGCCGTCCGCCGCGCGCTGGAGAAGGCGGAGGCGCTGATGCTCCGCGGGCACCTCCACCACTGCGTCGTCGACGCCATCACCGGCGGGGAGCCCGAGCCCGTCCTCGGCGAGCTCGCCGAGCTCTACCAGCTCGCGCACCGCTGAGGCCGGCGGCTCGAGGCGCGGGGGGGGACGCGATGACCGCCGGGGATGGTCCCCTGCCGGCCCTGGGGGGCGGCGGACGCCAGATCCGCCTCGCCGTGCGGGGCATGACCTGCGCCTCCTGCGTGCGGCGGGTCGAGCGCGCGCTCTCGGGGGGCGCCGGCGTGGAGAGCGCGAGCGTCAACCTCGCGACCGAGGAGGCGTCCGTCACCGCGAGCGGCGTCGACGTCGCGGCGCTCTCCGCCGCGGTGGACGGTGCGGGCTACGAGGCTCGCCTTCCGGGAGGGGAGGCCGCCGAGGAACAGGAGCGGGACGCGCTCGAGCGCGAGCGCGCCGCCGAGTACGCGCGGCTGCGGCGCCGCACCGCCTACGCGCTCGCGAGCGCGATCGTGCTGGTCGCGGCGATGCCCGCCACGCGCTGGATCCCCGGGCTCGACGCGATCCCGGCCCGCGTCCTGCACCCGCTCTTCTTCGCGATCGCGCTTCCGGTCCAGATCTGGGCCGGCGCGCAGTTCTACCGCGCCGCGTGGCGGGTGGGGCGGCACGGCTCCGCCGACATGAACACGCTGATCGCCGCCGGCACCACGGCCGCCTTCGGCTACTCGCTGCTCGCCACCTTCGCGCCCGGTCTCTTCCGGGCGGCCGGCGTGGAGACCGCGGTCTACTTCGACACGGCGGCGGCGATCATCGGGCTGGTGCTGCTCGGGCGCCTGCTGGAGGCGGGTGCGAAGGCGCGCACCGGCGAGGCGGTCAGGCGGCTGATAGCGCTCCGGCCCCGGCTCGCACGCGTCTGGGAGGAGGGCGAGGAGTACGAGATCCCGGTGCGGGCGGTGCGGCCCGGCGACATCGTGATCGTGCGGCCGGCCGAGCAGATCCCGGTGGACGGGGAGGTGCTGGACGGCGCCTCCGCCGTCGACGAGTCGATGCTGACCGGCGAGTCGCTGCCGGTTGCCAAGGCGGCCGGGAGCCCGGTCTTCGGCGCCACGCTCAACACGACCGGCGTGATCAGGCTGCGCGCGACGGCGGTCGGGGCGGACTCGGCGCTCGCGCGCATCATCCGCCTGGTCGAGGAGGCGCAGGGATCGAAGGCGCCGATCCAGGCGCTCGTCGACCGCGTCGCCGCCGTCTTCGTCCCCGCCGTGCTCGCCGCCGCCGCCGTCACCTTCGCCGCCTGGCTGCTGCTGGGCCCCGACCCGGCCCTGACGCTCGCGACCCTGAACGCGATCGCGGTCCTGATCGTCGCCTGCCCCTGCGCGCTCGGGCTCGCGACGCCGACCGCCATCATGGTCGGCATCGGCCGCGGCGCGCGGGACGGGATCCTGATCCGGGACGCGGAGGCGCTCGAGCAGGCGCACCGCATCGACACGGTGGTGCTGGACAAGACGGGGACGATCACCGCGGGGCGGCCCGAGCTCACCGGCCTCCGACCGCTCGCCGCCTCCGCGCCCCGGCTCGACGAGCGGGAGCTGCTCCGGCTCGCCGCGTCGGCCGAGCGCGGCTCCGAGCATCCCTACGCCGGCGCGGTGCTGCGCGAGGCCGAGCGGCGCGACCTCGCGCTCGCCTGGCCGGAGCACTTCCGCGCGATCCCCGGGAGCGGCGTGGAGGCGACCGTGGAGGGGCGCCGCCTCCTGGTCGGGACGGCCGAGCTCCTCTCGGGGCGCGGGGTCGACCCGGCGCCGCTCGCCGGGCTCGCGGAGGCGGCGAGCGCGGGCGGCGAGAGCGCGCTCCTCGTCGCCGTGGACGGAGCGGCGGCGGGGCTGCTCACGGTCGCCGATCCCGTCCGGCCGACGGCCCGGGAGGGGATCGCGAGGCTCCGCGCACGCGGCATCGACGTCGTGATGCTCACCGGCGACCACCGCGAGAGCGCCCTCGCGGTCGCCGGCCGCGTCGGGATCGAGAACGTCGTCGCCCGCGTGCAGCCGGAGGAGAAGACGCGCATCGTCGGCGAGCTGCAGGCGGAGGGACGCGTCGTCGCGATGGTCGGCGACGGCATCAACGACGCTCCGGCGCTCGCCCGGGCCGACGTCGGCATCGCGGTCGGAGGCGGCACCGACGTGGCGCTGGAGGCGGCCCCGGTGACGCTGATGAGCGCGGACATCGGGGCCGTCGAGCGAGCGATCGGCCTCTCGCGGGCCACCATCCGCACGATGCGGCAGAACCTCGGCTGGGCCTTCGGCTACAACGTGGCGCTGATCCCCGTGGCCGCCGGCGCCGGGTATTTGGCGCTCGCGCTGCTAGGGCAGGGGGAGGTCCCCCTCGCGCTGCGGCCGCTGCTCGGCGAGCAGGGATTCCTGAACCCGATCGCCGCCGCCGGCGCGATGGCGATCAGCTCGGTCTCGGTGATGGCCAACTCGCTGCGCCTGCGCGCCCGACGCTAGACCGGCGGCTCCCGGCGCCCCGACCCGCCGGCGCTGCACGCGCCTACAATCCCCCCGGGACCGGGGTGGCGAAACGGCAGACGCAGCGGGCTTAAACCCCGCGGCCGCTCGTGCGGCGTGTGGGTTCGAATCCCACCCCCGGTACCAGGGGCCCCTCCGCCCCCGGCGTCACCTGCGCTCGCGGCGGAGGGGCGCCTAGAGCACGGCTATGGGGTTCACCGGCGAGCCCGTTCCCCCCGGCACGATCAGCGGGGCGGTGAGGAAGAGGAACTCGTAGCGACCGGCCTCCGCGCAGGCCGCGGCGAGCGGCTCCAGGTAGGCGTTGTCGAGCAGCGGCATCCCCATGTACGGCAGCGCCATGAAGTGGACGGGCCAGCTCGCGAGCGTCCCGGAGGGCGTCGGGATCGTGCCCGGGTAGCCCTGGTCCGAGGCGTCAAGCATGTCCCAGCCGAGCAGCGAGGCATCGTGCTCGTGCAGGTACTCCAGGCAGGAGGCGTGCACGCCCGGCATCGGGGCGCCCATGCGGTCGTACTCGGGGTGGGCGGCGAGGAAGTGCTCCATGCTCCCGCGGATCAGAACCGCGTCTCCGGAGCGGGGCTCGACCCCCTGCGCGCGCGCGGCGTCCTCCAGGTCCCACCCGTGGATCGGCGAGTCAAGCGAGACGTAGCCGGTGCCGCGCAGGCGCGGGATGTCGTAGAGCACGCCGCGCGTGACGATGCCCTCCTTCATGCGGTCGACGGAGTTCGCGGCGGCCCCCGCCGAGGTCACCAGAGAGCTTGGGCGGCCGTTGTACATCTCGCCGCCCGGGCCCGTGTAGTTGTGGCAGAGGGCGTCGATGTGGGTATTCACGACGCCGTGGAAGGAGAGCCCGATGTAGTCGCCGGAGTTGGCGGGACCGAAGGAGACGAAGTGCTGCGCCGGCATCGGGTTGCGCGGCCCCGGGCGGGTCGCCACCGGGTAGGAGCAGGAGACGGCCCGCCCGTCTCGAACCAGCGTGGAGGCGTGGCGGCGCACCTCCCGCGTGATCAGGTTGAGGGTGCCGAGCTCGTCGTCCTCGCCCCAGCGTCCCCAGTTCTTGAAGCGTTCGCGATCGGCGAGGTACTCCTCGACGGTCGGCGGCGTGCGGTCGCGTAGTCCCATCTCACTCCCCCACTCGTCCCCGGGCCCGCCCGGCGGGCGCCGCGGATGATACCAACACGGGGAGGGGCGCCCGCCCGGGCGGCGCGGCCCCGGGGGCGCGACAGCTAACGCGCCTCCTCTCCGAGCTCTCCCGGCTCGTAGTAGACCCGGCCCTCGACCGACGGCGGGCGGTGCGCCTGCTCGGGCGGCCGGTGCCCCTCGTAGTCGTGCGCGTACTGGTAGCCGCGCCCGTAGCCGAACTCGCCCATCAGCGCCGTGGCGGCGTTCCGCAGGTGCAGCGGCACCGGCTCGTTGCGCGTGCGGCGCGCATCCTCCGTCGCGCTCAGGTAGGCCCGGTAGGCGGAGTTCGACTTCGGGGCGCGCGCCAGGTAGACGGTCGCCTCGGCGAGCGGCAGCGCCGCCTCCGGCATGCCGAGGAAGTGCACGGCCTGCTGGCAGGCGACCGCGAGCGAGAGCGCCCGCGGATCGGCAAGACCGACGTCCTCGGCGGCGAGGATCACGAGCCGCCTGACGACGAAGAGCGGATCCTCTCCCGCCTCCAGCATGCGCGCGAGCCAGTAGAGCGCCCCGTCGGGATCGGAGTCGCGGACGGTCTTGATGAAGGCGGAGATGGTGTCGTAGTGGGCGTCGCCGACGCGGTCGTAGAGCAGCGTGCGGTGCTGCGCCGCCGACTCCACCAGCGCCCGGCTCACCAGCCTCCGCCCCTCCTCCTCCGCCGCCGTCGCCACGGCGAGGTCGAGCACGTTGAGCGCCGCGCGGGCGTCGCCGGCCGCGATCTCGACGATGGCGGCGATCGTCTCCGCCTCGATCCCGACATCGACATGCCCCAGACCGCGCTCCCCGTCGGCGAGCGCGCGCCGGACGATGGTCTCGATCTCGGGGGCTCCGAGCAGCTCCAGGCGGAAGACGCGGGCCCGCGAGAGCAGGGGCGCCACGACGTGAAACGACGGGTTCTCGGTGGTCGCGCCGACGAGGGCGATCGTCCCCTCCTCGACGTGGGGGAGCACGACGTCCTGCTGCGCGCGGTTGAAGCGATGGATCTCGTCTATGAAGAGGATCGTCCCCCGGCCGGCGATGCGCAGCCGCTCCCGGGCGTCGGCCACCACCGTGCGCACCTCCGCGACGCCGGAGTTCACCGCGGAGATGTCGGCGAAGTGGCGGCTCGTGTGGGCCGCCATCAGCGCCGCGATCGTCGTCTTGCCGGAGCCGGGCGGCCCCCACAGCAGCAGGGAGAAGACCTCGTCGCGCTCGATCATCAGGCGGAGTGGCGTCCCCGGACCGACCACCGCCTCCTGCCCCACGAACTCCTCGAGGGTGCGCGGCCGCATGCGGGCGGCGAGGGGCTGGCCGCCGGCCGCCCACGCGCGGGCGCGCTCCTCGAAGAGCGCCGGCTGCACGCCGGGCGGCAGGCCGCGCCGCCTTCCTCCTCGGGACGTCATTCGGGAAGTGTAGGCCGCGCGGCTCCCTCCGTGAGGCGGCGTGCGGTCGCGGGGCCGTCCCCGACGTAGTAACGTCACGCGCGGAGCCCGTGGACGGCGGCGGGTAGTACGGGCGCCAGCCCCCGACGGGAGGGGAGACGATGACGGAAGCGCGCACCTGTCCGGTCTGCGGCAAGGCGATCACCCCGGAGCTCGAGAAGAAGTGGAACCACGACGGGTCGTGGATCTACTTCGACGACATGGGCTGCCGCAACCGCTTCATCGGCAACCCGGAGAAGTACGGCTCCGGAGCCGGCGCCAGCTAGAGCCGGCCAGAGTCGGCCAGAGTCGGAGGCGGGGCGGACCGGGCTCGCCGCCCGCCGCCCCCGGGCACGGCGCCGTCCCGGAGGCGGTGACCGGCGAGCGCCGCGCGGGTGGAGTGTCCGATTCCTGTCACCACGACCGGGCCCGCGGTCCCCGGCACCGCCTACGAGCCGGTGATCGGGCTTGAGGTCCACGCACAGCTCGCCACGCGCTCGAAGATGTTCTGCGGCTGCTCCCGCGACTACTGGGACGCCGCGCCCAATAGCCACGTCTGCCCGGTCTGCCTGGGGATGCCGGGCGTCCTCCCCGTCATCAACAGCCGCGCCGTCGAGCTCACCGTCCTCACCGGGCTCGCGATGGGCTGCACGATCCCGCCCCGGGCGAAGTTCGATCGCAAGAACTACCCCTACCCCGACCTGATGAAGGGCTACCAGATCTCGCAGTACGACGAGCCGCTCTGCGTGGGCGGCGCGCTGGAGGTGGACGTCGACGGCGAGCCCCGCACGGTGCACCTCGAGCGCATCCACCTGGAGGAGGACACCGCCCGCCTGCTGCACCGCGACGACGAGAACGGGGCCCGCTCGCTGCTCGACGTCAACCGCGCCGGCGTCCCGCTGATGGAGATCGTCACCAGGCCGGACATGCACTCGGCGCAGCAGGCCGTCGCCTTCCTCCGGGCCCTGCGCCAGCTCCTGCGCTACATCGGCGCCTCCGACGCCGACATGGAGAAGGGCTCCTTCCGCTGCGACGCCAACGTCTCGCTGCGCCCACGCGGCGAGCGCGCGCTCGGCACCAAGGTCGAGGTGAAAAACATGAACTCGTTCCGCGCCGTCGGGCGCGCGATCGAGAGCGAGATCCGCCGCCAGCGGGCGGCGCTCGAGGCCGGGGAGCGCATCGTGCAGGAGACGCGGGGCTACCTCGAGGCGAGCGGGGAGACCGCGCCGCAGCGCTCGAAGGAGGAGGCACACGACTACCGGTACTTCCCGGAGCCCGACCTGCCGCCGCTCCTGCTCGATGAGGGGCGGGTGGGGAAGCTCGGCGCCGTCCTCGCCGAGCTTCCCGGGGCGCGGCGGCGCCGCTTCGAGCAGGAGTACGGGCTGACCCCCGACGAGGCGCGAACGCTCACCGAGAGCCGTGAGCGTGCCGACGACTACGAGCGCACCGTCCACCTCGCCTCCGGCCTGAGCGGGATCGGCGACCGCGACGACTACCCGCGGACGGTCGCGCACTGGTTCACCGGCGACGTGGCGCGGCTCCTGAACACGCTCGGCTCCGACGCCGAGCTGCGCGACACGCAGCTCACCCCCGGTCACGTCGCGGAGCTCGCCGGGCTCGTCGCCGAGGGGACGATCACGGCCACCACCGCGAAGCAGGTCCTCGACATCGCCTTCGAGAGCGGGGAGCTGCCGCAGTCGATCGTGCAGTCCCACGGGCTCGCACAGGTCCGCGACGAGGGCGAGATCGACCGCCTGGCACGCGAGGTGATCCAGGCCCAGCCGAAGGCGGTCGCCGACTACCTGGGCGGGAAGGAGAGCGCCATCGGCTTCCTCGTCGGGCAGCTCATGCGCCAGGCCCGCGGGCGCGCCGACCCGCAGAACGCCGCCCGCGTGCTGCGCCGCCACCTCGACGGGTAGCGGCGCGGCTGCGGGGCCGCCCGGCGTCGCGCCGATTGACGGTGCGGGCCGCGCGAGCTAAGCAGGCAGGGGGAGAGTGACGTGAACCTCCTGTGAGCCGTTCCCATCTCGCGAAGTGGCTCTACGTCGGCCTGCACGTCAAGCGCTGGCTCCTGATCATGCTCCTCGGCGTCGTGCTGATGGGGCTCGGCATCGCCTACCTGCTCCGCGAGGTCTACGTCTCCTACGCCTTTCCGCCGTGGGTCGCCACGCTCACCCTGCAGGACATTCCCCGCTGGGCGCGCGGCCTGCTCTTCATCACGCTCGCCTCGGGCCTCACGCTGTTCGGGGGCTGGAGGCTCAATCGGTCGATGGTGGCGGCGGCGCTCCCGCCCGACCGCCGGGGGAACGTCGTCGAGCGCATCTACCAGCAGCGCACGCGCGGCCGGGGACCCCGCATCGTCGCGATCGGCGGCGGGACCGGCCTTTCCCAGCTGCTGCGCGGCCTGAAGCCCTACCCCGCCAACCTGACGGCGATCGTCACGGTCGCCGACGACGGCGGGTCGAGCGGGCTGCTGAGGGAGGATCTCGGCGTCATCCCGCCCGGCGACATCCGCGCCTGCATCGTGGCGCTCGCCGACGCGGAGCCGCTCGTGACCGATCTCTTCCAGCACCGCTTCGACAAGGACGCGGGGGAGCGCATCGCCGGGCACTCCTTCGGCAACCTCTTCATCGCGGCGATGTCGGACGTGACCGGCTCGATGGAGGAGGCGATCCGCGAGACCTCGCGCGTGCTCGCCGTGCGCGGGCGCATCCTGCCGTCGACCCTGGCCGACGTCCGCCTGCGCGCCCATCTCTCCGACGGGAGCGTGGTGGAGGGGGAGTCGCGCATCCCCGAGAGCGGGATCGCCGTCGACAGCGTCGAGATCCTGCCGCCCGACGCCCCCGCCTACCCCGAGGCCGTCGAGGCGCTGGCGGAGGCCGATCTGATCGTGCTCGGGCCGGGGAGCCTCTTCACCTCGGTGCTGCCGAACCTGCTCGTGCCCGGGATCCGCGAGGCTCTTCGCGCCTCCTCCGCCCACACCATCTACGTCGCCAACGTCGCCACGCAGAACGGCGAGACCGACGGCTTCTCCGCCGCCGACCACTACGGTGCGATCCGGCGCCACCTCGGGCAGGCCGACGTGGCCGACGTGGTGCTCGCGAACAGCAACCTCCCCGGCGAGCCGCTGCCCGACACCTGGCACTCGGAGGCGGTCTCGGTCAACGGCAACGCCGACTTCGGCGGCGCACGCCTCGAGCTCGCCGACCTGGTGGACTACGACCACCGCTACCGCCACGACGCGGAGCGACTCGCCGCCGCCGTCCTGCGCAGCTACATGGAGCGCGACCTCCGGCGGGAGCCCCGCCTCCGGGCGACGGTTGCCGCCCCCGGCAGCCCGGCGTAGCCTCGACGGTCATGGAGCTACGGGACTTCCTCGCGATCGCCCAGATCCTGATCTCGGTGCTGCTCACGGTGCTCGTCTTGATGCAGGTGCGCGGCACCGGCTTCGGGGCCGGCCTCGGGGGCGTCGACTCGGGCTTCCGCGCCCGCCGGGGGCTGCAGCGAGGGATGCACCGCCTGACGATCGCCGTGGTCGCAGTCTTCCTGGCCTTCTCCGCGTGGAGCGTCGCCGCGTCGTAGCCGGCGGAGCGACGCGCCGGTGAGCTTCCGCGACCTCCGGCGCTCCCGGCTACTGCTGCCGGCGACGCTCGCCATCGGCATCACCGCCCTGGCCGCCGGCTGGTACAGCTTCACGACCGCGCCGGCGCCCGCGCCTCGCATTCGTTATGTCGAGGGCGTGGTCGGAGCGCCCCAGCGCCCGAACCCGCTCTTCGCCCGCGAACACGCAGCCGACGAGGACCTCGCCGCCCTGCTCTTCTCCGGGCTCGTGCGGATCGCGGGCGACGGCACGCCCCGACCCGACCTCGCGGAGGCTTGGGATGTGACACCGGACGGCCGCACCTACAGCTTCCGGCTGCGTAGCGATCTCTACTGGCACGATGGGGAGCGCGTCGACTCCGCCGACGTCGCCTTCACCATCAGCCGAGTCCAGCAGCCGGGCTTCCAGGGCGCGGCGACGCTCGCGCTCCGCTGGAGAGGCGTCGAGCTGCAGGCGCCGGATGCGCGCACGGTGATCTTCCGCCTGCCCGAGGCGCGCGCCGACTTCCTCGTCCAGACCGATCTCGGAGTGCTGCCGGAGCACCTTCTCTCCGGCCTCTCCGTGCGCGAACTGCTCGAGTCGCCCTTCCACCGGGCGCCGGTCGGGAGCGGTCCCTACCGGCTGGTCGAGCTCTCTCCCGAGCGCGCCCTCCTCGAGCGCAACCCCAGCTACCACCTCGGAGCCCCGGCGATCGACCAGATAGAACTGCGCTTCTTCGCGCACGCGACCGCGCTCGAGGAGGCGCTCGTCCGCGGCGAGCTCGACGGCGCGCTGCTGGAGGAGGGCCGCCACCGCCAGACGGCCGCCGTGCTCGAGCGGCGCCCCGACCTGCGGGCCCTCGCGCTGCCGCGGAACGGCTTCACACTGCTCTACATCAACAACGGGCGTCCCCCGCTCGACGACCCCGCCACCCGGCGCGCCATCGCCGCCTCCATCGACCGCGATGCCCTGCTCGCCCTCGTGCCCGGCGCAACGGCCGGCATCTCCCCGATCGTCCCGCACTCCTGGGCGCACTCTCCCGTCTCCGCGCCGGGGCCGGAGCAAGCGGCGGAGCGCTTCGCCGCGGCCGGCTGGCTCCGAAACGCGGACGGGGAGCTCGCCCTGGCCGGCCGCGTCCTCTCGCTCACACTTATCACCAACGCGGAGCCGGAGCGGGTGGCCCTCGCCGAGCTCGTCGCCGGGCAGCTGCGCGCGCAGGGGCTCGAGCTGACCGTGGAGCCGCTGCCTGCGTTCGAGCTCGTCGGCGCGCGGCTCGGCTTCCACGACTACGACCTCGCGCTCTTCGGCTGGGAGTCCGGCGTCGACCCCGATCCCTACAGCGGCTGGCACACCTCGCAGATCCCGCCGCCGGGGCGCAACGTCGCCTCGTACCAGGATTCGGTATCGGACCGCATGCTCGAGGGCGCGCGCCGGACGCTCGACGTCACGGAGCGGCGCGCCCTCTACGCCGCGTTCGCGGAGCGCTTCGTGGAGCAGGCGGCGAGCGCGGTCCTCTTCTACCCCTCGCGCACCCACCTCGTCCCCTCCTCGCTGCGGGGCGTCGAGCCGGGGCTGCTCTTCCGCTCGGGGAGTCGTTTCCGCAACGTGCATGCCTTCTACTTCGAGGGCGCGCACGACCCCCCGGGCGGCGACGCCGGCCGCTGAGCGGCTCCCGTGCGGCGATCCGCCGAGTGATCGCCCGAGACGGGGCGGCGATCTCGCGCGCGACCGCGCCAAGGCCGCCCTCCCAGCGTGTAGGCTCCGCACGAAGCACGGGGAGGTGCCTCGATGGCCGCCATGACGCGCGAGGAGGCCTACGCCTTCATCGACGCGGGCCCGCGCTGGGCGATCCTCACCACCGTCGGCCCGGGCGGCTACCCGCACGCGGTTCCGCTCTCCTACTACCGCGACGGCGACGCCGTCTTCGTCAACGCCCGGGGGGCGCGCCTCGCCAATCTCCGGCGGCGCCCGGAGGTCGCGCTGCTGCTTGAGGGCGGCGAGGAGATGACCGATCTGCGCGGCCTTCTGATCGAGGGCGATGCGGAACTCGTCGAGGAGCCCGCGGAGGTCCTGCGCCTCTCGCGGATCGCCGCGCACAAACGGGGCGCGGGCGATGAGGATCTCCCCTCGGAGCCGCGCCCCGGCCTGATCTGGGCGCGCATCAACCCCCGGCGCATGCGCTCGTGGGACAACACGCAGCGGCGGAGCGGGCGGCCGGGCGGCCCGGCGCGGTAGCATCGCGCGGGAGGTCGGCCCGGGCCGGCCGCCGAGGGAAGGAGAGGCCGGTGACGGCGAGCAGCATCGAGTACGTGAAGCGTGGCTTCGTGCACAGCCCTGACGGGAACATCGACTACCGGGAGGCGGGTGAGGGCCCCGCCATCCTCATGATCCACGGGACGCCCGAGTCCTCCGCCAAGATGTCCAGGTCCTTCCCCTACCTGCGGGACGAGTTTCGCTGCGTCGCGATGTCGACGATGGGCTACGGCGACTCCGATCGCCCACCGGAGCCCTACACCAGCACGGAGCAGTTCGCGCAGGCCGCGATCTGGGTGCTCGACGGGCTCGGCATCGAGAAGGCCGCCGTCTTCGGCACGCACACCGGCGCTGTGATCGCCGCCTGCGTCGCCGCCGAATGGCCGGACCGCGTCAGCGCTGCGATCCTCGAGGAGCCGTTCAACTGGAACACGCCGGCCCGGCTGCAGGCGATGAAGAGCGTGCACACGGGCGAGGGCGAGAGCGCAGACGGAAGCCACCTCGCCGACATCTGGCGTGACGTCCACGCGGCCCGGGAGGGTGCGACGCGCACGGCCCACGAGATGCGACAGTCGGTGATCGACGAGATTAAGGCGAACCAGGGCGAGCAGCCGGCCGTCTACGAAGGGATGGGCTGGCACGGGGCAGCCCCGTGGGCCATCTGCCACTACGACGCCTGGAGCGCCGCCGAGCGCATCCAGGCCCCGACGCTGGTCATCCACGGTACGCAGTCGAACCTCGGGCGCTCGCACGAGCGCTTCCTGACGACCCTCAGGCACGCGCGCGGGATCCGGCCCCCGGCACCGAACCAGTTCAGCTGGAGCCTCGATCTTCCCCTCTGGTCGGCCGAGGTGAAGAGCTTCCTGCACGAGGAGGCCGGCCTCTAGCAGCGCCGGCCTCTCCGACCGCAGCCCGGCCGCAGCCCGGCCGCAGCGGGCCGCGTACCGCGTCGACCCGGGCCGGCCCCGGTCGCCTCCGGGGGCGCGGCGGCCCGCGCACGCGCCCAGCGAGGGGGAGCCGGCGCCTCGCGCTCTCGCAAGGCGCGACCGGGGTGGTCACGGCACCGCGCTATGATCGTTGCGGGGGGCGCACCGGAGGAGGGACTGCTGTGGTCAGACAGAGTCACGTGATCGACTACCGCATCGTCGGCGATGACCTTCAGTTCGTCGAAGTCGAGCTCGATCCCGGTGAGACGGTGATCGGCGAGGCCGGGGCGATGATGTTCCTCGACTCGGACGTCCGCTTCGAGACGAAGCTCGGCGACGGCGCCGACCCCGATCAGGGGCTCTGGGGCCGGCTGAAGGACGCCGGCAAGCGGGCGCTGGCGCAGGAGTCGCTCTTCCTGACGCACTTCACGAACGACGGACGGGGCAAGAAGATCGTCGCGTTCTCCGCCGAGTTCCCGGGCACGATCCTCCCCGTCGACCTCGCCGAACTCGGCGGCACCGTTCTCGCACAGAAGGATGCCTTCCTCTGCGCCGCGCTGGGAACGAAGATCGACATCGCCTTCCGGCGCAACCTCGGGACCGGCCTGTTCGGCGGCGAGGGATTCATCCTGCAGCGCCTGAACGGCGACGGCATGGCCTTCCTCTCGGTCGGCGGCACGGTGGTCGAGAAGGAGCTGCAGGGGGACACGATCCGCGTCGACACCGGGTGCCTGGTCGCCTTCGAGCCCGGCATCGACTACTCCATCGAGCGGGCGGGCAACCTCAAGTCGATGGTGTTCGGCGGTGAGGGACTCTTCCTGGCCAGCCTCTCCGGCCACGGGCGGGTCTGGCTGCAGTCGCTCCCGTTCTCCCGGCTCGCGAACCGCATCCTCGCGAACGCCCCGACGGCCGGCGGGAGCAGTCGCGGCGAGGGATCCCTGATCGGGGGCTTTGGTCTCGGGCAGAGGTAGCGGCCGTCGTCGTGGAGACGGATCGGGAGTCGAGCGGAGGGTCATCGCGGTGGACGTGCCGGGCGCCGGGACGAGGACGCTCTCACCCGGCGGGGGTACCGACCGGCGTGCGGACGCCGGGTGCCGGCACGGGACGAACCGTGAGCGGCGCGGCGATCGCCGGACCGGTACGCGGCGCGCCTGACCGGGAATCGACGTGCCGCTAGACCCACAGGCCGAGGCGGTACTCAAGATGACGGCCCATCAGCGGGCCGTCCCGAACCACACCAAGAGCGCACAGCAGGCGCGCGCGGAAACGCTCGAGCGGGCGGCGGCGATGGCCGGGCTCGTCGGCGACCCGGAACCGGTGGCCCGCGTCGAGGACCGCCTCATCCCGGGGCCGGGCGGCGGATTGCCGATCCGCGTCTACACGCCTCAGCGCCGCTCCGGGGGAGCGGTCGTCTACTTCCACGGGGGCGGCTGGGTGCTCTGCAATCTGGACACGCACGACGACCTGTGCCGTGCGCTGGCGAACGGCAGCGACGCGACCGTGATCTCCGTCGACTACCGCCTCGCCCCGGAATCAAAGTACCCCGCGGCTGCGGAGGACTGCTACGCCGCGACGCGATGGACGGCCGAGCACGCGGCGGAGATCGGCGTCGACCCCTCCCGGGTCGCAATCGCGGGCGACAGCGCCGGAGGCAATCTCGCCGCGGTCGTCGCGCTGATGGCACGGGACCGCGGCCTGCCGTCGATCGCCTTCCAGCTGCTGGTCTATCCGGTCATCGATCGCGACTTCCTGGCCGGCTCGCCCCCGGAGCCGGGCAGCGGGCATCTGCTCTCGGGCCGGGACATGTACTGGTACTGGGATCAGTACCTGGAGTCGAGGGAGCAGGCGCACGAGCCCTACGCGTCGCCCCTTCACGCGGACGATCTGGCCGGGCTCCCTCCCGCGCTCGTCATCACGGCCGAGTACGACCTGCTGCGCGGGGAGGGCGAGGCGTATGCCCGGAGGCTCGGGGAGGCTGGTGTTCCCACGGTGCACCGGCACTACGAGGGCGTCTTCCACGGGTTCTTCAACATGGCGCTCCTCCTCGACAAGGCACGGGCGGCGCAGGAGGAGGCCGCCCGAGCGATCCGCGCGGCGCTCGGGGCGCGAGCCGGATGAAGGCTCAACGCCGATGCGGGAGCGATCGAGCGCAGCGGTAGTGGCCCGCGCGGTGGCGCGGTCGCCGGCGGCGATTGCGCGTCACAGGCCCGCTCTGGGGTGCGCGGCGCTCGACTGTCGCGAGCCGGGTCCTTCAGGCTCGCGAGACACCCGGTTCAGGAGACCGAGGCTCATGCGGGGCGGCATGCGGTGAGGCGCCAGCGATGCGATAGCGGGACCAGCCGAGATCCTCAACGCGCGGGTCGCGGCCCGTAAGAGTGACGTGCCGCAGGGTCCGCGCCGAGAGCAGGCCCCCCTCCTGCTGGGGCTGCTCCACCTCGATCGCAACGGCCGGGAGGTCGGACCGCGGGGCGCGGAAGACGGCGTGGACCTCGGCATCATCCGAGGAGATCTCGAACAGCACCGGCCAGGCATGGGGGTTGCGGAAGCGGAGATCGAGCACTCCGTAGTCGATCGTCGCGTCGCGCCCGAGTTCGAAGTAGCGCGCCTCGCCGTAGAGGTCGACCGAGTGCGCGTGCCGCTCGACGATCTCGAGTGCGGCGAGCAATCCGGCGTTGTAGAGCACGGTCGAGAGGAGGCAGGTGGCGCCGCCGGCCTCGGTCATGAGTTGGCCGCCGACGATCGCCGCTCCATCCAGATAGCCGCGAGCCGTGCTCGGCCGGCCGCTGCGGCGCCAGAGCGAGAGCACCTCGCCGGGCTCGACACGCGCGCCGTCGAGGGACTCGGCCATCAGACGCTGGTTGTGGCGCTTTCCATCCGCCAGGTGCTCCTGGCCGGGGTAGATCTCCAGCGGTAGGCGGTAGCCCTCGAAGGCGTACAAGAAGTCCTCGTGCGAGCCGCGTCCGTCGGCGAAGGGAGTGCCACCGCGACGGTCGTGGAGCGAGCGGCGCAGGCGGACGGTCTCGGCCCGCAGTCGGCGTGGCAGCCATCGCCGCGCGAGGCGTCGCACGGCGCGTTCAACTGGCGTGGCATGCGGAGCCGACATCGCGGTCGAGTATAGGCAACGCCCGCACCCTCTCGTCCCACGCCGTACCACCGAAGTCGCGTCCGGATCCTCCGCGAAGGGGACACACGTGCGGTATGGTCACCGGGCAGGAAGGCGCCGCGGGAATGTGGCGAATGCATGCGGGCGGCCGGGGCCGGCGGGCGCCTTCACCAGTTGACGCTGGGCGTGCGCAGACACCGTGCTCGCCACGATCCATGACCCGGAGACGCGGATCTCGTGAACAGCCACGGCGCGCAACCAGCCATCGGGGACTACGGGCTGATAAGCGACCTGCACTCCGGTGCGCTCGTCTCGAGTGCGGGATCCATCGACTGGTGTTGCTTCCCCAGGTTCGATAGCGCGGCGGTCTTCAGCCGCATTCTGGACTGGCAGCGCGGCGGCTATTTCCAGCTCGCCCCGCAGGGGGTGCACACGACCGAGCGTCGATATCTTCCCAACACGAAGATCATCGAGACCACCTTCCATGCGGACGGGGGTTCGGCACGGTTGACCGACTGGATGCCGGTGCGCAGCGACAACCCGCATGACCCGCGAGCCGTCGAGGCTAGCCATCAAATCGTGCGGACGCTCGAATGCACCAGCGGCGAGGTGCGGTTCAGCATGCGTTGCCGCCCCCGATTCGACTACGGCACGATCATCCCCCACGTGACGCTGAACGGGGAGCACGACGGCGTGGCCCATGGGGGTGCCGACGCGCTGGCCGTCTACTGCAGCGCACCGATGCGCGACGTCGCCGACGACGGCTTCCTCGCGGATGGACGGCTCCGCAGCGGCGAGCGCGTGAGCGCCGCCGTCACGTACCACTCGCGCCCGTCGGCCGTCGCCGACGGCGACCCCGACAGACTGCTGGCGGAGACCCGCGCCTTCTGGGAGGGGTGGGCCGCCGGGTGCCGCTACGACGGCGCCTACCGCGACGAGGTGATGCGATCCGCGCTCACCCTGAAGGCACTGACCTACGCGCCCTCCGGCGGGCTCGTCGCGGCCGCCACGACCTCCCTGCCGGAGGCGGTGGGGGGCCCGCGCAACTGGGACTACCGCTTCACCTGGATCCGTGACGCATCGTTCGCGCTCTACGCGCTCTCCATCCTCGGCTACCGGGAGGAGGCCCGGCACTTCAAGAACTGGCTTGAGTGGAGCACCTCCGGGCGCGCGCGCGACCTCCAGATCATGTACGGGCTCGGCGGCGAGCGTCGGCTGACGGAAATCGAACTGCCGGAGCTCGACGGCTACCGGGGCTCGAAGCCGGTCCGCATCGGCAACGGCGCGTACTCGCAGTTCCAGCTGGACATCTACGGCGAGGTGATGGACTCGGCGCATCTCTACCGCATCTTCGGCGGCGAGATGGACCCCGAGTACTGGGACTTCCTGCGGCACGTCGCCGCCTTCGTGATCGACCACTGGCGAGAACCGGACGAGGGCCTGTGGGAGACGCGCGGCGGCCGCCAGCACTTCGTCTTCTCCAAGGTGATGTGCTGGGTGGCGCTGGACCGCGCGATCAAGGCCGCGCGCTCGCTCGATATGCCGGGCGACGTCGATCTGTGGGCGCGCGTGCGCGCCGAGATCCGCGACGAGGTGCTGACACGCGGCTACGACGGCGATCGCGGCGCCTTCGTGCAGGCGTACGGCAGCAAGAACCTGGATGCGAGCAACCTGCTGCTACCGCTCTTCGGGTTCATCCGGGCGACCGATCCGCGGATGGAGTCGACGATCCGGGCGATCAGCCGTGAGCTGACCTCGCCCGAGGGCCTCGTGTACCGCTACCGCGGGTACGAGGACGGGCTGGCCGGCGGTGAGGGGACCTTCACCGTCTGCACCTTCTGGCTGGCGGACAACCTGATCCTCCTCGGCGAGGTCGACCGGGCGCGGGAGATCTTCCAGACGCTGCTCAGTCACGGGAACGATCTGGGGTTGTTCAGCGAGGAGATCGAGCCGGGAAGCGGCGAGATGCTCGGCAATTTCCCGCAGGCATTCAGCCACATGGGCCTGATCAACACCGCCCGCAACCTCGACCGCGCGGAGTCCGCTTCCCGGCCGGACTGACGCCGTACACAGCCAGGCTGTGTGCGAGTGATGCGACGATCCTCGCGGCACGATCCGCGGGGTCCAGGGTTCGATTCCAGGTTGGGAGAGTGGCGACCCCGATCGGATTCGAACCGACGATCTCCACCGTGACAGGGCCCCGGAGCCGGTCCCGGAGCGTCCCTTCTCATCCCGTTAGGCGTTGTGTTCGTATCTGGCGTGTGCGTCTTATGACGAGTGATGTCATCTCTCATGCACTCGCGTCCCATGCCGTACCAGCCAACATGTCCCCAAGATGGCCCCACGATTCCGGTCACGGCGCGGCGAAGCAAGCGCAGAGGAACGTACGCATACGCGCGAACGGATATGTCCGCGCATCGGCGTATGTGACGACGAGAGAGACATGAGCGGGGGCCACCTTGAGAGCGCTTCCGATCACGATCTCGATCGGAACGGGGGAGCACTGCAGCGACCTGGACGACGTACTGATGGGAGAGCTGCCGGGGGCGGCTTCCGCGACGCCGCCGGCGCTTGACGAAGCGACCCTCCGGGAGCTCGAGGAGATCGCGCTCCGCCATGCCGACGAACGTCGTCGCTCGATCGAGGAGCTCGAGCGCGGGCAGCTCGCCGACCGCCTGGCGGTCCGCAAGGCGACGGTTCAGAGAACGTACGACGCGCGCGTAGCGCGCGCGGACGAACTCGCCGCAGGCGCCTCCGATGATCGGATCAGACGGCTGCATCGCGGGCGCGGCCGCAACCTCAGGGACGAACTCGGGCTGCGAGTCCGCGAACTCGACGAGATGCCGGAGCCGTCTGCCGAACTCGAACTGCTGTCCGTCGTGGTCTTCTCCGTCGACGACTGACCGGGGAGTTCAGGCGTTCGCCCGGCCGGCGCGAGCGGACCCCTGCCGATTACGAGCAGGAAGAGCGGGATGCGCCCGAGACCGGTTGGTTTTCTCACGAGGACCCCCTCAACTCGGGGGCGGGCGGCATCGATCGAGCGAGCGTGGTGCCGCGCGGGAACTGGCAACTACTATCAGACAGCTCAAGTCCAGGCGGCTCTGGGCAAAGAAAAGGGACCCCGTGCGTTCCGGGGTCCCATTGCCACGGTATGTCGGCTGCATTCGGCTTACGCCTACTAGCCGAACCGGCTGGCTCTGCTGATATTAGGCTCCTCACCCGCGTTTGTAAACTGTTTCAGATTAGAACGATTCTGTTGGTGTACGGCCGACCGGTGTGGGTGGTAGCCGCGATGCGGTGCGGACCGGTGATGGCCGCGAGCTGATCGTCGAGTGGCTGGAGATTCGCATCGCCTTCGATCGCTCGGCGTCGGACAGCCGCTATGAGATCCGCTACCTGGATGGGATGAGAGTTCAACGAGTTTGCGTAGTAGACGGTGGGGTGGAGCGGCATGTGGCGCGAGATCACGAAGCTCCCCACGCTCTGGCTCGCATGGGCATCGAGGTCGTGGTTCGACCAGTCCGACACAATGAGACCCATCTCGTGCCGCGTCGTGCACTCCACCGAGAAGTGCTCCACAAGCCTCTGGATCTGCAGCGGCACGGTCGTGCGGAGCTCCATCGGGTGCATGAGCCGGCGCTTGTCGATGCTGACCGTGTATACGGTGCAGTCGAGGTCGCCCAGAATGCGCATGGCCTCGGCGAGGAACTGACGGTTCTTTGAGCGCTTCCACTCGTTCGGTACGAGCGTCCGCCTGGCCTTCACTTCCCAGTTGGCGGGATCCCCACGGTTCGGATAGAAGCGCGACTTCGCGCCCGCGATTCTGCGGCTCAGGGTGGGGACGTTCTCTGATGGGATGGAGAACCCGCCGATGACAACGGCCTTCGTGGCGTCACGAGCTCCGGGCTTCCCGGAGTCATCGAGGAACAGAACTCGGCTGCGCATTCGGTTGGGCATCAAGCTCCAAGCGCTGGCAGAGTCCGGGCCGGAGGCACCCGGTGAGTCGCCGTCCCTACACACACGTTGGCAGCATCTCGCCGGCCGGTCTACCTCAGAACGCACTCGAACATAGAGCGGAGCGCAGCCTCTCTCGCGGGATGGATCACCCGCACCGCGTACGGCCGCGGACCGCGTCGATGACGGCCACCGTCACGCGCGCTCCAGGTTCAACGCCAGCAGCCGCTCCAGCAGATCCTCGGCCCCCAGCGCGTCCGGCTCCCCCGCCTCCGGCCATCCGTAGGCGGCGAACACTGCGGCGTCGAGGTCGCGGTGGAGGTGGGCGAGCCACGTCGGGCGGGCGTTGTAGAGGTTGGTGAGCGTGCGCCGCTTTAGCTGCTGCTCCGCCTCATCGTCGACGGGGAGCAGGCGCGGCGGCAGCGATGGCACCACGTCGGGCTCCTCGCGTACGAGCTCGGGCGGGTTGAGCCAGCGCCGGCGCACCTCGTCGAGCGCGCGCGCCGCCTCGCCGATGGCGTCGCGGTGCGCGCGCTGCGCGTCGGTCAGCGCCTCGTCGGGGGTGTCGAGGGGCCACGGGAAGGGGAACGTCTCGAACGTGGACGTGGGCGTGTAGCGCGGGTCGTTGCCGACGCCGAGCCACGTCCCCATGCGCAGCGACCATAGCTCGTGCGCCCGCGAGTGCAGCACCCCGAACGCGTAGTCGTCCTCCCGCGCGATCGCGACTGCTGTGCTTCCGGGCATGGCCGGAGATGGGAACCAACCGAAGAGCCGATGCTTCGCCGTGATTGGGGTAACGATGAAGCGGGGCAAAGTCGCCAGTGCTTCGCGCATGTTCACTGCCATTGCTCCGTGCAGCCACCAGCGCTCACGGCGATTCCTCTGTCGACTCACCTCCCGTTCGGGCCGCACGTGCCTGGCGACGTGTGCGAACGGAGCTTCCCATGCGGCTGCGTCCGCCTCCGTCGTCGTCGTTCCGAAGTCGATGACAAATGCGTCGAGAGACCTGCCTGCGATGTCCCTGCCATTCACCCACGGGAAGATCACACCGGAATTAGGGCGCTCGTTGATGTTAGTGGGCTGTTTCAGCATCTCGCGAGCCGTTTCACGACTGATGTCGAAAGAGCCGTTCTTCTGATCGCCGATGAAGGAGACGCCGCGGTTCTCAGGCAGTCGCTCGACGTTGGTGAAGTCGGGACCACTGGTCAAGTCGGAGTTGATCGCGTTGACTGGCAGCCCGTCCAGCGTGCGTTGCGCCTCGGAACCATCGTCCTGAGCGATGATCGAGACGCGGACCGCGGCGTCTTCAACGATCCACGACTCGTCCGACCAGGCCATGAAAATGTCGCCACTTCCCTTGATCCGTTCCAAGGTGCGACGCCCGGCGCCGTCACGGATGGAGTTCGTGGCAAGAAGGCCGACACGCGCAGCGGTACCGTCGACAATCTGACGGCGAGCTACCTCATGCCAATAGCACACGTAATCGGACAGGCCCCGGATCACGCGCCCGTACGCGCGGTCCAGTCTGTCTACGTAGTTGTCACCAAGTGATGAGCGCATCAACTTCCGACCCAAGAACGGTGGGTTGCCGACGACGAACTCTGCCTCCGGCCAGACGGACGGGATCGGGGCGCCCTCGGCGTCGCAGGAAAGGATCGCGTCGCGCAGCTCGACGTTGTCCAGGGGCTGCAGCACCGGGTCACTCGGGGCCCCGTAGCCGTGGTCCAGCATCCACTGGATATGCCCGATCCAGATGGACACGCCCGCTAGCTCCCTCGCGTACGCGTTCTTCTCTATTCCCAGCACGTTGTGCGGCCCCACCTGCGGGAACTGGCCGGGGATGCGCAGCCGCTCCGCGCCCCAGCGGATAGCCTCCTGCTCTAGGTCCTTGAGGAGCCGCAGCGTCACATACAGGAAGTTCCCCGACCCGCACGCCGGGTCCAGCACGCGCACCGCCCGTAGCCGATCGACGAACGCGCGCCAGGCCGCCTCGGCCTCCCTCTCCCAAGCCGGGAGCCGCTCGCGGCGGCGGCCCTCGAGCGTGAGCGGGCTCGGCTCCTGGCCGCCAGCCAGCTCCTCGACGCGCGCCTGCATCGCCGCGAACTCGCGGCGCAGCGGGTCGAGCACCACGGGCTCGACGACCATCATGATCTTCTCGTGGTCGGTGTAGTGCGCGCCGAGCTGGCCGCGCTTGTCGGGGTCGAGCCCGCGCTCGAACAGCGTGCCGAGGATCGCCGGCTCCACCCGCGACCAGTCGAGCAGCGCCGCGTCGTGCATCGCCCGCAGCTCATCGCGGGTGCACGGGATCACCTCGGCGTCGTCGAAGAGCCCGCCGTTGAACCATTCAACGCGCACGTTGCCGTAGAAGCGGTCGGCGTCGCGGTCCGACATGCGCAGGAATAGGTCGGCGAGGGCGCGGTCGAACGCCTCGGGGTCGCCCCGGCGCGACTCGATCATCTCCGTGAGCACGCGCTCGGGCAGCAGCCGCGCGTCCTCGGCGAACAGGCAGAAGACGACGCGGTTGAGGTGGTGCGCGACCGCCTCCGGCTCGTGCCCGCGCTCGTGCATGGACTGCGCGATCTCGGCGAAGCGCGCCGCGGCGATCTGCGTGATCTCGGCGGGCGTCTGCTCGGGCCGCAGCGCGCTCGGGTCGAGCATGACCGCGCGGAGGATGCGCAGCGCCTCGGCGGTGCGGTCTCCGCCCTCGGCGAGGTCGTCGAGCGTGACTTCGTGGACGACGGGGCGGGTGCCGGTGAAGTTGGTGTGGACCTCGATGCGGTCCATATCGCTGACGACGAGCGCCGGCGGGCTCTCTAGGTCCTCGCGGTAGTCGATGAGCTGGCGGTACGCGGCGCGGAGGTCTGCGTGCGCGCCCTTGTACTCCCAACCGAAGTAACCGCGCTTCCAGACGTCGGCCCAGCCACGCCGGCCGGTGCTGAGGCGTTCCGCGCCCGCCTCGAACGTGTACGACTCCCCCGCAGGGTCGGCCTCGTTCGGCGTCGGCACGCCGAGCAGTCGGCAGAGGTCGATGAAGTGCGACTGCGACGAGGCGCGCTCGCGGCGCGCGTTCTGGCGCCAACTGGCGGCGAACGCGGCTGCCGACATGTGTGTAGGTGATGTCACAGGCACTCCATGCTTTGGCCGCCATCGCAACGGAGCGGGAAGCCCCACGCGCTCGGAGCCCTCCGGGAGTCTTCACGAGTTCTGTCAGTTACGTCAACGGAAACAGGCCGACCCGATCGGCGACGGTCCATCAGGCCGGGGGGCCCCTGCCATGTGCCCCAGCGAAAGCGGGCACGCGATGGGTAGTGGCACGGCCCGCTTCGACTCAAGGAGGGGCACTGAGAGTCGCCCGTGAGGTCGGCCGCCACATCTACGAGTGCCAGCGCTGCGACCCCTGACGCCGACCGGAGCGACGAGGATGACATGCTGAGCGACATCCGGGGAGTGATCCTGGAGATGACCGGGCGCCTCACCGAGTTCGCTGACGCTCATACGGCAGAGTATGTCCTCACGAGCCCCCGAGCCCGTCCCGGAGCGTCCCTTCTCATCCCGTTGAGCGTCGTTTTCGAATCGATGACGAGTCATGTCATGATGCGCAGGTCCGATTGCGCCCCGTTCTGCGGTGGCCTACGGTGCCCGAAACTCGGCGAAGCGTGCCCGCGCGGGTGCGACTCCCGGGCCGGGGACGCCGGAGGCAGCCCCTTGTCCATCTCAGCGAGCCCAGAACTGTATGCCGCGCTTGGCCGTGGCACGTCTGGCATTGCCGAGATCAGAGGAACCCCGGAGAGTGACTGGCTCGACTTCAAGCAGGCGCTCTAGCACCTTGACGACAGGAAGCACAAGCTGGAACTCGCCAAGGACGTGAGCGCGTTCGCGAACGCGCAGGGCATATGGATTCGTCCGGTTGCTTTGGCTGGATGACTGGGGCAATAGGCAAATGGAGCGAGGAGAAACTGTCTCTTGGAAACCGCTCGAAGATTTCTGAGCGTCCGAGACCTAGTAGACCTCAGCAAGAATGGGATGGCTCAGGCGAACCCTGAGTACCAGAGGGGTGAGGCGTGGAGTCCATCCCAGCGAAAGAAACTGATCGACTCGGTGATGCGCGGATATCAGCTACCGACCATTTATCTCCATTACAGGAAAACAGAAGCGGCGGGACTGACGCGGGAGTCCTACGACATTATCGACGGTCAACAGAGGATGACGTCCCTTCACCAGTTTATGGAAGGGGCCTTTCCTCTGTTTGACATTAGTGATCCGCGGGCCAGGTTTCCCAGTTTCCTGCAGGATGAACCTTGCCCCTGGGGTGGCAAGACATACCAAGGACTGTCGGAAGACCTGCAGGAACGTCTGCTAGCCGCTGAAGTCCCGGTGGCGTACATCGAGACCGAGAACGACAACGAAGTCCGGGATCTTTTTGTACGCCTCCAATCCGGCTCACCGCTCAATGCGCAGGAAAAACGAGATACACACCCAGGCGAATTCACCGGCTTCATACTTCAACTAGGCGGAAAGCCCGATATACCGCGGTATCCAGGGCACGAGTTCTTCCGGAACGTACTACGGATGAAGCCGGGTCGTGACCGTGGAAAGACCCGACAGCTTGCTGCACAGGTCGCCATATTGTTCCTGGAGCAGCACCGAGCCGGTCGATTTACCGACATCAACACCGGATCGATCGACGACTACTACCACACGAATCTGGACTTTGATTCAGAGTCGCCTACGTGTAGGCGTTTGGTTAGTATCCTCGACAAGCTCAATCAACTAATGGGTGCCGGGCCAAGGTTGCCGCTACGAGGCCACGATGCAATGCACCTTGTCCTCTTTGTCGACCAGATCTGGGACGACTACACCAAATCGTGGGAGTCCGGTCTGCAACAGGCCCAAGGCAAGTTTTCGGCAGCGCTGGCTGAGTCGGCAAGAGCCACCAGGGAAGGCGAGCCGGATGAGATGTGGAATCGCTATGGCGTTTGGACCAGGTCGAATTCCGACCGCGGCGAGAACATCGCTCGGCGTCACTCCTATTATGTCCGGCGCATGGTTGAGTTCTTGGGGACTCTAGCGCCATTGGACCCAAGGCGCGCCTTCAACGGCTTGGAGCGAGAGCTAATCTACTGGAGAGATGGAGCAGCGTGTCGGCGGCCTGATTGCGGTGCTCACGTAGACTTGACCGAGGCTGAAATCCATCACATAAGGCCACACAGCGAAGGCGGACAGACCGTGATTGACAACGGGGCCTTGGTACACCCGCACTGTCACCCAAAGAGCCGCTCCGATACCGAAGACTTCGCCAGGGCGAACTCGTAGCTCCATATCTCGCACGGCGGGAGCGTCGGCTCGCTGTTGGGAGTGGGCGAGAGTTTGCCCGGATGGCCCCGGCCCGACGACCCGGGCTGAGCCGGACGCGGCGCTCCACCTCCATTCGCCCGGCGTTCGACCGAGACTCGAGTGGGCAATATGTGATTCCGCATCGTCGATCGTGTGCACGATGCCGGGTCCGAAGCCTCATCCGCGAAACACTCCACCTCTCCACGTTCCGCTTCCGGCTCCGGGTCACGGGATTCGGTTCGTGCGCATTCCTTCTCTCACATCTCCGTACGCCTCGCGCCGTTGGTGAGGAGCTAGACTCGACGGGTGCAACCCAACGCTGAACTCAGGCACGACTCCACGTGCGCTCTCGCAACACTCGGGTCCGTCGGCCGTGGGTACTCCTGGCCTCGCCGCGGATAGAGTGGCTGCCGCGAGCCGCCGATGCGACGTCGCTGTTCGGGGCTTTCCTCGCCGCGCAGGCGGCGATCGCCGCGCTCAGCTTAGCGGTCGTTTTATTCGCGCTGGAGCGGGTGAGCGCCCGTCCGGATGTGGACGACCGGGTTCTTGCGGAGTACGTCCGGAGGTCCCGCATGTGGCCCTGTTCATCGGTGGTCTCACTATGGTGGCCATCACCGGCTTGAGTCCGCCAGCCGTGGCGTTACCGTGGCGGACAACGCACCGGGGCTCCGGAACGGGCGCGTTGTCATTCTTTGCGAGCGTTTCGCTGCCGGCCGTGCTCCTCCGAGCATCCTCAGACAAGCCGGCCTCGACAGGAGTGCGCTGGAATGACCTACACCGTCGTTATCGAGAAGACGGGCAACGGCTACTCGGCCTACGTGCCCGACCTCCCCGGTTGCGTTGCCGCCGGGGACACACACGAGGAGACGGAAGCTCTCATTCAAGAGGCCGTCACCTACCACCTCGAGATGCTTCGCGAGTCGGGCGACCCGATTCCGGAACCGCACACGACCAGCAGCCTGGTGACGGTCTAGCCCTGGGTCTGGTGGCCACGCGCAACTATCACCGTTAGAAGACGATCGTGTCGGAGACTCCTACGCGATCAAGTGATCGAGTGCCTCGGCCGCGGCACGCTGCTGCCCGCTCAGGAGATGCCCGTAGACATCCATCGTGAACGAAGCAGAGCCGTGCCCGAGCCGCCGCGAGACGGTCAGCAGGTCGACGCCGGCCCTGATCCACTGGCTCGCCGCGGTGTGACGCAGGGAGTGGAAGTTCACCGTACCGGGATCCGCGATCCCGCTCGCGGTGAGCAGCCGGCGGTATCCCCCGTAGAGAGTCCGCCGGTGCTGGTACCCACCGCTCGCACCCGGGAACACGAGACCGCGGTCCTCCCATGCCGGCCCCAGCGCCATCCGCGCGGCCTGCTGCTCGGCCCGGTGGCGGCGCAGCAGCGCCACGGTGGCGGCCGAGAGCTCGATGGTCCGGCGAGAGCGGCGGGTCTTCGGGGAAAGCACGAGGAACTCGCCCTCCACGTGCTGTAGCGTCTGGCGCACGACGAAGCTCCCGCGCTCCAGATCAATCGAGTCCCAGGTTGCGCCGAGCAACTCTGCCTGACGGGCGCCCGTGGCTAGCGCAAACCGGATGATGGCGTCGTAGTCGGTGTTCTCGGTGGCGCGGAGCAGCGCCGCTATCTCGCCCTCATCGAGAGCGCGGCGTTCGCGCGGCGCGGCGGACACGGATGGTTTCGGCACGACCGATGCCGGGTTGTGGACGAGAAGGTGCCGACGGACCGCCGCATCGAGGGACTGGCGAAGAAGTCCCATGATCTTCCCGACGGTGGCAGGCGCGAGGGACTTCGACAGGCCCTCCTTGAGTTCGAGGACGTGCTCAGAACGGAGGTCGCGGAGTCGCAGATGCCCGATGGCGGGATTGATGTGTTTCCGGACAATCAGACGGTAGTTCCTGGCGGCGATGGCGCCCACTGCCTGATCGTCGACGCGCTCAGCGAGCCAGCGCGTCACCCACTCGGCGAGCAGTGTCCGGCTCGGCTCGACGCCTCCATGATCACGCTCGCGAAGCGCCTCGCGGAGGGCCCGCTGCGCGTCGCGCTTGTTCCCCGCCACCGTGAAGCGCCGCCGCCGCCGCCGGCCGGTCAGCGCCTCGCGAGGCAGCTCCACGGTCACCCGCCAGTGGCCGCTGGACCGTTCCTCGATCGACCCCCCGCCGTAGTCACGCCGTGCCACCCGTAGCCTCCCCATTTCGTTCCGCGGTTATCCAAGCCTGGAAGGAGATCATCGTAACAGCACATATGTACTTGTAGTGTTGCTCGCGACCCGTCCGACAGGCCGGTGACGCCGAGGGGTGCGCGTCATCGACATTGGCGCCCCTCGTGCATTCAGTGGCCACTGCGACCCACCATCCGAGTTGCCGACTGAGCCTCCAGCCAGCGGTCGAGGGCCGCCCGGGGGACGCGAATCACGCGCCCGAGCCGGACTGCGGGGATCTCTCCCCGCGCCACGAGCTCGTACGCGAGATTGCGCGAGATGCGCAGGAACGCTGCCGCCTCGCGGACCGTCAACAGTACGGCGTCGTCAGTCATGGGCATGTCTCCCCTCAGACAGGTCGTTGTCGTGCGAGCGCCCCGGCCCGCGAGACCGGAGCACCAGAGCCGTCCGATGCTCCGGATCGTCTGCCCGTGCGCTCGGTGACCACCAGACCGGGCCCAGAAGCCCCGCCGGCACCGGCCGCCGTTCTGCGAAGCGCCACTCGCTCGTGAGCAGCAGGGGAACGCGAACGTCGCACCTCGGACCGCCGCGCCAAACGGCGCGTCCCACGCGCTGCTCGGCACGGTCGTCGGCGCAGACGAACAGCAGCACGGGCTCGGCGCTCCAATCACGCCGCCAGGCCCGGGCCGCGTAGTAGCGCCCGTACCCCCCGAACTTCGCCGCGAAGTCCCCCGAGTCGAGCGTTCCGCGGTCGTACTCGAGCAGGAACGGCACGAGCCCGCCGGGGAGCGCGAGCACGCCCGACCCGTCGGGCCGGATCCAGGCGGCCCGCCCGTCGTGCCGGAAGCGGCGGGCCGACTGCGCCTCGTTGCGGCAGGCGGCGAGCCGGCCACCGGCAGCGCGCGCATCCGCCGCGAGACGCGCCATGACGCGGTTCACGCCGAGCAGGTGGGACCGGTGCCGGACGGTGCCCGACGGCGGCCCCTCACCGGGGGCGCTCACGCCGGCGAAGCGAGCGTATCGCGCCGGGGGCACGCCCTCCCGCCGGGCGAGGAGCCGCAGGCCGGGCGGAGCCAGCAGGAGGCGCGCCTCCGGAGTCTCCCCGGGCGCTGCGTGCCCATCGGCGCGCACCACGCTCAGGCCCAGGAGCCGCTCGATGCGGCGCTCCACCGCCACTTCGGGGATGCCGGCGAGGCCCGCCAGCTGCGGCGCGGTGAGCAGCGGCCAGCGGCCGATCCAGTCGAGGAGCCGCTTCTCGTCCCCGTCCGTCGCCAACGCGATCGCGGCAGTGCGCGACCCCGCGGGCGTCCGCGGATCCGCCGCCGCGGCCCGGGCCCATCGCCGCAAGCCGGGAGCGGACGGGCGCCGGGGCCCGCACGCGATCCCGGCCGGCAACCGCACGCGCGGGAGCGGCGGGGGCGGCCCCCACCCGAGCCGCTCGGGCAGCGAGCCGGAGCTCCCCGTCACCGGGTCGCTCCAGACCGCGCCGGCCGGGCCCGCGGCCGCGACCTCGCGCGCGTCCGCGAGGAGAACCTCGACCGGCTGCCCCTCCGCCCGCTCCGCCGATCGCTCCAGCGCGCGCTCCCAGGTGGCACGCGCGCGCGGCCCCGGGCAGACCAGCAGCACCGGCGGCGGGCCAGCGGCTCCCCAGCGGGCCGCTGCGGCCGGGGCGGCGGCGAACCACGCCTCCGCGCGCCGGCTCCGGTGCTCGTCGGGCGCCGCCGCCCGGTCCCAGGCGAGGAGGAACGGCGCCCGCAGCGCGCCGGCCCGCAGCAAGCCGTAGCCCTCCACGCCGCGCGGCCACCAGCGCTCACGCACCGGACCCGCGAGCGGCAGCGAACGCGCGTCCTCCAGTTCCAGTCCCGGGGCGCCGGGCGCGCTGGCGAGCTCCGCCAGGAAGCGGTTGACGCCGGCCGTAATCTCCACGCGCACGATCCGCGCGAGCACATCTCTCCGCCGGACCGGGAGGTGAGAGGGGAGCTCCGCCGGCTCCAGCAGGAGCAGCCGGGCGAGGTCGGCCAGCGCCTGCTCTCGCACGAACGAGAGGCGGCGCGGCCGGAGCGCGGACGAGCCGGGCACGAACGACTCGGTCCAGCCGGCCCGCTGCAGGGCGTGGCGCAGGGCGGGCACGCCGGCGACGTCGACGCCGAGCAGACGCGCGAGCTCGGGCTCGCCCAGAAGCGGGAGGCGCGCCGTCCACTCGAGCGCCCGCGCGGCGCGGGCGTCCGGGCCGCTCCCCGGGCCCTCGCCCGCCGCGCCGGCCGCTGCGGCCCCGCGGGGCGCGGCGCGGGCTCCTCCGGATCGACGGGCTCGTCGCGGTCCTCCTCCGGGCCAGCGCCCGGGGCATCGCCCGCGAGCGCCAGCGCCGACAGGTCCTCGGCCGCGTGCCGCTGGCCGGCGCCCGCGGGCCCCGCGGAGGAGTGCTCCGAGAGCGCCCGCGTGATCTCCCGCACGACCTCGCCGCGCGGACGGCCGACGCGCGCCGCCGAGCGCTCCGCTATGGCCCGGACGCGGCCCGGAGCGGCCGCCGGCGGCGGATCGACCCGGAACGAGAAGGCCGGCGGGCGAGCCCGCCCGTCCCACCAGCGCGCGTAGCAGCTGTAGTCGTCGAGCGAGACCAGGTCCGGGACATCGATGTCGCCGCCGAGCTCCCAGGTGAGCCGGCGCGCGTCCTCGGCGCTCACCCCGAAGACCGTGAGCCCGTCGGTGTTGGCGAAGATCGTCGGCGCGAGGTCGCGGTCGATCGAGTCGAGCTTCGACAGCGACTGCGTCACCAGCACGAAGCTCGCGCCGTACTTGCCGAGCTCGGAGAGCATCCGCGGGTAGTCGACGGCGCCGAGCGTGCTCGACTCGTCGACCAGGCCGATGACCCTGCGGCGGCGCGCAGGCGGAAGCGCCACCTGCTCCTCGACCAGCAGTCCCAGCAGGTTGAGCAGCGTCGCGCCCACGAGCGAGGAGGCCCCCTCGCCGAGGGCGCCGGTCGCGGTGTTGACGACGAGCACGCCGCCGTCCCTCACGATCGCGCGCGGGTCGAAGCTCGAGCGCGCCTGCCCGAAGACGACCCGCGAGGCCTCGGTCACGGTGAAGCGGCCGATCTTCGAGGTGACGGGGTTGCGGGTCTGCTGCTGCAGCACGCGCCCGGCGCGGTCGTAGTTGTCGCGCCACCAGGCGCGCAGCGCCGGGTCCTGGACCTGGTCGAGGATGCGCTCGCGGAGCGAGCGGTCGGTCAGGAGCGGCGCCACGTCGAGCAGCGTGAACTGCGCCTCGCGGGGGTAGTGCCGGTTGGCGTCGAGCAGCGTCAGCAGCGAGGCGCGCAGCGCCCCCTCCATGCGCGGGCCCCAGTTCTGGGGCCAGAGCCGGTTGAGCATCGTCACCACGTGCTCGCTCGTGCGGTCGCGGTCGGGGAAGAGCCCGCGGTCGAGCAGGTTGAGGCCGACCGGCCGCTCCAGGTTCGCGAAGTCGAGGTAGGTCGTGCGGTCCGTGAGCGCCTGCGGCACGGCGTCGAGCACCGCCTCGGCGAGGTCCTGGTGCGGGTCGACCACGACCAGCGCGGTCTCGTCCGAGCCGTCGGCGACCCGCTCCATCACCGAGGCGGCGATGTGCCGGAGCAGCGTCGACTTCCCGCGCCGCGTCTTCGCCACTATCAGCTGGTTGCGGTGGAGGAGCGGCGCCGGCAGGTAGACGGGCGCCGAGCGCCCCTCCGCATCCGTCCGCCCCACGCGGGCGCCGCCCTCGGCGTGGCCCGGCGCCGGCGCCAGCCGCCTCGCCGCGGTGCGGCGGATTCCGGCGGGGGCGCCGGCGTGGTCGGGCAGGTGCCAGAGCGCGGCGACCTCGTCGCTGCTGAGGAGAAGGGGCGGGCGGCGCGATCCCCCGCGCCCCACGGCGCGCGGGCGCCCGGGGCGCAGCCCCCCGCCCGAGGGGTCGTCGTAGGCCCCGTAGCCCGAGGCGGCCGCCGAGGCGAGCTCGCGCAGCCTCCCGGTGCTCGAGCCGGCGCCGCCCACGGCCGTGACCTCGAGCCGCGCGGAGACCAGGGGCGCCGCGAGCTTCTGCTCCGCCGCACGCGGCGGAAGCGGGTCGGGCGCCCGCCGCAGGCGGAAGGCGACGGCCGCGGCGAGCGGGAGCGCCAGGAAGACGGCGGCGCCCCCGGCGGCCAGGAGCCCCCACTCCCCCTCCTCGTACCAGCGCCAGCCCTGCGCTCCGGCGGCCACCGCAGCGAGCGCCCCGACAAGCGGGAGCGGGCTCGGACCTCGGGGACCAGGCGGTTCGTACGGGCGGGGCGCGGGCAGGGCGCGGCGCCCGATCCGCTCCGCGGCGCCGCGCGGCGGCGGTCCGAGCGCGAGCCGGAAGACGACGCGCTCGCCCGGCCCGGGCGCGATCCCGGCGAGGAGCCCCGGGAGCGGCGCGGCCTCGTGGCGCCAGTCGCCGCGGAGCGGCAGATCCCGCTCGCCCCGCGGCAGGAGCTCGACGGCGACCGCGCGATCCGGCCCGAGCAGCCGCGCCGGGTCGAGATCGGGCCGCTCCCCGGGGAGCGGCTCGGTGCGCGCCTGCGGGTAGCCGGCGCGGAGCCGGCCGAGCGCCCGCTGGAGCCCCGCCTCCGTCTCCGCCCGCAGGTACCAGCGGGGGCCGGCGTCCGAGATCGCCACCTCGAGCGAGAGCGCGTCACCTGCGAGCGAGCGGAACATCCCGCGCGCCAGGCCGACGCTCCCCTCGAGGTCCCGCGGCGGGACGACCTCGGCCAGGTGCGGGCTCTCCGCGTCAGCGTGTCCCATGCCGGCCATCCCTCTCCGCGTCGAGCAGCCGGAAGAAGGCCTCGCGGCCGCCGGGCTGCATCGCCAGCTCGTTCACGTCCGACGCGCCCTCGGGGAGCTCGAGCACGCGGGCGCGCTCGCCCAGCGTCTGCTGGAGCCTCGCCGCCGCCTCGCGCCCGGGGTCGTCGCTATCCATCACCAGCACCACCGAGCGCGCCCGGTCGAGCTGCCGGAGCACGCCGCCCCCGGCGTGGGTTCCGAGCAGCGCGCAGGCCGGGAGCCCCCAGGCCGTAAGCGTCAGCCAGTCGAACGGCCCCTCCGTCAGGAAGACGCGGCGCCACCTGCGGTCGTGGCCGAGGAGCGGCCGCGCCAGCGAGAGCGCGCGGTACTTCGGGGTCCTCCCCCCGGAGAGCGCGCGCCCGACCATCCAGCCGCAGTGCGCGCCGCGCAGATCCGGGATCACGAGGCGCCCGCTCATCGCCTCGTCGCCGCTCCCTGAGAGGAGCCCCAGCTCGCGCGCGCGCCTGAGGCTCAGGCGGCGGCGCTTCAGGTAGGGGACGAGCCGGCTCCCGTCGCTCACGCCGAGCCGGCGCGCGCGCTGAAGCCACGGGGGGATGCCGCGCTCCTCCAGGTAGCGGAGCGCCTCAGGGGTCTCCCCGAGCGTCTCGTGGTAGAGCTCGCAGGCGGCGGCGAGCATGACGCGGTCGTCGAGCGAGAGCGGCTGGGGCGCCGGCCGGCGATGCACCCGCGGCGCCGCAGGCACGCCGGGGGCCGCGCCGGCCTCCTGGCGCAGGCGGGCGAGCGCCTCGCGGAAGCCGAGCCCGCCGGCGCGGCGCACGAAGTCGATGGCGTCGCCCCCGGCCCCGCACCCGAAGCAGTAGTAGCTCTGGGTCTCCGGGTAGACGACCATGCTCGGACTCCGGTCCTCGTGGAAGGGGCAGCGCCCGGCGAGCCTCCCGCCCTGCGGGCGGAGCTCGACGCCGTGCCCGGCGATCACCTCCCCTATCGGGCGCCGCCGCTTCACCTCGGCGACCTCGGCCGCCTCCACGCGCGCGGGTGCGGTCGTCATCGGTTCCCCTCCTCTCCGGGTGCACCCGCCCCTCGGGCGAGATCGGCGGGATCTGTGGTGCAGAGCTCGTACTCGTACGGGCTCGCCTCGATGCGGAGCGCGACGCGGTTGCCGCGCGCCAGCAGCAGGCCCTCCCCCCGCCGCGCCGCGAGCAGAAACGCCCGCTCGGCGGACGAGAGCCCGAACGTCTCCTCGACGGCCGCGACCGCCGATGCGTCCTGGCGCATCAGGAGCTGCAGCGAGCTCTGCCCGAGCACGGTCCGTCCCTCGGGCGAGTGCAGGAAGTCCCCCACGTCCTGCGTCACGGTCGTGAGCCCGAGCCAGCGCTTGCGCGCCCGCCGCGCGAGCTCGGAGAGGAAGCGCGCCCCCTCGGGGCGGCGCATCAGCGACCACGCCTCGTCGACCAGCAGCATCCGCGGGCGGGGGTCGTGACCTGAGCGCTCCCAGACGTGATCGGCGACGAGGTAAGTCGCGAGCGGGCGCAGCTCCTCCTCCAGGCCCGAGGAGTCGAAGACCACGAACGGTCCCCCGGGTCCCCCGGGTCCCCCGCCACCCCCCTCCGAGAAGAGCCGGCCGAGGCTTCCCTCCACGTAGCGCGAGAGCCTCGAGGCGAGGCCGTGGGGCTCCTCCCGCTCGCGCAGCACCCGGAGCAGGTCGCGCATAAGCGGGGCCGGCCGGCCGTGGGTCGCCGGGTCGGTGGTGATGCCGCAGCGGCGGTAGCACTCGTAGAGCGCCTCGTCGAGCACGCCGCGTTCGGCCCGGCCCAGGGACTGACCCGGCTCGGCCAGCATCAGCCCCAGCAGCCCGTGGAGCGCGAGCACGCGCGAGGCGAGCACATCGCCGCCGACCCCCGCGCGCGGGAGCTCGAAGGGGTTGATGGGGCAGGGCTCGCTCCCCGTGAGGCGGACCACCCGCCCGCCGGCCGCCTCCGCCAGGCGCCCGTACTCGCCCTCGGGATCGATGACGACGTACTCGATGCCGAGCAGCAGCGCCCTGAGCGCCTCCACCTTGCAGGCGAAGGACTTCCCCGCCCCGCTCTTCGCGAAGACGACCTTGTTGGCGTTCTCGTGCTCCGCAGAGAACGGGTCGAGGATCACGAGCGAGCTGTTGTGGACGTTCTCGCCGTAGAGGAGGCCCCGCTCGACGGCGAGCTGGCTCGAACTGAAGGGGATCATCGTCGCCGCGCTCGAGGTGTCGAGGTTGCGGCGGCGCCCCAGGTGATCCTGCCCCGCGGGGAGGCAGGAGAGAAGCGCCGGCCACATCTCGTAGAGCGCCGCGCGCGCTCCCGCCATCATCCCCGAGAACGTGCCCCGGACGCGCTCCGTGGCGCGGTCGAGCTCCTCGGGGGAGCGCGCCCGGAGCCTCAGGTAGAGGCCCCCGGAGAAGACGCGCTCGTCGCCGCGCTCCAGCGCGTCGCGGAGCCTCTCGGCGTCCTCGTAGGCCACCTCGCGTCCGGCCGGGGCGATGCGCCCGCCCCGGGCGTCCCAGAGCCGCGAGGACTGGAGCGCGACCAGGCGCTGCGTGAGGGCCGAGATCGCCTCCCCGGAGTCGAGCGGCTCGAGGTGCAGGCTCAGGTCGAGCGGCTCGCCCGAGTCGATGACGCGTCCGAGCCAGTCCGGGCTCACGTGGCGCGGGTAGTCGTGGAGCGCCAGTACCCGCGAGAGCTCGCCGTCGATGTGCACCTGGTCGCGCCGCTCCTCGACGGCCGAGGGCGCCACCAGGTCGGCGGCCGTGCGCTCGCCCGGGGCGAAGCGGGGTGCCGCAGCGCCGCCCGGCCCCCCCGCCCGATACCAGAGCGCCCGCACCCTGCTACGCACGGGAGGCCTCCCGTCCCGCGCCCGAGACGGTGACGGCGGGCGACGGCTCCGGCGCGGCATGCCCCCCCGCTCCCGCCGCGAGCGTCTCCCGCCACCGCGCCCCAAGCTCCTCCCCGCCCAGGCGGCGCGTCTCCACGCCGACCGCTCCGAGGCCCCGCATCACCTCGCCGCAGCGGAAGGCGAGCGTGCGCCGTATGCGGTCCGGGTCGCGCCGGGGCGCCGGGGCACGCCCGCTCCGCCGCGCGAGTCCCGGCCAGGCGGAGGAGGCGAGGAGGCCCCCCTCGCGCTCCGCCGGGACGACGACGAAGAAGCGACGGTCGAGCAGCGTTCGCTCGCGCGCGATGCGCCGCACGAACGCGCGGTGATCCCGCGCGAGCCGCCGCATCGCCTCGCCTCCCGCGGGGGCGCCCGCGATCCCCGCCAGGTAGCGCTCGATGTCCGCGGGAGCGACGCGCACCAGCACCTGCAGCGGGTAGTCGAGCGCGTTCAGGAAGCGGCGGTAGCCGTGAAGGATCGCCTCCTGCTCCGGTTCCGAGCGGAGCGCGAAGTGGAGCGACCCCGCCTCCAGCACCGCCCGCGCGTCGCCGCTTCCGAGCAGCAGCACGTCCCCCTCGATCGCCTCCAGCGGCAGCTGCTCCTGCACGCTCGCGTAGGGCGCTCTCCCGCTACCGCGCGGCCACACGGGGCGCTCCCTCCTGCGCGGGGGCCGCGCGGGCGCGCGGCGGGGGCGCGGCGAGCACCACCTCCCGCGGCGCGCGCTCGGGGGCCGGGCGCTCCCGGGGCCGCCACACGGAGACCCGCGGCGCCGCGTGGTAGCGCAGCAGCACGAAGGCCCACTCCTCGAGCGGGCGCCCGGCGGGGCGCCAGAGCACGAGCGCGGCGGTCGCTAAGAGCACGCACGCGGCCAGCACCAGCCGGGCCGCGAGGGGCAGCGGCAGGTCCGCGAGCGCGCCGTAGGCGAGCGCGAGCCCGCAGGCCGCTGCGAGCAGCTGGCGCATCGTGAGCCCCAGCAGGGCCCGGTCGGGGGCGTCCAGGTGCGTCGGGATCTCGTGGCGGGTCATCACGCCACCGCTCCCTGCACCACGCCCGCGATCACCCGCGCGAGCAGCACGATGACCAGGCCCCCGAGCGCGTTGGTGATCGCCGCCTTGGCGGTTTCCATCTGGCGCGGGGAGCCCCCCGCCGTCATGTAGAGGAAGGCCCCCCACATCACGAAGAGCGCCGAGACACCGAACGCCAGGCCCATGCCGATGTTCAACAGGTTCGAGAACACCGCGTTGATCTCCTGCATTCCTCTCTCCTCCTTCCGGCGGGGCTCCCTCTACCCGCCCGGTCCCCGGCCGGCGCCCTCCGCGCCCGCCGGCTCCTCGCTCACAAGCTCCAGCTCCGCCACCAGCCAGCGGCCGCCCGAGCGGACGAGCCGGAGGCTCGCGTGCTGCCTGACGGACTCCCGGACGACCACGCCGCTCCCCGGCACGGCCCGCGTCCGCTCCTGCATCGAGATCACCGCCACCACGGCGGCGTCGCCCGTAAGCGAGGTGACCCGGGCCGACTCGACCACGGCTGCGCCGGTGACGCGCCCGTCCACGGCGGCCGGGTCGACCGAGGCAGAGGCGAGCGCGTCCCGGAGCTCCCCTGCGGCGAGCGCGGCGAGGCGGGGCGCGTAGAGCTCCGCCTCCCGGTAATCGAAGGTCGCGTAGGCCCGGACAAAGGCGGCCGCGGCCTCCTCGGCGGAGGCCAGGTCGTCCCCGCGCGCGGAGAGCCGCGAGGCGCCGCTCCAGGCCGAGGCGCCGGCGGCCAGCACGAGGACGGCCGCGAGGCCGAGCAGCGCGTACCCCGCCCCGCGCCCGGCGATCACGACGCCGACCCGCCGGCCGCGGGCGTCCCCTCCCCAGGGAGGTCGCCCCTGGGCGAGACGGCGGCGAGCCGGGGCCAGGGCACGGCTACCTCACCCCCGCGGCGGCGGCGCGCCCGGCGGAGATGAGCGAGACGATCCGCACCGCGCCCGCCTGCTGCATCTGGCCCGGCAGCAGCGAGGGCACACGGAGCGTGAGCCAGAGGACCGCGATCCCGAGCATCAGCGTCAGGAGCGCGTCCCCCGCGCTCCCGGGCGTGAGCTCCACCGTCAGCACCGAGCCCAGGCGGAGCACCACCATCTGCACCGCCTGCTGGAAGACCGTGACCGGGAAGAGCTGCGCCCACCAGCGCGCCCAGCCCTGGGTCTGCGGCAGCACCCAGCAGAGCACCATCACCGGCGCCAGCACGATCAGGAGGTCGAGCAGCGCCAGTCGCATCAGCATCTGGAAGACGAGCAGGAGCGCCGCCACGGCGTAGGCGAGCGCCACCAGCACGAGCGCGATCCCCTCCTGCCCGGCGCCCGCCTGCGCGTAGCCGGGGAGGGCGGACTGCCCGACCGTGGCGGTGAGGGCGTTGTTGGCGTCGATGGCGAGCCGTGCGAACTCGAGCGTGAGGTTGAGGGCGAGGGCCCCGAGCGCCGCGCGCGGCAGGAGTTCCATCACCCCGTCGTAGGGGTTGCGCAGGTGCTGCCGGAGGATCACGTTGAAGCCGCCCCACATCACGATCACGGCCAGGCCGGCGTTGGCGACGCCGCGGGAGAGCTCCCACAGCGAGCGCACGGTCGTGCTCCCGTAGGTGCCGGCCTCGGGCGTGCGCGTCACGAAGTTGAGGGAAGAGCTCCCCAGGCCGAGCGCCCAGTCGGTGAAGCCGCGTATCGCCCCGAGCAGCGCCCGCACCAGCGTGCCCACGGCGGCGTCCACGAAGGCGCCCGCCCACTCGCGCGGGTCGAGCGCGGCCCCGCCGAGGAGGTCCAGGGGGTTGGGGATCGCGGGAAGCTCCACCGCGGGCGGTGCATCCGGCTGAGCGGGTCTCGCGGGCGTGGCGGCGAGCGCCACGTGCGTCTGGAGGACGGACCCGGCGGCGCGGTCGGGAGGAGCCGGGGCGGCCAGCGGCGCGCCGGCGGCGATCAGCGCCGCGAGCGGATCGGACGGCTGCTCCGCCTGAGCGGGCGAGCCGGCGAGCAGCCAGCAGCCGAGCGCGCAGGCGGCGGCGAGCAGCGCGCACCGCACGGCCGGCCTCCTTCCGCATCGCCGCGCGCCCGCCCCGGTGGCGGCGTGCGGCGATGCGGGACCAGCCTGCTATCCGGCTCGCTCAGAAATCGTTCACGGATCAATCAAAGGCGCCTCAGGCGCTCACGGATCAATCAAATCGCAATCAAATTCCAATCAAGTGGCCGGAAAGACGCTTCCGGGCGGTCGACGTGCTCCTGGCCACCCACGGGCCGTGCAAGCGGAGCTCGACCGTGTGGAACGCCCGACCGTGGTGTGGTTCGAGATGGACTACTCCGTCTACACGATGCGGCAGGCGTCACGGCGCTCCTGGCCTATCGGTCAGACGCTGCCCGTGCAGGTGGTCTTCATGGCCTACCGGAACACGCTTCAGGCGGACGCGCTCAAGCTCCGGGCGCAGAAGCTCCAGTCGTCGCTGCGGTCGAGGGTGAGTTGCCAGGACAGCCTCACCGCCTACGGCGACGACCTCTCGCTGACGAGTTGCCTCGTCCGGTGCGACTTCGAGCTCGGCGGCTCATCGCCTCGTCCTCGCGGCCAGCCTGTTACTCCACCCACACGATGCGACAGGGCTCGCCCAGACCTGGCGCATCGGTCGTACTCAGCCCGCCCGGATCGTCTTCATGGCCAACCGGAACACCCTTCCCGCAAACGCCGCTGTGGACCACTCCATCGCGTCACCGTCGGGCTGTACTCATCGACTCGAACATCGTCCGCGTGCTCTGCAGACTCGTAGGAGCCGGGTACGATGGCGAAACCGGTCGCAAGCGGTGGTTCCGCGAACAGGCGGAGGCAATGCCTCCCCCGCGCCCTGTAGCCCGCGAGTTTGCGAAACCGGAGCCGGTCACTCCATACGGTCTAGCAAGCCATCACCAACAGGGATCGCTCACGGACGGAAGCAGGTCAGCGTGTCCATGGAATCGGAGAGGCCGTCGAGGTAGAAGCGGGCCGTGAATTCCTCCCCTTCGCGGTCCGTCGCCCGGATCGTGAGTTCGCTGCCGCCGAGCAGGGCGCGGGCGAAGGTCTCCGGCTGGCGGCTGAAAGTGGCGTAGTTGCTGGTCGACTCCAGCCAGCGTTCCGACTTGGCGGGGCGGCTGTCGATTCTCCACTGCACCCCGACCGTGTCGTCGCTGAACCGACCGAAAACGAGCGTGTCCCAGTTCACGTAGGCATCGAAAGTCGACCCGTGACACTTCAGGACGATGCTCGGATCGTCCAGGCTGGAGTAGCCCCACTCCTTGGAGATCACCGCCGAGCTGTCGGAGATCACGTGGTACGTTGGCGTGTCGTCAATGGGATCGTAGTACGTCTCGACGAACCAGTAGGCCGATGGGTCGTCTTCGATCAGCGTCTCTTCAGCGACGACGTGCGGGACCGGCACCTCGACGAGGACAGGCGTCGCGTGCTTCCAGTTTCCGTCGTGCAGTCTCTCGGTGAAGAACCGACCGCGCCCGAAGATGTACTCGCTCCATGCCCCGTCGGGCAACTTCTGCTGAATCGCAAACTCGATGCTGCCGGAGTCCGTACTCCTGGCAGCCACCCTCACTTCGACACTGCTGGAGTGCGTTGCCGCCGCTACCCCGATGGCAGCACCAGTGACTGCAAGGGCGAGCGCAACAGCCGCGATGATCGTTCTCATGCTGCCAGCTTCCTTCTACTACCTGTTCCAGCGCGCCACGGAATGCTCTCCCGGCAGGGGGTCCACTCTCACCGGATAGCGGGGCCTTGCTGGACCACTACGGCGATCCAGACCGCGGGAACATAGCTGCAACTGTCCCATAACGAAGGGCGTTCTGGTGTGAACTACCAGTGATGTATCCGTGATAGATCGGGTGACGATCTGCCCGCCGGCTCGGCCAACGCGTGCTATGGCGGCCGGCGATCGCCGCACGAGGCGAGGGGGAGCGTGGACTACGCCGAGCACGCGGAGGACGAGCGCTAGGAGCGCGAAGACCGCCTCTCCCGCATGAACCGGGCCAGCGTCCGCATCACCGAGGAGCCTGGACCTCGAGACCAGTGTGTAACATCTTTGGTGAACGGGAAGTGACAGCCGGATGGCCACACCGCGGCAGAAGACGAAGGCGGCGATGGCGAGCGTCATCGCCGCGCGGACCAGGTTGGGTCCGCCTGCCCGGTCTGATCAAGGCGGAGGTCGTAGCCGTCCCGGCGCGCCCGGCGCGGGCGGGCCACGGTCGAGCTTCGAACGACACGCGGAGCGTACCGATAGGAGGTAATGCGCGATGCGCGACAGTACAAGCCGGCCCACCACGTTCGCTTATCGAAGTCTGCTCTTGCTCCTGACTGTCGTGTTCGCGGTCGGCCTGGTTGCGCTCCTCTTGTTCACGGCCGAGATAGCAGAGGATGGACCAGTCGGCTTCCTGGCGTCGTACAAGGACCACCTCTCCGTCGGCTTCGTCCTGCTCCTGGGACTTCCGGCCGTACAGACCGGAGCCAGGTGGGTGTTCGCCGTCGCCCAACGGCACATGTCGTTAGAGGTTGCCGGAGCCCTGCGGGTCATCGCGCGCCTCGTTGGATACGGACTCGCATTCTCCCTCCTGGTTTCCATCCTGACCGACAACGCCGCCGCAGCGTTGACAATGGGCAGCTTTGCAGGACTGATCGCAGGCTTTGCCTCTCAAACCGTCATGGGCAACACAGTGGCCGGACTCTTCCTCGCCATTGGTCGGCCCATAGGATTGGGTGACAACGTCACCATCGGCGGCAACTCCGGGACCATCGCCGACATCACCCTGATGCACATAGTGCTGGAAGCGGATGATCGGAGAATTCTCATCCCAAGCTCTCAGGTAGTCAGCGCGGTCTTGGTCGAACACAAACCGAGCGATTGACAGCCCCAGCCGGCGGCGCGCTGCTGCGCACCGCTGAAGCGAGATCACAGCCTGAGGAGGGCAGACATGACCGGATTGACTCACTCGCCTGACTCGTTCGTCTTCAAGACCGATCGCCCGTGGCCCAACGCGCGCCTGCGGGTCGGCGCGATCGTCGGGCACGCCACATCGAGCAGCGTGCGGCTGTGGCTGCGCACCGGTCAGCCCGGCAGCTTCACCTTGTTCGTGTATGCACGCGACCGCGTCGTCGAGGCCCACCGAGGAGAAGCGGCACTGCGGCTTGCGCTGTCCGCGGTGCCCATGGAACCAGCCGATGTCGCCACGACGCTGTCCCCCGTCCTTCAGCGGGACTTCGAGATCACCGACTATGCGTCCGACACCACCATCGTGATCGACACCGACGGCCTGGAACCGGACACCGCCTACGGGTACGCGCTGCTCGACCGCCGTCGTGCGTGCATGATCCTCGGGCACAACCGTCTGCGCCGGTTCCGCACCCCTCCCGAAGAGTCGGAACGGCGTCCGTTCCAGTTCGCCCTGCTCTCGTGCCACATGCCCTTCGCCGTCAACGGCCTGTTCCGCAAGCGCACCGAGGCATCGGGCGTGGACATGTGGGATTTCCTGGACGCCGCGTTGCGGCGGCACGGGCACGAGGTCGACCTGGTGATCGCCGGCGGCGACCAAGCGTACAGCGACGGTGTCGACACGCTGAACATCTGGCAATACCTCAACGCCCGCATGGCTCGTGACGGCGACCGCTTGCTGCCCGACCGCGAGGCAATGCTGAGTTGGTATCGCGATATCCATCGGGGGTACTGGGGCTTCGAGAGCCTGCAACGGGTGTTCGACTCGTTCCCGACGTACATGATCTGGGACGATCACGAGATCGTCGATGGCTGGGGCTCGCACTACTTCGATGCGGACAGCGGCCAGGACGGTCTGGCGCAACTGCTGCCCGACTACCGCGAGCGGGGCTTGAGCTACGACGACGGCATGACGCTGGTCCGCCGCATGGTCGGCGCGGCGCAGCAGACGTACCTCGAGTACCAGCACAGCCACAACCCGGCCACCCTTCCAGGTGTCTTCGACTACTCGTTCGAGCGGGGCGGGGGCGCGTTCTACGTGCTTGACGGACGCGGCCACCGGGACATCTCCCGTTCAAGCCACCGCATCCTCGGCCGGGAGCAGTTCGATCGTTTCGCTGGTTGGGCGGCCGCGGTTGACCCGGCCGAGACGCCATTCATGTTCGTGGTCTCAGCCGTGCCGGTGCTGCACACGCGTTCGGCGGTGGTCAACGCCGACGAGTACCTGGGCGGCCTGGGCGATGACCTGCGCGACTCCTGGGAGCACGAGCTGCACGACGCCGAGCGGGCAGCGCTGATGGAGGTGCTCTTCGACGCCGCAGCACGGGGCATCAAGGTCGGAGTGCTGAGCGGCGATGTGCATGCCTCGGCCGCGTTCTCCATCGAGGACGATGATGGCAACCGCGTTTACCAGCTCACGTCCAGCGCCATCACCCAGAACGTGTCACGCATCGCGTCGTGGGCGCTACGTCTGGGCGCCGCCGACGACGGCGAGACCGCGGAGGGCTACCGGTTCCGGCGGCTCGCGCTCTACACCGAGCCGTCGTTCGCGCTGATCAGCGTGGACCCTCTCAACGGCGAAGCCTGGTTCAAGCTGTACGGCGGGCAGAAGCTCGACGTGCCGCCGGCCGCGGGCGGCCAAACGGAGCCGCTCACGCATTCGCTCGCCAAGATCCAGATATCCCAGCGGGCTGCTGAAGAAGTCGGTGGGCCGAGGGGATAGCGCCGGCGGAGAGGGCGTCCAGCGGCTGGCCACGATCATGCTCGTGGTCACGCCGCGCTCGTTCGTCCCGGCCGACCACCCGATCCGGCGCATCAAGCCGATCGTCGACGCTGCTGCGCCTCTCGTCGCTCTCAGCCGGCTCCAGCCCGGCGCCCGCGCCGGAACCGGCCAGCGACGAGCCGCAGCCCGCATCGCTCAACAGGTATGGAGGTGCGACATGGCAACACAGTTCACTTCGGCAGAGTGGGACCGTATCAACGCAAGACTCGAGGCGGACCCGGAGCGGTACGGCCTCCCCCAGAGGGAGTACGGCTCCGTGCTCCTGGGGTCGTTCAACATCCGCAAGCTGGGGTCGTCTCGCAGCCGTAGTCCCGACACATGGGAGTTCCTGGCCAACGTCTGCCGGAGCTTCGACCTGCTGGGCGTCCAGGAGATCATGGACGATCTCAGCGGGCTGCGGCGGTTGATGTCCCTGATGGGGCCGGAGTTCGGCATGGTCGTCTCGGACCAGACGGGCGTGTTTCCCGGCGAGCGGGGCGTGGGGGAGCGGCTGGGGTTCATCTACCGCTGGAACACGGTGGAGAGGATGGAGGTGGCGAGCGACGTCACCTACGACCGGAGCAAGGTCATCGACTCCATTGCCAGCGACTACGAGACGTTCACGACGGTCATGGCGCCCTACGCCCGGGGGTTGGCGAGCTACAGAGCGGGACAGCGCAAGACCAGGCCCAGGCTCGACCTGCCAGTGTTCCTCAGCTTCATCCGCCAGCCCTTCTGCGTGGCGTTCCGCATCCCCGGGCATCCCGGTACCACGCCCTACGAGATCATGGCGGTCAACGCCCACCTCTACTTCGGGAACTACATCTCGGACCGTCGGCAGGAGTTCAATGCCCTGGCCGACTGGCTCATGAGCAGATTGAAGACGAACAGCCGCGCCTACTACCCGAACTTCATGCTCTTCGGCGACCTGAACCTGGACTACGACGATCCCGCGCGCGACAGGAGGCGGATCGAGGACCGTATCAAGTCGTTCAACGGGGAGCTGGAAGGGGCCAACGTCAACTTCCCCTTCCTGGACGTGCATCCGGGGCGGGATGACATCTTCCGCACCAACGCGCGACTGACGGAGACCTTCGATCAGATTGGCCTGTTCAACCGGGACCCGCGTCTGCCGTCCTACGCCGAGAACGCGACGATGGGCGCCAACCCCCTGGGGCCGGACTACGGCGTCTTCGAGTTCGGCGACCTGTTCAGCGAGGCCTTGCTGGGCCGTCCGTACCGAGAGCTGTCGTCCAGGGAGAGGTCCGCTCTCGTGCCCAGGTTCGAGCACAAGGTGAGCGACCACCTGCCCTTGTGGATACGGTTGCCCCTGCCCACCCGTTGAGCCGCCCGCCTGAACGCATGCCGGGATCAGGTCCGGCACCTGGCATGGAAGGGAGGAGAGAATGAACGACGAACTTCAGAATGGACGGGCCGTCGACCTCTGGCGGGCGGTCGCACAGACCGACGAGTTGGTGGACTTCGTCACCGGTATGTTCGACGTCATCGGCATCACCATAGAAGAGACCGGCGAGGAGCTCACCGTCAGGGTCGGCGAGGGCCGGATCCACATCGAGCCGGGGCTGCCGGACAGGTGGGATTTCCTGGTGCCGCTGAAGATGGAGAACGTCACCAACATGGTGAGCCACGCGACGGACGGCACGCTGGATGCGTTCGAGACGTGGCGCATCGCGTCGGTCCTGTTCACGCCCCTCACCAGGGAGACCCTCAAGAACCCGGTGATGTCCACGGGCATCTTGCGGAGGCTGGCGAGGGTGGAGGATCTGATCCACGTGCGGCTGCTTGGTCCGGAGGCGGAGCAGGTCGCCAGTCACACACTCGTGTTCGCCAGCGGTCAGTGGCTGGTCATCGAGGGCCTCCACGGACAGGCCAGGAGAACGTTCAGCATGACCGGAGAGGAGTGCGTCACCTACCAGAAGCAGGTATTCAAGGCGATGAAGACCAGCAGCATCATGGAGTGGATACGCTTCGCCCGGTGGTACGGCAAGTGGCGGTCGAGCGCCTCCGCTGAGCGGTAGCCTCGCCCGGCGGGGCGGTGGCGATGCAGGCGGGGATTGGACTTGACGGGGAAGCATGGTGCGGCGATCGCGGGGACACGGGAAGATCCGGCTGCCGATTCATCGACGTGGTCGGCAAGACCAGGGAACGGCGAGGCAACAAGCGATCGCGTAGCCGCCACGGGGACCTCGATCCCTCCGCCCTCTCCATGTGCGAGGCTCTTGTTGTGCCGGAGATGCAGTGAAGCCGCCGCCTGGGGCGCTAGTACATGATGAGATGTGTGGGAACCAGCCGCTGTTCTACAGGATCCACCGCCAGGGCGAGGCCCTCCAACGTGTAGGCGCCCAACAGCGGCGGCGCGTCGTCCTCACCAAAGACCACGACCGTAACGACACGCTCGCCATCGATCGCTACCCAGGCCTGTCCGTAGTCCATGTCGACCCTGCGTCCATCGGCCAGCAGGAAGCGGCGCTGATCCATGGGTTCGATTCCCAACTCGCGCAGCAGGCGGGCAGGTAGCGTCGTATGGGCGGCGCCGGTATCGACAGTCGCCTCGATCTGCCGGGACGCCCCGTCGTTCATACCGGAGATGCGCAGCGGCTAGGTGTCGCTCCCATAGAGGTTGTTTACAGGTAGGGGGCTCCGTCTACTGCCGTGTGAAGTCAAAGCACGAGCAGTAGAGAGGAACCCCCTATGGCACATCGTAACGCGCGTCTGACACCGGTCACGCGCCTGGAGCTGGTCCACGAGGTCGAAGCCGGATGGTCCCAGGCCGAAGTCGCCCGGCGCTTCCGAGTCTCCCGCGCGACGGTCGCGAAGTGGGTGCGCCGCTACCGTGACCTGGGAGGCCCCGGCCTCGAGGACCGCAGCTCG
>JAPONQ010000029.1 GCA_026713865.1 Chloroflexota bacterium | reverse complement strand
TCCTGCTCGGGGTCGTCGGCGCGATCGGCGTCGGCTTCTTCATCTACGGGTCCTACCTCTACCTCACCGCCTCGGGCGCGCCCCACCAGATGGAGCGCGGCAAGAGCGCGATGATGACGGCGCTGGCCGGCATCGTGCTCGCGATGGTCGCCTTCGGCATCGTCGAGCTCGTGATGGACGCGGTCGTCAACCCCGCGGTCGACATCGGCGACGTCCCCGAGCCCGAGGCCGCACCCACCACCACGGGCGGGGGGTAGGCCATGCGAGCGCACGAGGTACCGACCCACGTGCAGGCCGAGGACCGCGTCCTGCTCTGGTTCACCTTCCCCCAGATCGTGGCGATGACGGCGGTCTGCGCCCTCGCCTACGGCATCTACCACTACGCCCCCGTCGGTCCCGCCGCCGTGCGCATGGCCGGTGCCGCGCTCTTCGGCCTTGGGGGGCTGGCGGTCGTGGCCGGCCGGATCGGAGGGAGGCGGCTGCCACTGGTCGCCGCCGACCTGCTCCGCTACGCCCTGGGGGCGCGGCGCTACGCCGGGCCTCCCGGCGAGCTGGCGCGGAGCGAGCCGCCTGCCCCGGTGCAGTCGCCCGAGGGCGACCGCGGCGACCCGCTGCGGCTGCTGGCGCGGCGGGCCCTGCGCCGGACCCGGCGCGCCGCGCAGAAGCGCAAGGAAGGGGAGCGCCGCAACGGACGCCTGCCCCTCAGTCCGCAGCGGCTGTTCGGCAGGCGGAGCGGCGGCGAGGAGCCCGACGGCGCACCGGCGGCCCGCGAGGACCGCGAGCAGCGGCTCGGTCAGCAGCGGCGCGGGAAGCGCGGCTTCTGGAAGAGCTTCCTGGTCGCGGCCGTCCTGGCGCTGGTCGCGCTCAGCACGCTGCCGCTGGCGGCGGCGCTCGCCCAGGAACCGGGCGAGGAGGGCTGGAGCTCCGAGGAGATCGAGTTCCAGCCCCCGCCGCTCCTGCCGGGCCGGCGGGTCTTCGTCGAGGGCCTCACCGTCTCCGGCGAGCGGGCGGAGGTCGTCCTGCGGGCGGCCACGGACCTGCGGCTCACGGTGCGCGTCCATGGCGGCCCCACGGGCTCCACTCGCTACTACGCCGTGGCGTCCCTGGCGCAGGGGCAGCGCGCGACGTACGACCTGCCCCTGCACGGCCCTGCGCCCTCGCTCGTCTTCTCCTGGCGGGACGGGCTCGGGCAGGCGGGGGCGCTCTCCCTCGACGGCGAGCAACTGCCCTGGCCGCTGCCGGCGACCTCGGGCGAGCTGTGCTCCCTCCGCGTCGTCTCGCTCGGCTGGACGCCGGACGCCGTCGCGGGAACCGTCGCCTCGACGTGCGCGAGCACGATCGCGGAGGCGGTGTCGCTGCCGATGGTCGCCGGGCACGCCGACGTCACGACGACGGTGCTGCTCGAGGCCGAGGTCACGGCCGTCTCCGGGACGCTCACCGTCTCGTCGGGCGCGAGGGAGACCAGCGTCGCCCTCGTGACCGGCGGCGAGACCCGCTTCCGGCTGCCCGTCGCGGCGGGCGAGGGGGGCCGCGCCGTCGCCGTCGAGGGGGCGCTGGAGGCGTCGCCGCGGTTGGCGCTTCCCCCACGGGCGGCACTCACCCACCCGGCCCAGAGCACGGAGCGGCGCTCC
>JAPONQ010000028.1 GCA_026713865.1 Chloroflexota bacterium | reverse complement strand
GTGCTCCAGGGGCCCCCACAGCCCTCATGACGCCGGGGCGTGTGGCTCCGGCGTCGGGCAAGAGGAGAGATGAATGATTCTCAGCAAGGGCTTGGTCCGGCTGGGAGGCGTGATCGCTCTCGCTGCGCTTCTGCTCAGCGCGGGTATCGCCTCCACGCCGGCAGCCCACGCGCAGGGAGCGCCGGAGATCATCTACGGGCCGGCGGCGTCCGGGGACTCCGTGATCACGGCCTCGGTTGACGGCGCGGAGTGTGAGACGGCCACGGTCGCTGCGACGGACGCCTACGACTCCGGGTTCGGCTGGAGCATCCAGATCGACCCCGATGAGTGCGGCGCGTCCGTCGGCTCCGCGATCACCTTCACGGTCGACGGCGCCGCCGCCGACGAGACGGTGGCGTGGAGCGGCGGCGTGACGGAGCTCACGCTGACCGTGGCACCCATGGACGGCGACGGCGACACCGACATGGACGGCGACACCGACATGGACGGCGACACCGACATGGACGGCGACACCGACATGGACGGCGACACCGACATGGACGGCGACACCGACATGACCGTCGAGCCGCCCGACACCGGCAACGCCGGCTTCGCCGCGACCTCGTCCTCGGGCACGTCGCTCGCGCTCGGCCTCGGCGTTCTCGCCGTGGCGCTGCTCGCGGGCGGTCGCCTGGTGACCGGCCGGTCGCGCTAGACGCGGCATAGCGGTCGGCGGCGTGGCGATGCGCTCGACACTCGTTGCAGCGATCGCCATCGTCGCCGGCCTGGCCCTCGTGGCCTCATCCGGGGCGTCCGCCTCCCGCGCTCACGCGCAGGAGGCGGACGCCTCGATCTTCTACGGCTTCATCTCGCCGGGTGAGGGCGGCGCCACCCCGCTGAAGGTGCGCGCGACCATCTCGGACGTCACCTGCGGAACGGACGAGGTGACGCCGCTCGCGGGCGGACTCGGCTTCTACGTCCTCACCGTGGCCGCCTCCTCAACCAAGGCGGGCTGCGGGGAAGAGGGCGCGCCGGTCACGTTCCTGCTCCTCTCCGGCGAGGTGGACGAGGGGACACCCGCCGCTCAGACGCAGGCGTGGGGACCCGGTACGCAGCGCCTCGATCTCTCGCCGGTCCCGGACGCGACCTTCGGAACCTTCGTGGGTGAGCTGCCGACGGGCCCGGGGTTCGGAGTGATGCGCTGGACGGGTGCCTCGGCGACGCCCATCGAGCAGGCGGCGGCGACCATCCCGCGCACCGTGGAGTCCATCAGCTATTTCCACGTGTCGACACAGAGCTACCGCGTCTACGCTCCCGGCGCGCCGGCGTTCGTCTCGAGCTACCTGCTCGTCGACCGCGACGACATCGTCTTCGTGCGCGTTCGCTGAGGTCCCGTTGAGCCTGACCGCCGGGCAACGACTACGCGTCCTCACCGGCGTGTTGCTCATGCTCGGCGTGTTCGCGCTCGCCGCGCAGCAGGCGCGCGCCCAGGAGAGTGATGCCGAGGGCCCCGTCTTCGTCGATGCCCGAGTCGGTACCAGCGGAACGGCCATCATCATCACGTTCAGCGAGGACGTCGCCGCCAATCCCATCGCGCGACTGGCCAGCGAGCTCTCCGGCATCCCCGTGACACAGCTCTTCCGGATCGCCCTGCGCGTGACGGTCGACGGCCACGAACATGGCCGTTTCGAGGCATCACCCTCGGGGCAGAGGCTCATCGTCTCGCTCACCGACGGCCGCATCGCGGCCGGCCAGCGCGTGACCGTTGCCTACAACCGACTCTTCGGCCGCGATCTGGCCGCCCTGCTCATCGATGCCGACCGGAACCCGGTCCCGTCCTTCTCCGCCGCCAGCGTGGAGAACCTCTCCACCGTCCGCCCCGGTCCGCCCCCGCCCGCGGGTCCGACCCTGAGCGCCGGATCGCTGCGGATCGTCGAGCGCGGGTCCGGATGGTATTTCGTCCGGCTTTCCTCCCAGCCCGAGCGTGAGGTCACCATCAACCTCTCCACGTGGCCGGTCGGGGCGATTGCGGTCGAGCCCACCAGCATGACGTTCACGAGGGCGAATTGGGACGAGCCGCAGTTCGCCCTCGTCACCACCACGGAGGACGCCGACTCGACCGACTCGTGGGCGATGATCTTCCACGACAGGGTGGACGCCCCCTCGCTTCCCGCGGCCGTCATGCGCGTCATCGTCGCCGACGCGGATGATCCGGTGCGGATCCTGGGCGTGGGGACGCTCGGTTACACCGAGAATGCGGCGACGCCGGTCGCCAGCTACGACGTCGACACACCCTCCACCATCAGATGGTCGCTGGTGGGCGAGGACGCCGATCTCTTCTCCATCAGCGAAACGGGTGCCATCACGTTCCTCGTGCCACCGGACCACGAGGATCCCGTCGACAGCGACCGCGACAACGTCTACCAGCTCGGCGTCTACGCCTCCAGCGGGGACTCGACGGGCCTGCTGCCGGTGACGGTCACCGTCGCCAACGAGAATGAACCCCCAGACGTCCTCGGTCCGGTCCGGGCCAGCATCGAGAAGAACTCCGGTACCTTCGTCGGCACCTATTCGTACGACGACCCCGAAGGCGGAGCCGCCCGCTGGTCGCTCTCCGGGAGCGACCGCAGACACTTCACCATCACGAGCGGCGCGCTCCGCTTCACCGCTCCGCCCGACTTCGAGAGCCGGGCCGACGCCAACCGCGACAACATCTACGCCGTGACCGTGCACGCCGAGGACGACGGCGGCCTCGTCGGCACCCGCCGAGTGGCAGTCGCGGTCCTCGACAGCAGCGAGCCCCCGCCGAACGCTGCTCCCGCATTCCTGGCCCGCTCGACCATCCGCCACGTGACCGCCGGGTCGACCGCCCGGACCCGGGTCGGCCCGCCGGTGGCAGCGGCCGACCCGGATCGAGACCCCTTGACCTACAGCCTGTCCTCGCGGGACGCGGCGCTGTTCCACATCGACGAGCACACGGGCCAGATCCGCGTCGCTGCGCGTGCCAGCCCGCGGCTCGTCGCGGGTAGCTCCTACGGGGCGACGGTGACCGCGACCGACCCGGCGGGCGGAACCGCGCGCGCGCATGTGGACATCCTGGTCGTCAGCGACCTATCCCCGTCGGTCGGCCGCTCCTCGCCTCCGAGCTCCGTCGACTACGACTGGAGCGTCGAGCACGATCTCGGCGCCCTCGACATCCACAACAACCGCCCGACGGGTCTCTGGTCCGATGGCACGATCCTCTGGATCACCGAGTCCGAGCCGGGCGAGTTCGGCGCGGTCTACGCCTACGATCTGCCGGGCGGCGGGCGAGCCGGGCACGCCGAGCTGGAGCTGGACCAGGCGAACCGCGCGCCGAACGGCATCGCGAGCGACGGCTCGACGGCCTGGGTCTCCGACGATGACAAGCGTCGGCTCTTCGCCTACGACCTGGGGACCGGGGAACGCGCCGAGCACCGCGACATCCTGTTCGACGCGAAGATGGAGGTGGCCCACGGCCTCTGGTCCGACGGTGGGAGGATGTGGGTCGTCGACGGCGAGCGCGACTTCGTGGTCGTCTACGACCTCGAGAGCGGCGGTCTCCTCGCCGAGTACGTACTCGATCCGGCGAACACGAGCGGGCACGGCATCTGGTCCGACGGCGTCACGCTCTGGGTCTCCGATGACCGCGCCAAGAGCATGTTCGCCTATCTGCTGCCGGCCCCGCGTGAGGACGGCCGCAGGTCGGTCCTCGTGCGCGACCGGGAGCGGGACTTCACCGAGCTCTCGCAGGCCCGGAACAACAGCCCACGCGGCATCTGGTCCGACGGGGGCGTCATGTACGTCGCCGACGGGAGCGACGGCCACATCTACAGCTACAACATGCCCGACGCCACCGACGCCCGCCTCCTGTCGCTCACGCTGTCGGGCGTCGACATCGGTGAGTTCACGCCCACCCGCCGCGACTACGCCGGCGTGGCAGACACGGGAATCGAGGAGTCGACGGTCGATCCCCATCGCGCGCAGCCGCGCGCCCTGGTCGCCATCGCACCGTCCGACTCGGACCGCTTCACGACCGGCCACCAGGTGCCGATCGCGGACGGCGCGGATATCACGGTGACCGTGACCTCGCCCGATCGGAGCCGAACCCGCACCTACCGCGTGCGGATCGCCCAGACGGCACCGTCGCCATGCCTCCGAGGCGCCGTGGCGGCCGGCTTCAGCCTCGTCAACTACGAGGGCGGAACCGTCCGGGAGCTGGCCGCGTGCGCCGAGCGCCGGCACATCACCGCCCTCTACGCCACAGAGGACGGCGCCTTCGTTCCCTACGTCCTCGGCGCGCCCGAGTTCGTCAACCGAGACTTTCGCGCGCTCTTCGCGGCCGGCCTCCCCGCCGACACACCGCTGCTCGCGGCCAGCGACGGCCCGGCCTCGCCGTAGGCCAACGGCAGCCGCCCTGCACGCCCGTTGCCGCCTCGTCGGTGCGGGCGATCGCCATCGCACCCGTCCCGCGGCGTCCTCCCCGGTCGAGTCTCCGACGGATCCCGCGCAGCGGCCGGACGCCGACGCGTCACGACGCTGCCGGTGCGGCCCCGGGGCAGGCGCCGGCCCGGCGTGCCCCGTGCGGCCGGGTATGTCGTTGCGCTGCCTCCTCGACCGGACCCTACTCGCTGCCGTCTTCCCCGATCACGACGCAGGCCAGGGTCTCCGCCTGGAACGCCGCGTACCCCTCGCAAACGTATCCGTCTGCGTCCTCGTCCCACTCCAGCGGCACGCGGAAGTCGGGGAATCCTCCCCCCTCACTGGACGTCCGGGGCCTGATGTGGCTCGCCGCCTCCAGGCACGATCCGTACGCCGTCGTGGTGAGGATGGTCTTCTGCTGCGCGGCCCACTCCTCGAAGTCGGCGTAGAGACGGGCGAGGGGGACGCCGAAGGCCGCCTCGAAGGCCGCGTGCTCCTCCCGGCCGTCCCGCACGTGGTCGTAGAACGCGAGCCAGTCCTCGAGCGAGCCGTAGCTGCGGATCGCGTAGAGCATCGCCGCCCCCGACATCTCATCGCTGGCCCGGCCGAGGCGGAAGTCCCGGGCGTCCTCGAAGAAGATGGCCCGCCGGAAGGGATCGTCCCGGAGCGTCGGCGAGGCGCCCGCCAGGTAGTACTCCAGGTAGTACTCGACGGTGGCGGTGGCGGCCCACTGCGGGCGCACGTGGAGGGCATCCGTCGCGCGGGCGATCCACTCGCGGGCGATTACGCGCTCGTCGGCGCGGCAGTCCGGACCCAGGAAGATGTGCGCGCCGCGCTGGAACGAGCACGTGCTCGGGAGCTCGTCGAGCTCCTCCCCGAAGGCCTGCTCGTAGCGCACGAAGAGGCCGCTCAGCGTGTGCGAGATGTGGAGAGTGATGGGGCCCCGGTGCGTGAGCCCGAACTCCTCCCCGGCGAAGGCGATCACGCCGCGCATCTTCGTCAGGATGTCCCGACGCGCCGCCGGCTGGTCCGTCATCCCCCGCACCGTGCAGCAGCTCGCGCGCCCCGAGGGCGGGGGTTCGCTCTGGAGAGGCTCCGCCGTCGATGCGGGGAGGACGACCTCGGGCTGCTCCACCTCGACCACGACGGGGAGGGAGAGCGTCGCCGGAGTGCTGAGCCGGAAGTGATCGGAGCCGCCCTCGTCGGTGAGCAGCAGGCGCTCGGGGTGGGTCGTCCACTCGCCCCCCTCCGGGCGCGTGCTGAGGTAGAGCGAGTCGCTGCTGCGGCTCTGCCAGACCCGCACATCGATGGTGGCCTCGGTCTCGATCGTCCGGCTCGCGGCGTAGGCGCTGAGCGCGCTTCCGATCGCGAGCAGCGGTATCAGCCCCGCGATGATGACGAACTTCACGACGGCACCCCCTGTGGCATGCGAGCCCTTCCGGCTGCACGAGAGTCATCGGCGATGGCGACCACAGCTGCGCGGCGGTCTCCGTAGCCCACCGAACCGTTCACCGTGCCCCGAGATTATGGCGGCCGTGCGCCCCTGCCGCCGGTGACCCGCGGACGGCCGGCGACGCGGGTCCCGCCGCGATCGCGCATGATGCGGGACGCACACTCGCGTGGCCCCGTGCCCGGGGGCCCGGGGAGGGCACATGCGCCCGAGCAGGAGCCGGTCACGCTCCCGGGGGGCGCTCGCCCTTGCGACCCTCCTGCTCGCCGCCGCCCTCGTCCCGGCGCCCTCGCTCCACGCGCAGCAGCAAGTACCGACCACCATCTGGGGGCCTGCAGAGTCGCCCTCGACCGAGGTCGTCGTCTTTGTCGACGGCGGGGAGTGCAAGACCGCGAGCGTCGGCGCGCATGGTGCCGACTACGTCTGGACCGCGCAGATCGACCCCGGCGAATGCGGAGCCGCCACCGGCTCCGAGCTCCGCTTCACCCTGGACGGCCTAGCGGCGGCCGAGATCCTGACCTGGCAATCCGGCCTGGCGACCCCGATTGGACTCACGGTGACGGAGCCGGCCGGGGCGGCCCCGGAGCCACCGGCAACGACCGCCCCCGCCCCACCGGGCGAGGCGGAGCCGGGGACAATCACGACCACGCTTCACCCCGGCTGGAACATGGTTGCTTGGCTCGGCCCAGAGGCGCCGGCCACCGAGCTCCTGAACGCCGTCCCGGCCCTGGTGCGGGTCGGCGGGTGGGATGCGGCGGAGCAGCGCTACCGCTGGAGGATGCCCAACGTCGTCCCCAGGGAAGGCCTGCGCGTGCTCACCACCGGCATGGGGCTCTGGCTCGAGCTCGGGGGGGACGCACCGGTGGAGTGGACGCGCCCCGCCCGGGAGGAGAGCGTGCTGCTCTCGCTCGACGCGGGGCGGAACCTGGTCGGCTGGGCCGGTCGCGACGGGGTCGCGGCTGCAGAGGCGCTCGCGCGCTTCGGGAACCTCCTGGCCGGCGCCTGGCGGTGGAACGTGGAGCAGCAGGCGTACGAGCGGTACCGCCCGGGCACCGCCAGCAATGTGAACACCCTCGACGCGCTCGACCACGGGGACGCGCTGTGGGTGGAGCTCACGGATGCGGCGCGCTGGTGGCAGTCCGGGCGCTCGGTTCCCCCGGTCACCTTCGTGGGCGACGTACCCGGGGAGCTGCAGACACGGATCCGCGGCTGGGTGCATGAGACGCGGGCCGTCTTCGCCGAGCGCTGGGCCGTCGAGGCGCCGTTCGCAAGCTACGTCGGCGACATCGAGTCGATCACTCCCACCTATATCGAGATCCGCGGCGGGCCGCCCGAGGGACTCTGCGCGAACGCCGGGGGCGGCGTCATCTTCTCCCTGCTCGAATGCACCGCCCTCGGCACCTACCTGCACGAGTACTTCCACATACTCCAGCGGGATCTCAGCGCCCACCGATCGGGGGCCGTCCCGGGCTGGATGATCGAGGGGTCGGCGTCCTGGACCGGGGACCTGTTCCTGGGTGTCACCTCCGGCGAGACGACGGTCGCCGATCACCTCGACCGGCACGTCGAGAACGACGTCGCCCGACTCGCCCGGCACCACCTGCCGGCCCTCGAGGAGGTGGAGGAATGGTCCGCGTTCTACACGTTCGGCGAGATCGGCTACCGCCTGGGGTTCGTCGCCGTCGACTGGCTGGTCGACCGCTCCAGCGAGGAGGCGGTGATCGACTTCTTCCGCGGGCTGTCGGAGAAGCCGAGCTGGCACGAGGCCTTCGAGACCGCCTTCGGGATCGCGAGCCCCGACTTCTACGAAGCGTTCGCCGCGTATCGCGCCGACGTCGCCCCCGCGCTCCCGCACGTCGTGGACGACAGCGCCGATCCCGTGCTCGTGCTGGTCGGCGAGATCGCGCCCGGGGCGGCGGACCCCGTCCGCGCTCGCTTCGCACGGCTGAAGGCCTTCTTCGGCGAGCGCTTCGCCGCCGCGGGAACCCTGGACCTGACCCTCTACGTAGGCGAGCGGGAGTCGCTCGCCGAGGTTCACCGGCGGCTCTTCGCCGAGCACGTCCCCGAGGATTTCTGCACCCGGAAGAGCGGCGCGGTCCTGGTCTCCACGCTTCCCTGCTACGACTCCGCGCTGCTGCTCCTCCGGCAGCACCTCTTCCACGCCGTCCGCGACCGGCTCGCCCCGTGGGACTCGCTGCCTGAGGTGCCGGAGGGGCACGACAGGCGAGGGCCGCCCTGGCTGCTGCTCGCGCTGGAGGGCTACCTGAATCGAGCCTACGAGATCGCCGCCGGAGCGGCCGATGCCGCCTCCGCCCGCGAGAACGATCTCTGGCACGTCCGGCGGACGACGCTGACGCTCCCCGACCTCGAGACGCCGGGCGACCACCACTGGAGAAAGGCGAGCCTCTCCGCCCTCGCGGGCGAGTGGCTCGCCGGGCATGCCGGCGAGCCCGCCCTCCTCGACTACTACCGCAGGCTGCCCGTCTCGGCGGGCTGGCGGGAGGCGTTCGAGGCCGCGTTCGGCCTCGCGGTCGAGGACTTCTACGGGGCCTTCGCCGCCCACCGGACCGAGGTCGCCCCGCCGTACGCGCTGCACCATGTCCGGGGGGTCGTGCTCGACCGGGACGGCCATCCGGCGGCGGATACGTGGATCGCGACGAGCGCGTACGAGGCCCGGTGGGAGGACATCACGCGCACGACGGCGGACGGCGCCTTCGACCTCGAAATCCGGGATGGAGAATACTACCTGGCCGTCGACCTCTGGATCAGCAGCTGTGATGCCTCCGGGAGCGACCGAACGCACTACCACGCAGGCGTCGTGGTGGACGGCTCCGATGTCACGGGCATCGAGATCCGGCTACCGGAGGGACCGTCGTGCGCGCCGACCTAGAGGCCCCTCACCGCCGGAGAGGCGGCCTCCTGCCGCGCGCCCTGCTCGCCGCCGCGGCGCTCGCCGCCGCCCTGGCGGCGGCACCGGGCGCGACGGCGGCCGCCAGCCCCGTCCCGCTCGAGGTGGTCGTCGAACTCCGCGTCTGGCAGCGGGTCACGGTCGAAGGCGACATCTGGGTGAGTGCCCGCGCACGGGGCGGCGACTGGCGCACACTGGGGACGATCCCCTTCCCGCTCGAGCAGGGCGGGTATCCCGACGGGCGCTACCGCTACGGCGATGCCACCCTCGCCGGCGCCGGGCTGCGCCTCTGGCGCGTGCGGGGCGAGCCGGCCCTGGTCTTCGCCTGCCCCGGCCCCTGCGAGGCGCCCCGGCCGGTGCACACGCTCCCCCTGGGCGCGGTGCCGCTCGCGCTCGACGGCGGCCACAGCCCCGACGGATGGTACCGCTACGGCGATATCACCGTCGCTGCGTACCCCGATCACCCGGAGCTCGATCGCGATCGCCTGCTCCTGCTCCGGATCGGCGAGACGCTCGCGGGGAGCGAACGCCTCAACTGGCGGATCGAGACTCCCCTCTCCGAGTGGGAGGGCGTAACCGCCCGGGGGACGCCCCCGCGCGTGACGACGATCGACCTCGCCGAGCGGGGGCTCACGGGCACGATCTCGGGGCTCGTGGGCGAACTCAGCGCGCTTAAGGAGCTGCGGCTCTCCGGCAACTCGCTGACGGGGGCGATCCCCTCGAAGCTCGGCCTCCTGGAGGGCCTCACGTCCCTCTCGATGGGTGGGAACCCGCTCACGGGCTGCGTCCCGCCGCCCCTGCGCAGCGCCGCGCGCCACGATCTCGACGCGCTCGGCCTCCACGACTGCCTTCCGCCCATCGAGGTCTCCTCCGGCCGGCAGCGGCTCGGGGGCGGCTCCTACCTCGTCCAGCTGCCCGGGGAAGCCCCCCTCATCTTCGACGTGCCGGACGGGTTGCCCCTGGCGCTCCGGGGCACCGTCCGCGTCCCCTCGCTCGCGGGTTTCTCGCGGGTGCTGCTCCTGGAGCACGAGGACGGGCGCCGGGCGGCAGGACTCGATACGAGGACGGCCGGCGAAGGGCCGCCCGTCGGGGACGGCCAGGAGGGGCCGGACCCGCTCCTTCGCCGGGTGATCGAGTCGGCGTGGCTGGGCGCGCAGGACCCCCCCCGCACGGTTCCCCCCGCGCTCACCGCCCTAGCCTCGGGCTCGGCCGGCCAGGTGGTGCTCGAGTGGACGCCCGCGCCGGTGGTGGCCGTCGCCTGGGAGTACCGGGTGCTGAGGCCGGGGGAGACATTCTGGCGAGAGTGGAGGGGGGTCCCGGGCGATGCGAGCACGACGCGCTACCGCCTGACCGGCCTGGAGCTCGGCGCGGCGTACCGCTTCGAGGTGCGGCCCCATCCCGGGCACCCGGGCCTTCGCTACCCCACGGTTGAGGTCACCCCGCTCGAGGAGGGTCGGGACGGCATCGCGCGCGCGATCGCGGGACAACCGCTCGAAGAGGGGCGCCTCTTTCGCGCGGGCGAGACCCCCTACGCGTTCCGGGTCCCGCCCGGCCTCCCGCTCGCGCTCGACGCGGTGTGGGAGACCGCCTCGGGATCGACCCGGATCCGGTGGGTGGAGCCCGGATCCGGCTCCTCTCTCACCTACGACACGCTCGGGGACATTGTCGTCGAGACCAGCGTCCGGCGCGACGCGCCGCCGGACGCCTGGAACCTCTTCGACCAGCTGCTGGACTCGATCTCCTACCAGCCCGAGTTGCCTTGACGCGGTGACTCGACTGGGGCGGCGCGCCCCGTCGCGCGCGATCTGGTGCGGGAAGTTCAGAAGCCCGTAGCGTCGTCGATCGGGAGTCTGTGCACGGCTTCCCGGCACTTCCGGCCGGCGGCGCTCCTCCTGACGCCGGACGGCGACCTCCTCGTCGAGGCCGCCTTCGGCCTCGCGGTGGCGGACTTCCACGAGGCCCTCGCCGCCTACCGCGCCGAGGCCGCGCCGTACGAGCTGCACCCCGTCCGGGGAGTCCTGCTCGACGCGGACGGCCATCCAGCGGCCGGCGCGTGGATCGGGGCGGTGGGCGGCGAGCGGCGGTGGGAGGACTCGACGCGGACGACCGCCGCCGGTGCCTTCGAGCTCGAGAGCCGGGACGGCGCATACAATCTGGCCGTGGACCTCTGGAGCACCGGCTGCGACGTTCCCGGGGGCGACCGGCTGCACTACCGCCGGGACATCGTGGTGGACGGGGCCGGCGTCGGCGTGATCGCGTTCCGGCTGCCGGAGGGGTCGTCGTGCGCGCCGTCCTAGAGACCCCTCGCCGCCGGGCCGGCGCGGGCCTCGCGCGGGCCCTCCTCGCCGCCGCGACCCTCGCCGCCGCCCTGGCGGCGGCACCGGGCGGCACTGCGGCCGCCACCCCCGGCCCGCTCGAGGTGGTGGTCGAGCTCCGCGTCTGGCAGCGGGTGACGGACGAAGGGGACATCTGGGTGAGCGCCCGCGCCCGCGGCGGCGACTGGCGCACGCTGGGAACGATCCCGTTCCCGCTCGAGCAGGGCGGGTACCCCGACGGGCGCTACCGCTACAGCGATCTCACGGTTGCCGGCGCCGAACTGCGCCTCTGGCGCGTGCGGGGCGAGCCCGCCGTGGTCTTCGCCTGCCCCGACCGCTGCGAGGCGCCCCGCACGCTGCACACGCTCCCTCTGGGCGTGGTGCCGCTGGCGCTCGACGACGGCCACAGCACCGGCGGGTGGTACCGCTACGGCGACCTCACCCTCGCGACGTACCCCCATCACCCGGAGCTCGATCGCGATCGCCTGCTGCTGCTCCGGATCGGCGAGACGCTCGCGGGGAGCGGCCGCCTCAACTGGCGGATCGAGACTCCCCTCTCCGAGTGGGAGGGCGTCACCGCCCGGGGGACGCCTCCGCGCGTGAGGGCGATCGCCCTCGCCAGCCGGGGGCTCACGGGCACAGTCTCGGGGCTGCTGGGCGAGCTCACGGCGCTCGAGGAGCTGCGGCTCTCCGGCAACTCGCTCACGGGGGCGATCCCCTCGAAGCTCGGCCGCCTAGAGAGCCTCACGCACCTCTCCGTGGGCGGAAACTCGCTCGCGGGCTGCGTCCCGCCGCCTGTGCGCAGCGCTGCGCGCAACGACCTCGACTCGCTCGGACTCCCCGACTGCCTGCCGCCCACCGACATCTCCGACGGAGCGCACTGGATCGAGGGCGGCTCCTACCTCTTCCACTGGCACGGGCGGGATCCCCTCATCTTCGACGTTCCTACGGGGCTTCTCCTGCAGACCGGCGGCGCCGTGCACTCGCCACGGGCGACCGGGCTCGCCTGGGGGCTGCTCCTGAATCGCGGGGACGGCCACCTCGCGACGGCTCTCGATCTCCAGACCGCGGAGGAATGGACGGCCGACGTCGACCCCCATACAGGCGTGCCCGACGCCCTCGTCTCCTGGATGATCGAGTCCGCCTGGCTGGGGGCCCCGGACGCGCCGCGCACCGGGCCGCCCGTGCTGCGCGCTCTGGCGTCGGGCCACGCCGGCGGCATCCTGCTGGACTGGACCGGTTTGAGACCGGGCGCCTCGAGCTGGCAGTACCGGATGCGCGGGCCGGGGCACGCAGCGTGGGGCGAGTGGATCGACGTCCCGGGGAGCGGCGGCGTCATGACGCGCCACCGTCTCTTCGGCCTCGCGCGCGGCGCCACCTACCGCCTTGAGCTGCGGCCACGGCCGGAACGGCCGGGCGTCACATACGCTGCGAGGGCGACGACGCTCGAGGAAGGGCCGGACGGCATTCCGCGCGCCGTCCGGGGACAGGAACTCGAGGAGGGCCGCCGCTTCCGCGTGGCCGAGACGCGCTACACGTTCCGCGTTCCGCGCGGCCTGCCGCTGATGCTCGGCAACGTGTGGCAGGAGCACGGGGTGACCTGGATCCAGTTCGTGGAATCCCGCTCGGGCGCCCCCTTCCTCTACCATTCACTCCTGGGCGGCGTCCAATACTCGTTCGCGGCCGGCGCACCTCCCGACATCTGGGCGCTCTGGGATCGGCTCGAGGAGTCGATCTGGGACCAACCCGAGCGCCACGGCTCGCCGACAGACTGACGAGCTGACGCGCCGACGCCGGCATCGCGTCGCTCGGCGCTGGCGAGGAATAGACCCGGGCGAGGGAGCAATTCCCGGCTCAGGACCGGGGGGAAGCGTCGCCGGGACCGGGACTGCGGGCAGCTGGCGGGGGCGGCCGGGCCGCAGCGAGACCCGCGGGGCCGCGGCCCGCCAGCGGCCGCCGATCGCCCGCACGCGCCGGGTGTAGGGGAACCGTCGGGCGCGACGCAGCGTATGGGCTTCCGGGAGAGCATCGAGAGCCGGCGCATGCGGAGGGAGCCTCCGTGAGGCAGGGCGCGGAGCCGGAGCGGTCGCGGGTCGCAGAGCGTGACGGCGCCCCCGGCCTGCGCACCGGAGCCGTCGAGAAGGGGCGCACCGGATCGACCGCGGTCGGCGTCGGTCGGAGCCCCCATGCTCCCCGGAAGAGGCTCTCGGGTTCCCTGGGGCCGCGTCCGCACGGCGGGAGCCGATCGGCGAAGCGCCGGCGATTCCCCGCCAGATCGGGCTGGCATCTACCGTGTGGGCCTAATCCGGCGTTCCTTCCCGCGGGACGGGGCGCACGCGGCCGGAGCGTCCGAACGGGAGGGGAGCCTCTGGTGGCGTGTTCGCGACCCGGGGCCACCGGTCGCCGGCTGCTCGCGGGGGGAGGGACCGCGACAGGCGGCTTCGACCTGGCCGGGCCGACGTCCGGCCGCGGCGGGAAGCGCCCGGCGGACGACCCTGAGAGGCGGCGCGGACCCCGGCCACCGGGGGGCCCGGCAGAGCGGACGGCGAGCGAGGCATGATCCCCGGCAGGCGGCTGGTCCGGCCGGCCGGGGCGGGCGCCATCGCGGGACTGCTCGTCGGCCTCGCTCTCGCCCTGACGCCCGCGACCCATGCGCAGCGCCCGGCCCCGGCGCTCATCTGGGGATCCGCCGCCTCTTCCGGGACCGTGATCGTCGCCTTCGTCGACGGAGCCGGATGCGAGACCGCGAACGTCGGCCCCGGTAATGGCGGTTTCCACTGGTTCGTGCAGATCGCCGACGGCGAGTGCGGCGCGCGCGCCGGCTCCGTCGTCAGCTTCACCGTCGACGGCCGGGAGGCGAGCGAGACGGCAGTCTGGGAGTCGGGTCTCACGACCCTGCTCGAGCTCACCGTGCCGGGCGAGGCCGGCGACCCGGCTGTGGAGCCGCCGCCCACCGCCGCGACTTCCCCCGAACGCGCGCCGCCCGAGACCGGGACCGTCACGACGTCCCTTCACCCCGGCTGGAACCTCGTTGGGTGGGTCGGACCGACGACCCCCGCCTCCGAGCTCTTCGCCGCGATCCCCGAGCTCACCGCGGTGTACGCGTGGGACCCCGAGGCGCGGCGCTACCGGGGGGCGGCGCGGAGCGCCGGCGGGTCCGGCCTCGGGCAGATCGCGCGCGGGCAGGGGCTCTGGCTGCGCGTCGGGGGCGGGCAGACGGTCGAGTGGGCGCGACCGCTCTCCCACGAGGGGAGGCTGGTGTCGCTGCGCCCGGGCCTGAACCTGGTGGCCTGGACCGGTCGCGACCAGATCCCGGCGCAGGAGGCGCTTGCCCGGCTCGGGGACGCGCTCGGGGGTGCATCGCTCTGGAACCCCGGGAGGCAGGAGTACGAGCGGTATGACCCGCACGCGGCCGACGGCGCCGTCGCGCCGCCGCCGCTGCGCCACGGCGACGCGCTCTGGCTGGACGTGACCGCCCGTGCCCGATGGTGGCAGCCGGGAACCGCCACCCCCCGGCTCGTGACTCTCGGGGAGGTGCCGCCCACGGAGGAGTTGGCCGCTCGCGCCGAACTGGAGGCGATGGAGGCCTTCTTCGCCGAGCACTTCGACGCGGGGGCGGCGGACTACACCGTCTACATCGCCGCCGACTGGCCGTCGGCCGAGGAACGGTACCGCGAGATCTTCTACTGGCGGGACTCGCCGTCCTCCTGCCTGGACTACACGATCCCGGCGGTGCTGTTCGTGATCCTGCCGTGCGAGGAGTCGCTCTCGAGCCTCGCCTGGCTGCACTTCTGGAACCTGCAGGAGCAGATCGCGCCGAGGGCGAATCCCTTCACGCCGGGAGCGGACGGCGTCCATCCACAGGGTGCGGACTGGCTCCACCTCGGAACGCGGGAATTCGCCCACTACGCATACATCCGGTCGATTCAGCCGGAGAGGGGTCACCAGCTTTATGGCCGGCTCACCTCCAGTGCGTCACGGGCGGGCGAATCGCTGCGCGAGATCGAATCGCAGGCGAGAACGCACTACCTATTGTCCCTCCTCTCGGCGTGGGAGGCGCGGGGCTTCCTCGCGGCCGAGTGGCTCGCGGAGCGTGCGGGAGCACCCGCGCTGCTCGACTACTACCGGGTCGCAGAGTCGTCGCGGGACTGGCGGCACGCCTTCGAGCGAGCCTTCGGGCTCGACCTCGAGCGCTTCTACGGGGTAGTTGATCCCTACATCAACGAGATCGCCCCGCCCATCCCGCACCTCGCCGACGATCGCGACGAGCCCGTCCTCGTGCTCTCGGGCGACATCGCGCCGGAGGCCGCCGCCGCCGTGCGCGCGGACTTCGAGGCGGCGCAGCGGTTCTTCTCGGAGCGCCTGGGAGCCCGCGGCGCGGACTACACCGTCTACGTCGCCCCTGACGACGAGTCGGCCGCGCCCGCGTTTCGGAAGGCGTTCTCCCGCGATCCCGATCCGGGATTCTGCTTCACGGCGAGCCAGGGCTCGGCCCTGGTGATGACGCTCGACTGCGGGAGGACGCTCGCCCACCATCTCGGCAGGTACCACTACATCAACGCCCAGTCCTCGATCCCCAGGGAGGCGGGCTTTCTCGACGACACCCCGATCTGGCTACGGGACGGATTTGAGCAGTACGCCCGCTATGCCTTCCTCGCGGAGGCCGGACCGGAGACCCCCGATCAGATCCGGAGCAGGCTCGCCGGCATCGCACGCGGCGTCGTGCCGCCCCTCCCCGCGTTCGAGCGCACCTACGCCGAGGCGCCCGTCGAACACACCCTGACGCTCTTCTACTTCGCCGCGGAGTGGCTCGTTGAGCGAGCCGGCGAGAAGGCGATCTTCGACTACCAGCGACGACGCTCATCGTCGGAGAGCTGGCAGGCGACCTTCGAGTCCATCTTCGACATCACCGTCGAGGACTACTACGAGGCGTTCGAGGCATACCGCGTCGACCTCGCCCCGCCGCTGCCGTCGCCGCCGCCGTCGCACCTCGCCGGCGAGGTCCCGCCCGCGCGGGTGAGCGCCGCGGGTGGCTGGAATCGGGCGACTGCGACGGGGACGATCACCACCGTCCTGCACCCGGGCTGGAACGCGGTCGGCTGGGTCGGGCCGGACGCCTCCACTAGCGATCTCTTCCAGGCCGTCCCCGCGCTCCGCGGAGTGGCGCTGTGGGAGCCGTCGGCGCAGCGGTACCGCCTCGCGTGGCGGGGGTCCGGTGACCGCCCGCTGGCCGTCAGGCCCGGCACCGGGGTCTGGATGTACGTCGGCGGCGACGCGCCCGCCTCCTGGACACGTCCCGCCCTGGCGGACGGGCTGGTGGTCCGCCTACAGGCAGGGCGAAACCTCGTGGGTGTCCTGGCCGACGGTGCGGCCGGGCTGCCCGACGGCGGGGACGTCCGCGCCTGGCGCTGGGATCCCTCGCGGCAGCGGTATCAGCCGTACCGGGCCGGCTACGCCTCGCTGGGAGAGGGCGACGCGCTCTGGATCGAGGTGCCCGAGCCGGTCAACTGGTGGCAGCCCGGAACGGCCGACCCGCCGATCCTCTTCTTAGGCGACGTTCCCATCGAGGACAGGCGGGCCATCCTCGGCGAGTACGACGATGTGCGGCGGTTCTTCGCGGAGCACTTCGCGGTCGCGACGAGAGGGCGGGCCCGGTACATCGCTGCCGACGTGGAGGCCACGCGCCCGATGTACCTCCGGCAGACGGGCAGGGAGCCGCCGGACGGCCTGTGCGCGTGGAGCCACCAGGGGATCGAGTACCGAGTGCTCGGCTGCCTCGGCCCTCCCCGGGACACCTTCGACTACGACTACTTGCGTGAGCTCGGGAGCGAGATTCCCGGTATAGGGCGGCAGCGCCATGGCGTACCCGCCGCCGACGGGCCCGGCCCGGGCTGGCTCCTGGAGGGAGCGCGCGTATACGCCCTCACCTCGTACCGCGAGGCCAGGGGCGGCCCGGCGAGCGGGCAGCGAGACAACATGGAGAACGGCGCCAGGCGGACGTCGCTGCCTCTCGGCTACTTCGAGGGGATCGAGCGTCGTGACGCGGCAACGAGTTTCTCCGAGGCCGGGCTCGGCTTCTTCGCCGTGGAGTGGCTGGCGGAGCGAGCCGGCAACCCCGCCGTCTTCCATTACCTCGAGCTCATGCGGACCGCAGGGGATTGGCGGAAGACTTTCGAGGCCGTCTTCGGAATCAGCGTCGATGACTTCTATTCCGCCTTCGCGGCGGTCCGCGCGGAGGCGTTCCCGCCGGTTCCTGAACTCGCCGCCTTAGACACCGGGCCGGCCGTCGTGTTCCTGGGCGATGTACCGGTCGACACACGCAGCGCGATGCAGGCCGAGTCGGAGGGCATCTACACGATGCTGACCGAGCGGTTCGGAGCCGATCCCTTCGAGTTCACGTTCTTCGTCGCCACGAACAAGGAGTGGTTCGGTCAGCTGGCCCTGCCGCTGGGGGCGGGCGACTGGCTCCGCACGGGCGAGGGTTCCTGCTCCTTCGGGCACAGCTTCGAGCGGGTCCTGCTGCTCACCGTGCGCTGCTACGAGGCGTTCCCGGACATCATCCTGCACCGGAATCTCCTCGACGCTGCCCTGGCCGAGCTGGCGCCGTTCGGGTCGCTTCCGGCGGCCGAGGCGGGTCACGATCGCCGAGGACCCGTGTGGCTCCTGCGGGGAACGGAGAGCTATACCCGACACGCGTATCTCCAGGCGCCGGGCCGCCGGGGACCGGGAGAGCCTCGAGACGGGCTCGCGTACGCCGGCGTCTCGGCGGCGCAGCCACTGAGCACCATGGAGTCCATAGCGGTGGTGAACGCCGCCTGGGACCGGGTGGTGGCGCTGGGATTCCTGGCCGTCGACTGGCTGGTCGAGTGGGCGGGGGAGCCGGCGTTACTGGAGTACCACCGCTCGCTCCCGTCCTCGACGAGCTGGCATGCCGCCTTCGAGTCCGCCTTCGGACTCACCACCGAGGACTTCTACGAGCGATTCGAGGCGTACCGCGCGACCCTACGGTAACGGAGGCCCCAATGCCCACGGCGTCGGGGCGCTCTCGGTCCCGGGCCGGTCGTGAGGGGGGCGCGTGCCACCGCGGGCCCGGCGCGGGCTCGACCGATCTGTCACCGAGGCGTCGACCCCTGCCGGGAGCGGGCCTGTCGGCGCGTGAACCCCCACCGGAACGCTGCTGTGGGGCGGTGCCCCCGGCGACGCCGGGCGCGGACGCTCCCGGCGGTTCAGTTACTCGGCTGCCGCTTCGGTCCCGTCTCCCAGCGCGATCGTCCAGATCACGCCACTGGCGTCCGACACGAGGAGGTCGCCCTCTAAGGTGACGATGATCCCGAACCCGCGGTCGGCAACGATCGACACCTCGCCGTCCCGGCTCACCCGGATGACCCGCATGTAGTGACCGTCGGTCACGTAGAGCGCACCGTCATTTCCCCGTGCGATTCCGACGAGGGCCCCCGAGAGCGCTCCCCCGTAGCGAGTGCTCGGAGTCCTGAGCACCGTCGAGACGAACCCGCTGCTATCGATCCTGCGGATGGCGTTGTTGCCCTCGGCGAAGAAGATGCCGCCTTCGCCATCGAGAGCGATCCCGCGCGGCCAGTGAAAGAGCGCCCGGCTCCCCGGCCCATCCCGACTCCCATGGTTCCCCTGGTGACGGTCCGGTGCGGGAATAGGCGCCGCTCCCGCGATGGTCGAGACCTCGCCGTCCGCCGAGAGCAGCCGGATGCGGCTGTTGCCCCAGTCGACGATGATCAGGTTGCCCGCTCCGTCAAATGCAAGTGCGCCCGGGCCGCGGAATCTCGCTTCGCTGGCCGGGCCATCGCGGTAGCCGCCCCAGTTCCCTTCGGTCGAGGGCGGCCCGCCCCCCGCCGCCGTCGTGACCGACCCATCCGGTGCGATCCGGCGAATGCGGTTGTTCCCCGAGTCGGCGACGTAGATCGAGCCGTCCTGGTGCACCGCAACGCCCTCCGGCCGGGAGAACTGGGCGTTGCGACCGAAGCCGTCGCGCAGTCCCTCCCTCCGGCCACCGGCAATCGTGGTCACCGTCCCCCGCGGAGAGACGCGGAGGACCGCGTGGCGTCGCGAGTCGGCGACGATCACGTTCCCCTCGAGATCGAGCGCCATTCCCTCCGGGCGCCGGAGCAGTGCCCCGCTGGCGAAGAGGGTGACCTCAATCCCTTCCAGCCGGGGGAGTTGCCCGGCGGTTGCCAGCGTCTGGCCGCCTCGGGAGGAGCCGGCCTCCTGGGGGACGATCGTGCGGATCAGGTTGTTCCCCTCATCGGCAACGACGAGGCGGCCGTCATCCCTGACGGCGATCGCACCCGGCAGGTTGAACATCGCCTCGGCCCGCGGCCCGTCGGCGTACCCCGGCTCGCCGGTGCCCGCCACGGCGCGCAGAATGCCGCCTGGCGTCAGCTCGAGGAGCTGGTGCCGTCCGGTGTTCGCGACGTAGATGGCACCGTCATCCGCGACGGCAAGACCTCGCGGAGAGGCGAGCGTCCCCCCGCGACCCGGAAGGGCTCCTCGACGCAGCGTGGACACGACGCCCGCGGTGTCGACCTTGCGGATGGCGATGCCGCGTGAGTGGTTGTCGATGACGTAGATGTTCCCTTCCGCGTCGACGTCGATCGCGAGCAGATTGTTGAACAGCGCCTCTCCGCTGTGGCCGTCTCGGTGGCCATACCCGCTGCCGGCGTGGGTGGAGACATCGCCCGACGGTGAGATCCGCCTGATGCGTCTGGAGTCCTGGGCGACGAAGAGATTGCCGTCTCGGCCGAGCGCGATCCCGTGGGGAAAGGCGAAACGGGCCTCGGCGGCGTGGCCGTCACGGAAGCTGCCCCAGGCGCCCTCCCCGAATGGTGGTCCGTAGATGGGGCCGCCGCCGGCGACCGTCGCCACCATCCCGTCCGGCGCGATCTTGCGGATGCGGTGGCCGTAGGAGTCGGCCACGTAGATCGTTCCGTCGGGGGCGATGGCGACGTCCGTCGGTCCGGCGAACTGGGCTTCCGCGGCGGGACCGTCGCGCACCCCCCGGCCGTTCCCTCCGGCGATCGTGGACACCGTGCCGTCGGGCGTGATGCGCCGGATCGCTCGGTTTTGCCGGTCCGCGACGATCACATTCCCGTCGTGATCGATCTCCACACCCAGGCCCAGGTCGGCCCCGAACCGGCCGAACAGCGCCCCGTCGCCCTGACCGTCCCGATACCCGCGCACGCCCGCGCGCCCCGCGAGCGTCGACACCTCGTCCTCGGGCAGCGGCGCCTCGATGCTCGCCTCGCCGTAGCGAAGACCGCGGAGGGAGTCGACGCCGCCATCCAGCGGGAGCGCGATCGTGCCCAGGGTCGCCCACGAGCCGTCCTGGGGCCGCGCGCTGAGGTAGATACGACGGCCGTTCTCCACGTGCTGCCAGACCCGCATCTCGATGCGCGCGGGGGTCGCTCGATTCGAGAGCGGCACCTCGAGGGTGACGTCGCCGTAGCGGTAGCGCCCGTCGCTGCTGTGGCCGTCATCCAGCGGCAACGCGATCACGCCCAGCGTCCGCCACGAGCCGTCTGCCGGTCGGGCGCTGACGGAGATGCCGAGATCGTCCTCCAGCTCCTGCAGGACGCGCAGCTCGATGCGAACGGTGTCTCCGTCAGCGGTCCCGCCTTGCGCGCCGGCACTGCCTCCGGCCGAGCCGACAGCGAGCAGGAGTAGTGCGCCGACGATCGCGATCATCGGCCACGCGCTGCGCGTCATCGCGCCATCTCCGTCCACGTGTTCCGGCGGGGATCACTGTACATCCGAAGCGATGCCGTCCTGCCAGGGCCCGGGACGTCCACCCAACTCGGAGAGGAGCGGGGAGGTCCCCGCCCCGGACTGCCTCGGGGGCGCCGTCACCGCCGGCTTCGGCCTGCTGACCTACGCGGGCGGAAGCGTCGAGGAGCTCGAGGCCTGCGCCACGAAGCGACACGTCACCGCGCTCTACGCCACTCACGTCGGCGCCTTCGTCGCCTACATCCTGAAGCGCGACCGCGGCCGTGAACGGCGGCCGGCCGTGCCGGAGCCGATTCGACTCGCGCGGCCTCGAGAGCCGCGCCCTCGTCGTGCCTGAGCCCGGCCCGTCGGGGGGGGGCCGCGCGGGATCCGCCGGCCGCGGCGGGCTACGGGAACGTCAGCCCGGCCAGGTAGGTGTCGAACGCCTCCCTCCAGGTCCAGTCGGCCTCCACCCCCTCGGCGGGTCTGGGAGGGAGATCACGGTAGACGGCTCAGGACCGGGGGGGAGCGTCGTCGGGACCGGGACTGCGGGTCGCAGGCGGGGGCGGCCGAGCCGCAGCGAGACCCGCGGGGCCGCGGTCCGCCAGCGGCCGCCGATCGTCGCCCGCGCCGGGTGGAAGGGAACCGTCCGGTGAGACGCAGCGTATGGGCTTCTGGGAGAGCATCGAGATGCCGGCGCATGCGGAGGGAGCCTCCGTGAGGTGTGGCGCGGAGCCGGAGCGGTCGCGGGTCGCAGAGGGTGACGGCGCCCCTGGCGTGCGCGCCGCAGTCGTCGAGAAGGGGCCACCGGATCGACCGCGGGGCGGCACCGGTCGGATGAGGCGCGGTGCCGTGATCGCGGCCGGTGCGGGGCACGGCTGAGCGGGGTTGGAGCCCCTGCTCCCCTCCGGGAGGGCGGGGACGGGGGCGCGGCTCCCGTACGGGCCGTTCCTGGCGCTCGGCGGCGTCACGGTGCTCCTCGTCTGAGGAGGGCGCGGCGCGCGGCGTGTCCCCCGCCGGCCCACCTCAGGCTGGGGCGCGGTCGTCCCCGCGAGCGGTGCACGGTCCGTTCACTGAGGAGCGGCCTCCGCGGCGAGCGCCTCGCGCCCGAACCGCTCGATGGTTTCCAGGGTCTCGCGCACGTCGTCCCAGGCGGTCGTGTGGTTGAGGATGCAGAGCCGGAGCGCGAAGGTCCCCTTGAGCACCGTCGAGGACATCAGCGCGGGATCTTCCCAGAAGACGCGGGCGAGCACGGTCCTGTTGACCCTCTCCAGGGTGGTTTCGTCCACCTCGGCGTCCGCCGGGTTTACCCGGAAGCAGACGACTCCCAGCGACCCGGGGCTCAGGTGCTCCAGAAGCGGGCTCGAGAGGACGTGCTCCTGGGCCCGGGCGGCCAGTTCCACGCCCTTCGATATGGCCCGCCGGAACGCCGCCATCCCGAAGACCTGGACGGACATCCAGACCTTGAGGGCCCGGAACGAGCGGCTGATCTGGAGCCCGCGATCGGTGAAGTTCGGATGGTTCGCCCCCCAGATCGTGTCCTGGAGGATGTCGGGCCGGATCGCGAACGCGTCCTCAAGCTTGCTCCCGTCCCTGACCAGCAGGCATCCGGCCTCGTACGGCTGGAAGAACCACTTGTGCGGATCCAGCCCGATGGAGTCGGCCCGCTCGATCCCGCGCAGCAGCCCCCGCCCCTCCTCGGTTACCGCCGCGAAGCCGCCGTACGCCGCGTCCGCGTGCAGCCAGATCCCCTCCGACTCGCAGTAGTCCGCCATCGCCTCGAGGGGATCGATGGCCCCGGTGCTCCCCGCTCCCGCGTTTGCCGAGACGACGATGGGGTGGAAGCCCGCGGCGCGGTCCTCGGCCACCGCGCGCCTCAGCGCTTCCATGTCCAGACGGAAGTCCTGATCACTCGGGACGATTCGCGTGCACTCCGGCCTCACGCCGATCACCATGGCGGCGCGCCTGACCGCGATGTGCGTCTGATCGCTCATGTACACCGTGGCGCGCTCCGGGTGACCGGCCGCTTCCCGCGCCGCCACGAAGGCGTCGACGCTGGCCGCCGAGCCCCCGCTCGTGAAGAGTCCGACCGCGCCCTCGGGATAGCCGAGCCAGCGCCGGAACCAGTCGATCACTGCCAGCTCGACCTGGCTCGGGCCGCTGGCCGTCAGCCAGGTCGCCCCGTTGATGGTGTACCCGGCCGCCATGAAGTCGGCGACGACGCCCGGCCAGGTGGGCGACGTCGGGATGAACCCGAAGGAGCGCGGGTGATCGAGCCGCGCGGCGTAGGGGAGGATCTCGCGCGCCGCCCGCTCCAGCACCTCCTGCGCGGGCCGGCCCCCCTCCGGCGGCTCCTCCATGAGCAGGGGCGCGAGGCCCTCGCCGAACTCACCGTCCCAGGCGTCTCCCGCCGCCAGGTTCCCGTCGCGCTCCACCAGCAGCTCCGCCGCCCGGCGCGCGAGATCCAGCATCTCGTCGGGCGCCATCGCGAGATCGCGTGGTTGCGAGCGGTCCCCGCCCCGGCTGCTGCTCGTCATCTGCAGGGTCCCCTCTCGCGTCGGCGGCCGATCGCCCCGCGACCGTCCCCGGAGGCGGGAGGTCGCCTTTGGCCTCCCGGCTCACCCGCTGCCGCATTGCCCCGCCCCCCGGGAGTCCTGCCCGGCGGGTCCTGGGGGCCGCGGCCTCGTCGCGGTGCCCGAACCGGCCGCTCCCGCCGCCCGCGAACGGCGCGGCCTTCGGAGGCGGACCGGGAACCGGTCGCCCCGACTCCTACCACAGATCGGAGGGCGGCGGCGCGACGGCGCGATCGAGGGAGTGCGTACCGCCGGCGCCGATCCCGTCCGCCCGCCCCGGGGCGGGGCCGGCCGGTCAGCGCTCGTACGGGATCGTCTCCACGTCCTCGATCCGGCCATCCCGGGTGAACCGCCAGATGCCGATGTACCCACGCGTGAGGTCGCCGTTCGCGTCCCAGTCGACGGAGTTGGCGGCGCCCTCGTAGTCGACCTCCCCGCCCTCCCGGATGATGTCCAGGGCGCGGGCGACGCCCTCCCGCCCGGGGCGGATCCGCTCCCCCGGGGCGCTCCCGACGCCGCGCAACTCATCGCGGATGGCGAGCCCGTCGGCCGCGCCCGCGGCCTCCGCGGCGAGCATCAGGGCGACGGCCGCGTCGTAGGTCTCCTTCACGTAGCTCGCCTCCGTGCCCTCGCCGTACTCGTCGCGGAACGCCGCGTCCCAAGCCACGGTCGACGGGCTGTCGTGCGAGGGGCCGCTCGCGGTCCCGTGCATGCCGGCGAGTGCGCCTGCGCCCACGGCGGAGGCGAGCTCCGCCCGCCTGAGCGCGTCGCCGAAGACGAAGTGGTCGTAGAGGCCGCTCGCCAGCGCCTCGGGGAGAATGACCTCGGCCTCGGGCCAGAAGGTGAGCAGGACGAGCGCCTGCGCGCCGCTGCGCGCGCTCTCCTCGAGCAGGTCGAGGTAGCTCTCGCGGAGCTCGGCCGGGGAGGCGACGAGCACCGCGTCCCCCGTCCAGGCCTGCCGGAAGGCCTCTGCCAGGCCGCGGCCCCAGGCGTCGTCGCGGTAGATCACGCCCACGCTGTCGAAGCCCCGCTCGCGCGTGAGCTGAGCCAGCACGGGCCCCTGGGCGACATCGGAGAGGGCGGTGCGGAAGAAGAGGTCGCGGTCCTCGTTCGGCGTGAGCAGGGGAGAGGAGGCCGAGGGGCTCACCACAGGGATGCCGGCCGGCGCGGCGACCCCGACCACCAGGAGCGAGTCCGCGCTGGCGTTGGGACCGACGATGGCGTGCACACCCTCGTCCTCGATCAGGCGGCGCGCCTCCGCCTCCGGGTGGAGGGTGTCCCCCTCGGAGAACTCGACCGGGCGGCCGAAGACGCCGCCGGCGGCGTTCACGTGCGTGACGGCGAGTTCGAAGGCGCGCAGCCGGTCGCGGGCCGTCTCGGTCTGCGTCTCGCTGTTGACGAGCATCACCCCGACCGTGAGCGGCGTGGCCTCCCGGCCGTCGCCGCAGGCCGCGAACGCCCCCGCCAGCAACGCGACGCCTGCCGCCAGGGCCAGCGCGACGCCCGGCCTCCCGATGAGCCTGGCGAGCCCGGGGTCGCGCGCACCGCCGGCGCGGCCGGCGCGCGCTCGCGCGGCGGGGGCCTTCGCCCGTCCGCCGATCACTGCGGAGAGCCGTCCGGCCGGAGGCTCCCGCTCACCCTGCGGCCGCCAACCAGAACGCAGCATCCGCCCGTCGCCACGACATCCGATCCACCCCCTGCGTGGCCTCCGCCCGGCCGGACCGGCACGGCAGCTTGGTATCAGCGCGCGTGGGTCGCGTCAATGCAATCGCGGACGGCGGCGGCGGGGCGGGCACCGTCGTCACCGTCAGCCGGGGTTGCGGCACGTGGACCTCGATGGTTGCGACACGCGCCGCCGGCACGTCCCGCCGCTCCGAGGGGTCCTCGTCGTCCCCGGACCACGTCGACCGGAGTGGGAATCAACCACTCCGCTCCGGCCTTGATCGCTTCCCGGACCCGGCCGACCGGCGCCGGTGTGCGGACCCTGCGGAAACGGGTGCCCGCATCGGTGGGGGCGATTCGCCGCCGGAAGCGTCTCCGCCCCGCCCGCCCAGCACCGCGTTCCACTGGAAGAGCGTGCCGTCGAGCTCGGGGCCCGGCTTCCGGCGCCAGACGGGCCCCAGGATCCCGCCGTCCCGGCCGCTCTCGTAGCGCCACTCGGGCGCGAGCAGCAGCTCCCGTCCGGGGCTCCACCGTTCGGCCGCGCGCACCACGATCTCATCCCCCCGGTAGCGGGCGCAGGCGAAGAGGAGCAGCGGCCGGCTCGGGAAGTCGGCCCGCCACCCCTCCTGTGAGAAGTAGGCCCGGTAGCCCAAGAGCTTCTGCCGGTAGCGGCCGACGTCGAGCGTTCCGCGGTCGTACTCGAGCAGGAAGGAGCAGGTCTCCGGGCCGCGCACCAGCACGCCGGCGCCGTCCGGGCAGATGCGGGCGCTGCGACCGTCGGCGAGCACGAACCGCCGCTCCGAGGCCGCGTCCGGATGCCACGCCTGCAACCGCGCGCCCGTCGCCCGCGCGTCGACGGCGAAGCGGACCAGGGCGCGGTTCAGGCCCAGCGTGTGCTCGAAGTCGCGGTAGGCGCGCGAGGGCCGCGTGGGCCGCGTCCCGCCGTCCGAGAGGGCGATCGCGGCGCCGTAGCAAGCGTAGACGGAGAACGGCACGCGGTCGCGGGCGGCGAGCCAGCGCAGGCCCGCCGTCGAGAGCAGGAAGCGCGGAGGCGGCTCGCCGCCGTCGTCGCCGGCGGCGCGGCGCGACAGCGGCGCGATCACCCCGAGCCGGAGCAGCCTATCGAGGCGGCGGCGCGTCGCCGCCCGCGGGAGATCCAGCAGCGCCGCCAGCTGCGCCTCGTCGAGCAGGGGGTTGCGCCCCACGTACTCGACCAGGCGCTTCTCCTCCCGATCGGTCGCGAGCGAGACGAGAGCGATGCGCTCGCGGCGGGAGCGGGCGCCCAGGCGCCGGCGCCCCAGCAGGCGGACGCGGCTGCGGAGCGGCGGCGAGGCGGCAGCCTCGCGCCGCGGCAGCGCCGCCGTCCCGGCCGGCCAGGCGGCGGGCCGGGACGCGGGCGGGAGCGACCCGCGGAGCCGCCAGCCCAGGCGCCGGGCGAGGGGGGCGCGCCGGGGGTCCGACGGCGTGCGCCAGATCGCGCCGCCCGGGCCGGCGGAGGCGAGCTCCGGCACCGTCGCCCGCACCAGCGGGAGCGGCTCGCCCGCCCGCGACTCGCGCCACCTCGCCGCGTCTCGCCACTGCGCGAGCTCGGCGCCGCCCGCGGCGGCGATCACGACGGGCGGAAGGCCGCCGGGGCCCCAGGGATTCTCGCTGAAGCGGAAGCGGGCCCAGCCCCGGAGCAGGTTCCGCCGCTGCCAGGCGGGCGTGCCGGCGCGGTCCCACGCCACGAAGAAGGGGGCGACGCGGCCGCCCCACCGGAGGCAGCCGTAGGCGGCGACGCCGCCCGGGTACCAGAAGTCCCGTGCGGAGGGGCGCCGCCCGGGCTCCCCCGGGCCCGCCCCGCCGGCGCGGGGAAGATCGCGCCGGTCCGCCGGGAGGCGGCGGCCGTCGGCGAGCGCCGCCCCGCGCCAGCCGCTCTCGCGGGCGAGCCCCACCAGCAGCGCGTTGACCCCTACCGCCGCCTCCATCGCCGCGATCCCGGCCAGGACGTCGGAACGCCTGACGGCGAGGCGCGCCGTGATCTCCCCTGGGGGCCGCCCCAGCAGCGCCGCGAGCTCCGGCACGGCCTCCGGCCGCAGGAACGCCCGGCGCCGCGGCTGGATCTGGGCCGAGTCCGGCATCACCCACTCCACCCACCCGAGCCGCTCCAGCTCCCGGCGCAGGGAGAGCGCCTCGTGCTCGCTGACGCCCAGAAGCTGCCCGAGCTCACGGTCGCCCAGCAGCGGGAGGCGCGCGACGCACTCGAGCGCGCGCAGCAGCACCTGCGCCCCGGGGGGCGTGGCCCTCACCCGCCGCGCTCCCACGGCGCCGGCGCGGGCCCTTCCCCGTCGACCTCGGCCCCGCCGTCGCCCGGCCCGAGCGGGTCGACGCCCTCCGGGGCGACCGTGACGGGAGGCGGGAGGGCACGCCGCACCGCGCGCCCCGGCGCCCCGAGCGCGCGGGCGATCTCCGCCGCGACCTCCTCCCGCGCCCGCCCGAAGCGGGCGGCGGAGCGCTCGGCCACCTGCGAGCGGGCGGCGGCCCGGCCGCGCGGCGGCGGGTCGACCCGGAAGGAGAAGGCCCGCGGGCGCGTCCGGCCGTCCCACCACCGCGCGTAGCACTCGTAGTCGTCGAGCCCGGTGAGGTCCTCGACGTCGAGGGCGCCGCCGAGCTCGGGGGCGAGCCGTCGGGCGTCCTCCGCGCTCACCTGGAAGACGGTGAGGCCGTCGATGTTGGAGAGGATCGACGGCGCGAGCTGGCGGTCGACGGCGTCGAGCATCGCCAGACCCTGCGTGACGAGCACGAAGCTCGCCCCGTACTTAACGAGCTCGGAGAGCATGCGGCGGTAGTCGACGGCGGCGAGCGTGCTCGACTCGTCGACGAGCACCACCACGCGGCGTCGCTCTTCGGGCGGGAGCACCGCCTGCTCCTCCACCATCAACCCCAGCAGGTTGAGCCAGGTCGCCCCGATGAGCGCCGAGGCGCCCTCGCCCAGCGCGCCCGACGCGGTGTTGATGACGAGCACGGAGCGCTCGCGGAGCGCCACGCGGGGATCGATGGTCGAGCGCGCCTGCCCGAGCAGGAGGCGCGAGGACTCGGCCACGACGAAGCGGCCGATCTTGTTCGTGACCGGGGTCGCCACCTGCTGCTGGAGCGTCTTGTTCAGGCGGTTGAAGTTGTTCTTCCACCACGACTGGAGCACCGCGTCGTCGAGCTGCTCCAGAATCGCTTCGCGGTACTCGACGTCCGCGAGCAACGGCGCGACGTCGAGCAGCGTGTGCTGGCAATCGCGCGGGAGCGCGCGGTTCAGCTCCATCAGCGTCGCGACCGAGCTGCGCAGCGCCCCCTCCATGCGGGGACCCCAGCTCTCGGGCCAGATTCGGCTCATCACGGTGACGACGTGCTCGGTCGCCAGGTCGCGGTCGGGGAAGAGCCCGACGTCGAGCAGGTTGAGCCCGACCGGACGCTCGCGGTGCGCCATGTCGAGGTAGACGGTGTCCCCGGCGAGCTGCGGCGGGACCGAGTCGAGCACGGCCTCAGCGAGATCGCGATGCGGATCCACGACGACCAGCGAGGCGGCCCGCTCCTCGTCGAGCGCGCGCTCCATCACCCCGCGCGCCAGGTGGGCGAGCAGCGTCGACTTCCCGCGGCGGGTCTTGGCGACGACGAGCTGGTTCCGGTGGAGGAGGGGCGCGGGGAGGAAGACGCCGCCCGGGCCCTCCTCACCGGGGCCGCCTGCGGTCGCCGTGCCGACTCGGGTGCCGCGCAGCGCGTGCCCGGGCGGGGGCGGGAGCCGGCGCGCGCGCATGCGCCGCGCCCCGTCTGCTCCCTCTCCCGCCGTCGGAAGGTGCCAGAGAGCGGCCGCCTCTTCGGCGCTCAGCAGCAGCCGGCGGCTCCGGGCGCCCGGACGCAGGCCGCCCCCCGCGGGATCGTCGAGGGCGGAGAGCGCCTCCGCCACCTGCCGCGCCAGCGCCGGAAGGCGGGCGCGCCCGCTGCCGCTCGGGCCTATAGCGGTCACGCGCAGCGAGGCGCGGAAGAGCGGACCCGCGAGCTTGCGCTCGGCGAGGGCGGGGGCCAGCGGGGCCGAGCGGGCGCTCAGGGCCCGCACCGCGAGCGCAAGCAGGACGCCCCCGCCGAGCATGCCGGCGCCGGAGAGCACGAGCGGCAGGATCTCGCCCGCCTGGTACCAGAGGTAGAGGCGCAGGCCGCCCGCCACGGCGGCGAGCGGGATCACGAGCCTGGCGGCGTCGGCGACGGAGCCGGGTGATTCCTCGCGCGCGGGTGCGACCCGAGGCCGCGCGCGTGCGCGCAGGCGCGCCGCCGCGCGGGCCGGCGCGGAGGCGATCTCGAGCTCCATCAGCACGCGCTCGCCGCAGCGCAGCGGGGCCGCCGCCAGCGCCACCGCGAGCGGCGACTCCTCCCCCCTCCCGTTGCGCAGCAGCGGGAGCGCCGCGTCGCCGCGCGGAGCGAGCGAGAGCGAGGCCGCCTCTTCCGCTGGGCCGCAGCGAGCGGGGTCGAGGTCGGGGCGCCCCGCGGCGTCGAGGCGCTCCACGCCCACCTGCGGGTAGGCGGCGCCGAGCTGCGAGAGCGCCCGCTCCAGGGCGCCCTCCGAGCCGGCGCGCAGCAGGAAGCGCGGGCCGGCCGCGGTGATCACGACCTGAAGGCCGAGCACCTCGCCCCCCGCGAGCGTGGCGAAGAAGTCACGCGCGGCACGCTCGCCCTCCTCGAGCCGCCGCGGCGGCACAACCTCGGCGAGCAGGCCCCCGGCCATGGCGATCGTGGAGCGCCCGATCATGCCACCGCCCCCTGCACGATCGACGTGATCACGCGCGCGCGCAGCATGTCGAGGACGGCCCCCACATCACGCAGCCGGTCGAGCCCGCCGCCGCGAGACCGGTTCCACTCTCGATCAGGTTGTCGAAGACGGTGTTCAGCTCGTCCATCGCGTTCTCCTCTCCACGGGCGCCTCCTGCGCCCGCACATCTCCCACTCCCGAGACGCCCCGCCGGCCGCGCCCGCGCGGGGCCGCCGGGGAAGCGCACGGTGCCGCCCGCGAGAGCCCGGCGATGCTCAGGAAGGGCGGCGGGCGTGCACCGCCGGCCCCCGGCCGGCGTGAACTCGGCGGGGAGCGCGGGAGCCGCGCCGCCGCCCGCAAGCCCTGCCAGACGGCGGTGGCGGCGGCGGCGAGCAGGCTTCTACGCACCGTCCGGCCTCCTTCCGCATCGCGGCACGCCGGCACCGGTGGCCGGGCGTGCCGCGATGCAGGAACAGCCTGCGGTGCGGCATGCTCACACGAGGCTCACGGAGCAGTCAGAGCGGTGCTAATCGGTGCCAATCGCAATCAAATCGCAATCAACGCGCCGCCAGGTCCCGGAGCGGTGCCTCCTTCCCGCAGGGTGGGGCGGAGGCCGGCGCGGATGCGCTCATCCGGTACGCGCGAGGGGTGCATCAGGCGTCGAAGCGTGGCGCGCGAGTGTGGCGTCTCCGGTCCCACCGCCAATGCCTACTTCGGCATCCTCGATGCCACACTGCTCGCGCGCTGGCTTCCCGCCTGGCGGCGGCGAGCCGCACGCCGGCTCATGGCTGGCCCGAAGCTCTACGTCGAAGACGTCCGCGTGGTGAACCGGCTCGCGCGCCGGGGGGAGCGGAGCGCGGTTCCGACTCCTCCGGGAAGGCGTTCGAGAACTGGGTGTTCCACGAGCTCTCGGCGTACGTCGCGTATCGCGACCTCGACGAGCAACTGCACCAGCCGCGGCATCGACATGCTTCCGGCCACCGACTTCGCCCGCCGCCTCCGCAGGGCGACCTCGACCCCGCGGCATGACCGCCTTCGGCTTCGCAGACTCGCGGACGACAGACGCGAGTCTGCCCCGGCCCCCGCTTCGAGGGCGTCCGCGGGGCTCACCGACCGGTTCGCGGAGCCTTCGGCACGCAGCGCCGCGCAGCCGGCTCCCCGACCCGGGCGACAATCCGGGGTACGCTAGGCGCCGGAGGCAGCGGGGCCCGGGCGGACACGCCCGCGTGCCGTCTCGCAGGGGCGAACATGAAGCTCACGAGCGACGAGATCGACATCCCCGCAACGTCGGTCAGCGTGTACGACGCGATCTTCCGCCGCCGAAACGTCAAGGCGTTCACCGACGATCCGGTCTCCCGAGAGGTGCTCGAGCGCCTCTTCGCCGCGGCCATCTGGGCACCCAATCACCGGCTCACCGAGCCTACCCGGATGTTCGCGATTCCCAGGGAAGGCGCGACGAGGCGGAGGGTCGGGGACACCGCCTGGCAGGCCGCCTACGACGGCGTGGCCAATCCCGACCCGGTGCAGAAACGTCGTGCTGCCGATGACGACAGGGACCGCGTGCTGGCCGCGCCGGCGATGGTGTACGTCTACAGCCTGCCGGGAGCGACCGACGAGATGACGAGGGAGAACTACGCCACCTCCTGCTGCGCCGTTCAGAACATGGCCCTCGCCGCCGTCGCCGAGGGTCTCTGCCTCGGCTGGAGCACCGGGCGCCTGACACGACTCCCCGGCCTGGCGCAGCTCCTGGGTGCGGACGAGGAATGGACGATGGTGGGGGTCGTCTTCCTCGGGCAGCCCGCGGCGCTCCCGACAGCGCGACGGACACCGCACCGGGGCGTCGTCAGCTGGCTGGAGTGAAGGCGCCCCTCCCCATCTCGCACACGACCCGACCGCGAGATGCGTCCTGTCGCAGGTGACTGTCCAGTCGGACCTGCCACGAGGTCCCCGCGGATTTCGTTCGTACCGTGGTAGGATTCTCGCATGCGAGTGGACAAGATGAGCATCTCGCTCGACCCCGCGCTCGGCGATGCGGTTCGCCGGGCCGCGCAGCGGGATGGGAGCGGTCTCTCCGCCTGGCTGGCCGACGCGGCCAGGGCGAAGCTGCGCGCGGAGGCGCTCGGAGCCTTCCTCGACGCCTGGGAGCGGGAGCACGGCGCGCTCACGGCCGAGGAGCTGCGCAGCGCCGAGGCCGAGCTGGGGCTCGCCTCGGAGGCGCCCGCGCGGTGAGCGCGCTCGTGCTCGACGCCGGCGCGTTCGTCGCCGTCGACCGAGGCGAGCGCGCGATGATCGCGCGTCTGCGAGCCGCCGAACGGCACGGAATCGGGCTTCGGACAAGCGCCATCGTCGTCGCCCAAGTATGGCTCGATCCGGCGGGCCGGCAGGCGCTACTGGCGCGCCTGCTCGGCGCCGTGGACGTCCGTCCCGTGGACGATCGGCTCGCACGCGACGCCGGAGTCCTGCTCGGACGCGCGGGCACCGCCGACCCGATCGACGCCACCGCGGTCCTCGTCGCCGAGGCCGGCGATCGCATTCTCACCAGCGACCCGGGCGACCTGCGCCGCCTTGCCGACACCGCCGGCGCGCGCGTTGCCGTCGTCCCCTGCTGACGGCCGCCGGAAACGAGAGTCCACGATGGGCGTCGCCCGCGCGGCGATCGCGCTCATCGCCGTGACCCGGCCGCCGCTCTCGCGGTCGCCGGGCTGTGCCCCTGCCACTCGATCCGGCGTCGGCGGCATCGAGATCCGGCTCCCCGCCGACCCGGAGGATCTTCCCCGGCTCTACTGGTAGCAGGCCACGGGCGCGCGAGAGCCTCAGTCTCCTTGTATGAGGCTCAGGGGCCGTCGGGCAGCGGGCCGGTGCGACGCGGCGCGCCTCAGGGAGCTGCCTGAGGGACCGCCGGATGGGGCGGCGTGCCACGTGCCGTCGATCGGGCTCCGTATGCGACTTCCCGTTTGCGTGTCCACCAACTCAATGCGGTTCGCTGTCACGCACATGGCCGCTCTTGATGCGCTGCTGCATGCATGTGATGCTATTGCATCATGCGAACGACGATCTCACTCGACGACCGGCTCGCGAAGCAGGTGCGGCGGGCAGCCGCCGCGCAGGGCCTCAGCATGAGTTCCTTCATCGCCCGGACCCTGGACGATGCCATGAAGCAGCGCACGCCTTCGGAGCAGCCGCCGTTCCAGCTGGTCACGGTGCGCGGCGTCCGCCCCCGCGCCGGAGTCGACCTCGATCGGCCCCGGGCACTCGATGCACTGGAAGACGAGTCCCGCTTCCCGCGCGAGAGCCGGTGATCCCGGATGTTGCTTCCCGACGTCAACGTGCTGGTGTATGCGCACGTCGAGGACTCGATCGCCGATCACGCCGACTACGCGAGCTGGATCACGCGCCTGGCGACGGGGCCGGAGCCGTTCGCGCTCTCGGTGCTCGTCCTCGCCGGCTTCGTCCGGATCGTCACGAACCCGCGGATCTTCGACCCGCCCTCCAGGCCCGACCGGGCCTTCTCGTTCGTGTCCTCACTCGTGGAACGACCGACGGCCCGCACCGTGGGCCCCGGGCCCGATCACCTGGAGATCTTCGAGAGACTGTGCCGCGAGTCGCGGGCATCGGGGAAGCTGGTGGCCGACGCCCAGCACGCGGCAGTTGCGGTCGAGCACGGTTGCACGCTGGTGTCGACAGACTCCGACTTCGACCGCTTCCCGGGAGTGCGCTGGCAGCATCCGTTGCGCCCCGACGTGGTGTAGCGCCTCGCGGTGGTGACGGGCGCGGTCGGTGTACCACGACCTCCCGACGGAGAGCGCCGGCCGGCTCCGTCCCTCACTATCGCCACCGGCGGCCCGCCGGGCTCGGCAGCCCGAATGCGAGCGGCCATAAGGCGAGCGCCGATTCCCCGCCAGCTCGAGCCCGGGGACGTGGACGTGCCTGTTGCACCGCGCGAGGCCAGCACCTTCGTGCGCTGGAACTTAGGGGGGATCGCTCCTGGGCGCCCTCGACGAGGAGCTGCCCGACTTCGGTTCACATGGTCTGGCGGGCCCTGATGAGCTCGTAGGTGGCCTGGAGGCCGAGCCACAGCCGGGCCGACGTGCCAAGAACCTCCTCCAACTGGATCGCCGTCGCTGCCGTGATCGCCTTCCGGCCACGAACGATCTCGTTGATGACCTGTGGAGGCCGGCCCATCGCCTCGGCGAGCGCCCTCTGGGTCATTCCTCGCGACTCCAATTCCTCGGCGAGCAGCTCACCCGGATGGATGGCCAAGTCGCTCTCGAGATGGGTGGGCACGCTACTCATGGTAGTCCGTCACTTCCTCAACCCGGACGGTGCGCTCATCGATCACCGTCACAATCAGTCTCATCTGGCCGGTGAGGCGGAGCGCATGCTGCCCTCGCCGGTTCCCTCGAAGTGGGTGAAAACCGAGTGCCCGGTAGCCATGCAACTCCGACACATCGAGGGCTTCGAGGAGGACGCCAACGCGCTGGACATAGCGTCGCCCGACTTGAGGACCCCACGCTCGTATCGCCTCCTGGCCCTGGGTGTAGCGCCGTTCCAGGCTGCGCGATGCGAACCGAACTTCCAACAATCACCCCATGTGTGAAGATAGGTCGGACGAGCGCGAACTGTCCAGCCGAGCGGCACGCGCGGGCGGCGGGGCGGCCGCCCGACTCTGCACATGGCATCAGAGGGCGCTAGACGATGAGCACGGAACCACATCGACAGCAGGACCGGCTGGATCCGGTGCATCCAGGCGAGATCCTGCGCGAGGAGTTCCTGCTCCCCCTGGGAGTCACGCAGTACCGCCTAGCCAAGGCCGTGGGCGTCGACCCGCGCAGGATCCATGCCATCATCCACGGGCAGCGCTCGATCACCGCCGAGACTGCCTTGCTACTCTCCCGCTTCTTCAACAACTCGGCGGCCTTCTGGATGAGCTTGCAGGCCCAGTACGATCTTGAGCTCGCTCGCGACCGCCTCGCCGCACGGCTCGACGCGGTGGCGGCTCACTCGCAAGCGTAGCCGAGGCTGTGCCCCGAGCCGACCATGCAGACGCCGTGGTGGACAGCTGCCGGCGTCATACGCTCTACGAACCGATTCGCGCGACCGGAGGTGGTGCGGCGAGTCGGTTCGGACCAGAATCGAGCAGAACGCTCGTGTCGATCGACGTCATCACAGTCCGCGGATGTCCTCTATGTACCGATCGACATCGAGGTCGACACGGTCCAGGATCCCGGCGACCCGATCGACAGGATGGGGCACGGCCGCCCGCTTCTGTACCAGAAGACCCTCCTCCGTGGCGCGAATCTCCACCTCGGTGTTGTGGTGCATCCCGAACCGATCTCTCAGATGCTTCGGGATCGTGATCTGGCCTCGCTTCGATATACGCATGCTCGCTCCAGCATGAATTGCATCACACAAGAGTCATACTCGTTCCCTCAGCGACCTCGCCGCAACGCCGATCCGCTCTCCGTACGCCGCCCCGAGGAGTCCGACCAGCGCGACGGCGGCGACGACGAAACCCGGCAGCCTGACACTCCGGGCGAAGTCGTCGGAGACGGACTCCCCGACATCGACGAGCTTGTTCACCAGCAGGCGCGCGGTCGGACCCAGCTCGTCGTCCGGCTGATCCGCGATCTCCGCGCGGATGGCAGAGGAGGCCGCGTCCGAGACCACCTCGTAGACGGGCCAGGAGAGAAGGAGCAGCAGCGCGGCGCAGGCGAGCAGGGACGCCGACGCCCAGATTCCCCGGCCCGCCCAGCTCGTCCCGCCCAGCGCGCCGATGGCGACGACCAGGAGCGCCACGGCCAGCCACGCGATCATGCCGCCGCGGCGAACCGAGTCCGAGCCGCTGCGCATCGTCTCCAGGGCACCCGCTAGCGTGCTGTCCGAAGCGGCTCCGGGCCTGTGGACGTAGCCATCAGCGAGGAACTCGCGGAGCCGATCCAGGCCGTCCAGCAGCTCCGGATCCGAGGCGAGATCGGCGCGCAGGTCGGCGTCGCTGTAGCGCCAGCCCTCGGCGAACAGTTCGCGCGTGTCGTCGAGCGCCTCGAGGGCGCCGGGCCCGCCGTTCGCGCGCAGCTCGCGCCGCAGATCCTCGTCGGTGTACACGACGGCATCCGGGACGGGCTCGAGCACGAGCGGCGGGATCGCCGCGGCGATGGCTGCTCGCGCAGCCGCCAGCAGGTCGTCGGAGGCGACTCCGGCCGGAAGGCACTCGGGGAGCGTGTCGCTCGCCGCGGCCGCGGCGGCACGCCGCCCGGCCTCGCCGGCGCAGGTCTCGAGACCCTCGACCTCCGCGGCGACGCGTGCGACCGCGAGCTCGGTGAGGCGCTGCGCGGCCTCCTGCTTCCGCTCAGCCAGCGCGATCGCCGTCGAGAACCCGTCCGAGCGACCCGCCACGTAGCTGCTCACGTCGCCGAGGACCGCATCGGCCTGCTGCTGGACCCAAGGGCGCGGCGCGACCTCCCGCAGCACCGCCTTGACCTCCCCGCGGCTCACGGCGACGCCGTAGGGCAGCTGGACCGTCTCCTCCACCTCCTCGTCGACCCGCGGGTCGAGAATGTCCGCGTAGACCAGATCGGCGGAGTCCGTCCCGCGCAGGACCGACCGGAGCTCCTCGACGGCGGCGTCCACCTGCTCGTCTCCGAGGCGGACGTGGATCTCGAAGCCGTCCGAGTCGCCGACGAGGTACGAGGTCAGGGCCTCGACGATCTGCTCCACCTGGTCGCCGAACCAGCCGGGGGTCACGACGCTGAGGACGACACGCGAGAGCCGCCCGCCGGCCTCCTCGTCGCCCCCGAAGAGCCGCTGCGTCCAGCCGGGGGTGCCGACGTCCGGGGAGAGCGCCTCGCCCGCCGCCTCGCGGATCCTCGGCTCCAGCTCCCGCTCGAGCAGCCGCTCATAGACGTCGGCCTCGCGCATCAGCGCCAGCAACTCGGCGACGATGTCGCGCACGACCTCCCCGAGCTGCGGGTCGATGGTCAAGACATCGCTCTCGCCCGTGGCGTAGCTCACGGACTCGTGAACGGCCGGAGCGACGAGATCCTCCAGCTCTCCGGGAGACAGCGCGCGCTGCACCGCCCCGGCGATCCGGGGCGTGTCCAGCCCGGACACCGCGACCGGGTTCTCACGGAGGTCGACGCCGATCTCGTCCGGCTCCTCCTCGCGCACCTCGTCGATGGCGGACGGGAGGACGTCGTCCAGGACGAAGCGGTACGCACCGGCGTCCGTGAGCTGGTCCGTGTAGAAGCCGGCGCGCAGGAAGGTGGCGGTCACGCCCTGAAGGACGAGCGCGGAGAGCAGCACGCCGAACAGCAGCACGGCGAGCGCGGCCGCCGCCGTCCGCCGCACCCAGATCATGGGCGACTCCTCGGCCAGCGCGGGCGTTGGTGCCAGGGCTGCATGCCGCGCCTACCCTACCGTCCCGCGGTGGTCCCGGGTCGGGGAGCAACGCCGCGGGGAGGCTCGGGGTAGGTCCGGACCTCCAGGAGCACCCTCAGCCGACCTCCCAGGGGCTCGGGGCTTGCCGGATGCCCCACTCGCTCTCGAGGCGGGTGGGCAGGCGACTTCTGGCAGTCCGTGACTTCCTCAACCCGGGCGATCCGTTCAGCAGCGGATCACGATGACGCGCCCCCGGCGGGTCCTACCTCTCCTCGAAGGGGTTGCACACCTCGGCCCCCAGATGCTAGAAGCCCGCACGTTCCTGGTGACGACCCTCAGGCGGTGAACTGAGGCCGTCGCCGCGATCATGGCGTCCTCGGACCGGCGGTGGCGTCCGCCGGCGGTGCCGCCGGCGAGGCGGAGTGAGGTCATCCGTCCGGGCCTCGGGGGCCAGCAGCAACTGCTTCAGATCCGGCCTGGTCATGCGCTCCAGCCTCCGCCAGTGCTCGATCGGAAGGAGTACGGCAGCCTCCACGCCGCGCCTGATCACGACCTGCGGACCCTCGGCGAGGGCTCTGTCAAGGAACTCGCTGAATCTCGAGCCTAGCCTGCCAGTCATCGCCGTCAAGGACGATGGGGAGCCTTCTCCCCCGCGGGGCGTACTCCTCTGAAACAAGCGCCGCGGCATCACCTGGCGAGGTTGGCTCCTTCGGCATGCACCGGCCGCGCGCAGATGGAGGCCAGATGCCGACCGCCCGGCGCCCAAGTCGAGTGACGTCCCCCGTCGGCCTGGCGTCGAGCTCGATCGGCGACGATCGCGGCGAGAGCCGGCGAGCCCGCGCGCGCACGCGCGCCCCGGTGTACGGTCACGGCCGGCGGGTGTTGAAGGAGGCCTCCATGCGCGGCGCTGCGGCGCTCCCGCTCCGATCCCGGTTCGGTCGCATCGTCACCATCGCCTGCCTCGGAGTCGTGCTCACCGCCGCCGCCTGCGGCTCGGATGAGACCCCGGCGCCGGCGGCTACGCCCGCGCAAGTCGCCGCGACCCCCACACCCACCCCGATCCCGACGCCAGCGCCAACACCCGCGGCCACGCCAACGCCCTCCGCCATGCCGGCATCGGCCCCGGCGCAACCGATCGAAGACCTGGTCGTGACCGAGGCAACCACGGTGCGCGACATAATGGCGTTCCTCTCCGAACCCGAGATCGCCTGCATGCGAGAGTCGATCGGCGAGAGCGTCTTCGGCGCCATCGTCGACATCCCCCTCGCGCAGATCCCCGAAGACACAGGCGGCTTCCCGCTCGACTGCCTCACGCCCGAGAGCGCCGTCGGCATCACCGTTGCGTTCATGTCCGCGGATGCCGGTGGCCTGAGCACCGAGACGCGTACCTGCGTCGCGTCCGTCATCACGGACAACCCCGCCGCCCTCGGGATCGGGCCGCCTCCCGCAGACGCCGACGTCGCGGACCTGCTCGGTACCACCATCCGGATGAGCCTTTGCTTCACCGACGAGGAGGCCGCCGCGTTCGCGGGCGGCGAGGCCGATGCGCTCCCGCCGCCCTCGGTCCTGCGGTGCATGGAGGAGCAGCTCGGTGGCATGGACGCCCTTCTCTCGGCGTTCTCCAACCTGGCAAGCCCGGCGCCTGATGCCGCGGCGGCGCTCGGCCTGCTCGCGGCAGCCCAGGCGTGTGGCTTCGATGTCGCGCCGCCCGCCGGCGGCGCCGGCCAGTAGGCACGGCCCCGACGGAAGCGCGGGGGACGCTCAGCCGGTGCGCGCGTCGCCCCCGGGCGGGGGCCCGCCCCCCGGAGTCTCCGGAGCGGAGCCCCCGCCGCCGGACGACGATCCCGAAGGCTCGCCGCTACCCTCCGCATCCTCCGTGGGGGCGCCGCGCCTGCGGGCCTCGCGTGCGGCCCGCTTCGCCTCGCGCTTCGCTACCTTCGCGCGATCGCGCTGGGCGCGTTCGAACGAGTAGGTGGGTCGTCGGGCCACGATCAGTCCTCCCTCAGCGGACGGCACGGCACGGCCGCCCGGATCCCTCCTCAGGCGCCCCGGCGGCGGGCCGGGCGGCCCCGCGGGGGAGGCCGGTTGCGGCCGGCCACCCGGGGCGGTCGCGTTCCGGCGCCCCGTCCGCGCCCGCCCCGCGGCGGAGCACCGCCGCGCCGGGGCCTCATGTCGTAGGGCCCGGAGATACGCGCGGCGGTCGACGCCGGCGGTTCCCAGGCGGCGAGATCCGCGAGCCGACCGTCGTCGGGGCGCATCGCGACGAGGCCCTGGTCGGCCCCCAGCTCCTGGATCAGGCGGGTGATATCCCGCTCGTGCTCGGGAAGGGCGAGCGTCACGACGAGCCCGCGGTCGCCGGCGCGGGCAGTCCTGCCGGAACGATGCTCGTAGACCTTCGCGTCCTCGGGCGGATCGTAGTGCACGACCACGTCGACTGAGTCGACGTGGATCCCGCGGGCCGCCACGTTGGTCGCCACCAGCACCGGAGTGTCGCCCCTGCGGAAGGCCGCCAGCGCCCGCTCCCGCTTGTTCTGCGAGATGCGGCCGTGGATGGCGACGGCCCCGAGTCCCTCCCCCTCGATCTGCTTGACGAGGCGGTCGGCTCCCCTGGTCGTGCTCACGAACACGAGTGCCCGCCGCGCGCCGGCGCAGATCGACGCCGCGACCCCGAGGCGATCCTCGCGGCGCACGGCGACGAAGCGCTGCTCCAGGGCCTCGGTGTACTCGGCCGTCTGCGCGACCTCGTAGTGCACGGGCTCGTGCTGGTAGCGGCGGACGAGTTCGCCCACGGCGCCGTCGAGGGTCGCGGAGAAGAGCAGCGTCTGCGGCTTGCCCTCAACCTGACCCAGGATGCGCTCGACCTGGGGCAGGAACCCCATGTCGGCCATCTGGTCGGCCTCATCGAGCACGACACACTCGACGTCGGCCACCGACAGCTCGCCCTGTTCGAGCAGATCGTTGAGGCGGCCGGGGGTCGCGATCACGATATCGACGCCGGCGCCGAGCGCTCTCACCTGCCGCAGCATCGAGACGCCTCCGTAGATGGCGGTCAGCCACAGGCCGCGTTCGGCGGCGAACGGTGTGAGTTCATCGGCGACCTGATTCGCGAGCTCGCGGGTCGGGACCAGCACCAGCGCGTGCGGGCGCCGGGGTCTCGAGCGCTGCGTGCGAACGACGAGCGGCAACCCGAACGCCAGCGTCTTGCCGGAGCCGGTCTCGGCCTTGCCCGAGACGTCGCGGCCCGCGAGCGCGTCGGCGATCGTGAGCTTCTGAATCGGGGAGGGGTCGGTGATGCCCTGCTGCGTGAGCACGCGATCGAGCTCGGCGGGAAGCCCCAGCGCCGCGAACGCGGACGGCGCGTCGTGGTGCCGGGCGCCGGGGGGCGGCTCCGGGGCTCGGGAGAGGCCCGGCGGACGAACGCGGGGCATGGTCGACGGGGCGGGAGGCATAGGCACGGGATTCCGTTCCGTGGCCGGCGATCGCGAACGCGAGGATCATCACCGCCCTGGTGGGCGGGCACCGGCAAGAAGCACGCCAGCCTGCAGACTTCCTGCTCAGGAGCCGCTCAGAGTCCGCCGCTCCGACGGGTCGAGCCCGCCGGCATTCGCCGCGCTCTACCGGGCTCACGTACCTGGCGCGGCCGTGGCGGGAGAGTGTGTCTGAGGGGCACGCCGCGCGGACGAGGCCGCCGGCGCGTGGAGCGACCGTAACACGGTATTCGCTGGGGGCATATCCGCCGTGTGCACGGCGCCCGCGGCGGATCGGAGGCGGGTAGCCCGGCCCCACGGGCCGCTTCCGGCGCTCGGCGCTCGGCAAGGGACCAGAATCGCGGCCAGTCAGATGACGCGAATGGGCCCCGGGTAGCGCCCGACGAGCTCGTTCGCCGTCAGCGTCATCGCCTCGATCTGTGCCTGTGCGACCAGGAGACGATCGAAGGGATCGCCGCGGATGGGCGGCAGCAGGTCGACCACGACCGCATGTGCCCCCGTGACGGCGAGCTCCGCGTGGCCGTGCTCGAGAAGCGCCCGGCGCAGCAACCGCGGATCGACCTCGAAGTCGCCGCGTCCCAGGCCGCTCTTGATCGCGATCTCCCACAGGGACGCGGAGCTGAAGTACAGATCGTTCTGCGCGTCCTCGATGAGCGCGCGCGTCGGGCGGGAGGCGCTCGGGCATACGCGCAGGAAGCCCGAGCACAGGCCCCGGGCGCCACCGATTCCGTCGAACGGTGCCCGACAGGCGTCACGAACCTCGGGCTACACTGACCTCGCGATCGAGAGCAGCCCATCGGGCGCGGCTGAGGCCCTGCTCGTCGGCCGTCAGGGCCGGCACCCGGCCGCGCCCTCGCCGTCAAGCGCGACGACCCCGATCCCTTCCTCCTCGCAGGTCGCGATCAGCGGGGGATCGCCGGTGGCGAGCGACGCATCGAGGCGGCGTGCCGTCTCAGCGGCGACGCAGTCCGCTAGGCTGAGCGCGCGAGTACGGCGGTTGTAGTGGAGGGCACGCAAGAGGCCCGCTCTTCCCGCCAGCTCCGAATCGAGTGCGGGCGGGGCAGCAAGACCGAGCTGCACGAGATCAAGCCATGCCTCTTCCTCATCAACACCGGCGCGGCGCACGAGATGGTCGAGCACCTCTGCAATACCGAGCAGGGTCAGGACCGCCTCCTGATCGCCTCGAATCAACTCACGCACCTGCGGACCTGCGGCCTCGTGCCGCATGAAGGCGAGCACCGCGTATGCGTCAAGGATGATCACGGCTCGCGGGCCCCATCCTCGGCCCGAGCCTCCGCACGGGCTTGATCGGTGCTGGGCCCCCGCCCGGCGTACTTCCCGTCGAGGTCAGCCAGGGGATCTGGCGGGAGCGGCCGCATCACCACGCGATCGCCGAAGTCCACGACCAGCATTCGATCACACTCCCAGCGCGCACGTGCCTGAGCCGGGATCGACACCTGGCCGTTCGACGAGACCTTCATCACGTAGCTGTTCAACTCATCTCCTCGTCCATTGTATGGATATCAACATACATTGTATGATGCACCGTGAGGCTCTTCTTGCCAATCGCAGCGGCTGCCGGTAAGCGAGTGACCCGGCGTCGACCTCGGCGACCCGTGCGATCCCGAGATGCTCGACAGGTGCTCCCACCTCGCCCCGGACTGCGCCACGCGGGCGCCTCGCCGCTACCGGCCCGCGCGGCAATACTCGACCCGGGACGGCCGACGCGCCGACGCGGGCCGGACGGGTGCGCGGCCGCGGCGGGAGAGCCGCGATGAGTGACGACCACGCAACGGCGATCGCCGCCGAGGGCCTCGGGCGCACCTTCCCCGGCGTGCGCGCCGTCGACGGCATCGACCTCTCCATCGAGAGCGGGCAGGTCTTCGGCTTCCTCGGCGCCAACGGCTCCGGCAAGACCACGACGATCCGCATGCTGACGACGCTGCTGCGCCCCACGTCGGGGCGCGCCTTCGTGGACGGCCTCGACGTGGAGCGCCACGCCAGGGACGTGCGCCGCCGCATCGGCGTCGCCCTCCAGGAGGCCGGGCTCGACGATCTGCAGACGGGGCGCGAGCTCCTGACGCTGCAGGGCCGCCTGCAGGGCATGTCCCGCTCCGCCGTGGGCAGGCGGGTCGACGAGCTGCTGGCGATCGTCGAGCTCGAGGACGCCGCCGACCGCCGCATCGGCACCTACTCCGGCGGGATGCAACGGCGGCTCGACCTCGCCTCGGCGCTCGTGCACGGGCCGCGCATCGTCTTCCTCGACGAGCCGACGAGCGGGCTCGACCCGGTGAGCCGCGAGGCGCTGTGGCGCTACGTCGAGCGCCTCAATCGCGAGGCCGGCGTGACCTTCTTTCTCACCACCCAGTACCTCGAGGAGGCCGACCGGCTCGCCGACGAGATCGCGATCATCGACGCCGGGCGGATCGTCGCCTCCGGCTCACCCTCGGCGCTCAAGGCGACGATCGGCTCGGACGTCGTCTCGCTGCACATCGATGGCGGCGGCGCCGAGGGCGAGGCCGTGGAGCGCGCCGGCGAGCGCATCCGCGAGCTGCCCGGCCTTGAGGAGCTGCGGCGGATGGAGGACGCGCTCGTCGTCTACATCCGCGACGGGAGCCAGATGATCGCGCCGATCGTCACGATCGCCAACGACGCCGGGCTGCCGGTCGCCGAGATCACGCTGCATCAACCGACGCTCGACGACGTCTTCCTCCGCGCGACGGGGCACCGCCTCGAGGTGGACGCCGAGGTCCCGGACCCGGCCGGGAGCAAAGCCTCCGAGGAGGTCGCGTGAGGGCGCTGGCGGTGGGCTCCTACCAGCTCTGCGGGCGCGCGGTGCGCGAGACGCTCCGGCAGCCGGGCGTGGAGGTCAGCAACCTCTTCATCCCGCTGTTCTTCTTCTTCGTCACGGTCGGCGCCATCAGCAACGTGGCCGGACCCGCCTTCGGCGTGGAGAACTACGAGGGCTTCCAGCTCCCGGTCGCGGTCCTGCAGTGCGTCGCCGGCGCCGCCTCGGTCTCGGGCATCGCGATCGTCAAGGACATCGAGAGCGGCTACTTCGACAAGCTGCTGCTGACGCCCAGCCCGAGGCTGGCCATCGTGCTGGGCCGGCTGTTCGCGGACGCCATCCGGGCCACCGCCTTCACCGCCGTGATCCTGGTCGTGGTCTCGCTGGTCGGCGCAGGGATGGAGGCGGGACCGCTCGGGTACGTCGTGATCCTCGCGCTGGCGGGGCTGTTCGGGGCGGCCTACTCCGGCATAGGCGCGACCATCGCGCTGCGCACGGGCAACGCCCAGGCGGCCCAGGCCGGGTTCCTGGTCTTCTTCCCCTTGCTTTTCCTCTCGCCCGCCTTCGCGCCCAAGGAGGTCTTCGACCCCTGGATGGAGTTCCTCGCCTCCCTCAATCCAGTCACGTACCTGCTCGAGGGCATGCGAGCGCTGGTCCTCGAGGGCTGGGAGTGGGACAACCTGGCGGGGGCACTCGCCGCCGTCGCCGGTCTGGGCGTCGTCACCATCGCGCTCTCGCTGTGGTCGCTGGGGGCGCGCACGCGCTAGACACCCCGTGTCCGAAACGCGCAAGCGGCGCCCACACCCGTCGACGGGTGTGATCACGCCGCGACGGCGGCTCCGGCTGGTCACCTCGCCCGCGGGGACCCGTGACGACCAGCGCCCGGGTGGCTTGGCCACAACCCCCGACGGCACCCTGCAACGAACCTCCGTCGGGGGTGGCGTCACCGGCGGAGTACCTGCGGGCGGGCGTGGAGTATCCTGCTGTGAGCCGTCGAATTCGAGCGGAGGAGGACTCTGTGCCGAGGTTCGCGAAGTTGGACCCGAAGGATGCCGCCGTCGGACGCAGCCGCACGGCCGCTGCCGAGCGCGAGCCCTACGTCCAGGCCCTGAAGGCGGGCGCCGCCGGGCGCATCGTACTCGAGCGTGGCGAGACGCAGGCGGCCGTGAAGCGGCGACTCCAGGAGGCGGCCCGCGAGAGCGGCATCAAGATCCGCTCCTCGTGGGAGAGCCCGCGCGCGCTCGTGTGGAAGCGGACCGGGCAAGGCTAAGGGGAACGGACGAAACGACGCCGGGTACCCCCGGGCGCCGCGACCAGGCTCGACTCCATCGGCGCCAGCTGCCCGGCGATTCGTCGTCTCCGGATGCCCGATGGCGGACGCGATCGTCGCCACGCTGATCGCCGCCTCGTAGCCCGCTGGAGGTCTCGCGGATCCCGATCCGGCTGCGGGCCGACGGGGACCGGGCTCATCTCCAGGGCGTCAGCGGTCCCACGGTGATCGGTATCCGGGCGGCAGCTTCCAGAGCGCAACGATCGCGGGAGGGAAGGCGATGCAGGCGAGAGTCCACGCCAGCCGGGAACGGCCCCTCACCTCGGCCACGACCCACGCGACGTAGCCCACGAACGCCGCGAGGGCGACCAGGGCGAGCACTCCGACGATGAGCGCGACCTCCGATGGGGTCATACGCCCGGCGACCCGTCAGACGGCGGCACGCCACCTAGTCGCGAACGGAGCTTCTCGCACGCATCGCGCGCTGAAGGCCGGGGGCACGTCATCCTCGACACCCTCCAATCGGGCGTCCGGAGGACCCCCGAGCACGTAAGCCTAGGATCAGCGCCCGGTGCTGACGCCTCTCGATCGTCCCCGCTCCCGCCGCAACGCCGGGGAGATCGCGCGAAGCAGCACGCCCGCGGTCCCCTCCGCCTTCTGCGATTCTCCTCCTGTAGCGCTTGCCGAGTCGGCCCGGGGCGGCGACACGGCCACGACAGCACGCGGCAGGTGGCCGTCGTGCCAGCTGACCCGACACGACCTGATCCACCCCGACCGACACGCCATACCGCGAGCTGCTCGGAGACCGCACACGCCGCTCGGGGGACGCGGCCGCGGCCGCCACGTATTCTACGTCTGGATTGTATGCGAGGGCGGCATGCTACCCACGTCCCGTCGCTTCTTTGCCCTGGCTCTCGCCGCGATCGCGCTCGGCTTCCTGCTGGCGGGAACCTCGGCGCGGGCCTCGGCGGCCTCGGACGACCCCGACATGGTCACGACCGTGCTGCAGCCCGGCTGGAACATGGTCGCGTGGCTCGGCCCGGAGGCCCCGGCCACCGACCTCTTCGAGGCGGTCCCGGCGTTGCGGCGCGCGTGGGGGTGGGACGCGGACCATCAGCGCTACGAGCGCAGGACGCGCACCAGCGTTCCCCGGCACGGCCTGCGCACGCTTCAGCCCGGCATGGGGCTCTGGCTCGAGCTCGGCGGCGACGCGCCGTTCGAGTGGACACAGGCCGTTGTCGAAGGGGGTGTCCTGGTGTCGCTGCGGGCCGGGCGGAACCTGGTGGGCTGGGCCGGCGCCGACGGCATGGAGACCGAGGAGGCGCTCGCACGCTTCGGGGCGTCGCTGACGGCGGCGTCGCGGTGGGCCGCAGACTCGCAGGGATACGACCGCTACCGGCCCGGCGCCGGCGGCTCAGCGAACACGCTGGACGAGCTGCGGCGCGGCGACGGGCTGTGGGTGGACGTCACGGCGGATGCCCGCTGGTGGCAGTCCGGGGCCGCCGGTGTCAACTACGTGCTCCCGGACAGCGTGCCCACCGACCGACAGGCGTCCATCCGCGACGACATGGCGAGCGTGGTGACGTTCTTCGCCGAGCGGTACGCGCTCAAGCCGCCGGAGTTCACCGTGACGGTCGACCCCGGCCTCGACCCGTTCGCGGCAGCACGGGCGCGCGAGATCCTGATCAGCCCCCGTGCCCTGAACTACTCACTCCTCGGGGCCACGCTCGCACACGAGTACTTCCACGTACTCCAGTGGCATCTCGGCGAGTATTCCTCGAACGTGATCGACCCTTCCCCCCGATGGATGACGGAGGGAACGGCGACCTACGCGGGAGGGCTCTACCGGCAGCAGCGATGGGGCACGACCGCCGAAGCACTGCGGCTGAGCCGGCTGCGGCATTCCCTGACCGTGGCCGAGCAGCTCGACGACCTCACCCTGTCGCGTCTCTTCTACGGCGGTGCGGGCCCGGCCTACAGTCTCGCCGCGATCGCCGTGGAGTGGCTGTCCGGGTACGCCGCTGCCGACTCCGCGGACACCTTCGCCCCCACGGCCCCCGGCTGGCCGGGTGGCCTCCCGGACCGGGCCGCGCACGTCGCGTACTACGACGGCCTCTCGTCCGCGGTCGGCTGGGAAGCGGCGTTCGAGGCCACGTTCGGCCTGCCGCCGGGCGACTTCTACGACTCGTTCGAGGCGTACCGCGACGCCCTGACGGCCTCCCACTTCCCCCATCTCGGCGACGATGAGGAGCGCCCGCTGCTCGTGTTCGTCGGGGAAGTCGCCGCCGAGACGGAGACGGCGGTGCGCGCCGCGTTCGAGGCCGTCCAGACGTTCTTCACGGACCGCCTCGGCGCCGGACCCGCCGACTACACCGTCTTCGCCGCAGCGGGTCGCGACTCCGTGACGGAAGCGTACGCGCGCTCCTTCGGCGTGGACCCGAGCGACGGCTTCTGCAGCCGGGCATCGAGTGGCCCCGCCACGGTCGTCGTCGTTGACGTGGGTTGCCGGTCGGCGGCCCCGTACTCCCTCGATCGCTACCACTACGACCACGCGCGGGACCGGCTGGCCCCCTGGTCATCCCTGGCACGAGACGAGGACGGGCTCGACCGCCGCGGCCCCTGGTGGCTGCGCCAGGCGATCCGGATCTACACCGAGCGCGCCTTCGAGGCGAGCGGCGACGGCGCAACGCTCGAGGAGACGCGGACGGCGCAGCTGCCGCTCGCGAGGCGCGTGACGCCCGCGCTCGCCAGCCTCGAGCTATCCGCTGATGTGGTCGCGGCGGGCTACCACGAGGCGCGCGCCCTGACGTTCCTCGCCGGCGCCTGGCTGGCGGAGCACCACGGCGAGGCGTCCCTCTTCGACTACTACCGCCAGCTGCCGGCATCCGCGAGCTGGCAGGGAGCGTTCGAGGCCGCCTTCGGGATGAGCGTGGCCGACTTCCACACAGCCTTCGAGGCCTACCGCGCCGAGACCGCGGTACCAGCGTCAGACAGCTCGGGATAACCCGCACGCCCCCGATGAGAAGCGGTGCCCCGCCGCCGGTGTGCCCGCGCTTCGCACCTCCGGCCCGAGTCGCCGTCCCCTCGTGACTGCCACACGATCCGGGGGCGGCGGATACCCCCGAGCCCCGGCTTCAGAGCCTCTCCGCCGGGCCGGACCACTCACGGAGGCACGATGGGGCGCGCCATGTGCGCCGCGTCTCGTCACGGCGACGAACACGCGCCGGGCGACGTCCTTCTCTGCGGTTCGTCGATCCCGTCGTGGCAGCTGTCTCGCGTTGACCCGGCCGAAGCCGGTGCCCTAGATTGCGCGAGGGGCCGGGTGGGCCCCCACTATTGGATCGGAGACGGCAAGTGGTGTCGGAAGCTGCGCACGACCTGCACGAATGCGATGACCACGAGCACCACGGAGAGCCGGGGCACGTCCACGACAGCCACGAGTGCGACGACCACGAGCACCACGCGCACGACCACGAGGCGCATGCCCATGCCGAGGGCGCGCACGACGCGCACGAGTGTGACGATCACGAGCATCACGCCCATGTGCATGACGGCCACGAGTGCGACGACCACGAGCACCATGGAGGGCCGGGGCACGGCCACGACAGCCACGAGTGCGACGACCACGAGCATCACGCGCACGTGCACGACAGCCACGAGTGCGACGACCACGAGCATCACGAGCACGCGGCGTAAGCGGGGTCCGCTAGCTCTCGGGCCGGGCGCGGGACCACGGGCATCGCGGTGCTGAGCGTCCTCCGGCTTGTTGAAGGCGCCCGCGTCCGCGATCATCGCCCCGCGCGCCGGCGACGCGCTCGGTCGCTCGTACCCCCAACGAGCGGCAGCCACCGCCGGGGGACATGCGCAGGTAGACGGCCATGACAAGCACAGACGACCACGACCACGACGGCCACGACCACGACGGCCATGACCACGGCCATGACCACGACGGCCATGACCACGACGGCCATGACCACGACGGCCATGACCACGACGGCCATGACCACGACGGCCATGACCACGACGGCCATGACGGCCACGGCCATGACGGCCACGGCCACGACGACCACGACAGCCACGGCCACGACCACGACCACGACGACCACGGCCACGACCACGGCGCCCACGGACACGGCGGCCACGGCCACGCGCACGACCTGAGGGAGGCGAGCCGCCGCAATCTGATGATCAGCCTCGTGCTGATCTCCGGTTACATGTTCGCGGAGATCATCGGCGGCTGGCTGTCAGGGAGCCTCGCCCTGCTCGCCGACGCCGGCCACATGGCGACGGACGCCGCCGCGATCGGGCTGGCGCTGGTCGCGATGTGGATCGCCCAGCGGGAGGCCTCCCCGGAGCGCACGTTCGGCTTCTACCGCGTCGAGGTCCTCGCAGCGCTGGCGAACGTCATCGCCCTGTGGTTGATCGTCGCCTGGATCTTCTTCGAGGCCTATCACCGTTTCGCGGTGGAGGAGGTGCATGTCGACGGCCTGCCGGTGCTCATCGTCGGCACCGGCGGCCTGCTCGTGAACATCGCCGCGGCGTTCATCCTGCACCGCTCATCCGGCCACAGCCTGAACGCCGAGGGGGCGTTCCAGCACGTGCTCGCCGACCTCCTGGGCTCCGTCGGCGTGATCATTTCCGCCGTGCTGGTGCTGGCCTTCGACTGGTTCTGGGCCGACCCGCTCCTGAGCGTCGTCATCGGCCTGCTGATCCTGATCGCGTCGCGCGGCCTGCTCGTTCAGGTCTTCCACGTGCTGCTGGAGGGCACGCCCACGCACATCGACGTCTACGAACTCTGCAACGACATCGAGGCGGTCGAGGGGGTCACGCTCATCCACGACGTGCACGTCTGGACCATCACGTCGCAGAGCGAGTCGCTGTCGGCCCACGTGCTCATCGATCCGGACCACGACGGGGATGTCGACGAGTTGATCACCCGGATCCAGGCGATCGTGCATGACAAGTACGGGATCGGACACGCGACCGTGCAGGTCGAGTCGTCGCTGGACGGATGCATCGAGGACCACCACGTCGGTCATCTCATGCACCGCTCGGCGAGCGAGCGCGAGGAGCAGAGCGTGCTCGCCGTCTTCGGACGCTAGGGCCTGGACGGACGCGGGAGTTCACGGGGAGGCAGCGCCGACGTGTTTCACCACCCGGTTGCCCCACCTCTTTCCAGCGCCCGACCCGCAGGCTCAGTCCCGGGCACCGAGGTGGCGGCCGTGGCGGGATGTCGATCGCGAGCCGTTCGGGTATCGTGAGGCGGGCACGTCGGCCGCGCGACGGAGCGGTGTCTCCTCGCGGTCGGCGGCGGCGGAACAGGGGGGACTCGTGACCGAGGTAGCGACGGAGACCGGACGCCGGGAGGGGACCGCGAGGTCACGATGGCAGCTACGCGGGCTCGTGCTCGCGCTCGCCGCGACCATGTTCCTGACGCTCGGGTGCATCCGGTACGAACTCGCCTTCAGCGTCAACGACGACGGCTCGGGCGCGATCGGCGTGCTCTTCGCGATGAGCGATCAGTTCACCGCCATGACCGGCACCAACGTTCAGCAGGCTCTCGGCGTGGATCCCGCCAACCTGCCCGGTACCAGCGTCGAGCCCTACAGTGCGGATGGCTTCAGCGGCATCCTCATGCAGGTGCCGTTCGCCAACCTCCAGCAACTCGGGGTCTTCTTCAGCTCCCCCCAATCGCAGGAACTCGCCAGCGATCTCGCGCTGGCACCCAACGAGTCCGGGGGCTGGTCGTTCGCGACGGTCATGGCCCCGGCCATGGAGACCGCCGGAGATCAGGCGGCCGCCGCCACGGCGCTGCCGCCCGAGCTGCTCCAGGGCGGGTGGGCCCGCGTGCGTGTCGAGCTGCCGGGAGAGATCGCCGACCACAACGCCGACCGCGTCGAGAACGGGGCGTTCATCTGGGACATCGACTTCACGAGCCCGGAGCCGCGCCACCTGATGGCGAGCACGGTCGCCGCGACCGCCGCCGGCCCGGCCGCGCCGGACACCGGACACGGTCCGCTCGCCGGAACCAATGGCCAGCCCGACGCCGGCACGCTGGGAGCGATCGCGCTCGGCCTCGGCGCCGTGCTGGTGGCGGGGGCGGCCGTCGCCACGCGGAGGAGGGCCTCACGCGCCTGACGGCCTAGGGGCCGTGGCGACGGTCCGCACGGGGCCGAGCGGACGGCGCCCCGACCCGGCCCCCACCCGGCCCCGACCCGGCCCGCGGCCGTGCGCGCCCCGTCGCGATGGGCGGCGAGGGCGTCGCGCGACAACCCGGGGGAGATCGGCCCGGGGCTCTCGCCGTGCGGGAGCCGCGGCCGGCGAGGTCCGCTCCGTGCCCGCCCCTATGGCACCCGGCTCTTCACGGGCACGCGCATCGTCACAGCCGCACCCTGTCCCGGCCCGTCGCTCGTGACCGTTATGGTCCCCCCGTGTGCTTCGACGATCGCTCGCGTAATCGCGAGTCCCAGGCCGGTACCGGTCGTTCCGTGAATCCGGGACTGGTCGGTGCGGTAGAAGCGGTCGAGGACATGGGGTAGGTCGGACGCGTGAATGCCGATGCCGTCATCGACCACGGAGATGGCCAGCGTCTCATCGCCCTCAAGCCCCGCCCGGATCACGATGGCCCCGCCGGCCTCGCTGCAATGGATAGCGTTGTTCACGACGTTTCCCAGCGCCTGACTCATCCGCATCCGGTCCAGATCCGTCTCCGGGATGTCGCCCGGGGCCTCCAGTGAGAGCGCCACCCCCCGAGCCCGGGTCTGTGGCTGCCAGCGCCCGACCTCCGCCGTCAGCAGGTCGGAGACCGAGGTGGCTTCCAGGGTGAGCCTCATCTCCCCGTAGTCGGTCTCCGCCAGGGAATCCAGATCGGTCACGAGACCCCGCAGGCGGTCGATCTCCTGGATGATGTGGCCTGAGGCGCTCTCGGGCGTCTGGAGCCCGTCGCGCAGCCCCGTCGCCTCCAGCTGGATGACGCTCAGGGGCGTGTTCAGCTCATGGGAGACATCGCTCACCAGCCGCCTGCGGAGCTCGCGCTGCGATTCCAGGGCGAATGTCATCCTGTTGAAGGCGGCGCTCATCCGGCCCAGCTCGTCCGAGGACGTCACGGGGAGCCGTGTCGTATCGCCGTCGGCGATGGCCTGGGTGGCCTCCGTCAGGTCCGTGACGGGCCCGCTGATTCGCCTCGACAGCCACGCGGCTACCAGGACGGCGACGCCAGCCGTGATCACCCCGCCGACGAGGGTGATGTACAGGAACGTACCGAGAAACCCGCTCGACTCGTTCGAGAGGAACTCATGGTCGATATCGACGTAGGCGTGGCCCACGGGCTGATTCGTCGACAGGTCGATGACCGTCTCACGGTACCCGCCGAGGTCGGGCGCGGCGGCTCCCGGTGGGAGCTCGGCGGCATTGTCGCTCACCACGCGTCCGTCGATGTCGACGATGACGACCCGCACCGGATCCTGGTGGAGGGCCTCGACGTGTCCCTCCTCGCCCCCCTCTGAACGCTCCCCTGAACCCTCACCCGAACGATCTCCGCCGTAGCCGTACCCTGCCTCGGACAGCGCCCCGCCCACCGTCTCCCAGCCGCCGGCGGCCGTGTATTCCCGGCTCAGGCTGCGGGCGAGCAGGAGTGCCTCGTCGTCCCCGATCTCGTCCACGAAGACGCCGAGGCGGGACTGCGTCGCGTAGTAGCCGACTCCCACGGTGATCAGGACAGAGGCCACGACGACGAGCACGGTCGCACCCATGATCCGCCAGTGCAGCGACATCACGCCTCCTCGACGACGAAGCGGTAGCCGGCGCCGTAGACAGTCTGGATGGGCTGGTGGCCGTCGCGGCTGATCTGCCTGCGCAGGCGGGCCACCTGGCTGTCGATCGCGCGGTCGTACCCGTCGAAGTCACGAAACGTCAGCGATATGAGCTGCTCGCGCGTGAGCACCTGGTTCGGGTGCCGCATGAAGGTGGCGAGCAGGGCCAGCTGCGACTGGCTCAGCTCCACGGGCTCCGCATTCACCGTCACCGTCCGCGTCGTCTCGTTGAGCGTGATGCTGCCGTACGTGAGCACCTGCTGCACCGTTCCCGTGGCTCGACGCAGCACGGCTTCGGCGCGCGCGATGACCTCCTCGGGGTCGAACGGCTTGATGATGTAGTCGTCCGCGCCGCTCTCGAGTCCCGTGATCCGCTCGGCGGGTGCCTCCCGCGCCGTCAGCATGATGATCGGAACGTCCGACTCGCGCCTGAGGATCCGGCACAGCTCCACGCCGTCGAGGCGGGGGAGCGTCAGGTCGAGGACGACGAGGTCCGGGGCCAGGTCGCGGGCGCGCGCGAGACCGGACTCGCCATCGTGCGCCACCTCCGCCGAGAATCCGGCGCGCTCGAAGTACACCTTCACCCAGTCCGCGATCCTCGTATCGTCCTCGACGATGAGCACGGTGCCCTTCATCAGACATCCCCGTCGTCGCCCGGACGCGTCGCCCGGATGCGGGCGACGCGTCCGTCTCCAGATGGCCGGATCCTATCCCGCGGAGGCCCGCCTTCCCCGGCGGGCCCCCGACGCGTTCGAGCCTAGCCGCTCCCGCTCCTCTCGCCACCGGAGCCGTGCTCGCCCCCGGACTCGCTGCCCGACTCGCCGCCGGAGCCATGCTCGCCTCCGGACTCGCCGCCTTCGCCTCCCCCGACCTCGGCGTGCGCCACCCACCCGGTGAACGACGCCTGCGTCGACGGCAGGATGACGCGGGCGGTCTGGCCGGGAGCGAGGTCGGCCGGTGTGGTCGGACCGAGCTCCGTTCCGTTGGAGAGGTGGACCTCGATCCGGACGCGGGTCAGGACGCTGTTGGTCGTGTTCTCCACGGTGCCCGTGAAGGCGTTGACGGAGCCGTCGTAGCTCAGGATCAGCCGGGCGCCGCTGCGGACCATGTCGAAGGTCTGATCCGGAGCCAGCATCGCCCCGCTGCCCTCCTCGCCGCCGGACGCGGAGCCCTCGCTGCCACCTTCCCCGCCGGGGCCGTGACCCTCACCGCCGACGCCCTCGCCGCCGCCTTCAGCGCCCTCGCCGCCCGTGTGAGGCACGGGACCCGGACCGCTGCAGTCGAACACCTCCAGGTGGACGACGTAGCCGTCGAAGGAGACTCCCGCGAGGGCCGGCTCGCTCGCGACCGACACGCTCGACCATCCCTGCTCCCCCGGGCTCAGGTGCCCCAGCAGGTCGGGACCGAGCTCGCCCACCGTCCGCGCGCCCGACTTCAGGTGCGGCTCCGCCTGCACGTAGCACTGCGTCTGCGCGAGCGTGTTCTGGACCGTCGCTTCGACCGACCGGGTCACCGCGTCGTACCGCGCGTCGACGGCCAGTCCGCCCAGCGTGCCGCTCCACGGCTGCGCGAGCGGTGTGATCGGGCTCGACATGGCGGCTTCGCTGCTCTCGCCGCCGCCTTCGCCGCTGCCCTCGCCGCTGCCCTCGCCGCTCCCCTCGCTGCCGCCTTCGCTGCGACCCTCGCTGCCGCCTTCACCGCCGGAGCCGTGCTCGCCGCCGCCCTCTCCTCCGCTGCCGTGCTCACCGCCGGAACCCTCGCCGCGCTCGGTCCCGCCCGTGCAGCCGAACAGGATTCCCGCGCCGAGGATGGCAGTGACGAGCGATCCGATCAGGAGCGCTCGGGTGATCATCTTTCTGCGGATCATTGCCTCCTCCTTCCCGGCACATCTGCTTGACGCTGTCCACGGTAGGAATGAAATGTCGCAGCACTGTGTCGCCCCTCGGTCCGGCCACCCCGCGCGACGGTGGCGTCGCGCGGGGACCGGCGGGGGCGTCCTCCGGGGCGGGGATGAGCGCTGGCATCTAGCCCGAGCCGGCAGCACGCAGCGCTGCATCCACTGATCGCGGCCAATCCGCGGATGGGCGTCCCGAGTACCTCTCCTTCACCGACGCTGCCCTCTTCACCGAGTCGACGGCGACCCGGGCCGTGCGACCTGTCGCGAGGCTCTCGACCGCCGACCCACGGCGGCGCGGGGCGCGAGAGGGCTTCCCCGGGCCGTCGGCGACACCCCGTTGTGCCGGCGTCCGAAGGACGACCGGGGAGGGGCGAGGCCGCGGGGCGCCTCAGCGGAGGCCGGGGCGGGGCGAGAACCTGGTGCGCGGCGAGCGCGGCGCGGGTGGCGTGTCGCCCTGCGGTGCGCCTGCCCGCCTACTGGTAGATGACGATGTCGGGCGGGCGATCGAGGCCCTGGACCTCCTCGGGCGTCATGACGGGCAGATCGTGCTCGAAGAAGAGCTTGAGGGCGGGACGCTCCGAGGGCGCGGTCAGGGCCCAGCGCTCGTAGCCGTGCAGCTTGAAGGGAGCTCCTCCGAAGCCGTCCATGTCTACCGCGAGCTCGACGGCCGCCTGGTCCTCGATGGCGTCGCGATCCCCAAGCATCCACTCCGCGAACTGGTGCACCATCAGGATCTTCGGGGGCAGGCTCTCCTCGCGGACGATGCCGGCAAGGTAGCCTTGCACCTCATTCACCTGCGCCCCGGTGATCGAGCCGACGGCGGCACCGGGCGCCACGCCGAGGTGGCGGGTCGCAAATTCCGGGTCGAGCGCGACGTGCACGAAGGGCTCGCGCAGGAAGGGCTCCAGCAGCCGCACCTCGGCGAGCGGGTCGCTCCAGCCGATCTGCGTGTCGAGGAAGAGCAGCAGGCCGTGCTCGCGGGCGGCCTCGACGTAGGCGGCGATGCGCTCGTCGGGGAGCCTGAGCAGCCAGATCCCGTCGGGCGTTTCCCAGTTCTGTGCGACGCCGACGATCAGGTGGTAGGCGGGCACGACGCCGCGGGCACCGTTGAGGCCGTCGTAGCGCTCGGCCCACGCCGCGACGCGCGCGGCCACCTCGGCGGGCGTGCCGTGTCCGAGCACGCCCATCTCCCTGACGCCGGGGTGCCCGTAGAACGAGACGACCTGCGGCGCCCCGGAGCCGATCGTGACCGCTGACGACGAGAGCCAGCGACCCGGCCCGAGCCCGGCGGGCAGGTAGCGCCGCTCGGGCAGCAGCCGGTCGCTCCAGGCGCCCGCCCCGGCGCTCCGCGCCTGCAGCGCGACCTCCACGCGTTCGTCGGCGTGCCTGCGCGCGGTGATGCGCCACTCGCCCCCGGCCAGAGTGACCGTAGAGGTCCAGAGCCAGCGGCCCGGCTCGGCGCCGGCCGGCAGGAAGCGGCGCGCCGGCAGAATCCGCTCGCTCCAGCCAGCGCCCGGGGCGCGCTCCTGGAGCGCCACCTCGACGCGGCCGTCGTCGAGCGCCTGTGCGGCGACGCGAACCTCGCGCATCTCCTGGCCCGGAGCTTCCTGCGCGCCGGCGGGCGCCGGCCCCCACGGCTGCGCCGCGACGAACGCGAGCGCCGCGGCTGCCGCGGCCATCGACCTCACCCGAGCGGACCCGGAGGCGCCCCTGTCCCGGAACAGGGTCTCGTGCGGCGGGCGCACGCGGAGACGGCGCCCCGGACGCCCGGGGCGCGATGGCCGCCGCGACCCCGCACTAGTTCAGGTCCGTCCGGTACACGTACCGGACGTCCCACAGCCCGTAGAGGGTCGGCGTCGTGTTGCCGAAGACGTTGCGTACCGCGCTCAGGCGTTCCGAGAGCGTCGTGTAGATGAGCGGCACCTGCTCGGCCGCGACCTCCTGCGCACGACGATAGTGCTCGATGCGCCGCTCGCGGTTGAGCTCCTGGCTGCCCTCAATGTACAACGCGTCGATCTCGGCCTCCCACTCGGTGGCCGGCTGCTCCTGGTTCGGGTGCCACAGGTGCAGCGACTCGCCGCTGTGCCACACGGCCATCCCGAAGTGCGGCTCGGTGCCGCCGGTGAGCCCGACGATCATCGCCTCCCAGTCGTAGGTCGCGGTCAGCTGCCCCACGAGGTCCCCGAAGTCGATGGGCTCGAACCGCGCATCGATGCCGATGCGGTCGAGGCCCTCGTCGACGATGGCGGCGACCCGCGCGCGCACGTCGTTGTCGACATTCGTGACGAGCTTGAAGGAGACAGGGGTGCCCCCGGCGTCCTCACGCACGCCGTCGCCGTCGGCATCCATCCAGCCGAGGCCGTCGAGAATCGCGTTGGCGCGCTCAATGTCGTACTCGTAGCGGCGGACGTCCGGGTTGTGGAAGTCGCCGGCGGCGGGACTGATCGACGCCCACTGCGGATAGCCGAGCCCGTGCTGGACCTCGTCGATGATGCGCGCCTTGTCGATGCTGTGGGCGACGGCGCGCCGGAACTCGACCTCGCTGAACCAGGCGAGCATTTCCGGCTCCACGTACGGCTCGCCGCTCTCCGGGTTGGAGCCGGTGTTGAGGTTGAAGCCGAGAAAGACGGTCCCGAATGCCGGGCCGCGGCGATAGACGGTGAAGTTGCCCCGCCCCTGCTCGGGCTCGAGCAGAGCGTAGTCCTGGCCCCGCATCCCGTACGAGTCCACCTCGCCGGCCCGGAACTTCGCCAGGTCGTCCTCGATCGTCGGCACCAGCAGGTGGACGATGCGCTCGATGTAGGGGAGCGCGTTGCCGTCGGCGTCGCGGAGCCAGTAGTCCGGGTTGCGGACCAGCACCACGCGCTCCCCGGGCGTGTAGCTCTCGATGGTGAACGGGCCGGTGCCGACGACCTCGGAGGGGTCCGAGTCCACGTCCCACAGCGCGTCGAACGTTCCCGCCTCGATGTGCGGCTCGAGGATGTGCCGCGGGTAGATGGACGTCCCCATCGAGCGCAGGAACGGCGCGAACGGCACCGGCAGCTCGAAGCGCACCCTGTCCTCGCCCACAGCGGTGACGGTCATCGGCGCTTCCTGCCAGTTGCCGGCCTCGTCGAGGTAGCGGAAGTGGAAGGCGGCGCGGGCGGAGGTCGGGATATCGTGGTTGTAGATGACGCGGTTGAAGGTGAACTCGACGTCGCGCGCGGTGAACGGCTCGCCGTCGTGCCAGCGCACGTCGCTGCGCAGGTGGAAGGTCCAGGTGAGTCCGTCGTCCGAGTGCTCCCACGACTCCGCCAGCGCCGGCTCGACCTCGTCGGTCAGCCACGAGACCTCCGTCAGCCCCTCGTAGAGGTAACCGAGCAGGCCCGAGGAGTAGGAGTCGTTGGCCAGCACGCCGTTAAAGGTCAGGGGTTCACCGATGGTGGCGGAGGTGATGGTCCCGCCGGGGATGCCGATGTCGTAGGAGAAGGCATCCGCATTCGCGCGGAGCTGCTCGACGATCGAGGCATCGGCGCCCGGGGCATCGGCGCCGACCGGTAGGGCGTCCGGGGTGGCCGTCGGTGCAGCGTCCGGCGTGGGGACGGCCGCCGTCTCCCCGCCGTCGTCCGGGTCGCCCGCGCAGGCTGCGAGCAGGAGCGCGGTGAGCGCCACGAGCAGCACGCGCTGCCACATCCCCCCGACAGGCATGTCGCCGTCCCTTCGTTGCGGACAGTGCGTCGAGCGCACGCATGAGACATCGTCTCTGTGCTGTCGCGATCCTACCGCACCCCGTGGGGGATCTTCTCCTACCCGAGAGCGGCCCGTCCGCCGTGCGGCGAGTGCGCGAAGCCGTGCATCAGGTGCCTCCCGCTCGCCAGCTCTACGGCCCGGGATCCTTGGCGAGCCCGGACAGCTCGCCGCCGCCATCCTCTCCGAGGCACGCCGCGAGCACCGCAGCCGCCCCGCCCGCCGCGAGCAGCCCCAGAAAGCGACGACGCGTCACGCCGCGCGCCCGGGGACCCGGTCTGCCTCAGAGCGCCCCTCCGGTGCACCAGACTCCCTCACGCGGTCCGCGACAGGCCCCCACCACGCGACCCCGCCGCCACGCGCTGCTACCGGCGCCTCGTCTGGGGCGGCGACTCGTCCGGCCCGAGGAAGAGCCCGCGCAGCAGCAGCAGCGCCGCCCCCCGCCAGCCCACGTCGCGCTCGCGATCGCCGGTGTGCCGATCCTCCCCCCGCACCGATCGCGGGATCTCCGCCGCGACGGCGGCGCCGAAGAGCATGATGTTGGCGCTGACGTAGACCCACACCAGGAGCGTGATCACCCCTCCGAGCGAGCCGTAGATCACGTCGTAGTTGCCGAAGTTCGCCAGGTAGACCGCGAACCCGAGCTTGACCAACTCGAATGCCGCGGCGGCGAGCAGCGCCCCCGGCCAGAGGTCTCGCAGGCGCAGCCGCGAGTTCGGCAGCAGCCAGTAGAGGAAGAGGAAGGCGAGGAAACTGATCGCGCCGGCGATCCCGGCGGCCCCGAGCTCCCAGACGAGGGGCTGCGCACGCAGGATCCCGATGGCGACCGCCTCGGCCTGCGCGAAACGCCACGCCGTCGTCAGCGCGAGCGAGAGCAGCAGCAAAAACCCGAGCACCGGGGCGACGGTGACGTCGAGGAGCTTGCCCTGGACCAGCGGCCGCGGGCGCTCCACCGCGAACATGGTGTTGAGCGCCTTTCGCAGCGCGGCGGCGAGGGCGCTCCCCGTCCAGACGGTGGCCACAAGCGCCACCAGGCCGATGGTGGCGCCGCCGCTCACGAGGGCGGCGAGCGACTCCTCGACCGCCGGCGCCTGGACGGGCACGCTCTCCACGATCCCGTCGATCACGCGCCGCTTGAGGGAGGCGTCCCGGAGCACGAGGCCGAGAGCCGCGAACGCCAGCAGCGCCAGCGGGAACAGCGAGATCAGCGCGAAGTAGGAGATGCCCGCCGCGATCTGCGAGGCGCCGGCGTCGATGAAGTTCGCCGTCGCGCGCCGCGACACGAGCAGGGCCAGTCCGGCGACCCGGCGCCCGGGCGGAACGTGGCGGGACGCCGGTGGGGGCTCAGGAGACGATGCGGACACCAGCCGATCCTTCCCGGGCGCGGCCGCTCGCTCCCCGGCGAGAGCGCCCCGATTCTACGCCCGGCCCTGCTCAGGACGCGCCACGGGGCGCGCCGCGGGCAGGGGGTGTGACGGAAGGTCGGGAACGCCGGCGCGAGGCGCCCCTGTAGGCTGACCGGGAACGCTCGGCCGCCAGGCGGCGTAGATACTACCGGGACGGGCACGGGAAGGAGCCCCCGTGAGGCGGGGCGCAGCACGACGGCACGCCCTCACCGGCGCCCTGCTGCTGGCGCTGGTGCTCTTCGCCGGGGCCGGCTCCGCCTCCTCTCAGGAGAGCGGTGGCCGGGTGCGGGTCGACGTGGACGTGCGGGTGTGGCAGGGCGTGGCCGACCCGGAGCTCCTCTATATCAGCGCGCGCCCCGCCGGGGGGCGCTGGGACGCGCTGGGGACCATCCGCCTCCACCTCGACCGGGGACTCACCGCCGACCGCGACGAGCGCTTCGGCGACGTCAGGGTCGACGGCGTCGAGATCCGCGTCTGGCAGCGCGTCGCCGAGCCGCGCCGGATCCACGTCGGGGCGCGCTCCTCAGGGGGCGACTGGGACGACGCGGGGCGGGTCCAGCTCCCGCTCGACGACGGCGTCAGCCCCGCAGGCCACTACCGCTACGGCGACGTCACGCTCTCCGTCGCGCTCCCCGAGGAGGAGCAGGCCGTCTCGGTCTCGCCGGGCGGCGACGACGTGCCGCGCCTGGCGGCCCTGACCATCGCCTTCCGCCACCCGCCCGTCCAGGCGGATCCGCGCGCGCTGGTCTCCTTCGAGCCCGAGGCTCCGGGCTCCTTCGCCTGGCTCGACGACCGCACCCTCCTCTTCCAGCCGGACTACCCGGGGTGGGCGCGCGGGGAGCGCTACGAGGTCTCCCTCGACGCGGAGGCGTCGGGCCTGGTCGCCGGCCACGCGCACCACTTCACCGCCGAGGGCCGGCTCGAGGTCGTCTCCGTGATCCCGGCAGACGGCGACGAGGAGGTGCCGGCGGGCGGGCGCATCCTGGTCCAGTTCAGCCGCTCGGTCGCGCCGCTCACCCTGCTCCAGGAGGCGGGCTCGCCGGCAGTGCTCGAGTTCGACCCGCCGCTCGCAGGCGAGGGCGAGTGGCTCAACACCTCGCTCTACCGCTTCACCCCGGACGACCTGCGCCCGCACACCGAGTACCGGGTCCGCATCCCGGCCGGGCTGACCTCCGCTGCGGACGGCGTGCTCGGCGCCGACTATGAGTGGAGCTTCACGACCATCCAGCCCACCGTCCGCAGCTTCGAGCCGCAGGACGGCGCCCTCCACGTGGAGCCCGACTCCCGCGTGGTGGTCACCTTCAACCAGCCGATGGACCGCGCCTCCGTCGAGTCGGGACTCACTCTCCACCGCGCCTCCGCGGAGCAGGCCGCCCCCCAGCCCGGGTCGCGCGAGGATGACGCCGGGGCCGTGGACGTCCCCGCACGGCCGGCGGAGCGCGCCTCCGTCGAGGCGGGAGCCGACCTGCTCGGCGCTCCCGGAGAGAAGGTCGGCGCCGCGTACGAGTGGAGCGCGGACTCGACCGCGGTCACGCTCATCCCCGAAGGCCCGCTCGCCCTCGGCGGCGCGTACGTTGTCGTCGCCCGAGACGGCCTGCGGGGCGCAGACGGCGGAGAGACGCGCTCGGGGCGCTCCGCCGGCTTCCGGGCGGTCGATACGCCCCGGCTCATCTCCACCTCGCCCCAGGACGGCGAGACCGATGCCTACTGCTGCGGCATCCGGCTCACCTACAACAACCCGATGGATCCGGAGTCCTTCCCCGGCCGCATCTTCATCAACGGCGAGGTGCTCGAGGAGGACCGCATCTACGCCCGCGGCGCCGGCGTCTCGGTGTGGGGGGTGCTCGAGTACGACAGCGAGTACACCGTGCGCCTCGCCGAGGGGATCCGCGACCGCGGCGGGCGGGCCCTCCCGGCCCGCGAGTTCTCCTTCAGCACCCGGCAGCGCCCGGCGAACATCGCCTTCACCACGCCGGGCGCCGTCGCCGTACTCCCCGAGGGCTCCGGGCAGGTCGTGGAGTACCGCGCGTGGCGCATCGAGGAGATCCGCTTCCGGCTCTACCGCCTCTCCGGGGAGGAGTCTCAGGAGCTGTTGCGCCGGGGCTACGTCGACCGCGGCTTCCGGCCCGGCTCCAACCCGATCCGCGACTGGACGCAGGCCCTCCCCCGAGGCGGCGCGGCGACGATCCACGCCGCCGCCCTCGACGCCGGCGGGAGGCTCGCCGGGGGGCACTATTTCCTGGTCGCGAGTGCGGACGATCCCGACAGCGAGCCGCTCCCGATCGAAAGCCTGCCGGCCGGCGCTCGCGCGGCGCTCCCGGAGGGGTTGGGGGAGCTCGACGACATCGAGCGCACCCTCATCGTGAGCGTGGTCGACACCACGCTCGTGACCAAGCACGCCCACGACGAGCTGCTGGTGTGGGCGCTCGACTACGCCTCCGGGGAGCCCATCGCGGGCGTCGAGGTGAGCGCCGTCCCCGCCGGGGACGCCCGGGAGACCGGCGGCGACACCGTCCAGAGGGCGTCCACCGACCCCGACGGCCTCGCCCGCTTCGCCATCCCCCCCGTGCGCGGCTCCTACTACCGCCCCTACGGCGACTACCTCGTCCGCGTCGACGGCGGCGGGCGCACCGGCGTCGCGCTCACCTGGTGGGAGACCGGGCAGTACCGCTTCGACCCCGGAGTCCCGGTCGGCGGGTACTTCGCCGGGCCGGTGGCCCACCTCTACAGCGACCGCCCCCTCTACCGCCCGGGCGAGACGGTCTTCTACAAGGGGGTCGTCAGGTCCGACGACGACGCCTCCTACGCCGTGCCCGAGCCCGGAACCTCCCTCACGCTCCGGATCCGGGATCCGCGCTACGAGCTGGTGGAGGAGTCGGCGCTCACCGTCGACGAGCTCGGCGCCCTGGCGGGCGAGCTCGTCCTCCCCGGGGACGCCGCGACCGGCGACTACCGGCTCACGCTCAGCGATCCCGGCGGGCGCTTCGTCGCCGGGGCGCACTTCACGGTGGCCGAGTTCCGCGTCCCCGAGCTCCGGGTCGCGGTCGAGACGGCGTCGGGCGCCGCCGTCTCCGGCGACCGCGTCGCCGCGGAGGCGCGGGCGACCTTCTTCTTCGGGGGCCCCGCCCGCGAGGCGGAGGTCAGCTGGAGGGCGCTCTCCTCGCCCACCGCCTTCCGGGCCGAGGGCTACGAGCGCTACTCCTTCTCCGAGTACCGCCGGAGCGAGACTCCGCCGCTACGCGCCGAGGGCGACGCGCAGACGGACGAGGCGGGGTCGGCCGCCTTCGAGATCCCCACGGCGCTCGATGAGGGCGAGGGGACGCAGCTCTTCACCGTGAGCGCGACCGTGACCGATGCCAGCGCGCAGGCGGTGGCGGGCAGCACCACCCTCACCGTCCACCCGGCCGCCGTCTACGCCGGCATCGCGGTGGCGTCGTCGGTCGCGACGGCCGCAGAGCCCTTCGCGGTTGAGCTCGTCACCCTCGACACCTCGGGCCGGGCGGCGCCGGGGCGCCCGGTCAAGCTGCGCCTCGTCCGGCGCGAGTGGGTGACCACGCTCGAGAAGACCGAGGACGGCGACTACCGCTACCGGAGCGAGCTCCGCGAGAGCACCGTCGAGACGCTCTCCGCCACGACCGGCGCGGACGCCGAGGCGACGGTCTCGGTCACGCCCGCCGCGGCGGGAAGCTACCGGCTCGTCTCGGAGACGGTCGACGGGGAGGGGCGCGTCCAGCGCTCGGCGCGCTCGCTGTGGGTGAGCGGTGACGGGCACGCCCCGTGGCGGGTGAGCGACGACGAGATCCTGACGCTCGTCCCGGACCGCGAGCGCTACGAGGTGGGGGACGTCGCCCGCGTGCTGGTGCCCGCGCCCTTCGCCGGGGTGACGGGCCTGGTCACCCTCGAGCGCGGGCGCGTGTTGGAGGGCGAGGTCCGGCGCTTCGAGACGAACAGCGAGGTGCTGCTCATCCCGATCGAGGCGGGACACCGCCCCAACATCTACGTCGGCGTCGTGCTCTACCGCCCGCCGACCCAGGAGGATCCGCTCCCGCGCGTCCGCATCGGCTACGTCAACCTCCCGGTGGCGACGGATGCGCTGCGGCTCGACGTGCGGGTGGAGCCGGAGCGGGATCGGGCCGCGCCGGGGGAGACCGTGCGCTACGAGGTCGAGGTCACAGATCACCTCGGCCGCGGCGTCTCCGCCGACGTCTCGGTCGCCATCGTCGACGAGGCCGTGCTCTCGCTGCTCGAGGAGTCGGGGCGCGACGGCATGGAGACCTTCTGGAGCGAGCGGGCGCTCGGCGTCCGAACGGCGTGGACGCGCTCGCCGACGGAGCGCCAGGGCGGGATGGACAGCGATATGGCGGCCGCCGCCCCGGCCGCGCGCGCCGCGGAGAGCGGGGTCGAGGGCCCGGGCGTCAGCACGCGCTCGGACTTCCGGAACACGGCGCTGTGGCTGGGGCAGCTCCGGACCGACGCCTCGGGCCGCGCCGCCTTCGAGCTCGAGCTCCCCGACAACGCGACGACGTGGCGCGCCCTGGCCCGGGCCGCGACCGCCGGCACCGAGGTCGGCGAGGGCGAGAGCGAGCTCCTGGTCACCAAGCCGCTGCTGGTGCGCCCGGCGCTCCCGCGCTTCCTGCGCGTCGGCGACGAGGTCACGCTGCGCACGCTCGTGCGCAACGGCACGGAGCGCCCGCTCGACATCACGGTCGCGATCGAGGCGCGGGGCCTGGTGCTCGCGGAGCAGGCCGCGCGCACGGTGCGGGCGGAGCCGGGCGACTCCGTCGTGCTCAGCTGGCCGGCGCTCGCCGCCTCGGCGGGAGTGGCCCGCGTCCGCTTCGAGGCGACCGCGCCCGGCGTCCCAGGGGACGCCGTCGAGCTCACGCTCCCCGTCCACCTCGACGTGACGTCCGAGACGACGGCGACCGGCGGCGTCGTGGAGCAGGGTGCGGCGCTGGAGGCGCTCTACCTCCCCGGGTACGCCCTCACCGACCACGGCTCGCTCGAGATCTCGCTCCAGGGATCGCTCGTGGGCGCCCTCGACGAGGAGCTCGCCGCGTTCGCGCCCCACCCCTCGGAGTCGCACGTGCGCGTGGCGAGCCGCCTCGTCGCCACCCTCGCCGCGCTGCGGGCGGACGCGGGCGCCCCGGACGAGGCGCAGGAGAGCCGGCTGCGCGCGGATATCGACCGCCTGGTGCGGGCGCAGCGCGGTGACGGCGGCTGGGGCTGGTGCCGGGAGTGCGCGACCGACCTCTGGGTCACCGGCTGGGTGCTGACGGCGCTGGGGGAGGCCCGGGGCGCCGGCTACGACGTCTCCGTGGAGGGGTACGAGCGCACCGCGCGCCTGATCGCGCGGCACGTCGGCCGCGAGACCGACGTCGAGCGCCCCGCCAACCCCAGCCAGCACGCCTTCCTGCTCTACGCCCTGGCGAGCTCGCAGAACGCGGGCGGCGAGGTGAGCGCCCCCGCCCGGGAGCAGGGCCCCGCGCTCAGGACGCTGGTCGAGGAGGAGCGCGCGCAGCTGACGAGCTGGGGGCGGGCCTACGCGCTGCTCGGCCTGCTCGCTGCCGGCGCCGGCGCGGGCGACCCGGACGTGCGCGTGCTCGCGAACGACCTCGCGGCCTCGGCGCTCTCGAGCGCGAACGGGAACCACTGGGAGGACGCGCCGATCCGGGGCTCGATGCACAACTCCGGCGTGCGCGCGACCGCGCTCGTGCTGCGCGCACTCGCCGCGGCCGCGCCCGAGCACCCGCTGCTGGAGGAGACCGTGCGCTGGCTCGTGCTCGCCCGGGCCGAGAGGCGCTGGCAGACCTCCGTGGAGCGGGCGGAGGGGATGGCGGCGCTCGGGGCCTTCGCGGAGCTGACGGGCGAGAGGCGCGGCGCCTACGACTACCGCGTGCTGCTAGGTGCCCGCTCGCTGCTCGACGGGCACTTCGACGTGGCGGCGGGCGACCGCTTCGACGGCGTCGCGCTCCCGCTCGCGGAGCTCCCCCGGGGCGAGGTGAGCCGCGTGCAGCTGGAGCGGGGCGCCGGCGAGGGCCGCCTCTACTACGACCTGGCCCTGCGCTACGTCACGCCCGCCGAGGGTATCGAGGCGGCAGGCCGCGGCTTCTCGGTCTCCCGCCGCTACTCGCTGCTGGACGACCCGGAGACGGCGGTCACGAGCGCCCCCGCGGGTGCGATCGTGCGCGTGAGCGTGACGGTGCTCGCCCCCGCCGAGCGGCTCTTCGCCCGCGTCCAGGACTTCCTGCCGGCCGGGCTCGAGCCCGTCGACCCGCGGCTCGACGTCGTCCCCGAGTGGCTCCGCGAGCAGCTCCGGCGCGAGCAGGCGGAGGCGCGCAGGCGGCACGCGCCGCCGTACGTCGCCCCCTGGTACGGCTGGTACTACAGCCCGTGGGACCAGGTCGATCTCCGCGACGACCGGCTCGTGCTGCTCGCCTCCCGGCTCCCTCCGGGCGTCCACGAGTACATTTACTACGCGCGGGCCACCACCCCCGGCGACTTCTTCGTGGCGCCGGCCCACGCCGAGGAGGCCTACTTCCCGGAGGTCTTCGGGCGCAGCGACAGCGGGCGCTTCACCGTCACCGACGGCGGGGAGGAGGCCTCCGCCTCGCTCTCCGGCGCCGTCTACCTGCGCGGAGGGGAGGTTGCCCTCCCGGCCGGAGCCGTGGTCACGGTGAAGCTCGTGGACGTCTCGCTCGCCGACGCCTCCGCCGTGACCCTCGCAGAGCACGTGATCGAGGGCGCCTCGATGCTCCCCGCGGAGTTCCGGATCGCCTACGACCCCGGGCACATCGACGAGCGCTCCGACTACGCGCTCGAGGCGACGGTGCGCCACCGGGGGCGGCTGCTCTACATCAACGACACCGTGCACCCGGTACTGACGCACGGGAACCCGGCGCAGCGGGACATCGAGGTCGTCCCGATCCGGTGATGCGCCGGGCGAGCGGGGCTTCGCGCGCCCCCGCCCCGTGCCTGCCGGCCGACCCGCCCCGACAGCACCGCCTATCGCCCGCGCTGCCCGCGTGCTCAACTGGTGAGGGCGCCCCCGGCACGGCGCTCCACGGCCTGACCTCACCCCGGAGACGATCATCGCAACCCGTTCCACCCTCGCGGCCCCCCGGGCCGGCGCGCGCGCCGTCCGCGACGACATCCGCAACGTCGCGATCATCGCCCACGTCGATCACGGCAAGACGACGCTCGTCGACGCGTTGCTGCGCCAGTCGGGGCAACTCGACGCGCGCGTGGAGCTCCCGGAGCGGGTGCTGGACTCGAACGACCTCGAACGCGAGAAGGGCATCACGATCCTCGCGAAGAACATGGCCATCCGCGTCGGCGAGGTGAAGGTCAACATCATCGACACGCCGGGGCACGCCGACTTCGGCGGCGAGGTCGAGCGCGGGCTGACGATGGTCGACGGGGTTCTGCTGCTGGTCGACGCGAGCGAGGGGCCGCTGCCGCAGACCCGATTCGTGCTCCGCAAGGCGCTCGAGCGCCAGCTGCCGATCATCCTCGTCGTCAACAAGGTCGACCGCCCCGATGCCCGCATCGCCGAGGTCGTCGACGAGGTCTACGAGCTCTTCCTCGATCTCGACGCGACCGACGAGCAAATAGACTTCCCGATCGTCTACTGCGACGCACGCGACGGCGCGGCCTCGCTGGACCCGGAGCACCGCGGCGCGGATCTCACGCCGCTCGTGGAGGTGCTGCTCGCGCACATCCCGGCGCCGACCTACGAGGCCGGCCACGGCCTGCAGGCGCTGGTCACGAACCTCGATGCATCGCCGTACGTCGGCCGCCTCGCCCTGTGCCGGGTCATCAACGGCGTGCTGCGGCGAGGAGAGCAGATCGCCTGGTGCCGCCGGGACGGCACGGTCGAGCACGCGACGCTGCGGCAGCTCTACGTCACCGAGGTGCTCGACCGCGTCGAGGCCGAGTGGGCCGGGCCGGGCGAGATCGTCGCCATCGCCGGCATCCCCGACATCACGATCGGTGAGACCCTGGCCGACCCCGACCAGCCGCAGCCACTGGCGCTGATATCCGTCGACGAGCCGAGCCTCTCGGCGCTGATCGGCATCAACACATCGCCGCTGGCGGGCCGCGAGGGCTCCCGGCTCACGGCGCGCATGCTGAAGAACCGGCTAGACGCCGAGCTGGTGGGCAACGTCTCGCTGCGCGTCCTGGACTCCGCGCACCCCGACTCCTGGGTCGTCCAGGTGCGCGGTGAGCTGCAGCTCACCATCCTCGTCGAGACGCTCAGGCGGGAGGGCTTCGAGCTGACCGTCGGGAGGCCCGAGGTGGTGACCCGCCAGATAGACGGCAGGCGGCACGAGCCGGTGGAGGCGCTGACAGTCGACATCCCGGAGGAGTACCTCGGGGCGGTCACGCAGCTGCTGGCGCCCCGCAGGGCACGGGCGACGCGGACCATCAACCACGGCAGCGGACGGATCCGCCTCGAGTACGTCGCGCCCTCGCGGGGGCTGATCGGCTTCTACACCCAGTTCCTGACCCTGACCCGTGGCACCGGCATCGCGCACCACACCTTCCAGGGCTACGAACGCTGGTACGGCGACCTGACGGGCCGCCCGACCGGCAGCCTGGTCGCCGATCGCCGCGGCGAGACCCGCGCCTACGCCCTGATGAGCCTCCAGGAGCGGGGGACGCTCTTCGTCGGGCCGGGGGTCGAGGTCTACCAGGGGATGATCGTTGGCGAGAACGCGCGCTCGGGCGATATCGACGTCAACCCGACCCGCGAGAAGAAGCTCACCAACATGCGCGCCGCCTCGGCCGATCGGACGGAGAAGCTCGTGCCGCCGCGGGCGCTCTCGCTCCAGCTCGCCCTCGAGCTCCTCCGCGAGGACGAGTGCCTCGAGGTGACGCCGCTCGCCATCCGCCCGCGCAAGGCCATCCTCGACCCGAACGAACGCGCGCGGGCGAAGTCGGCGCGCGACGCCCGGGACTAGCCGGGAGGCCGCGGCGCCCGGCCGTGCGCGGCACTTCCCGTGGCCGCCGAGGGGGGCCTCGGCACCGCCGGCGCGCCGGAGCCCGCCTGAAGCCACAGCCCCGTTCCGGCCGGCCGGGGCCCCGGTGCCGCCGGACGGCGATCTCCCCGTCTCGGGCCCGGGCAGGGATACGATCCGTCACGCTCGAGAGCGGCGGCGCGCGCGGCCGCGCGGCGTCCGCCCCCGGACAGGCGCTCCGCCGTGCCCCGCTCGTGCCCGGGACGACCGCGGCGGCCCGTCACCGTGCCGGCATGGCCGAAGTCCCGTGGAGGAGCCCGCGATGCCGACCTACCAGCGCCTCCTGGTGGCCTGGCTCTTCGTGCCGGTGCACCGGCTCCTGTTCCGCCTCTCCCGGGGCCGCCTGCTGGGCCGCCTGGAGGGATCGGGCGTCCTGATCCTGGTGACCAGGGGGCGCCGGAGCGGCAAGCCGCGATCGTCGCCCCTGATCTACTTCCAGTTCGGAGAGTCAGACGACCTGATCGTCGTCGCCTCCAACTACGGCCAGGACCACCATCCCTCCTGGTACCTGAACGCGGCCGCCGATCAGAACGTCACCGTCGAACTCACCGGCGAGCGCTTCGCCGCCCGGGCCCGCATCGCCGGGGGCGATGAACGCGCCGCCCTCTACGAGCGGGTGGTCGCGGCGAATCCCCGCTTCGCCCGCTACCGATCCGCGGCCGATCGCGAGATTCCCGTCGTCGCGCTCGGGCGGCGGTGAGCGGCCGCTTGCGGGGCCGACCGGCCCTCGATCCCTTCTCGCCCCTGAAGTGGTGGTAATCTATGACCAGTCACCCATTATGACTGTTACGGAGGTTGCTCGATGAGAGAGATCGGAGCCGCGAAGTTCAAGGAGCAGTGCCTGGCGCTGCTGGATCATCTCGATCCCGACGGCCTGATCATCACCAAGCACGGCAGGCCCGTTGCCCGCGTCGTCCCCTACGGCAGCGACAGCGCCGACCTGATCGGGAGCCTGCGGCACAAGATGACGATCCGGGGCGATCTCTTCACCACGGGCGCGATGTGGGATGCCGATGCTCAACCTTGACACGCACATCCTGCTCTTCGCGCTCGGTGGCCAGCTCCTGCCCCGCGAGCGCCGCCTGCTGAGTGGCAGCAGATGGTCGGTGTCGGCCATCGTGCTCCGGGAGATGGCGAAGCTCATCCAGCTCGGACGCGTGGAACTGAGCTTGGACGATCGGGAAGTCGTCCGCACGATCACGCGACTGCACGTCTGGCCGATCGACCTGGCCGTCGCCCGCGCCTCGACGCGCCTGGACTTCCGCGGCGATCCGGCGGACGAACTGATCGCTGCGACAAGCGTCGTGCACGACGTGCCGCTCCTGACGCGCGACGAGACGCTGAAGGCCTCACAGGTGGTCCCGCTCGCCTGAGGGTGATCGTCCCGGGCTTCCGGCGTCAGGAGGGAATGGTCGTGAGCGAGCACGCGAGCGCCGGCGACCTCGTGCTCGGTCTCCAAGGGCTCACGATCCTGCGCTCCTGGCTGCTGGCCCCCGCCGGCGTCCGCGCGGGGAGGCGCGGGATGCTGCGGCTGGCGGAGCGGCTGGACGAGGACCCCTGGTCGGAGCCGGCGGTGGGGGGCGAGCGCACGGTGCCCCGCGGTTACGCCGAGTGGGCCTCGACCTACGACGCCGAGAGCAACCCGGCGATCCTCGCCGAGGAGCCCGTGGTGCGCTCGCTGCTCGCCCGCCACCCGCCCGGCCCGGCGCTGGACGCGGCCTGCGGCACGGGGAGGCACAGCGCCTACCTCAGGGCGCTGGGCCACGAGGTAACCGGCATCGACGCGTCGGCGGCCATGCTCGGGGCGGCGCGGGCGAAGGTGCCGGGCGCGCGCCTTCTGAGCGGCGACCTCGCCGCCATCCCGCTCGCAGGCGGCGCGGTGGACCTCGCCGTCTGCGCGCTGGCGCTGACTCACCTGGACGACCCGGCTCCGGCGCTCTCCGAGCTGGCCCGGGTCGTGCGCCCCGGAGGGTCGGTGATCCTCTCCGACATCCATCCCTTCATGGTGCTGCTGGGAGGACACGCCGCCTACCGGACGGCGGAGGGCGCGCCCGCCTTCGTGCGCAACGCCGTGCACCTGCCGTCGCACTACCTGCGCGCCTTCGGTGAGGCGGGGCTTGCGCCCGTCCGCTGCCTCGAGCCCCGCTGGGGGGAAAGGGCAATCGCCGCCCTCGGGTTCGGCGGGGAGGTGGCGGAGCTGGTCGGGCCCGCGCTGCGCGGTCTTCCGATCGTGATCGTGTGGGAGCTGGAGCGCGCCCGGTGAGGGACGACCCGCGCCCCGACGTGGCGCTCCCGACGTCGCCGGAGCGGCAGCGGCCCGCCCGATTCGACGGGTCTGCGCTACGCTCGGAGGGCGAGATGCCGCCCGCTGACGGCGGCGCGACCAGGAGGTGAGCGCGGTGCCCCGGCTCTCGCGCCTGATTGCCCCGGCGCTCTGCGGCGCGCTTCTCGCCGCGGCCGCCTGCGGCGGGGGAGGAACGGGATCCGTCGGCGGGGAGGTGCGCTTCGCGCGCGAGGTCGCCCTGCCCGACGGCGCCGTCGTCACGATCATACTCATCGACAGCTCGCTGGCCGACGCGCCCGCCACGGAGCTCGCGCGCGACGTGATCCCAGGCGCTGGCCGGCTCCCGGTTCGCTTCCGCATCGAGTACGACCCGGGCGACGTCTCCGCGGGCCGCGAGTACACGCTCTCCGCCGCCGTCCGGAGGGGCGACGAGCTGCTCTACGTCAACGACACCGTCCATCCCGTCCTCACCCGGGGAGCTCCCGCGAACCGCGACGTCGTGGTCGTCTCCACCAACCCCCTCGACAGCTGCGTCGAGCCGCTGCCGGGAGTCATCCACTCCTCCTTCGACGACGGGGAGCTGCCCGCAGGCGCCGTGCTCCACGTGCAGCTGGTCGACGTCACCGATCCCGCGGCGCCGGTCGTGATCACGGAGACGCGCGTGGCAGCTCTCGGCCGCTTCCCGATCGCCTTCGAGCTCCCGCCCGACGGCGTGCAGGTCAGCCGCCACCGCCGCTACGAGCTCGAGGCCGACGTGGTGTCAGGCGGCGAGACCGTCTACCACATCCCGCGCGCCGAGTGGCGCCGGACCCGGCTCGCACACTGCCCGAACGAGGATCTCCCGCTCGTCAACGATGTCTTCCCGGTGAGCGAGTTCCCGCGGGAGTAGCGCGCCCCCACGCGATGTCGGAGCTCACCACCACGCGCCCTCACGCCGTCCGGCGATTGCGTCGGCGGGCTCTTACTTGTCGACTACTCGTCGTCCTCGAAGGAGATCTTCCAGATCACATTGTCACCGACGTCGGACACGAGAAGAGAACCGTCCGGCAGAGCCAGTATCCCCTGCGGGCTGCTGAATGCGTCGGCGACGAGAGACAACTCCCCGTCCCGCGTGACCCTCACGACCCTGCCATAGTCCGGGTCGGCCACGTAGAGCGCCCCGTCGGCACCGACCGCAATGCCGACGATGAAGGGGGACAGCGCACCCCCATGGCGGCGCGCTGGCGTCTGGAGCACCGTCGAGACATAGCCCTCTCCATCGATCATGCGGACGGCACTGTTGCTTTCGGTGAAGAAGATGATCCCGTCATCGTCGACCGCGATCCCGTCTGGTAGCGCAAAGAGGGCCCCCTGCCCGTGTCCATCCCGGCTCCCGGGATTGCTGACCCTTGCATTGGCCCCGCCCGGCGGGCCGGCAATCGTCGAGACACGGCCATCGGGGGAGAGGCGCCGGATGAGATTGTTGATGTGGTCGGCGATGAACAGGTTCCCTTCACGGTCAAAGGCGAGCGCACCGGGGCTGCGGAACCTCGCCTCGGCAGCCGGTCCGTCCCGATAGCCGCCCCCCTCACTCTCTCCTTCTCCCGCATCCGCTGCGCCCCCGGACACCGTGGCGACGACACAGCCGTCGGCAATGGTGCGGATCCGGTGGTTCCCCGTGTCCGCGACGTAGATGAGGCCGTTCTCGTCGACCGCCACTCCCCGCGGCTCCCTGAACAGGGCTTCCGAGCAGGAACCGTCTCGCATCCCCTCTGCGTTTCCTCCCGCCACCGTGGTCACTGTCCCGTCCGGGGAGACGCGCCGGATCGCATCGTTGCCGGAGTCGGCAACAAGGACGTTGCCGTCAGGCTCCAGCGCCATCCCCCATGGCCGGTAGAAGAGGGCCTCGCCGGGTAGGCCATCCGTGAACCTCGGCACCCCGCCAAACTTGTACCCCGGGCTGCCCGCATACACCTCGACCGTCACGCCCCGCGCGCGGGGGATCTCCTCCGCCCCGGCGACCTCGAGTCCCTGCGTTCCGAGCACGGCGTCCCCAGGGGAGATCCTGCGGATCACGTTGTTCCCCTCGTCGGCCACGATCAGCGCGCCCGCCACAGAGACGGAGAGCGCGCCCGGCAGGTTGAAGAGCGCCTCGTCGAGGGCGCCGTCCGCGTAGCCCGGCTCTCCCGTTCCTGCTACCGCCCTCAGGGTGCCGTTGCTCGTGAGCCGGACTACCTGGTGCCGACCGGTATTGGAGATGTAGATGAGGCCATCGCCGGCGACGGCGAGCCCCCTCGGATACGCGAGCGTTCCCCCCCGGGCGGCGGGGACATCCCGATAGAGCGTGGACACGGTTCCATCGACATCGACGGCGCGGATCGCGATCCCCGGGTCGCCGTTCGGCAGGTACTTATTGTCGATGACGTAGATCCGCCCCTCCTCGTCGATGTCGATCTCAAGCAAATTGAAGAACCGGGCCTGCGCCGCAGGACCATCCTGATAGCCGAGCTCGGAGCCCCCGGCAAAGGTCGAGACCCATCCCGAAGGCGATATCCGCCTGATGCGCCGATGGTCCTCGACCACATACAGGTCGCCGAAGTCGTCGATCGCGATGCCGTGGGGAAAGGCGAATCTCGCTTCTGCAGCCGGACCGTCGGCAAAGTCCCCCCACGCTCCACCCTCGTAGGGATGGCCGTATATGGGACCGCCGCCCGCAACCGTCGTCACCAGCCCATCGGGTGCGATCTTGCGGATGCGGTGGCCGTAGGAGTCGGCGACGTAGATCGAGCCGTCGCTCGCGATGGCCACATCCGTCGGGCCGGCGAATTGCGCCTCGCCGGCGGGACCGTCGCGCACGCCCTGGCCGTTGCCACCGGCGATTGTGGTCACGGAGCCGTCCGGCGCGATGCGGCGTAGGGCGCGGTTCTGGCGATCCGCCACGACGACACTGCCGTCGCGGGCCCATTCCAGTCCCAAGCCCAGGTCTTCGTGGTAGCGGCCGAACAGCGCCTCGCTCCCGGGCCCGTCGCGGTATCCACGGACCCCCTGCTGCCCCGCCAGGGTCGTGACAGCGACGGCGGGGACCCCGGGCGGGGGGACGTCGAGGGCGATGTCGCCAAATCGGAACCGCCGGGTCGAACTGAAGCCGTCGTCCAGCGGGAGGAGAGTCGTGACCAGCGCCCACCACGACCCGCCGGCCGGACGCGCGCTGATGTAGATGCGTGCGCTGTCGTACACGTCCTGCCAGACGCGTACGTCCACGGTCGCCGGCACCGCCCGGTCAGCCAGCGGCACATCGAGGGCGATGTCTCCGTAGCGGTACTGCCCGGTCGGGCTGAATCCGTCGTCGAGCGGCAGCGGGAGGATCCCCAGCGTCCGCCATGAGCCGGTCACGGACCTCGCGCTGACGTAGATGTCGAGCTCGTCCCCCACGTTCTGCCAGACGCGGACTTCAACGCGCGACCCTCTCTCCCTCTCTCCCTGCGCCCATCCCGGCGCCAGCACAGCCAGCCCGAGCAGGGCGGCGAGAGCCGCTACGGCCAGCCGTCCGAGCAGGGTTCCGGAGCGGAGCATCGCCGAACCCTACCAGTGGAGCACCGGAAACCACCCTTCCCCAGCGCTACTCGTCCGGGAGGATGATCTGCCCGATCGCTCCCTGCGTGGGTCGCAGCCGCCCTCGCTACGAGCAGGCGGCCACCCGGGGTGACCGACGCCCGCCGGAGCCGCCGCACCGGCGGGGGCGCCGTTCGCTATCCTCAGCCGCGCCCCGCACGAGCTGGCGGGGCGGGATGAAGGAGCACCGATGCGCCACTCGACCGCCCTCAGGGAGCGGCTGGACCAGCCGCAGATCATCGTGCTGCCGGGCGCCTACGACGCGCTCTCAGCCCGGCTTGCGCAGCGCGCCGGATTCGATGCCCTCTTCACCACCGGCTTCGGCTTCTCGGCGGCCGCCCTCGGCGCGCCCGACTACGGGCTCCTCACCGCGTCCGAGGTGCTCGACCGCGTGCGCCTGATCACCGCCGCCGTCGACGTGCCGCTGGTGGCGGACATGGACACCGGCTACGGCAACCCGCTCAACGTCGTGCGTACCGTCCGCGAGTGCGTGCAGGCGGACGTGGCGGGGATCATCCTCGAGGATCAGGAGTGGCCCAAGAAGTGCGGCCACTTCGAGGGCAAGCGCGTCATCCCCGCCGAGGAACACGCCCAGAAGATCCGCGCCGCCGCCGACGCCCGCGCCGACGACGACCTGGTCATCATCGGCCGCACCGACGCCCGCGCGCCGCTCGGCCTCGACGAGGCGGTGCGCCGCGGGCGCCTCTACTTCGAGTCGGGCGCCGACGTGGTCTTCGTCGAGGCGCCGCAGTCCCTGGACGAGCTCAGGGCCGTGCGCACGGCCATCCCCGACGCGCCGCTGTTCGCGAACATGATCGAAGGCGGCAAGACGCCGCTCCTGTCGAGCGCGGAACTCCAGGAGCTCGGCTACGCGATGGTGGTGTTCCCGCTCGCGGCGCTCTTCAGCGCGGCGCGCGCGATCGCGGAGACCTACCGCGCGCTCCACGATGAGAAGACGACGGCGGGCCGCTCGGGCGCGATGGTCGGCTTCCACGAGTTCGAGCAGATCGTCGGGGCTCCCGACTGGCACGAGCTGGAGGAGCGCTACGGGGTCGGCACCGGCGCCTGACGGCGGCGGCGCCCCGAGCCTCGCGGCGCCCGCCCTTCTCCGGGCCGAGAGCCCCCCGGCGCCCCGGATCCCGACGCTACGCCGCCCGCGGCCCGAGGCGCGAGGGCCACCAGTTCCAGCGGCCGACGATAGAGACCAGCGCGGGCACGATCAGCGTGCGCGTGATGAAGGTGTCCATCAAGACGCCCGTGGCGACGGCGAAGCCCAGCTGCAGCAGGTCCTGCAGCGGGAGCGTCATCAGCGCCGAGAAGGTCCCCGCCAGGATCAGCCCGGCGGAGGTGATGACCGGCCCGGTGCGGGCGAGGGCATACCCGGTCGCCTCGGCGAGCGGCCGGCTCCGGGCTTCCTCGCGGATCCGCGACATCAGGTAGATGTTGTAGTCGACGCTGAGGGCGTTCAGGAAGACGAAGAGGAAGAAGGGGACGCCCGGCCCGAGCCCCGCGTGGCCGGCGATGACGACGAAGACCACGACGGCGAGGCCGAGCGTGGCGAAGTAGGTGAAGGCGATCGTCGCCATCAGGTAGAGCGGCGCCACGACGGAGCGCAGCAGCACGGCGAGCACGACCCCGATGGCGAGCAGGATCAGCGGCAGCACCACCCGCGAGTCGCGATCGCCGGCCTCGCGCGTGTCGGCGGCCTCCGCGCTGTCGCCGCCGACCAGCACCGCGGTCGGGTCGATTCCGGCCTGGGCCGCGCTCGCGCGCGCGAGCTCGCGCAGCCCCGCGACGGCGTCGAGCGAGGAGTCGGCGAAGGGACTCTCCCGCAGCACGACGTCCAGCCGCGCCGCCCCGCCGTCGGCGGAGACGAAGCGCGACCCCGCGCCACCGGCTGCGCCAGGCGGCCCCGCCGCACCGGAGGGCCGGCTCGGTCCGGAGACGCTCGCGACGGCCGGGTGGCCGGCGAGCGCGAGCGTGAGCTCGTCGAGCTGCGAGAGCCGCTCCGCTGAGAGCGCCTGCTCGCCGGCGGGCAGCGAGACGTAGACCCGCGTCGGGGAGAGCTCGCCGCCCGGGAAGCCGCCACGGAGCAGCTCGAAGCTCTCAACGGACTCGGTGTTTGCCGGCAGGCTCGCGAGCTGATCGTAGTTGGTCTGGAAGGCGGAGAGCCCCGCTATCAGGAGCGCGAGGGCCGCCGTCGTCAGCGCGAGGGCGGCGCGCGGCCGCCTCAGGACGACGCCCCCGATGCGCCCGTAGATGCTCCGGCGCCAGTTCTCCCTCCCGGCCGCCTCGTCGGCGGCCGCCGACGGGTCGAAGCGGGGCTGCAGCGGCCAGTAGGCGCGGCGCCCCAGGACCGTGAGCGCGGCCGGCACCAGCGTGAGCGCGGCCAGCATCATCAGCCCGACCGCGATCGCGATCACCGGCCCGAGCGACTGGTAGGAGCGGAGCACAGCGAAGGCGAGCGCCGCCGATGCGATGAGGATCGTCGCCCCGGCCGAGGCGACGGCGCCGCCGACGCCGCGCATCGTGCGGCGCATCGCCTCGTGCCGGTCCCGGTGGCGCGCGAGCTCCTCGCGGAAGCGGGCGGAGACGAAGAGCACGTAGTCGGTGCCGGTGCCGAAGAGCACGACGGTCATGATGCCGGTCGTCTGGCCCGAGACCGGGAGGTCGAGCTGCTCCGCCACGAAGGCGCCGACGGCGCCCGCGAGCTGGAAGACGAGCCCGACCGCAAGCAGCGGCACCAGCGCCACGATCGGCGAACGGTAGATCGCGATCAGGAGCGCGAGCACCAGCAGCACGGTGACGATCAGCAGGAAGGAGTTGATGCTCGAGAAGACCTCGACGAGATCGACGATCAGGCCCCCGGGCCCGCCGACGGCGACCTCGACGCCGGGCAGGTCGAGCGCCCGGGCGCGCTCGCGAAGAGCCGTGACGGAGTCCCGGAACGCGGGCTCGGCGGGCTCCCCGGCGAGGTCGACGAAGAGGTAGAGCGTCGTGCCGTCCGCAGAGACCAGGCCGGAGCCGGCGCCCTCCGCGGGCCCGGGCGCGCGCACCCGGGTGACGTTCACGGGCGCCTCCGGCCCGCTGAGCCAGGCCTCGAGCCCGGCAACTGCGGCCCACGTCGCGGCGCCCAGCCCGCCGGGCTCGCTCACGACGACGAGGGCGGGCGTGCCCGAGGCCGGGAAGCGCTCGCGCGCCAGCTCGAAGGCGCGCGTCGACTCGGCGTCGGAGGGCAGGAAGAGCGCCGCCTCGTTCTCGGTCACCTCGTCGAGCCGGGGAAGCTGCGAGATCAGCGCACCGGCCAGCACGACCCAGAGGGCGAGCGTGACCCACTTGCCGCGGGGGCTGCTGACGAAGTCGGTGAGAAGGTTCAGCACCGGCTAGCCGGTCGCATCGGGAGGCACGTGTGGGCCGCCGCGTACACGCCCGGACGGCACTCCGTGGTTCTCATCCGCACATCATGATGCCAGCCGCACGTGATGCCTAGATGGCGCCCCCGCGCCGGGGCTGCGGATCCCGCAGGGCGACGTGGCAGCACCACTCGCCCTCCGATTCGACGCGGAGCGCCCGCAGACCCGAGGCGGCGAGCACCTCCCCGACTGAGGCCGCCTCGCGCGCGAGGTAGCCCGAAGCGACGAGCACGCCCCCGGGCCGCAGCGCCCGGGCGATCTCCGGCGCGAGGGACTCCAGCAGCGGGCGGGAGAGGTTCGCCAGCAGCAGGTCGGCCGCGCCCCGGCCCGATCCGGCCCACGGCCACTCCCGGCCGAGCGATCCGGCCGCCGCCACCACGCGAGCCGCGACGCCGTTCCGCCGGGCGCTCTCCCGCGCCACCGCCACCGCCTCCGGATCGACATCGAGCGCGCGCACCGAGGCGGCGCCGAGGCGGGCGGCCGCGACGGCGAGGATCCCCGATCCCGTGCCGAGATCGAGGACCCGCGAGCCGGGCACGAGCTGCGACCCGAGGGCCCGGAGGCAGAGCCGTGTGCTCTCGTGGTGCCCGGTCCCGAAGGCGCGGCCCGGATCGATCACGACCGCGACGTCGCCGCGCCCGGCCGGAGCCCTCTCCCAGGGCGGGCAGATGACGAAGCGCCCGGCACGGACCGGCCGGTAGAAGCGCCGCCACTCACGCGCCCAGTCGGGGGGTTCCACGAGGGCGGCCTCGGGCTCCGGCGCCGGGTCGAGAGCGAGCGGGGCGAGAGCGGCCGCGACGGCCGCCAGCGCGTCGCGCTCGGCGCCTGCCTCCTCCGGGGCGGGCAGCCACGCACGCACCTCGGCCGCACCGGCGGCGGTGGCCGGGGAGAAGCCGGCCCCCTCGCCTCCCGAGTGGAAACTGTGCTCGATCGCCGCGCCGCCGGGTGCGATGCCCCCCAGCGCCTCGGCCCCCCGTTCGGCGTCGCGCCCCGCCACCGTGACGCGGACCTCGACCCAGCGCCCCGCGCCCGCAGCAGACCCCATCACGCCCCGCCCCGCTCGCCGGACGCCGCCGGTGGGCGCGGCACGAAGCCGGGCCGGCGGCGGGACCGCGTGAACGGCGTGAAGTGTACCGACGGACCCCCGGCGCGGGCGCGCGGGGAGAGCGCTACCCCAGCGCGTCCCGGATGCGGCTCAGGATCGACCCGCCGTCGGCCGGCACCGCCGGCGTGCCCAGCGACTCCGCGAGCTGGCCGAGGAGCTCGCGCTGCTCGGGGGAGAGCCTGGTCGGCGTCACCACGTGGGCGCGGACGATGAGGTCGCCGCGCCCGGAGCCGCGCACGTGCGGCACGCCGCGGCCGCGCAGCGGGAAGAGCTCCCCGTGCTGCGTGCCGGCCTTGACCTCGAGCTCGACCTCATCGCCCTCGATCGTCGGCACCTCGACCGTGACGCCGAGCGCCGCCTGCGCGACGTTGAGCGGGAGCTCGTAGAGCAGGTCGTCGCCCGCGCGCTCGAAGCGCTCGTGCGGGCGGACCGAGACCTGCACATAGAGGTTGCCCGCGGGCCCCCCGTGGCTCCCGGCGTTCCCCCCGCCCGAGAGGCGGATCTGCGATCCGTCGTCGATCCCGGCCGGGATGCGCACGGAGCGCCGCGCCTCCACGCGCCGCTGGCCGCGCCCGCGGCAGGTGTGGCAGGGATCGGTCACGACGCGGCCCTCGCCGCGGCAGCGCGGGCAGGCGGCGACGTTCACGAACTGCCCGAAGATCGAGCGCTCCACGCGGCGGATCTCGCCCCGGCCGTCGCACTCGGTGCAGGTGGAGAGCTCGCTGCCCCGGCGCTGGCCGGTGGCGCGGCAGTCGGCGCAGTCCTCGACGTGCTCGTAGGCGAGCTCGCGCTCGACCCCGAAGACCGCCTGCTCGAAGTCGAGCTCCAGTTCGATCCGGAGGTCGGAGCCCCGCTGCGCCGCGCGCTGCGCCGCCGTCCCGCGGAAGAAGGCGTCGAAGATGTCGCCGAAGCCGGCGAAGCCCTCGAAGCCCTGAAAGCCCTGCGCCTGCCCGCCGTTGAGCCCGGCGGCGCCGAAGCGGTCGTAGCGCCCGCGCTTCTCCGGATCGGAGAGCACCTCGTAGGCGCCGGCTATTTCCTTGAAGCGGCCCTCCGCCCCGTCCGACTTGTTGCGGTCGGGGTGGTACTCCATCGCGAGGCGCCGGAAGGCGCGCTTGATCTCCTCCTGGGAGGCCTCCCGGGAGACACCGAGCACGTCGTAGAGATCCTGCTGCGTCGTCATCAAGCGATCAGTGTACCCGCTCTTCCGGTGCGGGCATCGCCGCTCGGGTCTGCGCCCCCGCGCCGAGCGACTTCGCAGCGTGGCGACGGCAGAGCCGCCTGGTGACTCCGCGGCCGCATGCCCACGGGCGAGGGTGTCGCCCCGATAGGGGACCCTCGGCTCCCGGACGCGCGATCCGACCCCGCTCCGAACATGATTCGTGCGGTCGCCGTCACGCCGAGGGGACGCCCGCCACCTGTCGGATCGTGGCGAGAGGCTCGGCGCCGGTACCCGCTAGCGGCGCTCGACGACCCCGCACGCGATGCGAGCGCCCGCCGACGCGACGTCGCGGTAGTCGTCGGGCTCGGCGTGCACGATGAACGCCGATCCGTCCTCATCGAATAGCGAGTGGTCGGCGCCGGAATCGAGGGTCACGGAGTCGGTGAAGTAATCCGCCCGCGCGTTGCCCTCCCGGTCGGCGTGGAGGTTGGGAAGGTCCCCGGCGTGCGGGCCGTCCCCGAGGAAGCCGTGTGGTTCACCGCCGGGGGCGAAGTGGCTGCCGGCCGCCGTGAAGTCGGGCGAGCAGGCGCCGACGCCGTGGATGTGGAAGCCGTGCGCCCCGGGGGAGAGTCCGGTGACCTCGGCCGAGATGAGCACGCCGCCGGGCGTCTGCGTCAGCGTGACTTGGCCCATCACATGGCCGTCCGGCGCCGCGAGCGCCGCACTGGCAATCGCGCCCACCTCCTTCGGTGCGTCGTCTCCGCCGCATGCCACCATGCCAAGCAGCACGGCCGCAGCGAGAAGTATCGGGACCGTACGTGACACCCAGGCACCTCATCGTCGTGACACGACCACCGGAGTGACCGCGGGGGAATGTCACACACCGAGCGGGGCGCGGCAATCGCTCACCGTCTCAACCCGTGCGAACTGCGGGGAGCCGTCGGTGCCGGAAGCCGCGGCGTGAGCCGTCAGACCTCCCGGAACTCGCCCTCCACCGTCCCGGCCTCCTCGCCCTCGGGCTCACCCCCGGGGGAGGCGCCGTCCGAGCCGTCCGCAGCGCTCGCGCCCTGGGCCTCGGCCCCTGCGGCGGCGGCGCGCTGGTAGACCGCCTGGCCCACCTCCTGCATCTGGGCCGAGAGCTTCTCCGCCGCCTGCTGGATCTGCTCGGCGTCGTCTCCCGCCAGCGCCTCGCGCACCTCGGCGATCGCCCCCTCCACGCTCTCCTTCATGGAGTCGTCGACGTGCTCGGCGTTGTCCTTGAGCAGGTTCTCGGCGGAGTAGGCGAGCGAGTCGGCGACGTTGCGCGCCTCGACCGTCTGCCGGCGCTCCTGGTCCTCGGAGGCGTGCTGCTCCGCCTCCTGGCGCATCTTCTCGACCTCCTCCTCGGAGAGGCCGGAGGCCGCCTGCACGGTGACGTGCTGCTCCTTCGCGGTCGCCTTGTCGCGCGCCGAGACGGTGAGGATGCCGTTCGCGTCGATGTTGAACTCGACCTCGACCTGCGGCACGCCGCGCGGCGCCGGGAGGATGCCGTCGAGGATGAAGCGCGCCAGCGACTTGTTGTCGGGAGCCATCGGGCGCTCGCCCTGCAGCACGTGGATCTCGACCGAGGGCTGGTTGTCGGCCGCCGTCGAGAAGGTCTGGTTCGCGACCGTCGGTATCGTCGTGTTGCGCTCAATGAGGGAGGTCATCACGCCGCCCAGGGTCTCGATGCCGAGCGTGAGCGGCGTCACGTCGAGCAGCAGCACGTCCTTCACGTCGCCGCGGAGCACGCCGGCCTGGATAGCCGCGCCGACGGCCACCACCTCGTCCGGGTTCACGCCGCGGTGCGGCTCCCTCCCGAAGAAGGCCTTCACCCGCTCCTGCACCAGCGGCATGCGCGTCATCCCGCCGACCAGCACCACCTCGTTGATGTCGGAGGCCTGGAGGCCGGCGTCTGTGAGCGCCTGCGCGCAGGGCTCGAGCGTGCGGTCGACCAGCGAGCCGACGAGCTGCTCGAGCTTCGAGCGCGTGAGCGTGATCGCCAGGTGCTTGGGGCCGGAGGCGTCGGCGGTGATGAAGGGGAGGTTCACCTCGGACTGCTGCGCCGAGGAGAGCTCGATCTTCGCCTTCTCCGCCGCCTCCTTCAGGCGCTGCAGCGCCATCCGGTCCGCCCGCAGGTCGATGCCCTGATCGCGCTGGAACTCGGAGACCAGGTGCGTGATCACGACGTCGTCGAAGTCGTCGCCGCCGAGGTAGGTGTCGCCGTTGGTCGCCTTGACCTGGAAGGTCCCCTCGCCGATCTCCAGCACCGAGACGTCGAAGGTCCCGCCCCCGAGGTCGTAGACCGCTATCAGCTCGTCGGCCTTCTTGTCGAGGCCGTAGGCGAGCGAGGCGGCGGTCGGCTCGTTGATGATGCGGAGCACCTCGAGCCCGGCGATCTTCCCGGCGTCCTTCGTCGCCTGCCGCTGCGCGTCGTTGAAGTAGGCGGGGACGGTGATCACCGCCTCGGAGACGCTCTCGCCGAGGTAGGCCTCCGCGTCGGCCTTGAGCTTCTGCAGCACCATCGCGCTGATCTCGGGCGCGGAGTACTCCTTGCCCCCCATGCTCACGCCGGCGTCGCCGTTGGAGCGCTTCGCGATCTCGTAGCTGGCGAAGGAGCGCGCGCGCTCGGTCTCGGGATCCTCGAAGCGGCGCCCCATCAGCCGCTTCACGGAGTAGACGGTGTTGTCGGGATTGGTGACCGCCTGCCGCTTGGCGACGGTGCCGACCAGGCGCTCGCCGTCCTTGGTGACCGCGACCACCGAGGGCGTGGTGCGCCCCCCCTCGGAGTTGGGGATGACCTGCGGCTCCCCGCCCTCCATCACCGCCACCACGGAGTTGGTCGTCCCCAGATCGATGCCTATGACCTGCGCCATCGTCCCACCTCTCTCCGGCCCGCCCGCCCCCTCCCGGGAGCGACCGCGCCCGTCCTGTGATCTCCGGCGTCATCCGGCCGCGACCGGGCGGCCGGCTCCCGCTCTACCCCCGCGTCCCGGCGCCGGCGCCGGCACCCGGCTCCGCCGGCTCCCCGCCGGCCGCCTGCGAGCCGTCCCCGACCACGACCCGGGCGGGGCGCACGACCTGCGAACCCACCTCGAATCCGCGCTCGGCGACCGCCACCACCACGCCCTCCGGGCCCGGCTGGCGGCCGATCGCCTCGTGCCGCCGGGGATCGAAGGGCTCGCCCTCCGCGGCGATCTCGCTGACGCCGCTCTCCTTGAGCAGCGCGGCGAACTTCTGCCTCACCATCTCCACGCCGCCCACCCACGGGTGGCCGGAGAGCTCCTCGTGCATGTCCAGCGAGCCCAGGGCGCGGTCGAGGTCGTCGAGCACCCCCAGGTAGCCCCCCACCAGCCCCGCCAGCAGCTGCGAGCGGAGCTCCGAGCGCTCCTCGGCGGAGCGCCGCCTCAGGTTCTGGTAGTCGGCGACGGCGCGCATCCAGCGCCCGCGGTAGTCCTCGACCTCGCCCCGGAGCGAGTCGACCTCGTCCCCCGCGGGCGCGCCGCCGTCCCCGCTCGCGCCCTCAGCCTCAGCCGCGCCGTCGTCCCCGGGCGCGCCCTCAGCCTCGGCTGCACCGTCGTCCCCGCTCGCGCCCGCCGCCTCCGGGGCGTCGCCGCCCGGGGTGGACTCCTCCGCCCCGGGCGCCCCTGCCCCGGGCGCCTCCGCCTCCTGCCCGGCGTCAGCCGGCATCGCTCATCCCTCCCGCGGCGCCGCGGCCTTCCGGCGGCGCTACGACCGCGTCTCGTTAACGAGGTTCCCCATCAGCGCCGCGACGAAGCGCACGCGCGGGATCGTCCGCTCGTAGTGCATGCGCGTGGGCCCGACCACGGCCACCGTCCCGGCCGCGTCGCCGCCGCCGTAGCGGGCGACGACCATGCTCCAGTCGTGCATCTCGTGATCGGGGTTCTCGCTCCCTATCAGGACGCGCGTGTCTCCGGGGGCGGCGGGCTCCGCCGACTCGAGCAGACGCCCCACCTCGTAGCCCTCGAGCCGGCGCACCGCCTCGAGCATCTGCTCGCCGCTTGCGAACTCGGGCTGGGCGAGGAGCGCCGGGAGGCCCTCCAGGAAAGTCTCGTGCCAGCTGCGGTGCTCCTCCGCGAGGTCGACGACCGTGCCCGCCAGCGCCCGCAGCTCCTCGTCCTCCATCGACTCCACGTCGCGGCGGATGTGGGCGGCGGAGCGACCCGCCACGTGCTCGCCGAGCCGCTCGGCGAGGGCGTGGAGCTCCGACTGGTCGGTGCTATCTGACACCGGCAGCACGCGCTCGCGCACGGCGCCGTCGTCGAGCACCACCACCATCAGCGCCACGTCGCGGCGGAGCTGCACCAGCTGGACGTTGCGCACCCGCGGCGCCGCGCCGTGCGGGCGCGTCACCACGACCGCGTTCGCCACCGAGGCCGCGAGCACCGCCGCCGCCAGCGCCAGCCAGTCGTCGAGGCTCCCCTCCGCCTGGTGGAACTGGTGCGCGATCGTGCGCGCCTCCTCCGCCTGAAGCGGCACCTCCGTCATCAGCGCCTCGACGTAGTAGCGGTAGCCGCGATCCGAGGGGACGCGGCCCGCCGAGGTGTGGGGGTGGGTGATGTAGCCCTCGTCCTCGAGCTTGGCGAGCTCGTTGCGCACCGTCGCCGGGGAGACGCCCAGGCCGTGGCGCGCCACGAGGGCCCGCGAGCTCACGGGCAGAGCGGTCTCGACGTACTCGTCGACGACGAGACCCAGCAGCGACTCACGACGCGCCGTCAGCACCCGGCACCCTCTCGCCGTCCGCCGGCACGCCCCCGATCACGCGTGCCGTGCGCCCCCCGCAGCGCGGACTGGCACTCTCATGCCGAGAGTGCTAACCGGCTCCCTATTACCCTACCGTCGGCGGCCGAGGCCGGTCAACGCTCAGGCGCCCGCACGACCGCTTTAGCTCCACCTCATCGGGCGCGGTGCAGGCTCGAGCGGCTGCCGGATGCGCCGACCGGGAAGAGGACACCGTGAACGACGTCGACCTCGATCAGCTGGTGCGGAGGCGCCGCCCGCGGCGGCGCTGGCTGCTGGCGTGGGCCCTCGCCACGGTCGCAGCCGCCTCGGCGGCCGCCTTCCTGCTGCTTGAGCCGGAGGAGAGCGACGTCGCCCCCGAGGTGCAGGAGGCCCGGGTGACGAGCGGGCAGCTCACCACCACCCTGGAGCTGAGCGGTCAGGCGGCGGCCGAGCGCAACGCCGCCCTCGGCTTCGAGGCGGCCGGCGTCGTCGCCTCGGTCGGGGTCGAGGCCGGAGACCGGGTGGAGGCGGGCGACGTGCTCGCCGCGCTCGAGGACGCGGCGGCGCGGCGCCGGCTCGAGACCGCGACCGTGCAGCTGGAGCAGGCCCGCCTGCGCCTCGCCGACCTGCTCGCCGACCCGGCCGCCTCCGAGCTCGCCTCCGCCTCGCAGGCCGTGGAGTCCGCGGAGTCGCAGGTGGCGAGCGCCGAGCGCGCGAGCGAGCAGCTGCTCGCCCCTCCGTCCGCCGCCGACGTGGCGAGCGCGGAGCAGGCCGTCGCCTCGACACTCGGCCAGCTCTCCGCCGCCGAGGAGGCGCTCTCCCAGCTCACCGCCCCGCCCGAAGGGGCCGAGCTCGCGAGCGCGGAGCAAGCCGTCGCCTCGGCGCTCGGCCAGCTCTCTGCCGCCGAGGAGGCGCTCTCCCAGCTCACCGCCCCACCCGAAGAGGCCGAGCTCGCGAGCGCGGAGCAGGCCGTCGCCTCGGCGCTCGGCCAGCTCTCTGCCGCCGAGGAGGCGCTCTCCCAGCTCACCGCCCCGCCGGGCGAGGCCGAACTTCAGTCGGCCCGCTCCGCCGTGACGCAGGCGCGGGCGCAGCTCTCGGGCGCCGTGGACGCACTCGACGCCGCGGGCGACTCGCTCGAGGGGGCCTTCTCCGACTACTGCGACGCCTACGCGCACCTCGCCGACGTGACCGAAGCGACCTGCGCGCGCGCGCTGCCGCTCACTGACGAGCAGGTCGCGGAGCTCCGCGACTCGACGGAGGATCGCTCCACCACCTACGGGCGCTACGCCGGTGCGGTGATCTCGGCCAACGTCGCCTTCGTCGCCTCAGCGGCCGCGAGCGAGACGGCCGGGTCGTCGCTCGTGACCGCGGAGGAGCGGCTTCAGGATCTGCTCGCGCCTGCGGACGTGCAGGCGCTCTTCCGGGCCGAACAGGCGCTCGAGGCCGCCCGCTCGAGCCACGCCGCCGCCTCCGCGCGCCTCGCCACGCTCACCTCGCCCCCGGAGGGGCAGGCGCTCTTCCGGGCCGAACAGGCGCTCGAGGCCGCCCGCTCGAGCCACGCCGCCGCCTCCGCGCGCCTCGCCACGCTCACCTCGCCCCCGGATGAGCAGGCGCTCTTCCAGGCCGAACAGGCGCGGGAGGCCGCCCGGGCCAGCCACGCCGCCGCCTCCGCGCGCCTCGCCACGCTCACCTCGCCCCCGGATGAGGACGACCTCGCCTCAGCCCGCTCGGCGCTGGAGGGCGCCCGCGCCGCGCTCGCGACCGCGCGCGCCCGCCACGACGAGCTCCGCGCCGGCCCCACCGCGAACGCCCTCTCGCAGCAGGAGCTGAGCGTCCGGCTCTCCGAGATCTCGCTGGAGGAGGCGCGCGACGCTCTCTCTGAGCTGACGCTCAGGGCGCCCTTCGCCGGGACCGTCGCCTCGGTCGACGTCCGCCCCGGCGACCGCGTCGGCACGGGCGCGGCCGCCTTCACGCTGAGCACGCCGGAGCGCATGCGCATCGAGCTGACCGTGACCGAGACGGATCTGCCCGCGCTCGAGCTCGGCCAGGCGGGGCTCGCCACCTTCGACGCCCTCGAGGGCGTCCAGTACCCGGTGCGCATCGCCTCCATCAGTCGCCTCCCGAACACGCAGCAGGGCGTCGTGACCTACGAGGTGGCGGCGAGCCTGCTGCGGGGGGCGGAGGCGGCCGCGATCGCCCCGGAGCTCGCCGCGCTCGGCGCCGCCGGGGCGGCCGCCGGACAGGGTGACCTCGGGGGGCTCGCGCAGCTCGGGCGCGGCGGGGCCGCCGGCCTGCTCGCCGGGCTCGAGCTGCCGGAGGGCGTGACGCTGCAGCAGATAGCCGAGGCGCTCGCCGCGGGCGAGGCGCTGCCCGAGGGCGTGAGCCTGCCCGAGGGCCTGGAGATCCCCCCGCAGCTGCTCGAGCGGCTCGCCTCGGGCCTCGCCGGCGCGCGGGGAGACCGCGGCGCGGCGCCCGCGGCCGGCGCCGCGGCGGGGGGGGCGGGGGGGGCGGCGCCCCCCGCGCCGGGGGGGGGGGGGGGGGGGACGCGCCTGGCCCCGCGGGCGGGCG
>JAPONQ010000027.1 GCA_026713865.1 Chloroflexota bacterium | reverse complement strand
GGCCGCCGTGAGCGCCCGCCCGCAACGCTCGCACTTGACGAGGCCGCTCAGCAGGTAGGGGCTCGAGGCGCGGCGAGGGGGGACGACCTTCCGCGCGCGCTCCTTGAGGAGCTGCTGCACCCGCTCGAACTCCGCCCGGCTCACGATCGCCGGGACGGCTCCGTCGACGCGCACCGGCGGGGCCTTGCTCTTCGCCCGCTTGCCCCAGACGAGCGTGCCAGCGTAGGACTCGTTGGTGAGCATCCCGTGCACGGTGTTCTTCAGCCAGCGCCCGCCGTTGCGGGTGGGGATGCCCTCCTCGTTGAGGACGCGCACGATATCGAGCACGCTCTTGCCCGCGAGCGTCATCTCGAAGATGCGGCGCACGACCGCGTCGGCCGGCGGGGCGAGCTCCAGCTTCGGGCGTTCCTTCGGCCCGTCCTGCACCCGCACCTTCTTGTAGCCGTACGGCGCGTAGGTGGAGACCCAGAAGCCGCGCGAGGCGGCCTCGCGCATCCCGCGCGTCACCTCCTCGGCGAGATTGGCCGAGTAGAACTCGTCGACGCTCTCGATGATGGCCTCCATGAGCTTGCCGGTGGGGGAGTCGTCGGCGTGCTCGGTGATGGAGACGACGCGCACGCCGCGCCGCCGCAGCATCGACTTGAAGGCCACGGCGTGCTCGCGCTTGCGGGTGAAGCGGCTGAACTTCCAGACGAGGATCTGCTCGAAGGGCGCGTCGTCGGCAGTGGCCGCGTCCAGCATCTTGCGGAACTCGGGCCGGTCGGCGACGCGGCCGCTCTCCGCCTCGTCGATGTACTCGCGGACGACGACGTAGTTGTTCTTCTCGGCGTAGTCGCGCAGGGCGCGCAGCTGGGCGGCGACGGAGAGGTCGACGTCCTGGCGGTCGCTGGAGACGCGCGCGTAGAGAGCGGCGGGGGTGGGTTCGGGTCGGTCTGTCATCGCGTGATTCTCCTCATCTGCGTGCTCACCTTAGCGTGATCATGGGCCACTTGATTGACTCCTGCTACAACGCAGCTACATCACAGCCAACGATTCGCCGAAAAGGGCCTGAAAAACCCCTGTAGGGCGTTGTCGAGCGTGTGCGTCGCTGCTAGCCTCCCTCAATCAGAACGGTAGTTCTGTTTCATTTAGCAGTGTACCGCCCCGGTGCGGCCGCCGACCACCCCCCAGGCGCCGGCCGGGACCAGGGAATCGCAGTGGGTCAAGCCAGTGAGTACCGAGCGACAGTTGAGCGACGAACAGGAGGCGCAGCGCCTCGAGGGTCTGCGGACGCTGGCGCGCATCATCGCCCGCCACGCCCTCGCCCATCCCGACCGCTACGGGGGCGGGGAGAGCGTGGCGCGGAGGGCGCCGGCGAGCGACGAGGGGGACCGCAAGGAGGGCGCGGCATGAAGCGGACGAGGCTCCGGGCGGATGTGGTGTGGGAGTACCTGACTCGTCACAACCTGAGCCAGAACGCGTTCGCGCGGCGGCTCGACATCGACCCGGGCTACCTCTCGCAGATGGTGAACGGGCGGCGCTGCCCGTCGCCGTCGATGCGGGCGCGGCTAATGGCGGGGCTCGGGATCACCGACTTCGACGAGCTCTTCTTCATCGAGGAGGCGGTCGCATGATGCGCAGCGCGCCGCCTCCGGAGCTCCTGCTCGACGAGCCGTTCCTGCCCGAGGACTTCCCGCGGCGGCTGCGGCGCTTCAAGGAGGAACTGGGCGTCTCCTGGGACGTGCTGGCGGCGTGCATCGGCGCCGACCCGCGGCAGTTGCAGCGCTGGCGCGAGGGCACGAAGCCCTGCGGCGACTCGCTGTATGCGCTGTTCCTGCTGGCTGACCGCCGGCCCGCCGGCGTCCGGCTGCTGCTAGACGGGGACGGCGAGCGCGCCGCGCCCTCCATCTGGCTCCCGGGCGGGCCGCTGACGGCCGAGCGGGACCGTGCGGGGCATCGATCACGGACGGTCACACCGGGGAGGTGATGCAGCGATGGGAGTAAAGCGACAGGTTGCGCGCCCCGTCGGGCACGGCTTCCCGCCGGACTTCCCCGAGCGGCTGGAACGCTTCCAGGAGGCGGCGGGTTTGAGCTGGCGGGCGCTCGCGCGGCTGCTCGGGGTCACGACCTACCGGCTCTCGCTGTGGCGTCGCGGCACGGTCCCCGACGGGGCGCACCTCTTTCTGCTGCTGACCCTGGCGGCGGCGATGGGACTCCGCGACGGTGTGCTCATGTGCCCCGAGCGCGACCTGCCCCGCGAGAGCGTCCCCCGCCGCGACTGACGCCCGTTGACCGGGCTCGAGACATCCGAACCACTGCCACCCCCAAGGAGCGAAGGAGATGACCACCACGCAGACCGATCCCGATAGCGAAGGCGACGTCGCCTCCCGCATCCGAGAGGCGCGCAAGGGCGCGGGCCTCACCCAGCGTGAACTGGCCGCACTCGTCGGCGTGACCCGCCACACCGTCGGGTCCTGGGAGGCGGGCCGGACGAAGCCCAGCCGCGAACACCTCGCCGCGATCGCCCCGCACTGCGAGACGGGCGTGCGTGAGTTGGAGGGACCCGAGGCTCGTGGGCGGGCTCCGTTGACACGGGAAGAGCGGATGCGCGTGTTGGTCGAGGCGATCGCCGGCTACGCGGCCATGCTCGGCTACCCGCCGAGCATGGAGGAGCTGATGGAAGAGACCGGCTTCAGCTCGAAGTCGGTGGTGAAATACTGGCTGGACGAGTGCGAGGAGGCCGGACTGGTCGTGCGCGCGCGGGAGCGCGCGCGCGCCGTCACCCTGACGGAGGCGGGCCGCGCGTTCGCCGAAGGGGGCGGCGGGCAGCCGGTCGCCGAAGGGGGCGGCGGGCAGCCGGTCGCCGAAGGGGGCGGCGGGCAGCCGGTCGTGCGCCGCAAGAGCACCGCCCCAAGCGAGACCGGTACTGCGGCGGCGCCGGATGTCGCGACCGACGCCCGGCGTCCACCACGCCGCAGCGATCGCCGGACTCCTGCGCGCCGTGGTGCGTACGCGATCGAGGCCGGGCCCGCAAGCGGCATCGCCGCCCGCATCCGCGAGGCGCGCCGGAGCGTGAGCCTCACCCAGCGCGAGCTGGCCGCGCTCGTCGGCGTGTCCTCCCAGACGGTCTGGTCCTGGGAGGCAGGCCGCATGAGGCCCACCTACGAGCACCGCCTCGCAATCGCGTCCCATTGTGATCTGCATGTGGACGAACTGCAGGGGCGCACGGGACCCGGACGGGATCGGGTGCACGAGGCGGTGGTCGCCTTCCGAGGGGCCGTCGCCAACCTCCCCGACAAGGACATCGAGTCGATCTGGCTGTTCATCGGCTTCGTGCGCTGGCGACGCCGCAGGGGCAAGCGAGCGGCGTAGGGAAGCGGGCGCGTCGTCGGCCCGTGCCCGCCCGCCGCGCACTCAGGACGCCGCCCGCAGGGCGATCGGTGCGCGCCCGCCCGGCGCGCGCCAGGCGTCTCCGCAGGTCCCTGCGCGCCCACGAGCGCCTCATGGGAGACCCCCAGCGGCAAGTCGACGCGGACGCTGTCCAGTCCGCGCCAGACCACGCGCAGGAATTGGTCGGCGGCGATCCCGCAGCGCACCTCACGTTTAGCCACCCTAGGCATGCCGGCGTCGAACGGGGCAGTTCGACTTGTAGAATCTCCTGGCCAAGCGCCCGGGTCCGTGAGACCTTGTCGCTCGGAGGGAGGCACTTCTGTGGGGGCCAACGTCTTTGGGGACCTGAAGGAGCATTACCAGACACTCGCGGAGAGTTTGCGGGTGCAGGCCGATGAGGCCGGCGTGCTCAAGACTTCATCGGACGTTGGGACACAAAGGGAAGACCTCTTCAGGTCGTTTCTGGAACGTCACCTGCCGAAGTCAGTCGATGTGTTTCTCGGCGGGTATGTATTCAGCCTGGACGGGCAGGCATCCAAGCAAATCGACGTTGTAGTCACGACCGGCGTCACCCCACGATTCCGCCTACGGGACGGCAGCAGGTTCATAGCCCCGCTGGAGGGGGCGATCGGTATCGCAGAGGTGAAGTCACGGCTCGACAAGGAATCACTGCGCGACGCTCTCAGCAAATGCGCCTCGATCCCCGCCATGCCGAGCAAAGGCAATAGTGTGCCGCCGATTCTCAAAGTGCCTGATGCAAGGTGGAACGAGAACCCGTTTAAGGTAGTCTTCGCCTACGAAGGAATAGGCGCGCCGTCCTTGATGGAGCACATCCGCGAGTTCTACGCGGAGAACCCCAGCATCCCACATGAGAGGCGGCCGAACATCATCCATGTTCTTGGGAAGTATTCACTTCTTAGAGCGACTCCCCGTTGGCATCTCGAGACTCTTGATGGTGCCGTATCTGACTCGCAGCCGGACATCGGTGAGTTCATTCGCCTTCCAGGAGATGATATTTCTGCGATCATGATCACGATTCAGGAGCTGCAGCAAAGTGCTTTCGCCTTCAGCCTGATCTTCTTCAAGTACGATGCTTGGTATAACGAGATCGTGCGGATGGCGATCAACGACGCGGAAGGATGATCTGGCCGCGCTAACCTTCCCGAAGGACGGCCAACATCGCGCTCTGGCGAAAAAGAACAGGAATGGACCTGTTGGGGTGCGTCGAGGCTAGCGTTCACTGAATTCGGGCACGCCCACGGTCGTCGATGTAACCCCGGGCGGCACCAAGCATGGTTGTGTTGGCCTGCACAGGCTGGGGCATCGTTCCCCGTTCGTCGGCTTCCTGCGCTGGCGATGCCGGCGGGGCAAGCGAGCAGCGCAGGGAAGCGGGCGCGTCGTCCGCCCCGCACTCAGGATGCCGCGGGCAGGGCGCTCGAGGGGCGCCCGCCCGGCGCGCGCCAGGCGTCGCCGAAGGGTCCTTCCGCGCCCACGAGGGCCTCATGCGAGACCCCCAGCGGCAGCTTGACCCGGGCGCGGTCCAACTCGCGACGCGCGACGCGCAGGAAGTGGTCGGCGGTGATCTCATCGCGGAGGACGACCAGCACGGCGGGGCGGACGCCGTGGTCGTCGGCGGGGCGCTGGGAGGCGTAGTAGCGCAGGTAGGGCGCGAGCCGCGCGGCCATCGTGGAGGGCCGCACCGCGCGGCGCTCCCACTCCAGGAAGCAGGCCCACCGCTCCCCGTCGCGCCGCAGGACGCCGAAGGCGTCGGGGTGGACGGAGCGCACGCGGCCGCCGTGGCGGAAGTAACGCGACGCCCGCCGGGGCGGGTCGAGCTGCGCGACCTCCCAGCCCTCGGCGCGCGCCTGCTGCGCGAGCGAGGCCACGAAGCGGTGCACGGCGGCGGTGTGGTCCAGGTGCCGCAGCAACTGGCGGCTGTTCCTGCCGCGCACGTCGCGCCAGCCGCCGGGGACGCCGGCGTCGAGCGGGGCGGGGCTCCAGCGGGAGCGGGCGAGGCCCACGGCGGTGCGGTCGCGGCGCGCGGCCACGGCCAGTCCCCGCTCGGTGGCGGCGAGCCGCCCGCCCGTGGCGGGGATGCGGGCGACGAGGCCGAGCGACTCGAGGGAGACGACGAGCCGCGAGAGCCTCGCGCGCGAGAGGCCGAGCAGCACGGCCAGGTCGCCGGGAGCGATCCAGGGCCAGTCCGCGACCAGGTCGAGGGTGCGCTTCTCGGCGGGGCCAAGGCGTGCCGGCAGCAGCCAGCCCGGGTCCCCGGCGGCGGCCGCGTCCAGATCCGCAGGCAGCGTCGCGCGCGCCGGTTCACGCTCGGCGGGGAGGCCCGCCTCACGCGCGGTGTAGGCGAGAGCATCGCGCAGGCCCATCGCACCTCGCACAGACGGCGGACGCCATATGGGATGGCCAGGACCGGCCCCCACGACCTCACGCTCCAGGGCGAGCAGGACCGGGAACGGCGCCGTGGCGAGCAGGCGGCGGGCGTGGCGCAGCCGCGTCTCGTCGGGTGCGAGCAGGAGTACGCCGCCGGGGTCCGGCCCCTCGCGCAGCCGCCAGAGCCGCTTGGCGAAGCCCGTGCGGTCGGCGGTCGCGCCCTGGCGCACGACGGCGAGGACGCCCCCGCCGGAGAGGACGATCGAGGCGTCCATCGGCGCGGCCCGGTACCAGCGGAAGCCGATCGCGCCGCGCTGGGCCGCGATCGAGGCGGCGAGGCGGTAGATCACGGCGACGGCGTCGAGGCGCTCCAGCAGGATGCGCCGCCACTGAGCGGAGACGGGGCGGGCGCGCAGCAGCGCCTCCAGGGGCTCGTCCTCGATGGCGGCCAGGCGGCACAAGCCGGCGGCCGTGAGGTGGTAGCGGCGGGTGGTGCGCAGCAGCTCCGTGCCGTGGAGCAGGGAGCGCGCGAGCCCGCGGCGCTCGAGGGCGGCCACGGCGCGGTAGGCGGAGCGGTCGGAGATGCCGGCCGCGGCGGCCAGCTCCAGCCGGTCGAGGAACGGCATGGAGGCCAGCCGCCGCAGCGCGGTCACGCCGGGGGAGGCGCTCACGAGGCGGCGTCTCCGCCCCGGGGCTCGCGGGCGCGCCTGTAGCCGGGCGGCGGCGTCTCGCCTGCGCCGTTCGCCCCTGCGTCGTCCGACCCGCCGCTCTCGCCGTCGCCGTCTTCGAGGGCCCGCAGCCCCTCGTGGAACTGGCGCACGCGCTTCAGCGCCTCCGCCTCGGCGGCGTCGAGATCGCGGGCCGCGGTGAGGTAACCGGCTGCGTCGTCGCGGACCCGCTCGGCCGTCAGGGGGTTGCCGTCCTCGGGCTTGAGCACCTCCATCGAGAAGGCGGGCATGCGCTCTCCGCCCACCGTGGCGCGCACGTAGGCGTGGTGCACGGGCAGGGAGACGATGTCTTCCTCGGTGATGCGGTCGCGGTCGAGCTCGCCGACAAGCCGCCGGGCGTCGGCGCTCGCCACCTGGAAGACGGCGAGGCAGCCGATGTTGGCGAGCAGGGTGTCGCGCATCGTTGGGGAGAGGTCGTCGAGCTTGGTCAGGCTCTGGGTGGCGAGCACGAAGCTCGCCCCGAACTTCCCCAGCTCGCTCAGCATCGACTCGTAGTCGACGCCAGGCATCGACTGCATCTCGTCCACGACCACGAGCGCGCCGCGCCGCTGCGCCTGGGGCAGTTCGCCCTGCTCGCGGATGACGGCGTCGACGAGGTTGAGGATCGACGCCCCCACGAGCGCGGCGACGTCCCTGCCGGCCGTCCCCTGCGCCGTGGAGACGAGCAGGACGCCGCCGTCGAGGATGGTGCGCCGGAGGTCGATGGT
>JAPONQ010000026.1 GCA_026713865.1 Chloroflexota bacterium | reverse complement strand
GACGCTCTTCCACGAGCTCGCCCACTCCACCGGCCACCCGCGCCGCCTCGCCCGCGAGGGCTACCGCACGGCGGCGCGCTTCGGCTCCGAGCGCTACTCGCAGGAGGAGCTGGTGGCGGAGTTCGCGGCGGCCTTCCTCGGCAGCGAGGCCGGCATCGACCCCTCGCGGGTCGAGCAGTCGGCGGCCTACATCGCCTCCTGGCTGCGCGTGCTCGACGACGACCGGCGCCTGGTCGTCGTCGCCGCCGCGCAGGGGCAGCGCGCCTCCGACCACATCCTCGGGCGCACCCCCGAGCGAGATGCGGAGCCCGGGCCCGGAACGGAGTAGCGGCCGATCGTGACGCGAGGCGGGACAGCGCTCGGGGCGACTGACGTCGCCGAGTGCCGTCCCGCCTCGTCGGTAGCACGACGCACGATCCTGCTGACCTCGCGCGAGGCGGCTGGCGACCCATGACACGCCGATACGACACACGGAGGGAGCTTCAGATGCCGCGAAGCATCATCCACTGGGAGATCAAGGATGCATTCTCGAAGTTCGGATTCGGGGACGGCGACGGTCCCAACTTCACCGCCGAGGTCGCCGCCGCCATCGAGGCGGCCGGACTTTACCGATGCCGCACTCAGGCTTGGGGCCTGCACAACTACGCGATCGAAACGATCGAGGAGGAGGTGGAGCCGGGGATATGGGTGACCGTGGCCGAGTTCGACGGCTATACGCTGCCGACTTGGACGAGCCTGCGGCAGCCGATCCGCAAGGCGCTTGTCGCCCTCAACGACGGCGAGTCCCCCGCCTGGCCGCGGTGAGTGCACGGCTACCGTCACGAGAGCAACGGAATGGATTCGGATGCGACGACGACGGCACCCATTGAGGTCTTGGCGTTGACCCACTGCAGTTGAGTGATCCCTCGCACCGATGATGAGCCGAGACGGTCCGCCGAGGATCGATGTATGGCGTCGCGCGTGCGAGCAGTCTGGACGTAGCGGTGCCACTCTCGTCGACGATGGAGTGGCTGTGTGTCCGGCTGCCGCGCGCTCGACTCTCCCGACACGTTTGACCAGGCACGTCTGGTCGGGGTGACATATCAGAACGCTTGTGCTACCCTTGCCATTGACGGCGTCTTGGTCGAACTGCTAGAGTGATAATACGCTGAATCGTATAAGCACTTGAACGGAAATGCTATGGTAGAAAGTGCGCTTCAGCAACTTCGTCGCGAGATGACCAACCAGTACTCGTACCTCGATGTCCTCGCCCTCGCGCTTGCCAACTCCGGCGTTCTGGCTTTCACAGGCGACAGCAAGCAGTGGTCTGCGGTGGTTCGTGAGATGCGTGACAAATACCCGGAACTCCTCTCGGGAATCTGGTTCTCTGAGCGCGACTACAGTGAGCAGTTGGAGGATTTTTTTCGCGTGATGGCGAGGGCTGGTGTCCTTTCGTTCGCGAATCCCCGGTACGAGCGGATCGACATGGCCCCCGACGCGGCCGCACACATTCGGACAAGTGCTGTACAGGCCCTAAAAGAGCACACGGACGCAATCCGCGACATCGCCGACAGCCTCGCGACACTTGAGCATAAGTAAGTCGCAGCCAATGGACCTGGCGGAGGCTCGGCGCGACGTTGACGAATATGTCGCTGAGACTCTCGCCGAATACCAATTCTCTCACGTTACGGAATCCAAGATCATTCGCGATCCGGTCTACGGGTTTCAACGTTTCTATCCTCACGAGATCGCGATCATCGACTCTCCTATCCTTCAGCGACTCCGTGGGGTACACCAGACTGCGCTCAGCTATCTTGTCTACCCGTCAGCCAACCACACACGCTTCGAACACTCACTTGGAGTCGCCACCAAGGCCGAACAATTGGCTCTCGCCCTACAATCAGCGCCTTCGCGCCCGGATGTGTCGGCGACACGGGTCTTGGAATTGCGCCTTGCCGGCCTGCTACACGACAGCGGGCACGGCCTATTCTCCCATCTGACGGAATCAATACTCAGTCAGAGACATCCAGAACTCATTCACGCGATAAAGTCTAGTGACGACTTCCCGGAGAAGACTCATCTAGGAGAGGCGTTGTCAGCGCTTATTGTCCGTTCACCTGCCTTTGGTGATCTAATCGCTCGTGTGAAGACAAGTTATGCGACTCATGAAGGCCTCAGAGACGTAACCACAGATAGGATCGCCAACCTCATCCTTGGGCGGACTGCCAACCCCGAGGAGCAGTATCTTGCGGATATAATCAGCGGCCCGTTTGACGCCGACAAACTCGACTACCTGGGTCGTGACTGCCACTTCACGGGCATTCGCGCCGAGGTCGATTGGGAGCGCATTACTCACGCGCTCGATGTCCACACGAGCAACGGTACAATATACCTCGCAGTACGACAGCCAGCGGTACCACATCTTGAACAGATCCTGTTCAGCAAAATGATGCTGTTTTCTGCCGTCTACCATCATCACAAGATACGAACACTGGAGCAGATGGTACAGGCGGTGTTCGAAGTGGCACACGAGCGCAGCACTGATCTCAATAACCCATTGTTTGCGCTTGCGCGCCTGTCCGACATGTGGCGGCTGTCAGAGGCCGCTTTTTTTGTCCTAGCCAAGCACGAGTCAGTGGTTTCTGATCGTGTCAAGGCAATTCTCGACCGCCGACTCATGCAGCGCGCGCTGTTGCTCAACATCACCACAATCAAGAAGGATCCGGAAAACGTCGAGAGTTACCTTCAATTCCAGAAATTATTCGCTGCCCCGGGCTCGCCGCAGACTGCACGTTTGCTGGCGCGGGCGGTTCACCAACAACTCCCGGCAGAAGTGCGAAAACGAATCGGCGAACACGAGATTCGTTTCGATTTTCCGCGGTCGCCCAGTCTCAGTGACGATGCTGAACAATGCAATGTGCTCGTGGGCCCAGGAGATGCTCGTACGTTGAGAGCGTTTTTCCCGACCGAAGACTGGGTGGCGAGCTATGCTGACAACAAACTTAGCTCTCATGTATTCGCGGCTGGTGATCAAGAAACTAGGGCGGCGGTTGCCGATGCTGCCGAAAGTGTCTTAAGCGATCTGTTCCGTTTACAGATAGACAAGACTGCCCGGCATGCTCTGAAATGAGGATCAGGGCGATCAGATGCGATCATGGGGGTGGGGACCGAGAAGGCGCCCCCGTGCCGCAGCGCTCGTTCGACAGCGTCGTGTACGAGCACAGGAAGGTCACGACGCGGCGGCAGCGCGGCGCTCGGACCGCGATCTCGAAGCGAGTATGGTTGCGCGGTGCCCGGGAATCGTCGCGACCCGCCTCGAGACCAGGTACGTTATGAACGCCAGCCGGCCTGACAGTTCAGTCGATCAGCCGCAGGCGTGCGGGCGTTGGGTCGATTGAGACCAGCATCGGGCGAGTGTGGCCCGCCACAGACACCACTGCTTGACCAGGAGCTAGGTTCGGCAGGCGAGACCACAGCCCGTCGTCCACACCCCCGATCGAGCGGCGCAACCGACTGATCACGCCAGCGTCGGCGATCTTGTGAAGGACCCAACTGTTCACGAGCCCGAGGGCCTCGTCGGGGAGATGCTGAGGCAGCTGGGTAACGAAGATCAGGCCGAACCAACGCTTCCGCCCGCGACGGGCGATACCCGCAACTTGCTGGAAGAGCACGGGCATCTGCTTGATGCGCTCCGCCGACAAGAACTCGTGCGCCTCCTCGATCACTAGCACTAGTGGCGTGGGCTTTCTGCTGTGACGGACCGCATCCTGGTATGCCACGTCCTGTGCACCGTGGAGCCCCCGCAGAAGTTGAGCGATGGTCAGGTTATTTACCCGGGGGAAGTTGCTGTCGCTGAGATCGACGATGGTAACCCGGCCGGGCTCGAGCATAGTGCGATAGTGGATGCTCTCGGCTCCGTCACTGTCGAACACGCCAAGGCGCTGAACCCGCCAGAGCTTGCCCAGGAGGGCGCGCCAACTGAGTGGGTGGTTTGTGTTGACCTGAGCGAGTTGTTGCTTGACTTGCCCCGCCGCATTGCGGAACGCCGCAATGCGGAACTCCGGCTCCTTTTTCTCCACGCATTGATCGAGGATGCCGCCCGCGATGTCGATGAGGTGCATCAGCGTCATCTTCGGGTAGCCTTGTTCCATTTCGTCGAGTTCGAGTGCCTCTCGGTCTTCTGCGGGTCCATTCGGGAAGATCTTGATCGCACGCAGCACGCTCTTGCATGCGTCATACGCCTTGAAGAATCGATCCTCCTGGGCGTCCGTGAGATCAAGGAGCTCCGCGACCGCGAACGGTGAGAGCGCTGAAAAGTCAAGGCGGAACTGCGTTTGGCTCGGGTGATTGGGATTGGCAGCCTCCCGCCCGTGAAGGAAGAGAAGGCGGGTGTCCTTAAGGCCAGCGGGCTTGAGCCCGCGGTCCTCAAGGGCGCTGCGCATTCCCCCATCGTCCGTCGCCTCGTTGATCGCGGTGTACTCGCCTTCGGTATCGATCACTACGCACGCGGCCCCAGCTCGCTGCAACTGACTGATGAGACCCGCAACCGTGGTCGACTTCCCGCCACCGGTCGTTCCCAAGATGCCGACGTGCCGCGGAAGAACCGACTTCTTCATCGGGAACTTCACCTCGACTTCCTCCATGCCATCCAAGAGGCCGAGCCGGATTTCCCCAACGCTGTTCAGCAACTCCGCTGCATCGACGGGACCGAGAAGCCTAACGGGACTGTTTGGCCGAGGCCTTCGGCGTGGGGGCACAAGCCCGCGCGCGGAGCGCTCACCGAGCAGGCGGATCTGAGCCCTCCCGTGAAAGCTCGGCATGAACACTGTGTTGTTGGCGGCGGACGTAACGAGCACCGGTGCGTCGGGCCGAAGACCGTCAGGCTCGGCGAACGGTCCTTCGATGACCGAGCCGACGTAGGTTCGCCCGTCCTCGATGCTGTCGATCTCCACCAGAGCCTGGCTCGGCACTTGCTCAATCTTGGAGCGCGGGATCACGATCGTGACCGTTCCGTCGTCCGCGTCGCGCCGATCGAACATGGTTCGCGCGACGGAACCGTCGTCGACAACCGCGCGTAGACCCGCATCGAGTTCCTCGATCGCGCCCGCGGGAACTCGTGGCGCCCCTGCCGGCGCAGCCGATTCGCCGTTCTGGTTCTCCACTGCGAGCCTCCTATCGAGTTCTGGTCTGGCGTTCGGTGAAGTAGCGATGAGGCTCACCGGCCCTAGCGTAGGCTGCCTCGATGGAGGCGACGAACGAGTTCGAATCAAACGTGGTGGCGCAGACGGTGTCGGCGAGGTCGATCAGCATCGGGAACCCACGGTGCTCCTGGAGCGCTCCATCAGCCATCGCGATCAAGGCTGCGGGGTGGGCGAATTCGCGGTGTGCGTAGAAGACGTGCGCCGGCGCGAAGGCCGACGCCCGATACACGCCCCGGACGACCTCCGGGCCGACCTCCTTCGCAAAGTCCTCCACAGGCTTGCGAAGGCCACCCCACTCCACGCCGCGGTACCCCCCTTGCGCGACGCGCTCGAGCTGTTGCTCCAGCGTGTCCACGATGGCGTATTCGAGCGGGCGCAGCGCATTCCCGATGGTCAGCAGGAGGCGATCCGCTGGTCCGCTCGGCACAAAGACGAAGCGGCGGTGATCGCAGATGAGGCGCCGCAGCAGTTCGAGGCTGCGCTGCGCGAGCTCGACGCTACCGGAACCGGTGATCAGCTCGTACGGGGCCGGGTTGCCGTGGCCCATGCGCCAGCGGGCGGTCGCGGCCTCGAGCAAGACGCGGCGTTCCATGTAGGCCATCACCCCGCGCCGCGCGAGGTCAGTGAGTTGGTCCTGCCGCGTACTCGTGCCGAAGCCCGCACGTCGCTGACGGGCGTCGAGAGCATCGAGTGCCTCCTCGACCGGATCTCGGCCTGTCGCTCGCATTTCCCGTCGGAACATTCGATGCGACCACGTGCCAAGATCACCCTGGTACGATGCCAAACACACGCCGAGCTGCACGATCGTGACCGGCAACGTGTCGTGCACGACGCTTGTCCCGTCGCATGCCTCGACCTCACCTGTGAACAACTGCTGCTGATGCACTAGTCGGATCTCCGCAGGCGTGGCCTGCCGGACTCCGGCGTCGGGAAGAGCGTTTGGCCGCTCGCGCAGCCTGGGGAAGACAGTTTCTCGGACCTGGCGCTCGAGTTGACGCTCGCGCTTTACGGCGTCAGCGATCTCGACCTCCAACCGGTCGTACAGCGCCGCGACGTCAGCTCCGACCTGCCACGTGTCGAGGTCGAGCGCGCGAACCAACGGCTCCTGATAGCTCGCGGCGAACTCGTCAGCCACGATGGGTGGCGCGGCAGATATGACGGTCGCGATGTCTTGGGGCGGCACATCGCCGCCGTGGTCAGCATCGGATGCCATCGGCGACTCCTTCATACCCTGTTCCGACGGGGGCACCGGAGTTCGACAACAGCTAGATCCCGAGCCACTCGCGGACGGAGGGGGCCACGCGTGACGCGAACCGCCAAGCGTACGCTCCTGCGACTTCCCGCGGCAGCCCGAAGTCGCACTCGAGCGCCTGCTCCAGCGCGATCCGAGACGCATCTGCCCCAACTCGGCGCCTGACCTCTCTCGCAGGCGCGAGTAGCTCGAGCGCCAGACGGTCAGCCGCGAACTCAGCGGCTTCCGCAGAATCGCGTGGCCTCAGAAGGCCACGTTCAAGGAGATGTAGGTACGGTCCAAGCGGCACGCCCTGTAGCAACGAGTCGACTCTCTCGACTGTTGTTGGCGGCCGGTCCCCGTCAAGCACCTCCAGGGCGGCGTGGCCAAGCGAACTCGCGATCCGGTCACGGGGGCCTCTGTACTCGATGATGAAGTGGGCAACCTCATGTGCGATGGTGAAGCGCCTCTCGGCCTCCTCATCGCCCGCGTCGACCAGAATGAGCCCGCGTCCCCGCCGTGCGATCAAGGCACCATGGAGTTCTCGGTTGACAGGGTCGGGCCCAGAGCCGAGCCAGCCTGATAACGAGCCCGTAGTGAGCTGTCGCATGTGGACGATACCAATCGGCTCAGCCCAGCAAGTAGCGATGTCGATCACGGCAGGATAGTCGGGTGCTCTTCCGGCGGAGCGCCAGAAGTCGCGCGCCAGCACCTCGATTGCGGCGCGTCGCATTAGGTGTGACCGTCACCCTCGGTCTCGTCCTGAGGTTCCCTGTGGCGAGCAGCCAGGAGCGCCGATGATACTCGTGGCGCACCGTCCTTCACCGCCAAAGCAGCCTCCGCCGCGTTGAGAAGGTTGGCGAGCCGAGAAGCATCTATGCCCAGCCCCTCGGCGATCGCGACTACTCCCTCGTTCCTGCCTTCGGACAGGCGCCGACAAAGCCTGAGGCGGCTCACGGTGCGAGCGCTCACATCGAGGGTCGCAGCAAGATCCTCGTCTTCGCCGCCCAGCGCTGCGAGGTAGGCATCGAGCACGTGGGCGATGAACCACGGTCTTGCCGCGGCTCTCCGGGCAGCATGAGCAAGTAGCTGCTGGGTCGCCTCACTCATCGGAGTCCGGCAAGCCTGCGCGCTCAAGCCGCTTCTTGAGGCGATCTTTCATGCGCTTAGTCTCGCGACGTTGGTAGTCAACCGGCTGGTGATCGATCTCCAGCACACGCGCGTACTCCTCGGTGCGGCGTTCTCCGTCAAGCATCAGGTTCATCACCGCGCGCTCGTCATCGCTCTGGGCGAGATCGAGGGCTGCTGCCTCCAACTGCTCCACGCGAGCCACATCCACGCGAGGCACGCCCTGCCTTTCATCTCTGTTCCCGACTTCCCCTACAAGTTCGACATCGGCCGGCGCTAGTCGCCTGCGCCGACTGATCTCCTTGGCGCGTAGGTTGCGCAGGTCGCCGCGCGCGGACATTCGTAGGTACCGCGACAATGACCCACGTGCGGGGTCAAACTGGACCGGACGCTCGATGTACCCAAGAAGCGCGTCAGCCGCTGCGTCGTCGGCCATGTGCTCGTCATCCCCCGGTAGGAGCGCACGGCGTGTATCGCGGACAAGCTCGCCTAGGAACCGCTCGGCGACCTCAGCGGAGACCACCGGGTCGCCGGCCAGCAGTCGACGATGAAACTCAAGGACAGCAGGGTCTGTTTCCACGTGGCACCATGGTGAGCCAATCTCGTCGTATTCTCGACCTATGCGACGTGCCTAAGGATATTCGGTGGCAAGCTCACCCGGCCCAATCCACCCATTCCCAGCCCGCATGGCCCCGGAGATCGCACTTGAGGCGCTGAGTGATCTCCCCGCGGGGTCTACCGTTCTGGACCCCATGTGCGGCTCGGGAAGCGTTCTTCGCTCTGCGATTGAGCGTGGCCACCGCGCCGTGGGTGTCGACTTAGACCCGATGGCCGTCCTGCTCTCGAAGGTGTGGACGACACCGATCCACGCCGAGCATCTTGGGCGAGCGATCGAGCGGACGGTCGCGCGCGCGAGGGAGATCGAGCCTGGGTCGGTCAGCTTACCTGCCATCGACGAAGACAAGCCAACTCGAGAATTCGTCGACTTCTGGTTCGCACAGCCTCAGCAGCTCATGCTGCGCCAGATCGCGGGAGCACTGCCAAGCGCCAGAACTCCTACCGGTCGAGCTCTTCGATTGGTGCTATCGCGGCTAATCATCACTAAGGACCGAGGTGCGAGCCGCGCTCGCGACGTTTCGCATAGTCGCCCCCATCGGGTCTACGAGGATAGCGGAGTCGACGTCCTAGAGCGCTTCCTGAAGTCCGGCAAGCGGTTAGCGGACCAACTGGCGTCGCCTCCGCTGCCTGCCGGCGCATCGGTGTACCGCGGGGATGCGCGCCAGCTTGGGCGGGTACGTAGCACTTCGATTGACGCCGTCGTGACCTCACCTCCCTACCTGAACGCTATCGACTACATGCGCGGGCATCGCCTCGCCCTTGTGTGGCTCGGACACCGGATCGGAGACCTGTCTCGAATACGATCTCGAAGTGTCGGAGCAGAACGCGCGCCCGAGCGCGCCGGCTCGGATGCCGCTTGGTGCGTTGCACAATCACTCATCGGCGAGGCCCCACTGCCTGCCCGAGACAAGCGGATCTTTCAGCGGTACGTAGCAGACCTCGATCAGGTGCTTGCGGAAGTCGTGCGTGTGCTACGCCCCGGACACCCGGCGACCTTCGTGATGGGGAACTCCACACGGTTCGGCATCACGATCGACAACGCAGCAGCGCTTGAAGAACTGGCCAGAGCCCGAGGCTTCCGCCGTGTTCAGCGATACGAACGAGACCTGCCCGCGAACCATCGATACCTGCCCCCACCGCATGGGGCAACGTCAACGCTGTCTCAACGAATGCGGACCGAGGCCGTAATCACGCTGCTCTCACCTCACTGGGGCCAATGTCCTTGAGGAAGCGCCGATGGTCGACGCGACGCAGCTCCCCACCCTGGCGATACTGAGCCTCTCCGCCCCGCGCCGGCACGCTCGGGCTCGGGATCTCGAAGCTCACTACTGGAGTCGAGTCCTACTTCGTCTCCACCGTCGTGGGCGCCGTTCTAGCCCCCCTTCATGGTCCCTTTCGTGGTCCCTTTCGCCGGTGCGCAGACCTGCGCGTCCGTGCATATGCGTACGTTCTCGGCACCGGAGCCAAACCCGTGTGCGCGCTGGTGCGCGTTCGTGCGCGTGGCAAGCCAATCTGGGGGTCAGGAGGTCGCAGGTTCAAATCCTGTCTCCCCGACCACCGCTTGCACGCGACCGCAGCGCCGCACCGAGGTGGTCCGCTGGCGGCCAAACCCTTGGGCTCAGAGGCGGCAGCCGTCAGTCGGCATCGGCATCGGCATCGGCATCGGCATCGGCATCGGCATCGGCATCGGCATCACTGTCCCATTCCGGCTCCGGCATCAGGAGGAACTCGGGGTAGGCTTCGAGTCCGAGTTCCCCGACATCCTGACCGATGCGCTCGACTTCCGGAGTGACGTGAGCCCCGACCGTCATGTCGATCAGGCGCCACAGCGCGAGCGACACCGCGAAAACGAACGCACCGATAGCAACCACGCCGACGAGCTGCGTGATCAGGTCACCGCCGGCGGCGATCGAGACGGCGAGCGTTCCCCAGATCCCCGCGAAGAGGTGAGCCGGCACGGCTCCCACGACATCGTCGATGCGAAGCCGCTCCAGGAGCCAGATGCCACCCGTGCAGATGACGCCTCCCACCGCACCGATCATGATCGCCCACAGCGGCTCCGTGATGTCGGGGCCGGCCGTGATTGAGACGAGACCGGCAATCCCGCCGTTGAGGGCGGCGAGAAGGCTCATCCGACCGAAAATCGGCCGGGAGGCCACGAGGGCCGCCAGCACGCCTGCGGCGGCGGCCAGGTTGGTGTTGACGAGCACGATGCTCATCGCGACGACATCGAGCGCGCTGCCGAGCGCCAGCTGCGAGCCACCGTTAAAGCCGAACCATCCGAACCAGAGGATGAAGACCCCCAGGGTCACGATCACAACGCTCGAAGGGGGCGTAGGACGGACGCTCCCGTCCGGCGCGAACTTGCCCCGCCGCGGGCCGACGATGATCGCCCCTGCCAGGGCGGCCCAGCCGCCGGTGCCGTGGACGATCGTCGAGCCGGCGAAGTCCTGGAAGCCCATCTCGTCCAACCACCCGCCGCCCCATGTCCAGGCGCCCACGATCGGGTAGATCACTGCCGTCAGGACAAGCGTGAAGACAAAGAACGACCACATCCTCGCGCGCTCAGCCAGCGCGCCGGAGACGATCGATGCCGTGGTCGCAACGAAGACCATCTGGAAGAACCAGTCCGACATCGAGGAGTACGGAGTCGCGATCACCCGCGATGCGGCATCCTGGCCGTCGATGAGCGCAATCTCGTCGGCGGACGGCCCGTAGAAGAACGTCACGGATCCGATCAGATCTCCGACATCGACGTACATCAGGTTGTAGCCGATGACGAAGTAGGCGAGGCCGGCGATCGAGTAGATGCCGAGGTTCTTCATGCAGATGGTCGAGGCATTCTTCGTGCGAACCGAGCCCGCCTCGAGCATGGTGAAACCGGCAGCCATCCACATCACGAGCGCACCGAAGATGAGGAAGGAGAGGGTGTTGAGGACGAACGCCGTCTCCTCGTCGACGCCGGCGGCGCTGGCCGCCGAGGGCCACAGGAGAAAGAGCAGGAGCGCACCCGCGATCGCCGCCGCTATCGCCACGCCCCTCCGATGACCGGTCGCGGCCAGCAACAGCCCGCGACCACTCGGACTGATACGAGCCGTCGACAGGGGCACTGTCGCGGGCCTACGCCGTGGCAGCTCCCGATGTAGCAGACATCTCACCTTGTACCTCCTCCGGCGGGGCCAGCGGCAACGTCACGATCATCTCCGTGAACTCGCCGGCCTCGGACTCCAAACGAATTGTGCCACCGTGCTTCCGCACGATGTCGCTTGAGATGGCGAGACCGAGCCCGGTTCCCCGGTCCGTGGGCTTGGTCGTAAAGAACGGGTTGAAGATCTGGTCGGCGATCTCCTCCGGAACCCCGGGCCCGTTATCGCGGATGCGGACTTCGACGCCGTCGTCGAGGCGCCTCGTGCTCAGCAACACGGTCGGGGAGTAGGCGCTACCACCGTCGGCAGCCTCCGCCAGGGAGCGGCGCTTCTCGTCCGTGGCGTCGCAGGCGTTCCCCACCATGTTGAGGAAGACCCGCCCGAGATCCTGCGGGATGACGGTGATCTCGCCAATGTCGGGATCGAGTTCCTGCTGCAGGTCTAGCTGGAAGTCGGGATCGGATGCCCGCGCGCTGTGATAGGCGAGCCGCGCGTGCTCGTCGAGCAGGCGGTTGATGTCGAATGACTGCCACTCGCCCGAGTCGCGTCCCATCATCAGCATGTCCTGGACGATGCGGTCAGCGCGCTCGCCGTGGCTGCGGATGCGCTCGAGGTTCTCGCTCAGGTCGCCCGCGATCTCGCCGATGAGATCGCGCTGCTCCTCGGGCAGAGCGTCACGAACCTCGTCGACGGTCTCGCTGAGCTCGGTGAGGAGCTCGGATGACGATTCCGAGAAGTTCTTGACGAAGTTCAGGGGATTCCTGATCTCGTGTGCGACGCCCGCGGTCAGCTGACCGAGAGCGGCGAGCTTCTCGCGCACCACGATCTGGTCCTGCGCGCGGCGCAGTTCGTCCAGCACTGATTCCAGCTCGTCGTTCTTCCCCTGCAGCTCACCGGCGAGCTTCTCCACGAGGTTCAGGCGCTGCACCTCCAGCGCGTGCCGGCGAAACACCTCGAGCGCCGCGGCCATCTCCGCGACCTCGTCTTGCCCGCGGACGATCACCTGGGTCTCCAGATCGCCGCCCGCCATTCGCCGCATCCAGCCGGCCAGCTCCTCGAGGCGGGTCAGCAGGACGCGCCAGACGTAGAGCCACGCGATTGCCAGCGCCCCGGCGAGGCTCACCACGCTGATCGCGAGCAGCAGCGTGCGGCCCGTTTGGATCGCCTCCAGCGAGGCCAGGGTTGCATCCCCGGCGCTCGCGCTCGCCGCATCCACGATCCCGTCGATCTCGGAGACGAGGTCGACGGCGATGTCACGATTCTCGTCGAGGAGGCTTCTCTGCGCGTTCTCGAGCACGAGTCCCGCGGCGATCACATCGAAGCCGTTGCCCTCCCCGATGCCCAGGGCAAGCAACCGGTCGAAGTTCTCGGCCAGACCGCCATGCAGCTCGGACCCCTCGAGAGCGGTCAGGTTTCGCTCGATGCGGGACGTCGAGGCCTCGAAACGCTCGCGGAGCGGCTCGATAAAGGATGCGTCCGAGAGGCCGAAGGCACTGGCCAGGAGCTGTGTCGAGAGGCTCGCGTCGGCCTGCAGCTCTGCGAGAGCGCGGAAACGATTGAATTCCGACTCGGCGAAGTGGGCGCTCGGGTCTGCGGCGGGCTCGTCGAACTCCCGGTAGCCGGTGATGGTGTAGAAGAGCTGGTCGTCGATCGCCGGGATGAGCAGACCCTCGAGTCGCGTCCGGACCTCGTCGAGCTCCTCCAGCAGGCTCTCTCGCTGACCAGCGATGACGAAGAGCTCTTCCTGGGAGCTCCTGATGGCATCGATGTTGGAGACGAGGGTGTCCGAGTGTGCATGGACGAGCGCAAAACGCTCGCCCCCGGCCCTGTCTCCCTCAAGCGCCGCGAGCTCCGACTCGAAGGCCGCATGCGCCGCGTCGATATCGGTCGAGACGGCGGCGACATCGAGAAGCGTCGCCGCCCCGGCCAGTCGCGGCGCCGCGTCGACGAGGACACCGCTGAACTGCGCCACCCCGAACGCAGCGGAGAGTTCCGGGACGCTCCGGTCGTTCACACGACTCTGGAGGTCCGCGACGCGATTGAATGAGAGCCATCCGACGAGACTCGCCGCGATCGTCAGGACGACGGCGCCGCCCAGACCGAAGTAGATCTGTGCGGAGATGCGGTGGCGGATGTTGAGGACGCCTCGGAGTCGGTGGCTCACGGTTGCACGTCTGCCAATCGCCCGACCGGATAGTACAGGCCGTCACTTCCGATCACCGTGAGGAAGACCTCATCCGAGCCCTGGTTGTCGCCGTCTCCGTAGCTCAGCTCGAAATCGTCGATCCCGATCGACGCAGCGCCGAGGATGGCCTCACGGAAACACGTGCGCGTCAGATCCGGTCCGCAGCGCTCGAGCCCGGCGATCGCCAGGCGGCCGGCCATGTAGCCCTCCAGGGAGACGAACCCGGGGCGGAGCAACGGGTCGTATTCGGTGAGGGCTCGCCTGTAGGAGGCGACGATGGGGACGGACGAATCCGACGGGAAGGGCACGACCTGCGTCACGACGACGCCTTCACCACGGCCTCCGAGTTGTTCGGCGAGCGCATTGCTTCCCACGAAGGAGACGGTCAGGAAGACGGCGTCCATGCCCGTGGTCCGCGCCCAGGAGATGAAGGTGCCGACCGGCTGATAGGCGCCGATCATGATCACCGCCTGCGGATTCCCCCGTCGGACGTCGAGGAGCGCGGTCTTCACGGCCTCCGTGTTGCGCGGGTAGACACCGACGGAGACGGGCTCCATCCCGCGCCGGTCGAGCGCGAGCAGCGAGCCCTGATAGCCGGCCTGACCGTAGGAGTCGTCCTGGTACATCACGGCGATGCGGTCGATGCCGATGCTCGTCAGCTCGGCCACCATCTTCTCGGTCTCCTGGTTGTAGGAGGCCCGGAGGTTGATCACGTTGGCGAGCTCGCGCGCGTCTCGCAGGAAGGCGGCGCCGGTGAACGGGGCCACGTACGGGATGCCGGCCGCGAGCGCGACCGGCGTAGCGGAGCGCGACGTCGGCGTCCCGACGGCGCCGATCAGGGCGAAGACCCGCTCCTCTTCGATCAGCCGGCGCGTGTTCGCGATCGCGGCCTCGGGCTCGTACTGATCATCGAGCGACTCGAGCTCGATGAGCCGACCGTGCACGCCACCGGCGCGATTCGCCTCCTGGAAGGCCGCGGCGATACCGTGGCGCATCTCCGTCCCGAGTCCCTCCGCCGGACCGCTGAACGCGGCGGACTGGCCGAAGACAACGCGGTCGTCGAAGACTCCGCTCGCCTCGCCGGAGCCGTCGTCCGCCGCGGGCTGCGCCGCCACGGCGGATGCCGTCGGGGAGGCACCCGGAGCAGGCGCCTCCGCCGGTTCTGGAGGCGAGGAGCAGGCGGCGAGGCCGCCGAGAAGAGAGACGATGATGATGCCGAGGCCGAGCAGCCGTGGACGGCATGATCGGCGAGGAGCACGCGCGCTCATTCGTTCCGACGAGCCACCATCAGGAGGTGGTTCCTGTCTCCCTTCCGGTCGTAGGACACCTCGTCCATCATCGTCTTGACGAGGTGGACGCCCAGGCCGCCGACCCTGCGCTCGCCGACCTCCGACTCGAGGTCCGGCGGCGGAGCATCGGTCAACGGGTTGAAGGGGTCGCCGCTGTCTACCACCTCGATCCTCACGATCTCGGGGTCAGACGCGAGCAGCACATCGAAGGTCCCGCTGTGCGCGTGGTTGACGATATTGATCGCGATCTCTTCCAGCACAAGAGACGCGCGGAACACCAGACCCTCCGGCCACTCCTCGCGCCGGGCGAGATCCTCGACTTCGGCCATCAGCCGCTGAAGCTCCTCAATCTTCGGTTCGAAGCTCAGGGAGAGTTGCTCGCTCACACTCAGTGCTCGCTTCTGCGGAAAACCAGGCAAGTGATATCGTCCGACTGCGGCGCTTCCCCCGCGAATTCGTTCACCGCCTCAAAGACGGCATCGAGCGGCTCTTCCGTATCGGTCGGTGGCTGGCCCTCGAAGAGCGCGATCAGCCGCTCCATGCCGAACTCCTCGGCCCGCTCGTTCATCGCCTCCGTGACGCCGTCGGTGTAGAGGATGACCGTGTCGCCGGGGGCGAGCGTGATCGACGCCGTCTCATACTGGTAGCCGGGCACGACGGCGAGGGCGACCCCGCCGGTGAGCGCGAGCACCTCGGATGTCCCGTCCGGGTGAACGACAAGCGGTGTGTTGTGTCCGCCGTTCGCATAGGTGAGGATCCCGGTCGAGGGATCATAGACCGCGTACAGCGCGGTCACGAACATGGCGGCGTCGTTGCTCTCTTGAAGCAGATCGTTGACTTCGTTCAGCACCAGTCCGGGGTCGCCCGTGCCGATCGCAGACCCCTTCAGTAGCGTGCGGCACGACATCATGAAGAGAGCAGCAGGAACGCCCTTGTCCGACACGTCGGCAATGGCAAGTCCGAGAGCGCTGCCAGCGAGGTTCATGACGTCGTAGAAGTCACCGCCCACATTGCGCGCTGCCTGCATGCGGGCCGACACCTGGTAGTGCGGACTTCTGGGGAATACCGTCGGGAGGATAGACGACTGCATCTTGCTGGCGACATCGAGCTCGTTCTGGATGACCACGAGCTTGTCTCGCGACGCCAGCGCCTCGCGCCACTCCTCCAGGTGCTTCATCGTGCGATCGATCGTGACCGTGAGATCCTCGAAATCGATAGGCTTCGTGACGAAGTCGAACGCGCCGCGGTTCATGGCCACGCGGATGTTCTTCATGTCACCGTACGCCGAGACGATGACGCATCGAATGTCGGGCGATACGCTAGGAATCTGCTCCAGCAGCGTGAGGCCGTCCATCCGCGGCATGTTGATATCCGAGAGCACCATATCGATGCTCGGATCGTCGGCAAGTACCTCGAGTGCCTCTATGCCGTTGCGGGCGAAGACGAACGAATACTGGCCCCTGCGAATATTACGGCGCATGCGCTGCAGGACGAGTGGCTCAAGATCAGGTTCATCATCGACAACGAGAATCTTGAACGGATGCGCGCTCGTTTGGGCCAACGTTCAGGTTTCTGCTACGACCGAGGTGGTCGGCGATCAGGACTTCGTGGCGGCGATCGCATCTTCCTGCGAGTCTTCGACAGGGATGATCCGGTCAAAACCGCTGATCTTGAAGACCTCGCGTACCGACTCGGAGAGCGAGCACACCATCAGGCGGCCACCCTGACGCTGCACGGACTTCGCCGTCATCAGGATCACGCGCAGTCCGGCACTGCTGATGTACTTGAGGTTCTCGAAGTCCAGGATGACGTCGCGCTTGCCGTCGTCAATAAGAGCGGACAGTGCGTTCTGGAAGTCGAGTGCATTGCTGCCATCGATGCGCTCACCGATATTCGCAACGAGCACATGCTCCCTTATCTCTGAAGAGATATCCATTGCCACCCTTCTCCTCTTGGCATCGGAGCCGGCCGACCCCGCTCGGGCTCACGGCACGCGTAGGAACGGACCCCGCCGACCGGAGTCGCCGTTGCCAGCCTGTCCCCCGTCCGCCGACTGTACATTATTCAGCCCGGTCGCGCCGAGCACGCCAGCGCGCCCTACTGTACACCAACCGCGCCCCCTCGTTGCCCCGCCAGCGACGCGCCAGCGGCCTCCGGCTTCGACGCGCCCGGTCGGCGCGGGTCGAGGGGACCCCCCGCGGGAAGCCGGCGGCCCCGGCTCACCCTGCGGGTCGGCGGTTGCGATGTTCGCCCGGATCGAAGACCCTGACGTTAACGTCAGAGCACCACACAGCGACGGTAGGACACGTGGCCTCACGTCTCGGTCCCCCACCGGCGGGTCAGCCTGCGGCCGCGGCGCGCGCCGCGGGCGGGAGCCTTCCGGGCGCAAAGCGGCCGCGCTTCTCCCCGCGTACCTTCGACTCGTTGCGGCAGCGCGACTACCGCTGGTTCTTCATCGCCATGCTCGGGCAGATGGCCGCGATGAACATGCAGATGCTCGTGCGCGGCTACCTGGTCTTCGAGCTCACCGGGTCGTTCGCCGCCCTCGGCATCATCGGACTCGTGAGCGCGATCCCGATGGTCCTGCTCTCGCTGATCGGCGGCGTCATCGCGGATCGGGCACCGCGCAAGCTCGTGCTGCAAGTGGGCCAGGTCGCGAACGTGCTGCTCGCGCTCGCAGTGGCGGGGTTGCTGTTTGCCGACGTTCTCCGCTTCTCGCATCTGGTGGTCGCGTCGATCGTCCAGGGCACGGTGATGGCCCTCATGATGCCGTCGCGACAGGCGATGATCCCGGAGGTTGTCTCGCCCGATCGGCTGATGAACGCGGTCGCGCTCAACGCCTCCGGGATGAACATGATGCGCCTGCTCGCACCGGCCGTTGGCGGCTTCGTCGTGGCGAGCGTCGGTGCGGACTGGTCCTACGTGCTCATGGCGGCCCTCTACGTGACCGCGATCGTCGGCCTCATCCCCGTACCGGCCCGCCCCGCCGCCGAGAGCGCGCCACGACCCCGTGGCCTGCGTCGCTCCGGCGGCTCGGATCTCGCCGACGGCCTGCGCTACGTGGTGCGCGACCCGGTCATGTTCGCGCTTGTCAGCATCAGCTTCGTCACCGCCATCCTCGCGATGCCCTACCTGATGATGCTGCCCGGGTTCGTCTCCGACGTGCTCGACGGGGGCGCCGGCGAGCTCGGAGTGCTGATGGGGATATCCGGAGCGGGCTCGCTGCTCGGCTCCCTGGTGATCGCCTCGCTGCCGGAGCGCCGGCGGGGTCTGCTCTACCTGCTCTCCGCCATCTTCCTTGGCGCATCGCTGCTCGCCTTCTCCGCTTCCGAGACCTTCGTGGTCGCGTCCGTGATCATGGTCCTGGTCGGGATCGGCACCGCCGGGCGGCAGACGCTCGGCAACGTCCTGCTCCAGAGCTACGTCGAGGACCGCTACCGCGGCCGCGTGATGTCAATCTGGATGACCCAGTGGGGCATGATGTCGGGCGGAACGCTCTTCGTCGGCCTCGTGGCGGAGGCTTTCGGCATTCAGATCGCGCTCGGCGCGCTCTCCATCGGACTGATACTCTTCGCGCTCGGTGTGCTCGTATTTGTTCCGCGCGTTCGGCGCATCGCCTGAGCAGGCGCCCGCAGACACTGGCGCAGCGGATGCAGGGGGCTAGTGGTGGCCGAGCGCGCGCGCCTCGTGATGCCGGTCTGGACAACCGAGGCCGCGCTCGACTGCGACCCGCCGTGGGGCTACACGCCGCGGCGCCTCGCGAAGCCGTATCACCTCGCCTACCACGTCTTCGACGCGCTCGCCGCGCCGGCTGCCGCCACGCTGCCGGATGGACGCCGCTTCGCCGACTTCTCGCGGATCGAGGGCCGCCTCGCCGAGTCCTTCGAGCCGCGGGATGACGACTCCCGCTGGATCGTGACGCTCCGCGACGGGGTCCGCAGTCACGCCGGACACGAGCTGAGCGCGGAGGACGTCGTCTGGAGCTACCAACGCGTCTTCGCATTCCGTGCCGTCGGGATGTGGCGAGCCTCCACCATCGCCGGCGTCGCGCGCGAGGGGGGCGTACGGGTGCTCGATCGCCGTCGCGTCGAGTTTCGCATCGACGGCCACAATCCTCACTTCCCCCGCTTCCTCGCCTACGCGACCGCCGCGATCATCGACTCCACCGAGGCGCGGCAGCACGCAACCGAGGACGATCCGTGGGCTGCCGAGTACCTGGCCGACAACTCCTGCGGCTTCGGCGGCTTCGCGATGACCCACCGGGACGCGGAGCGGCTCGAACTTGAGCCGCGGCCCGACTTCTGGGCGGGAGCGCCTCCGGTCGACGGCGTGCGCTACCTCTCCGCATCGAGCCGGGCGGCGGCGCTCACGCTCTTCGAGAACGGTCGGGCGAACGTGATCGCGGGGCTCTATCCCGACGAGGCAGAGCGGCTGCGTGCGGCGGGTGACGTCGACCTCCTGCTCTCGCGCACCAACCACGCGACGATCGAGATGGATCGCAGCCGCCCCCCCTTCGATGATCGACGGGCCCGCGAGGCCGTCCTGCGCGCGGTCCCTTACGACCGCATCGTCCACGACGCCTACGGGGGATACGCGGAGCGCCAGCGAGGAATCTACCAGCCGAACAGCCCCGGCTTCACCGACGCGGGCTGGGACCATGAGCAGGACCTGGGACGAGCCTCGAGACTGCTCGAAGAGGCGGGAGCCGTCGGTGCGGAGGTGACCTTCGGCATCCCCGGCGGCGGGGACCCGAGCGACCTCGCCTCCGGCGAGCCTCGGCGCATCGGGGCCGCCGTCTCGGAGGCACTCGGCGCGATCGGCCTCCGGGTGCGCGTCCGACACATCTCCGACCTGGGTGACGGGGAGGCCCCCGAGCTCTACCTGCGGGGGGACTGCTCGCACGGGATCGCCGATCGCCAGTACGACCTCGGGATCGACTTCTCACCGCCGCACGACATGCCGGGACGTCTCTTCCCCACGCCGAGGGTCAGCGCGCGTATGCGGGCGATCCGGCACGCACCATCCGCCGAGCAGCCCGCGCTCTACGAGGCGCTCCAGCGCGATCTGATCGCGGACGCGGCGTGCGTGCCTCTCGCCGGACACACCTACGTGGTGGCGTACCGGAGGGGGCTGCACCCCTGGTTCCTGACAGAGCAGTACCTCCCGCTGCACTGCTTCCTGTGGTCGCACGCGCGATACGTGATCCGACCGCTGGGGTTCTAGGCCCATCCGGTGCTCCGCGCCGGCGCCGGATCGATGGACAGCGGGCGCGCGTGCGTGATAGGACGCACCACACTGCCGCGGTGATCGGCTGCGGCGACGACGACGACGAGGTCACGGCACCGGTGCCAACGACAGCGCCGACGGCAGCGGCCACCGCGACGGCTGCTCCGACCGAGGCTGTGAAGACCGGCTCCATCGTGATCGGACGGCAGAACAAGTCGCCGTCGATGGACCCCAACACCACGGCACTCGCGCCCACGGAGTACTACGCGGTCTACGACCCGCTGACGAGGCTCGACATCACCGGCACCGTCATCGAGCCGGCGCTCGCCGAGTCCTGGGAGGCCGCCGGCAGCGACTGGATCTTCAGCCTCCGCGAGGCCGAGTGGTCCGACGGCACCGAGTTCACGGCCGACGACGTCAAGTTCAGCTTCGAGTACTACGCAAACCCGGACAACGCCTCGCGGCTCATCTCCCGCGTCAACACCCAGGAGTCGGTCACCGTCGTCGACCCGCGCACCGTGCGGATCCGCGCCACCGGCACCGACCCGATCATGCCGCGGCGCGCCACGCTCCCCTACGTCCTCCCGAAGCACGTCTTCGAGGCGTCGGGCGGAACACCGACCGCCTTCTCGGAGGCGCTGGCGACGAATCCCGTCGGCACGGGCTCGTACGTTGTGACCAACATCGTGCAGGACCAGTCGATCGAGTTCGCGGAGAGCGCGTCGTCGTGGCGGGGCAACCGAGGATACACGGCGGCAAAGCTCAACATCATCGAGGAGTTCACGACGCTCGTCGCCGCCTACGAGTCCGGAGACCTCGACTGGGTGCAGCGCGTGCCGGCGACCGACGTCGCCCGCGTCCAGGCACTCGCCAATACCGAGACGGGGGCGCCGCCCTCCCTGGGTGCGCAGCACTGGGACTTCGGCAACCGCCGCGCCGAGGGTGGCCCGACCAACGACGTACGGGTGCGCCGCGCCCTGATCTCCGCCATCGACGTGGAGCTGATCATCGACGCGGTGTTCCAGGGGCTCGGGCGGCGCGCGACCGACCAGATCCCGAGCGAGGCCGTCTTCGGCTTTAGCCCGGAGAAGAGCTCAATCGACTACGACCCGGACACCGCTCGCCAGCTCCTGGCGGACGCAGGCTTCCCCAATGGATTCGAGATGCCCGTCGACAGCCGGCTGGCGGGTGACACGAAGGCCTTCGTCGAGGCGTGCACGGGCTTCTGGTCCGACATCGGGGTAGAAAGCGCCATCAACCCGCTCGAGATCAACATCTGGCGCGATCGTCTCTACGGGCGGGAGCAGAGGCCGTGGCCGGGTGCCTTCAACGCCGGCTGGATCGCGTACCTGTTCGATGCCTCGTTCCTCTACGACTGGTACGAGGGAGCCGGCGCCTACAGGCTGTGGGACGGCCCCGAGGACCCGACCGCAGCACAGTTCGATGCGCTCTACGGCGCGGCCATCGTGGAGCTCGACGACGAGGGGAGGCGGGGCCTCTACCAGGGCATCAACGATCTCTTCGCCTGGGACGGCGAGGCCCCGGTCGGCCCCACCTACCACGCCGAGAACCACAACGCGTGGTACACGAACCGGATCGCCGACTACGTGGCGCGGGCGTTCCCGGACCTCAACTTCGACGAGATCTCGCCTGCCTAGACGGCACCGGCAACCGTAGCGAGAGGGGGAGGCCGTACGGCCTCCCCCTCTGCATTCACGACCGGCCGATCCCCCACGGCCTCCGCCGCCGCGGGCGCGGTCGGCTACCCGCGGCGATGCGCGCCCGGCCCGTCAGCACCGCCGGCGCGACCGTGGCGATCGCTTATCCGACATCGGTACCGCCCTCGGCCCAGAGACGGCGTCCGACGGCGAGGGCAAGCAGGACAAAGAGAGCGTCCACGAGCGGGAAGTAGACGGCGTGCGAGGTGACGGCGTCGCCGCTCTCGCTACCGGGATTGAGGGTCCAGAACCATCCCCAGAAGAAGAGCATCGCCAACGCGATGGCTCCGTAGTAGGAGAGCGTGACCCGCAGGTAGTCGAGGATGTCCACATCACGGCCGGCCAGGCCGCGCCGGCGCAGGTAGCCCGCGGCCAGCAGAACGAGCGTCGAGGCCGCCATGAACCAGTTGATCAGCTCCCAGACGGGATAGGTCGGTGAGCCGTCGTGGTAGAGCGGTGTGAGGGCCAGATTGACCGCAACGGCCACGGCCGTCCCGATGAGCAAGATCCCGAGCGCCCGCCACACGATCCCCGTCACGGTGCCCTCCCTCGCCAGTCCTGCCCGCCGGCGGGGGAGAGACTGCCCCTCGTCCCGCCGCAGCCCTCGCCGCGCGGCCGCTACTATATGAGCCATGAGACTCCGGGCGGGGCCCCTGGCGCTCGCCTGCGCGGCGCTCCTCGTCGCCGCATCGGCATGCACCGAGTCGGCGGCGCCCGGGTCGGTCCATATCCTGACGGCCGACACCCCGGTCGGCCACGTGCTCGTGCGCTACATCGACCGCGGGATCGACCGCGCGGAGTCGGAGGGGGCGGCGGCCGTCGTCATACGTGTCGACACTCCCGGCGGCGACATCGACTCGATGCGAGCGACCGTGGGCCGCATCGAGCAGGCGAACGTGCCGGTCCTGACCTTCGTCACGCCGCCGGGGGCGCGGGCGGCCTCAGCCGGCACCTTTATCGTGATGGCGGGACACATCGCCGCCATGGCGCCGGGCACGTCGATCGGGGCCGCGACGCCGGTCACGGCGACGGGCGACGACGTCGGGGGAGCACTCGGCCGCAAGGTGGAGAACGACACGGTCGCCTTCGCCCGCGCCGTCGCGGAGCAGCACGGCCGTAACGCGGACTGGGCGGAGGCGGCGGTGCGCGATGCCGCCTCCGCAACGCCGTCGGAGGCGGCGGCGGAGCACATCGTCGACCTCGAGGCCTCCTCCATCCTCGAGCTGCTGGCGGCCGCCCACGGACGAAGCGTCCGGCTGCTCTCGGGCGAGGAGCTGACTCTGGACGTGCGGGAGGCGCCGCTCTACTTCAACGACCGCAACGCCTACGAGCGAGCCCTGCAGATCCTCGGCGACCCGATCGTGCTCGCGATACTCATCGCGGTGGGGGTGTCGGGGCTCGCGATCGAGATGCTGAATCCCGGGCTCTTCCTGCCAGCCGTCGTCGGCATTACGGCGACGATCGCCTCGCTGCTGGGCATCGGCTCCCTCCTGCCCACCGAGGCCGCCGTCGCGTTGCTCGTGTTCGGCATCGCCCTGCTCGCCCTCGAGGGCTTCACCGGCAGCGGCGGGATACTCGGCTCCGGAGGAGCGATCGCGGTCGTCCTCGCTCTGAGCATCTTCGTCGGCCAGGGGTCGACGGAGATCGACCTCAAGCGCCTGCTCACCATGCTCGGACTGGCCCTGCTCGCCACCGCGACCATCGCCGCCGTGGGCGTCGTGGCGATCAGCCGCAGCTACCTCTCGCGGACCGAGCGCTCGGAGCCTCCCCGCGGGGCGCGCCTCTAGCCTCCCCTAGGCCTCCGTATCGTCTGCGCCGGCGTCGCGACCGGAGGGTGCGAGACCGGCCAGCGTGCCGCTCAGCGTGTTTGCGACCGAGGCGAGATCCATCGGGATGATCCACTTCGTCGACGCGCCCTCCCCGAGGCTCTTCATCATCTCCAGGTACTGCAGTCCCATCGTGTTGGAATCGACCCGGCGCGCGCTCTCGAAGATGCGGTCGAGCCCGATCGAGAAGCCCTCGGCCTGCAGTATCGCCGCCTGCCGATCGCCCTCCGCCCGCAGGATCGAGCTCTCGCGCGCGCCCTCGGCCTCGAGGATCGACGCCTGCTTCCTCCCCTCGGCGACGTTGATCGCCGACTGCCGCTGGCCCTCGGACTCCGTGATCTCGGAGCGCTTGGTCCGGTCGGCCGTCAGGAGGCGGGTCATCGCCTCCTGGATGTCTCGCTGCGGCCGCACCTCCCGGATCTCGACCGCCTTCACCTCCACGCCCCAGCGGACGGTCTCCTGGGAGATCTTCAGCTGCAGCCGCTGGTTGATGGAGTCGCGCTTGGAGAGCACCTCCTCCACCTCCATCTCCCCGATCACCGCTCGCAGCGTGGTGGTCGCCAGGTTGCGCACGGCGGCCTCGAAGCTCCGGATGTTGATCACGGCCGCCTCGGCGTCGCCGACCTGCAGGAAGACCACGAAGTCGATGTCGACCAGCGCGTTGTCCTTGCTGATCGCGGTCTGCGGCGGCTCGTCGATCACCTGCTCGCGCATGTCGACCTTCTGGATGCGGTCGATGATCGGGATCAGAAGCGCGAGTCCCGGCCCCTTCGTTCCCACGTAGCGACCGAGGCGGAACTTCACGCCTCTCTCGTATTGCCGAATGATGACGAACAGCATCGCGATTCCCTCTCCTGCGCACGGCACACCGTAACCCGGGCCGCGCCACCGGTGTCCGCTCCCGCCGCTGACTCCCGACTCCCGCTTGGTCGCCTCGACGGACCCGGCGTCAGGCTCCCGCGGAGCCCCGAAGCGGGAGCGAGACGATGACCGGCCCGGGCCCCACCGACACCCCGCGAGACATCTCGGTCCGCATCTCCAGCTCGAGCAGGCCCTCGCCCGCCTCCCGCCATGCCCGGGTGACCACGCCCTTCGTCGTCACCGTATCCCCGACGGTATTGAAGATACGCATACGCAGGGGTCCGGTGCGCTTAAAATGGCCGCGGATCCCGATGAACTCGCGCACGGCCCGTTCCCACCAGCCCTGAACGAAGATGTTGTTCGCATAGACGTCCGGAGCGCCCGAGACGCGCGCGACACCCTCGTGGTGGTGCACCTGGCTGAAGTCGAGGTTCGCCCCCGCCTCGACGACGAGGCGGGTGATGGTGACGTTGAGGCTGACCGGCGGCACCTCGTCTCCGACGGCCACGTCCTCGAAGAAGCGCTGCTGCGACCAGTCGACCGAGGGCGCCCGAGCCGCCTCGGGCGCGGGCTGATTCCGCTGAGCACCGTCGCCCCCGCCGCCGGCCGAGGCGCTTCCCGCCTGGGTCTCGAATGGCCGCGGCCGGTACTGAAAGCCGCCGTGCCGCACGGTCGCGACGAGCTCGCCGCGCTGGTTGTGTATCGACGACTCCGTCGTCACGAACGCGCCGCGGCCCACCCGCGTCTCCTTCGGCACCACGCTCACCAGGCGCAGCCCGCTGGTGGTCAGCCGGTCTCCAACACAGACCGGCTCGCCGTACTCGATCTCGACGTCGGTCGCGAAGGTCCGCGGCATGCGCGGCACCGGCAGGCGGGTCATCCGCGCTTCGGCGGAGCGGATCATGTCGGCGTCGCGGTCGGCGGAGGGGTAGCGCGTCGGCATACCCGGCTCCCAGAGCGCTCCCCGCGACCAGCGCGAGGAGATGCCGCTCACCGGTGCGACGATCCCGCGGTAGCCGGCGGCCAGAGCCGCTGACGCGTCGTGGTGAAGCGGGCAGTCGAACTCCAGGGGCTCACAGTAGCGCCGGACCGCGCCGCGCTCGACCTCATCGGCGGCGACGTGCCGCTCGCCGCCGGAGAAGTCCCGCCCGACGGCGGCGAGCGCCCCGTCCCACTCGGCGACCCACGACTCGGTCATCGCGCCCTCCCCCGCGACCGCCCGCGGCACGACACCGCCCTAGGGGACGTCCGGGCGTGCCGGGCGCTCGTAGTCGGCCGCGCGGCCCTCCACGAAGGCCCTCATTCCCTCCATGCGGTCGTGATCGCTCGCCGTCTGCCGGATGAGTTCCCGGCGCGTCTTCCGCCTCTCCTCCAGCTCCTCCGGCGGGCGCACGTTCCCGCTCCGCAGCTGCAGTTCGATCGAGCGCTGCTTCAGCTTCGCGATCGCGTCCGGCCCCATGCGCGTCGTCGCCTCCGCGATCTCGATCGCTCGGGGGAGCACGCGATCGCGCGGCACGACGTCGCTCGCGAAACCCCAGCGCAGGCACTCCTCGGCGCTCAGGCGCCGATCCGTCATCGTGAAGGCGCGCGCGATCATCGGCGGCAGGTAGTGGTACATCACGTCGCCCGACCCGACGTTCACCTTGGCGTGCGCGTCGAGGATGTAGGTGTCCTCTGCCATCACGATGATGTCGACCATCGTCACCATCTCGAGACCGCCGCCGACGGCCGGACCGTTGAGGGCGCCGACCAGCGGCTTGCGGAGGATCCAGTGGTTGCAGAGCCGGCCGAACATCTCGTGGTCGGGGTCGTCTATCGGGCGCAGCGCCGAGGTATCCCCGCTCCCGTACTGACCGACGTACTCGTTCAGATCGCGCCCGGCGCAGAAGAAGCGGCCGGCGCCGGTGACGACGGCGGCCCGGATCTCATCGTTCTCGTTGATCTCGTTCCAGCAGGCGCCGACATCGCGGTGCATAGCTGTGTTGAGGGCGTTCGCCGACTCCGGGCGGTTGAGCGTGACGATCGCCACCGGCCCCCGCCGCTCGAAGTGCGCCGCCTCCATGTGGTCCAGATCGACGCCGTAGAGTGCCATGCTGTCGTCTCCCTTCCCCCCGGATGCCGGGGCGACATCGCGAGGCTATCAGACGCGGCCGACCGGGTGCGCGGACCACGCAGGCGCGGAGCGCGCTCGCCTCTACGACGGCCCGACCGGCGCCCGCTGAGCCAGCGGGGCCCGGCGCCTGGCGTACCGCCGGTCGGCGACGTTCGTCTATCCTCCAGGGAGGACGGCAAGGGAGGGCACCATGCCGGCAGCCCGCGTCCTCGTCGTCGAGGACGAGCCCACGGTGGCGGACGTCGTCGTCCGCTACCTCGAGCGCGACGGGCACGACGTCGAGGTCGCCGGGGACGGGCCCGCCGCGCTGCGCGTTTTCGACGAGTTCCGGCCCGACATCATCGTGCTCGACCTCATGCTTCCGGGTCTCGACGGCGTCGAGGTCTGCCGCCGCATCCGCTCCGAGAGCGGAGTTCCGATCATCATGCTGACGGCGCGCGCAGGGGAGGCGGACCGCCTGGCAGGCTTCGACTTCGGTGCCGACGACTACGTAACCAAGCCGTTCAGCCCGCGCGAACTCGCCGCGCGCGTCGAGGCGATCCTGCGCCGCACAGGCCGCGCCGAGAGCGGCGGCGACCTGCTGCGCCACGGCGATCTCCGCATCGACCGTCTGGCGCGTACGGTCAGCTCGCGTGGCGGAGAGCTGCGCCTCACCGCGCGGGAGTTCGACCTCCTGCTGGTGCTCGCCTCCCACCCGCGCCAGGTCTTCACGCGCGAGCAGCTGATCACGGCGGTCTGGGATCATGACACGGAGACCGAGGAGAACACCGTCACGGTCCACATGCGGCGGCTGCGGGCAAAGCTCGAGCCCGATCCGTCGCGACCGCGCTACCTCAAGACCGTCTGGGGCGTGGGGTACAGGTTTGAACCGTAGTCTCGGGGGACGTGGCGCCGGCGCGGGGGCGCGACGAGTCTCCGCGGCCTGGCTCGAGCGGCTGCTCCCCGCCGGCCTGATCGCCGCCGTCGTCCTCGGCGCGGTCGCATCCCGTGCACTGCTCCCGATGTCGGGCGGCGAGCTCGCGGACCTCGTGCTGCTGCTCGGCCTCGCCGGAGCCGTCAGCACGGCGGTCGGCATGATCGTGCTGCGATGGGTCAGCCGCGCCGGGGTGCCGCTCGTCGCCCGCGCCTTCATAGCCGGCTCGATGGGAGCGTTGGCGGCGCTTGCCAACGTGCTCGTCGTCGCCTCCTTCATGTTCGTCAACACCGCTCACGACCTGCGGCTGCTGCTCGCCGTCAGCCTCGCGGCCGGAAGCGTCGCCGCCGTCGTCTCGGCGCTCGGCGCCCTCGACACGACGCGGCGTGTCCGGGCCCTCGCCGCGGAGGTCCGCTCGCTCGCCTCGGGCGCGATCGACGGGGAGGCGACCGGCCACATCTCCGGCACCCGCACCGCCGAGGACGAGGTCAGCGAACTTGCCGGCGCCGTGGACGACCTGCGGGCGGCGCTCGGCCGCGCCGAACGGCGGCGAGCCGAGGTGGAACGCGAGCGGACGGAGTTCACGACGGCGATCTCGCACGACCTGCGCACCCCGCTTGCGGCTATCCGCGCCGCCGTCGATGCGCTCGACGACGGCGTGGTCGTCCAGCCCGGCGACGTGGCGCGCTATCACGCCCTCGTGCGCCGCGAGGTGGACCGCCTGGCGCGCCTCATCGACGACCTCTTCGAACTGGCCCGCATCGAGGCGGGCGCGGCGCGTGAGCTGGCGAGTCTCGATCTCGAGGAGATCGCCGCCGACGTGGCGGATGGGATGAAGCCGCTCGCGGAGCGGGCCGGAGTCAGGCTGTCGCTCGTCGCGGATCCCGGGCTCCCGCAGCTCCCCCTTGACGGCACGCTCATCGAGCGCGCGGTCGGGAACCTGCTACGCAATGCCATCCAGCACGCGACGCCCGACTCGACGATCGAGCTCCGCCTGGAGGGCACCGGCGGGAGCGTGCGACTCACCGTTCACAACGACGGGACCGCCATCCCCGAGGAGGTGCTGCCACTCATCTGGGAGCGCTTCTACCGCGCGGCAAGCGCGCGCGACCGGCAGAGCCGCGCCGACGCGGACGGCTCGGGCCTGGGGCTCACGATCGTGCGCGCCATCGCCGAGCGCCACGGGGGCGAGGTGACCGCCTCCTCCCTCGCGGGCGGCGGCACCACACTCGGTTTCACCCTCCCGGCCGCCTGAGCCGGCGCCGCGTCCGGGCAGGCTCGGACCGTCCTCTAGCGAAGCTCCGCGGTGGCGAAGGTCACGCTGAACGGCTTGCAGTAGATCACCACGGAGCGGAAGGAGTCGACGGCCAGCTCGGCGGGCACGTCGTAGTTCACCGAACCGCTGGTGGCGCGGACGGGCGAGAGCTCGACCGCGCCGTCCGCATGCACGTCTCCCCCCGGATCCGGCGTCAGGTAGACGTAGAGCCCCGGGCCGTTGCGGACCGCGTAGTCCTGGAAGCGGAGCACCACGGCGCCGTCCGGAGAGCGCACGAGGAGCACATCGCCGTGCGCCGTGTGGAAGGCGTCGGCTCCCTCGAGGGCTCCCTGCGCCAGGAGCTCCCCCTGCCGCGAGCCGGAGCCAGACGCAGCCGCCGTGGCCGTCGGAGGCGTCGACGCGGGCGTGGCCGTCGCGGCAGCCGCGGCGGTCGCGGCGGTCGCGGCGGTCGCGGCGGCGCCCGCCGGGGCAGTCCCGCCCGCATCCGCCGCCGGCTGGACGAGGCCGGCGACGTCGAAGGTCAGCGCCTCCTCGAGGTGGGCCCCCTCGTCGAAGAGCGGGCGGGCAAGGTAGACGGAGACGGTGGAGAGGACGGCGAGCGCCACGACAGCGGCGACGGCGCCCAGCCCCCAACGGACGGGGTAGCGGCGGGGACCCACCTCGACCAACCGGGCGCGCGTGATGTGCGGCGCGCGGTCGACGGCGACCGAGAGGATGAGCAGCGTCGTGGCCGGGGCCGAGAGGACATGTACCAGGCCCGAAGCCACGGCGAGAGCGGCGGCGGCGACCAGAAGGCGCCCGATGGAGATCCGCTCCCACAGGGCGACGCTCGCGACGAGAACAGCAAGCATCGACCCCAGACCCATCAGCAGCCGGATCTCCGCGCCCTCCACGCCGAGCACGCGTGCCGGACCCTCCCGCAGGAAATCCGCCGCGGGCTGCGAACTGAGCACATAGAGTCCGCTCGCGGCGCCAGCGAGCGCCGCTCCCACCACGAGCGCCCGCCGCACGGATTCCGCTCGCGCAGCTGGCAGAAGGGGCGCGGTCGACATGCTCACCTCCCGATCACCGCTCGCCGCAGGCCGGCACACCGACCCGGACAGATCAAGCGTACGCCCCGTCGATGACGAGAATCTAACGACACCGTCCCGGGCCCGGTCGGCGCGACTACTCCCCGGCGCGATCCCGTGCGAAGGCACGCGGTCCCTCGCGCGCCTCCGGCGTCTGGCCGACGACCCAGCGCAGCACGCCGCCGAAGCGCAACGCATCATCCAGCGGGAGATCGGCAGAGACGCGGGAGAGTTCCTTGGCAGCGCGAACGGCCGAGGGTGCATTGGCCGCGATGCGCCCGGCGAGGGCGAGTGCCGCGTCCAGCAGCTGCTCGCGAGGCACGATGCGGCTCACGATCCCCCATCTGAGCGCGGTCTCGGCATCACAGCGATCGCCCGTCAGGATCATCTCCATCGCCGCCGAGCGGGGGATCGAACGCAGAAGACGCGGGACCCCGCCCCCGCCGGGGATGAAGCCATGCCTGACCTCTGGAAGCGCGAAGCTCGCGTCGGGCGTCGCGATCCGGATGTCGCACGCGAGTGCGAGCTCGAGCCCGCCGCCCAGGCAGTAGCCGCCAATGGCGGCGATCAGCGGCTTCGCGACGCGGATGGTGGAGGTCTCGTCGGAGGGCTCTACCGTGAGAATCTCGTCGACGGTTCCACCCGCGGGACCCGCGGTACCAGGCCGCGCCCACTCCTTGAGATCCGCGCCGGCACTGAAGGCTCGATCGCCGGCACCCGTGATGATCCCCACTCGGATGGCGCCATCGGTGTGAACGCGCGAGAGCGCCGAGCGCAGGAGCGCGCCCGACTCCGCGTTCATGGCGTTGAGCGACTGCGGCCGGTTGAGCGTGATGAGCGCGACGCCGTCACGCACATCGACGAGCACGGGCGCCTCACCCACCGTGCACTCCTCTCCCCGGGGCCCGCGCGGCGCTCCCGGAGCAGCCGCCCGGGGCTAGCGCCCCGTCCAGACCGGTCGGCGCTTCTCGACGAAGGCCCGAGGTCCCTCCTTCGCGTCCTCGGAGTCGCGCAGCCCTCGCTCCTGCTGCTGATCGTGAGCCCACCGACCGGACTCGGAGGGACCCAGGGAGCCGTCACGCATGCGCCAGGCCCCCTCGAGCAAGAGCCGCGTCACGAGCGGCGACATCTGCATCACGATGTCGGCGATCTCGCGGGCCCGCTCCAGCAGCCGCTCGTAGGGGACGATCTCCGTCACCAGGCCGAGGTCGTACATCCGCTGCGCGCTGACGCGCTCGCCGGCGGTGCCCATCAGCGCCATCCGCAGCGCCACCGGCCACGGCAGGCCGGCGTTGGCGAGGCCGTAGATCTCGCCGGCCGGGAGCTGGCTGACCGAGAGGTGCGGCTCGAGGAAGTCAACGTGATCGGCGGCGATCACGATATGGGACTCCCAGACGAAGAGCAGCCCGCCGCCCGCGGTCGTCCCGTTGAGCGCCGTGATGATCGGCTTGTAGAACTGGTAGGGCCACGGTAGACCGTAAACGCGACGCTGGCCGACGCGGCCCTCCGCGCCCGAGGCGGCCTCGCGCATGTCCGCCCCCGTGCAGAAGTGGCGCCGGCCGGCCCCGGTGACGATGACGCACCAGATGTCGTCGTCGTCGCGCGCTCCCTGCCAGAAGTCGCCCAGCTCAGCGTGCAGCGTCGCGTTGAGGGCGTTCCCTCGCTCGGGGCGGTTGAGAGTGACGGTCGCGACCCGATCCTCGACCTCGACGATGAGGGTCTCGTACGGCTCACCCGTCTCGTACGACACGACCTGCTTGGTCTCCGACGCCATCGCGTCCCCCGATTCCCGCGCGAGCACAGACGTGGTGCCGCGAATCATAGACCGCCCCGCCGCGGCCTGACCAAGCGCCGCCCCGGGACGGCGCACCCCCGTGACGGTGTACGCGCGCAGCTGCGACGATGTACCCGCAGCGGGGGCTGGCGCACCAACCCTCGAAGGGAGCGCACGTGGCACGCGATGCCGACGTCGTCGTGGTGGGCGCCGGGAACGCCGCCCTCTGCGCCGCGCTCGCGGCACGGGAGGCCGGCGCGCGAACGGTCGTCCTGGAGAAGGCGGCACGCGAGGAGCGCGGCGGCAACACCTACTTCAGCGGCGGCGCCTTCCGCTTCCCGTACTCCGGGATCGAGGACATCGCCCGGCTGATCCCCGACCTGAGCGCGCGCGAGCGCGCGGAGATCGATGTCGGCAGGTATCCGGTGGAGGCGATGCGCTCGGACCTCGTCCGGGTGACGGGAGGGCGCGCCGACCCCGGGCTCGTCGACGCGCTGCTCGACGGCGCCTGGCCCACCATGACCTGGATGCGCGAGTCCCTCGGCGTGCGCTGGGTACTCCTCTACGGACGGCAGGCCTACCGCGTCGGCGGCCTGCTCCGCTTCTGGGGCGGTCTCATTGCCGAGGCCGTCGGCGGCGGCGCCGGCCTCTCCGACGCGCTCTTCTCGGCCTGCGAGGCGGCCGGAATCGACATCCGCTACGACACGAAGGCGATCTCCCTGCTCGTGGACGAGCGCACCGGAGCCGTGCGCGGCGTGCGCACGGCCGATCCGGACGGGCGGCGCGACCTGCCTTCCGCATCCGTGATCCTTGCCTCGGGCGGCTTCGAGGCGAACACGGAGATGCGGGCCCGCTATCTCGGGCCGGGCTGGGAAACCGCGAAGGTGCGCGGCACCCGTCACAACGTCGGCGACGGCCTGCGCATGGCGCTCGAGGCGGGGGCCCAGTCGGCCGGGCAGTGGTCGGGAGCGCACGCCGTGGCGTGGGACCTCAACGCTCCTCCCACCGGCAACCGGCGCATCGGTGATCTCTACCAGAAGCACTCGTACCCCCTCGGCCTGATCGTGAACCAGCGGGGTGACCGCTTCGTGGACGAGGGCGCCGACCTCCGGAACTACACCTACGCGATGTACGGGCGCGAGATCCTTCACCAGCCCGGGGGCGTCGCGTTCCAGATCTTCGACCAGCAGGCCGTGCCGCTGCTCCGCGACGAGTACCGGATCCGCGAGGTCACGCGCGAGGAGGCCCGGAGCGTCGGCGAGCTGGCTGAACGCCTCGGCATCGACCGCAACGGGCTCGAGCGAACCGTCGCCTCGTTCAATGCGGCCTGCCGCCCCGGCGAGTTCAATCCGGCCGAGCGCGACGGCCTGCGGACGCACGGTCTCGAGCCGCCGAAGTCGAACTGGGCGCTCCCTCTGGTCGAGGCGCCGTTCGTCGGCTTCGCCGTCACCTGCGGCATCACCTTCACCTTCGGCGGGATCCGGATCGAACCCGGGACGGCCTCCGTGCTGGACACGGAGGACCGCCCCATTCCCGGTCTCTTTGCGGCCGGAGAGCTGGTCGGCGGGCTCTTCCACGACAACTACGCCGGGGGCAGCGGGCTGATGGCGGGAGCGGTCTTCGGTCGTGCCGCGGGGACGGCCGCGGCCGCCGCGGCGCGCCGAATCGCCGTCGGGCGCCCCTAGGAGATCCCGGTCGTGCTGCCCCCGCCGTCGATGACGAGCGTGTGGCCCGTCACGTAGCTCGCGAGGCCCGATGCGAGGAAGACGGCGCCCGCCGCGATCTCCTCGGGCTCGGCGAGGCGGCGCAGCGGCGCGTGCTCCACGGCCCGGGAGCCCACGTCCTCCCGCATGTTGCGGACCCGTCCCGGCGTGTTCACGCCCCCGGGGGCTATGGCGTTGACACGGATGCCGTGCGCGGACCACTCCGCGGCGAGTGCCCGCGTCATTCCGAGGATCGCAGCCTTCGCGGCGCTGTAGTGCGCCGAGCCCACGGCATCCCCCTGCAGCGCCGAGCCCGACGACGTGCTGACGATGCTGCCACCGTGACCGGCGGCGATCATCGCGCGGGCGGCGATCTGACTGCCGAGGAACATCGCCTTGAGATTGATGCGCAGCACTGCCTCCAGCCCGTTGTCGCTGAGATCCAGTGTCGGCAACTGGAACGATCCCCCGACGTTGTTGACCATGACGTGCAGATCGCCGAAGCGCTCGATCGCCTCATCGATCAGCCGCTGGACCTGCTCCCGCTCGCGCACGTCGGTCGGCACGGAGAGCGATTCGCCGCCGCGCTCCTCGATGGCCGCCGCCGTGGCCCGCCCGCTCCCCTCGTCGAGCTCGCCCACGACCACACGGGCGCCGATATCGGCGAGCCCCAGCGCGATCGCGCGCCCGATGCCGCTGCCCGCGCCGGTGACGACGGCCACCTCTCCCGCCAGGCTGAGCCGCTCCCGAATGAACCCCATCGCTGACCTCCCCTCCCCCCGGCACCGCCCCGCGCACGCCGCGGGGGGAGCCGCGACCCGGTCGCCGGCGAGTCCTCACGGGGGCTCCTCATAGCGATCGCCGATGACACCCTCCGCCGCCAGCTCGCCGATCTCGGCGGCGCTGTAGCCGAGCTCGGCGAGAACCTCTCCATTGTGCTCCCCGACGAGCGCCGCGCTCCGATCCCACGCCGGCGGGTCGGGATCCAGCTGCCAGAGGAAGCCGCCGACCTCGCGCCTCCCGACGTGCGGGTGGCGGATCGAGCGCAGCCAGCCGCGGGCGCGGAGCTGCGGGCTCGCGAGCGGACCCCCGGGCCCCAGCACCGGCGCCGCGATCGCGCCGAGGCGCTGGATGTGCTCGGCGGCCTCCGCGGCGGGCAGGGACGAGACGAAGCGAGCGACGGCGGCGTCGACGGCCCCGCGCTCACGCATGCGGCCGACGACCGACGTCCACGGATGCGGCTCCCGCGCCAGTTCGGGCCGGCCGATCGCCTCGGCGAGCGCCGCCCACTGCGTGTCGTCCTCGGCCGCGACGCAGATCCACTCGCCGCCGGCCGCCGGGTAGTAGCCGTGCGGCACCACGTCCCGATCGCCGTTGGCCACTCGCGGCGGCAGGCGCCCGTTCGCGAGCCACTCGGCGAGAATCGCCGGCAGCTGCCAGGCGAGGTCCTCGACCTGCGCGAGGTCAACCCACGAGCCCTCGCCGCTGCGGTCACGGAGCGCGAGCGCCGCCACCGCGGCGAAGACCACGGTCAGAGGCACGGCGGCGTCGGAATGCACCGTCGGCCCGGTCTCTTCCAGCGGCGCACCGGGGTGGCCCCGCACGAGGTGGTGGCCGACCATCGCGTCGAGGCCGCTCCCGAACATCCGGTACCCGCGGTACGGCCCGTCCTGTCCCCACGCGGCGAGCGAGATCAGCGACGCCTGCGGCTCAATCGCGTGCACGGCGGCCCACCCGAATCCCAGCCTCTCCAGGGTTCCTGCCGAGAAGCTCTCGACGAGAAGGTCCGCTCCCACCACCAGCCGGCGCAGCACCTCCGCGCCGGCCGGAGTGCGCACGTCGACGGCGATGTTCCGCTTGTTGCGGTTCGCATGGTGGTGGACGTTGACGCGCTCGTACGGCGGGCCCGTCCCCGCCCCGACGCGGGCGTCGGCCTCCACGGGTCGCGTCATGGAGCTGCGGGGGAAGGTTTCGACCTTCACGACGTCCGCGCCGAGGTCGGCCAGAAGCGAGCAGCCCATCGGCCCCGCCCAGACCTCGGCCAGCTCGACCACGCGCACGCCGCGCAGCACTTTGCTGCTCACAGCGCCACGCCCGCGCGCACCAGCGCGATCTGCTCCTGCGGCGTATAGCCGAGCTCGGTCAGGAGCTCCCCCGTGTGGGCCCCGGGTGCGGGAGCGGGTCGCGCCTCCCACGCTGTCCGCGCGCCGGAGGCGATGCGGAAGGGGGGCCCGGCGATCGTCGTCTCCCCGCGCGCAGGGTGCTCGATGCGCACGTAGGAGCCCCGCGCCACCGCCTGCGGGTCCGAGAGCAGTTCGGAGGCGGCCAGGATGGGCGCCGCGATCACGCCGGCTCGCTGGAGAGACTGGAAGGCCTCCTGCTTCGTGCGGCCCGCGAGCCACGAGCGCAGTCGCTCCTCCAGCGGCGAGTCGGCGCCCGCCGACGCACCGGGCGCTCCCACGAGCGCCTGCACGCGGGAGCGCGCCGGTTCCCGGTCCACCTGCAGCATCAGCACGTGGCCGTCGCGGCAGGCGTAGGTACGCGCTCCCGTGTCCGTCGGGCGGGGGTAGGTCTCGGCGGTGCCCGTCATCGCGTAGAGAAAGAAGGCGCTGTCGACGTTGCCGGCGAGCGCCTCGACCGCCGAGAGATCGACGAAGCGCCGAACCCCGTCCCGCCGCTGCGCCCACACCACGGCCGCCGCCACGGCCGCTGCGGTCGAGCCGACCTGCACCTCGGCGAGGAACGGGGCGTAGCGAAGCGGCCCGCGGTCGGAAGCCCCCGGGACTCGCTGGTTGAAGGCACGCGTCGACCAGCCGAAGAGGGACGCGTCGTTCTCACGGCGGGCGGCGAACGGCCCCTCCAGGCCGTGGGGAGTAATCGCCACCATGCTCGGGCCGGACTCCCCGCCCGGGAGCCGATCCCGAAGCGCCCGCGCCTCCGCCGCCGGAAGATCGGAGACGAGCAGGTCGGCGGTTGCGGCGAGCCGCCCGATCACCTCCCGCCCGGAGGCGCTGTCGACGTCGAGCAGCAGCGAGCGCTTGCCGGTATCGAGGGCGACGTGGAAGGCGCCGCCGTCGAGCTGCGGCCTGTCCTCCGGGAACGGACGCAGGCGTCGCACGGGAGCGCCGGCGGGCGGCTCCACCTTGACCACGTCCGCACCGAGATCGGAGAAGCGCTTCGTCGCGGCGGTCGAGGGCACCGCCCCGCCGAGCTCCACGATCCGCAGCCCCGCGAACGGGGGTCCGGCGCCGGGATCCCCGGATTTGCTCGCCCGCACCATCGGCACCGCCCCCGGCACTGTACCGTGTCGAGACGCCGGCGCGCGGAGGAGGAAACGGGCATGTCGCTCTCCCCGTCGCCCCGGACTCTGGTCTTTCCCGTCGCCCGTCCCGTCACCGGCGAGGGCTGGGACAACGACTCCCACCGCGTGACCTACAACCCGACGCAGCACCTGACGTGGGAGCCGCTCGCCTTCCCGAGGATCGGGACCGACGCGGACGGTGTCTGGAGCCCTCTCCCCGGCGATCCGGAGCCGCGGCTGGCGACGCGCTGGGAGGGCTCCCCGGACGCGCTCCGCTGGCGCCTCTCGATCCGACGCGGCGTGCGGAGCGCTGCCGGGAACGAGCTCACCTCGGAGGATGTGCGCTGGGGCCTCGCGCGCTCCCTCGAGCTCCGGGCGCTGGGGCGATGGAGGTTGCGGCGCATCGGCGGGCTGCCCGGCCCCGAGGCGATCGTCGCCGCGGACCGCTACACGGTCGACTTCCATCTCGCCCGCCCCAACCCCCAGTTCGCCTCCTACCTCGTCTTCCCCTCCAACCTGGTGGTGGACGCCGAGGAGGCGCGACGGCACGCCTCCGACGAGGATCCCTGGGCCCGTGGCTGGATCGAGCGGCACGCAGCCGGCTTCGGTGCCTTCGTCCTCGCGGCGCAGGCGGAGGGAGTAGTCGAGCTCCGCGCCCACGAGGACTACTGGGCGGGACGACCCGGACTCGACGCCATCGCACAGGTCGGCGTCGAGAGCCGCGAGCAGGCGCTCGCGCTCTTCGAGAGTGGCGACGTCAACGCCCTGTTCGGGCTCTACCCCGAGGAGCTGGCGCGCTTCTCGGGGCGGCCGGGAGTGGAGCTCCGGCGCGTTCGCTACAACCACTCCACGCTGGAGTTCAACTTCCGCGAGCCGCCCTTCGACGACCAGCGGCTCCGGCAGGCCGTGCGGTTCGCGCTCCCCTACGAGCGGATCCTGCGCGACGTCTACGGCGGGCACGGTCGTCGCAGCTACGGCCCGGTGAGCAGCTCGACCCTCCACCACGCTGCGGGCCTCGGGCGCTACGAGACCGACGGGCACGCGGCGAGGCGCCTCGTCGCCGCGAGCGGCTATCCCCAGGGCGTCGAGACCGAGCTCTACATCGACCCGACGCCGGAGTCACTGCGATTCGCCGAGGTCGTGCGGCCGGCGCTCGCGGCCGTCGGCGTGAACGCCGAGGTGAGGCTGCTCCGCCCGCCGCCCGACACCGTCGCAGCGCCGATGTGGTTCAAGAACGAGTGCAGCCACGCAGTCAACGAGCCGGCGTATGAACTCGGCCACGACTACGATTCCCCGGCCGGCCTGCGCGATCCACTCTGGTTCCGCGATCGCCGCTGGACCGAGCGCCTGAAGGAGGTACGCGGGGCGCCCGCCGAGCAGCAGCCGCGCGCCTACCTCGACGTGCAGCGGGAGCTGCTCGAGTTCGCTCCGTGCGTCCACGTGGCCGAGGTCGAGACCGGCATGGCCTTCGACACGCGTCTGAGCCCGTGGGGCCGCGGCGCCGAGTGTCTCGGGACACGCGCCGCCATCTGGTCGGGCACGCGCGCCGTCCTCGGCGCCTGAGCGGATCCCGCGGGCCGGCCTAGCGGTCGAGTTCGGTGACGACGCCCCGGTCGAAGAGCGCGTCGACGGCGCCGGACTCCCACCCGAGTTCACGGAGCAGCGCCCGGGCGTGCTGGCCGCCCAGAACGCCTCCCCGAGGCCGCTCCGGGGTGCGGGCGAGGTGCTGGAGCGGAGGGTAGCGGCGGTACCGTCCCCAGCGCGGGTGCCTCGCCTCCACGGTCAGTCCGGCGGCGCCGACATGCGTGTCGCTCTCCCAGAAGAGACCCGGCGTGCCACCGTCCGCGCGCACGCAGGCCACGTCGCGCCCGCACAGCTCCGCCTCCCACTCCTCCGCGCTCCTCGTCGCGAAGACGGCGGCCAGCGCGACGGCGAGGTCCCCGTCGTGCCGCCGGCGGTCTTCCGCGCTCGCAAAGCGCGGATCGGAGGCGATGTGCTCGAAGCCGGGAGTGCTGGCGAGCGCCTGCCACTCGCCTTCCGTCGGACAGGCGAGGAAGAGCCACGCACCTCCCTCCTCGCGCGTCCCGCCGCTTCGGTAGAGGCGGTGCAGGGCCGAGAGGCCGAGCAGCTCGGGATCGGGCAACGGGCGAGGCGCCTTCCCGGCGTAGGAGACGAAGTCATCGGCATTGGCGTAGGCGTTGGCGCCGAGCATCGTCACGCGGATGTGCTGCCCGACCCCGCGCGTCCTGAGCCCGTAGAGCCCGAGCAGCGCCGCCGATGCCACGACGGCGCCCGCGTTGAGGTCCGGGCTGAACTCGTTCGCCTGCATCAGCCGCCCGTTGGCCAGGCGCAGCTCCTCGAGATCCCGCGGCGCCGGGAGGCGACCTCCGGCCTGCGCGTGCGCACCCCCGAGGAGTGCCCCCGGTCCGGGATGAGCCGTGGGACGGTGCGCATGGGGACCGTCCGTCCCGTAGCCCATCGCCGAGAGATAGATGAGACGCGGATGCCGGGACGCCAGCTGCTCGTAGCCGATGCCGAGGCGCTCGGGGGCACCGGGGCGGAAATTGTGCACGAGCACATCCGCGAGCTCCACGAGGCCGGCAACTATCTGCCGCCCCTCCGGTGACTTCAGGTTCACGCAGATGCTCTCCTTGCCGGCGGTCGTCTTGAGCGAGCCGAGCCCCCGCGAGCTCCCGGCACCGGGACTCCCGCTCGCCCGGAAACTGTCGCCCTCCACCGGCTCGACCTTGATCACGCGCGCACCGAGATCGGCGAGCACCGTCGTGGCGAAGGGCACGGCGACGACCGAGGCGAACTCCAGCACCGTCACCCCGTCCAGGGGCGGGGCAGAGCGGGCCTGCACGGCCGGGGCGCGGGGGGCGGCCGGCGGCCGCTCCCGCCAGTCCGCGTCCTGGTGCTCGCCGGGGAGCGCGTGCCACGCGGCGGGGGCGGCGGGAGTCGCCGGCATGGACGCGAGGGGGCCGAGCTGCCGCGTCTCTCCCAGCCGGGGCGAGCGGAGCGTGACCACCTCCCCGTTATGCACGATCTGCGGGTGATCGAGGGCCTCCTGCGTGGTCAGCCAGGGATCGGCCGCGACGTTCCCGTCCGCGACGAAGAGCTTCATCCAGTCGCCGGCGTCACGCTCGGCGATGCGTGCCGCGACGAGCTCGCGCAGCCGCTCGAGCCGCCCGGCGTCGAGATCCGCCGGTGCGCCGCCGAGGCCGAGCCGGCGGCGCTCCTCGGTCAGGCCGAGCGCGGCGATCAGCGAGTCGAAGAGGTGCTCGACGATGCACGCGAACTGCAGCCACGTACCGTCGCGCGCCGGGTACGGATCAAAGCCGACGCGCGGCGGGCCTCCGAACGTCCTCCCGCCGAGGGCGGGGAAGGAGTCCGGATCCCGGCGGTGGAGCTGCCAGTAGAGCAACCCCGCCATCTCGAACGGGACCATGCCGCGCAGCAGGCTGGTCTCCACCAGCTGCCCGCTCCCGTCCCGCTCCCGGGCCAGGAGTGCCGCCATCACCGCGGTGATCGCCGACTGGGCCGCCACGTGCGTCCCGACGGGGACGGAGGCATACGCCGGGCCATCGCGGTCGACCTGCCCCTCGAACATCAGCATGCGGCCGCTCTTCGCCGCGACCACCGACTCGTAGCCGCGGTATCGCGCGTAGGGCCCGGTCGGATCGAAGCCGGTGATTGAGCAGTAGATGAGAGAGGGGTTGCCGGTGCCGAGCGTCTCGTAATCCGCGCCGAGGCGCGCGGCGACGCCGGGACGATAGCTCGCGAGCACGACGTCGGCGGAGGCGGCGAGATCGGCGAGGCGCTTGCGCGCCGGCGCCTCGTCGAGGTCGAGCACGATGCTGCGCTTGCCGCGCAGCCACATCGGGGCGGCCGGCTCCCGACGTGTCGGGTCGCCGCCCGGGCGCTCGACCTTGATGACGTCGGCGCCGAAGTCGGCCAGCACCATCGTGGCGATCCCGCCGGCCTGCCCGCTCGACAGGTCGATGACGCGAAGGCCGCCCAGCAGCGACACGTCACCCCCTCCCCACCGTGGGGAACGAATGATATCCGACGCACCGCACCGACGCGCCGGCTACCTTCCCGACCACTGCGGCTCGCGCTTCTCGCGGAAGGCCCTCCGCCCCTCCTCGCGGTCGATCGACTCGCGCAACCTGTCGATCCCCGGGTAATCGACCGCCATGGCCGTCTCCAGGGGCAGGTCCGCGCCCGAGAGTGCAGCCTCCTTGACCGCGCGCACGGCGAGCGGTGACGCCTCCGCGATCGCGGCCGCCCAGCGCTCCGCCGCCGCCATCAGCTGGTCGGCCGGCACGACCTCGTTGACGAGACCGACGCGGTACGCCTCGGCGGCCGCGATCGGGCGCCCGGTGAGCAGCATCGCCATCGCGATGCGCGAGGGGATCTGGCGCGGCAGCCGGTGCGCGCCGCCGCTCTCGCTGGGAGCGCCGCCGACGCGCACCTCCGGCATGCCCAGCCGTGCCGTCTCCGCGGCGACGATGATGTCGCAGGCGAGCGCGATCTCAAGACCCCCGCCCATCGCCCAGCCATTGATGGCCGCGATCGTCGGCTTGTAGAGATCGAAGCGCGTCAGGAGCCCTCCCCACCCCGTCGGCGGGCGCGGCGGATCGTCGGGGGCGGGCCGGTACTTCAGGTCGTTTCCCGCCGAGAACGCGCGCTCGCCCGCTCCGGTGAGGATCGCGACCCAGAGGTCGGGATCGGCGGCGAAGTCGTCCCATATCGCGGTGAGCTCGAGCGTGGCCGGCAGGTGGAGGGCATTCATCACCTCGGGCCGGTTCATCGTGATCACGGCAAGGTGCTTGTCGGGTCGCTTCTCGTAGATCGCGAACTCGTAGGCCACGGGCATCCTCCTGGCGATCCGCCCCGGGCCCCCAGCGTAGATCCCCGGACCGCCCCCGGCGACCGGGACCTTCGTCGCACGTTATATTCCCGCGTGGGCGCGGGACGGCGCCGGCCGGCGCCGCGGCACCGCGACGCGACACCCGGGAGCGAGAGATGGACTGGGACGATACCGCCGAGCAGGGAAGCTTCCGCACCGAGGTCCGCCGCCTGATCGAGGAGGAGCTCCCCGACTTCTACCAAGAGCGGTCGGCGCACGACCTCCGCGAGGACTCGTTTCCGTGGCAGACGGACTCCACCTCCGGCGACTCCGTCCGGCGCGAGGCCGCGAACGCGTGGTTCGACGCCGTCGCGCGCCGGGGCTGGGTGGCGGCCCACTGGCCCGCCGAGTACGGGGGCGGCGGCCTCTCGCCGATGGAGCAGTACATCCTCAAGGCCGAGATGGCGGCCGGCGGCGCGCCACCGGTAGGGAGCAACGTCGGCATCTCGATGCTGGGTCCCACCCTGATCGTGCACGGGACCGAGGAGCAGAAGCGCCGATTCCTTCCCTCAATCCTGCGCGGCGAGGGAGTCTGGTCACAGGGCTTCTCCGAGCCGGGTGCGGGATCCGACCTCGCCTCCCTCACGACGCGCGCGGTGCGCGACGGCGACGAGTACGTCGTGAACGGACAGAAGATCTGGACGTCCTTCGGCCATTACGCGTCGTGGATCGCGCTCCTGGTGAGAACCGACCCGGAGGCCCCGAAGCACCGCGGCATCTCGCTCCTCCTGACCTCGATGCAGGCGCCCGGCGTCTCGGTGCGCCCGCTCATCGACGCGGCCTGGGGCCATCACATCAACGAGACCTTCTTCGAGAACGTGCGCGTGCCGGCGGACCAGATCGTCGGCGAAGAGAACCGCGGCTGGTACGTGGCGATGACGCTCCTGGACAACGAGCGCTCCAACGTCACCGGCGCCATCGAGCTCCGCCGGCGGATCACGCGGCTCGCCGCGCACGCGACCGGCGCGGGTCGGCCGCGTGCGCGCCTGAGCGAGCTCGACTCCGTGCGGCAGGAGCTGGCCGAGCGGGCCGTCGAGGCCGAGGTCATGCTCGGCTTCTCCCTGCGCATCGTGACGATCCAGGCGAGCGGGGGCGTCCCCAACTACGAGGCCTCGGTCGCCAAGATGTTTGGATCGGAGGCGGGGCAGCGGATGGACCGTACCGGGATCAAGGTCTTCGGGCTCTACGCGAACCTGTGGGACCCCGAGGACCCGCTCTCGCCGATGGAGGCGGCCTTCACTCATGACTACGTGCGCAGCATCCCCGCCACCATCGGGGCCGGGAGCTCGGAGATCCAGCGCAACGTGATCGCGACCCGCGGCCTGGGCCTGCCCCGCGGGTAGGCGCGGCCGCGGTCGGATCCGCGCCTCGGGCGCGAGAGGAGCGCGCTCGGATGCGCATCGGGATACAGATCGTCGGGACGCGGCCGCAGGAGATGGTGCCGCTGGCGCGCGCCGCCGAGCGGGCCGGTCTCGACTCGGCCTTCTTCCCCACCGGCGGCTTCTACATCGGTGCGATGCGCGTGATCGACGCGACCGAGCGCATCCGCGTCGGAACCGGGATCATCCCCATGTTCCAGGGCACGCCGTACCTCCACGCCTCCACCGCGATCGCCCTGCAGGAGATGTCGGGCGGCCGCTTCGTGCTCGGCCTGGGCTCGCAGACAAAGGGCCAGGTGCGCCGGATGGCCGGGGTCGACCTCCCCCGGCCGGCAGCGCGGGCGCGCGACATGATCCGGGCAATCCGCGCGCTGATGACGGAGGGCCGCTACGAGGGGGAGTTCTACAGCGCCGATCCCCCGGGCGGCTTCAGCCTGCGGGCGCGGCATCGTGCGGTCCCGGCGCCTCCCATCCACTTCTCCGGTGTGAACCGCCTGAACCTGCGCGTCGCGGGAGAGGTGGCGGACGGCCTCGTCGGGCATCCCATCTACAGCGTGCGGTGGATGGAGGAGGTCGTGCTGCCGGAGGTCGCGCGTGGCCTGGAGAGAGCCGGCCGGCGGCGGCGGGAGTTCGAACTCTGCGCGATGCCGATGGTGTGGGTCGTCGGCGACGGGGCGACGCGCGAGGAGGGCTACCGCCGGGCGAAGCGCAACCTCGCGAACTACTACTCCACGCGCGCCTACGGCGGCTTCATGGAGCTGCACGGCTGGTCGCGCGAGCGCGACGCCATCCGGGGGGGGTGGGAACGGGCCCAGGCCTCCCGCACACCGATCGACGGATCGGAGATGGAGGCGATCGTGAGCGACGCCATGGCCGAGGAGGTCTGTCTGATCGGGACGCCGGCCGAGCTCCGGGCGATGGCACGCGAGCGCTTCCAGGGGCGGGCCGACACGCTGCTCCTCTACCCCCTCCACGATTCGTACGCGGCGCCGGAGGAGCGCGAGCGCCGAACCCGCGAGAGCGAGGAGGACCTCTACCGCGCGATCGACGCCTTCGCGCCGCTCGCGGCGGGCGGGGCGGGCGGGGCAGGCGGGGCAGGCGGGGCAGGCGGGGCAGGATAGCGAAGCGTCATCAGCGCCCGGGACCCCCCGGGGCGGCGCCGCCCCCTGACACGGCCCGGCGATGGCCCCGGGCGTCCGGGGGTGTCGCGAAGAGCATCAACGGCACCGACAGCGTCGCGACCAGCCCGCACACGACCCATCCCAGCGTGTACTCGCCGGTGCGGTCGACGAGCCATCCGACCATCCAGGGGCTCACCACGGCGCCGAGCGTGAGCAGCGTCATCCCCAGCCCGAGGATGGCACCGAAGTGCCGCGTACCGAAGTAGTCGGCGAGCAGCGCCGGCCGCGTCGGGAGCGTTCCGCCCACACCCGCGCCGACGATGCCGATGGCGGCTGACGCCTGCCAGAGTCCCTCGGCGGCGGCGAGCAGCGGCATCCCCGCGACCACGACGGCGCAGGCGATGGCGAGCAGGATGCGCTTCTCGTAGCGATCGGCGATCAGCGCGAATCCGACGCGCCCGCCTATCGATCCGAGCGTAAAGGCGGCCACGGAGGCGGCGGCCACCGCCGGAGCGATGCCGAGCGACTCGAGGTAGGGGATCTGATGCACGATCACCGCCGTCGAGGCAAAGAACGCCGCTCCCTGTCCGAAGGAGGTGAAGAGGAAGGCACGCGTGCGCCAGGCCTCCCTGAGGGGCATTCCCCACTCGACTCCCACGGCGCCGGCCTCCTCGCCACCCTCTGCGTCGGAGAGGCCGTCGAGGGGCTGCGGGTGAAGGCGCGGCCGGGAGCGCACGTGGAGCGCGGCAAAGACGCCGACGACGACGAAGATCGCGCAGAGCACGCGCAGAGCAGCACGCCACCCGAGCCCCTCGACGAGCGCACCGACGCCGGCGACGAAGAGTCCGGCGAAGCCCGGGCCGAGGATCACGAGGCCGATCGCCCGAGCCCGCCGTCTGCGAAACCAGGTTGCGGTGGCGGTAATCCCGACCTGGCCCCCGACCGCGCCCATTCCCACCGAGAGCACGAGCATCGTGGCGTAGAACTGCCAGAGCGCCTGCATGAGCGAGAGCAGCAGCACGCCCGCCGCCGAGACCACGACGCCGACGACGAGCACGCGGCGCGGCCCCAGGCGATCGATCGCCGTCCCCACGAGCGGTGCCGCCGCCCCCTGCGCCTCGGCGCGCAGCGAGAACGCAAGCGCGGTCGTCGCGGCGCTCCAGCCGAACTCCTCGCGGATCGGATTGAACAGCGTCCCGAATCCGTAGAAGAAGACGGCCGCCACCGTCATCGAGAGCAGACCGGCGGTGCCGGCGACGATCCAGCCCTCATAGACGCCGGGCAGGAGGCGACGAAGCACGGGGAGGGGAGCTCAGCTCCCGCGGGAGGGGAGCGCGACGATCACCGGACCGGGCCCGACGGAGATGCCGCGCGAGATTTCGCTGCGCATCTCGAGCTCGACCAGGTGTTCGCCCGCCTCCTCCCAGACGCGGCGCACCACGCCCCCCGTCACGACCGTCTCCCCGACCGTGTTGAAGATGCGCATGCGGAGCGGGCCGACCCGGCGCACGCGGCCGGCGAGCCCGATGTACTCGCGCACGCAGCGCTCCCACCAGCCCTGGATGAAGACGTTGTTGGCGTACATGTCGGGCGCCCCCGTGGCGTGCGCGACCGCCGTGTTGTGGTGTACGCGGCTGAAGTCGAGATTGGCGCCCGCCTCCACCACAAGCCTCGCGATCGTGAGGTGGACGGCGAGCGGCGGGACCTCCTCACCAACCGAGACGTCCTCGACATGGCGCTGGCGGGACCAGTCGACGCTGGAGGCGAGCGCCGGAGGCACCCCGCGGGGCTCCGGCGCTTCCGCCGGGCGGGCCGGGCGGGCGCCCTCCGCGGGCACACCGGGCGTATACCGGAAGCTCCCGTTGCGCTGCACGGCGACGAGCTCGCCGCGCTGGTTGTGGAGGCGGCTCTCGAATGTGAGAAAGGCGCCGCGGCCGACGCGGGTTTCCCGGGGCACGACCGCGACGAGCCGGCGGCCGCTGCGCGTGAGCCGGTCTCCGACGCAGACCGGCTCGTGGTACTCGATTTCGATGTCGGTTGCGAAGGTCGCCGTGTATGGCGGTCCCGGCGGCTCCGGATCGACGCCGAGCTCGGTGTCGAGGATGACCGCGTCACGATCGGGGGCGGGATAGCGGGTCGGCATGCCCGGGCGCCAGTGGCCGCGGCGGCTGAAGGTCTGCGAGATGCCGCTCCAGGGCGCCAGCACGTCGCGGAAGCCGTACTCCCTGGCGACGGCGGCGTCGTAGTGGAGCGGACAGTCGAACTCGAGCGGCTCGCAGAAGCGGCGAATCGAGGAAAGCTCGACCGCCTCGACCGCCTTTTCCGGCTCGCCGCCGTAGTCGGTCCCCACGGCGCGGGCCGTGATGTCCCACGCCTGCTGCCAGCGCTCGTCCGCCACCCGTCGCCCTCCCGCCGGCCGGCCCATCATAGCCCGCCCGGTGCCGCAGCCGGCAGCCGGAAGACGACACCCCGGCCCGAGCCGCCGAGGCGCTACCCCGCCGGCCGTCCGCGGTAGGCGTCGATCAGGCGGTAGAGGTTCCGCTCCGCGCGCCCGGGCTCCTCCTCATCGTGCACGTAGGGGTCGTGGAAGGAGTAGAAGAGCAGCGTGTCGGCGATGCCGTCGTAGCGCTCGGCCGCCTTCTCCCGGATCTCGCTCGCGGTGCCGACGAGGCAGACCTCGTCGACCATCTCCTGGCTGACGATCCGTTCCATCGCGAGCGGGTCGATCGGGGTGCCGCGTTCCATGGCCTCCGCCCACACCGCCCGGATCGCCTCGCGCTCGGCCTCCCACCCGTGCTGCTGCATGAAGCCGCTGTAGGCGCGCGTGCTGAAGTACATCGCGAGGTTCCGCTTGCCGCGGCTGTAGGCCTCCGCCCGGGAGGTGGTCTCATCCACGAGCCAGTACATCGGCATCGCACACATCTCGAAGCCGTCGCGGGCGCGGCCGCTGCGGGCCAGGCCCTCCTCGATGCGCGGCCACACCGTGTCCCGGTAGTAGGCGACGGTGAAGATGGGATGGGCGATGAGACCGTCGGCGACCTCGCCGGCGATGCGCAGGTTGAGGGGGTTGACGCCGGAGAAGTAGATCGGCGGCGGCCTGAGGTCGACGCCGCCGCTGCGGAAGCGGATCGCCGGAATGTCGACGCGGTAGAACTCGCCGTCGTAGCGGCGCTCGCCGGACATGAGCGCCCGGATCGCGCGCATCATGTCGCGCGACATCCGGGCCGGACTCGGCGGGTCGAAGCCGGCCTGCGTGCGGACCTGCCCCTTCGTCTGCGACCCCACGCCGAGCACGAGGCGCCCGCCGGAGAGCGACTGCAGCTCCATCGCCGAGAGCGCGTGGAGGTAGGGCGTCGCGTGGAAGAGCGGGACGATCGCGGTCGCGACGCGGATCCGCTCGGTGGCATGGATGAGGCGGGTCAGCCGCGGATAGTCGCCGCCTCCGGGGAGCCCCGCGATATCGAGACCGGCCTCCTCGGCGTAGCGCGCAAGGGTGCCGAGCTCCGAGAGTCGCGGGCCGATGAGCTGGACGCCGATGCGCATCTCGCACCTCGCCGTGCCGTCGCGCCGGATCTCCGGCCGGCCGGGGAAGGAGCCGACCGTAGCAGATGAGGGGCGGATCCGGGCGGCGCGGGCCGAGCTCTCCAAACAAATCCGCGCCGGTTGGGCTAGCATCGCCCCATGCAGCCGCTGAGCGGGATCCGCGTGGTCGAGCTGGGGGGTGACGTCGCCGTCTCGGCGGCCGGAAAGCGCTTCTCGGACTACGGCGCCGACGTCGTGAAAATCGAGGTCCCGGGCGGAGGCAACGCGCGTCGCGTCGACCCCTTCCCGGAGGATCGCCCTCACCCCGACCGCGGCGCCTTCCACCTCGCCTTCGACACGGGGAAACGCTCGGTCGTGCTCGATCACCGCACCGCATCGGGACGCGAGGTGTTCGCGCGGCTCGCCGGGAGCGCCGAGCTCGCGCTGGTGGAGCTCCCGCCCGAGGAGGCGCGAACGCTCTTGGGAGTGCTCGGCGCGCAGCGGCCGAACGTCGTGACGATCACGCCGCACGGCATGACGGGCTCCCACGCGTCGCGGCGGGAGAGCGATCTCACGCTCTTCGGATGGTCGACGCGCACGACGCGCCATACGCCCCCCGGCGGCACGCCGCTGCGCTACGGGCCCTTCGTCGCCACGGTGCAGATCGGCTGCACCGCCGCCGCCGCAGGGATGGCGGCCGTGTGGGGATCGCGGATCGACGGCGAGCGCCGCGTGGTCGACATCTCGGGTGTCGAGTCGCTGATGGGCAACGTCGACTCCGGATATCCGCTGTGGGCCATCAGTGGGACGATCCTCGCCTCGGGGCAGGTCGGCTCCCTGCGCGCGCGCGACGGGTACCTGATCTTCGCCGGCACCGGCGACGCCTTCTGGGGGCGCCTGTGCGAGGCTGTCGGCCAGCCCGAGCTGGAGCACGACCCGCGCTTCGCCACGATCGGGGCGCGCGAGCAGAACGGCGGCGAGCTCGTGGCGCTGCTCCGCCCCTGGCTCGACACGCGTTCCAAGCTCGAGGTCTTCCGCGAGCTGCAGGCGGCGCGCGTGCCCGTCGCCCCCGTCCTCGACGCCTCCGAGCTGCTCGACGATCCGCAGGCGATCCACCGCAGCTCGTACGTGCAGATCGAGCAGCCCGGCGTGGGTTCGCACTGGCTCGCCGCCGCACCCTTCCGCCTGGAGGGGGCGGAACCGGCGTGGAGGCTACAGGCGAGCCCCTCGCTGGGTGCCCACACCGACGAGATGCTCGCGGAGCTGGGATACGGCTCCGACGAGCGGCAGGCGCTGGCGCGGGCGGGCGTGACGGGATGAGCCGCACGTTCGCGGGGCTGCGGGTCGTGGAGCTGGCCGAGGTCTGGGCCGGTCCGTTCGGATGCACGCTGCTCGGCGACCTGGGCGCCGATGTGATCAAGGTCGAGACCTACCCCCGCCCCTCCGTCACGAGGCCGCTCCGGGAGGACAGCCGCGTCGCCCCGGGCCCGGGGCCCGCCTACGAGCGCGTCAACTCGCACATCCACGGGAACCGCAACAAGCGCAACATCGCGGTCGACGCGCGCAGGCCGGAGGGCGCAGAGGTGCTGAGGCGGCTCATCGCCGGTGCCGACCTGCTGGTGGAGGGGTTCACCGGCGGCACCATCGAGCGGCTCGGATTCGGCTGGGAGACCGTCCGCGCACTCAACCCCCGCCTCACGATGATCTCGATCGCGGGCTGGGGCCAGGGCGGCCCCTACCAGGGCTACCTGATGTTCGGGAACGGCTTCGACGCCGCCGCCGGACACCATGCGATCCGGGGCTATCCGGGCACGCGCCCGGACGAGATCGTGGGCGCGCTCCACTCCGATGCCAGTGTCCCGCTCGCGATCGTCTTCGCGACGGGCGCCGCGCTGCTCCGGCGCGAGCAGACCGGAGCCGGCTGCTTCATCGATCTCTCACAGGTCGAGGAGCTCCAGTGGCAGCTTCCGGCGGTGCTGGCCGAGTGGACGCTCAACGGCCGTGTCCCGGAGCGGGTCGGCAACACCGATCCGCGCATCGTCCCGCACGACTGCTATCCGGCGACGGGGGGCTGGGTCACCATCGTGTGCGAGAACGACGAGCAGTGGGGGGGCCTCGCGGGAGCACTCGGGCATCCCGAGTGGGCCGGCGACGGGCACCCGTGGGCGACGGTGATCGGACGGCTCTCGGCCCGCGCCGCGATCGACGCGGCGATCGCCTCCTACACGCGGGAGCGGCCGGCGGGGGGGATCGCGGAGGAGCTGCAGGCCGCAGGGGCGATCGCCGCCCCGGTCCTGCAGCCGAACGAGCCGCCCGCCGCACCGCAGCTCCACGAGCGAGGCTGGTTCCAGATCGTCGATCAGCCCTATCTCGGGGAGCGGATGATGACGGGCTTTCTGTGGCAGCAGCAGCCCGACCCGATCGTGTGGGAGCGGCGCTGCGCGCTGCTCGGCGAGCACAACCACGAGGTGCTCGCCGAGATCGGCTACGGCGCCGGCGAGGTGGCCGAGCTGGAGGCGCGCGACATCATCGGCAACCGCTATCCGGATCCGGAATAGACGCACGGTGACGGCGGATGCGGGCGCCGGGCCGACCGCGGGCGAGCCGCCGCGCACAGCCGGGACGAGGCCGCGCATGAGTCCGGCGAGCGGCGCGGCAGAGGAGGGGGCCGCCGCCCGGGGCACCGCCGGCGGCGGTCGACGCGCGATCGTGATCGGAGGCGGGGTCGCGGGCCTGGCGGCGACGTACGAGCTCGTGCGCGCCGGCTGGGAGGTCAGCCTCCACGAGGCGGGCGGTCAATTCGGCGGGCAGGTCCGCACGTTCGAGATCGGCGGGGGCCGGATCGAGGCCTTCTACCACCACCTGTTCCGCTCCGACCACGACATCGTCGAGGTCATAGACGCGCTCGGGCTGGGCGACGCGCTCGAGTGGCTCCCCTCCTCCGTGGGCCTCTCGGCCGGCGATCGGATCTACCCCTTTTCCGGCCCGCTCGACCTGCTCCGCTTCACGCGCGTGTCGCTCTGGACGCGGCTCCGGCTCCGCCTCGCCGCGCTGTGGCTCCGGCGGCAGCGGGACTGGCGGCGCTACGAGGGCCAGCGCGCTCGCGACTGGATCCTGCGCGCCGTCGGCGAGCAGGGCTACGACGCGGTGTGGGGACCGCTGCTTCGCGCCAAGTTCGGCGGACACGCCGACGAGGTGTCGATGGTCTGGTTCTGGGGCAAGATCTACCTCCGCTTCGCCTCGCGGGGCGGCGGCCCCCTGGCGACGGAGCGGCTCGGCTACCTGCGCGGGTCGTTTGGACGCCTGGTGGATGCCCTCGTCGACGACGCGCGCGCGCGCGGAGCCACGCTTCGGGTCGAGTCGCCGGTCGAGCGCATCGCCGTGGCCGACGGCCGCGCGGTCGGTGTCGTCCGGCGCGGCGAACTGGAGCGGGCCGACCTCGTGCTGGCCACGACGCCCTCCCCTGTCTTCCGGGCGCTGCTCCCGGAGCTCGCGGAGCTCGCGCCACGCTACGACGCCCTGCTCGATCGCGTGCGCTACCAGTGGGCGACCGTGCTCGTGCTCGCGCTCGACCGTCCGCTCTCCGACATCTACTGGCTCACCGTCACCGACGACGACTGCCCCTTCGTCGCGGCCGTCGAGCAGACCAATTTCCGCTCGCCCCAGGAGTACGGCGGACGACACGTCGTCTACCTCTCGAATTATGTCGATCCCGACGATCCGATCGTGACGCTGGATGCGAACGCCGTGCTGGCTGCCTACGAGCCCTACCTCCGGCGTCTCAATCCCCGCTTCGAGCGCTCGTGGATCCGCGACCTGTGGCTCTTCACCGATCGCGCCGGGCAGCCGATCGTCGACTACCGCTACCACGAGTCGATTCCGCCCCACCGCACGCCGGTGCGTGGACTGTGGCTCGCCAACACGACCCAGATCTACCCCGAGGACCGAGGCCAGAACTACTCGATCCGCATGGGGCGGCGCGTCGCGCGGCAGGCGATGGAGGAGGCGACGGGCCCCGGCGTCACGCCCGCCGGCGAGAGCTAGCCCGCCGCAGCGGGCGGGCGCCGCCGCGTGTCGGCGCGGGGCCCTCGCACTACCATCGGCGGGAAGAGCCGGCTCGGGACGGCCCGGCTCTGGCAGCGGGAGGTGGCGCGTGCCGGCGGCGGGCCAGACGGCGATGGTGACCGGGGCGGCCGGCTTCGTCGGCCGGCACCTCGTGACGAGGCTCGCGGCGGCGGGATGGCGCGTGGTCGCCACCGATCTGGCGCGTCCGGGGACCCCGGCGCGCGACCCCCCCGCCGGCATCGAGGAGCGCCCGCTCGACGTCCGCGACGGGCAGGCCGTCGCCGCGCTCGTCTCAGAGCTTCGCCCCGACGTCCTCTTCCACCTCGCCGCCCAGGCGTCGGTCGCCGCCTCGATGCGGGACCCCCTCGACGACGTGGACGTCAACGTGCTCGGGACGCTCCACGTCGCACGGGCGGCGGCCGCCGCCGGCGTGCGACGCATCGTCTACTTCTCGACCGGCGGCGCCCTCTTCGGCGAACCGCTCTACCAGCCCGTCGACGAGCAGCACCCGGCGCGGCCGAACTCCGTCTACGGGACCTCCAAGCTCGCGGCCGAGCTCTACCTCGGCGCGCTGACGGCCGGGAGTGGCACCTCGGTCTCGGTGCTGAGGCCCGGCAACATCTACGGCCCCCAGCAGGTGCACACGCGCGAGTACGGGGTGGTCGGGATCTTCGCCGGCCGAATGCTGCGCGGAGAGAGCGTCACGATCTTCGGAGACGGCGGAGAGAGCCGTGACTACATCTTCATCGACGACGTCGTCGACGCCGCGCTCGCCGCCGCGCACGGGGAGCCGGCGACCTGCCTGATCGGCTCCGGCATCGCGACGACGACCGCGCGCGTCTTCGCCCTGGTCGCCGAGGCCACCTCGTACGGTCGGCCGCCGCTCTACGAGCCGGCGCGTCCCGGCGAGATCCGGTGCATCGCGCTGCTGCCACGCCTAGCGGAGGAGCGCTGGGGCTGGAAGGCCCGCACGCCGATCGAGGAGGGGGTCCGCCTCGCCGTGGCGTGGCACCGGAGCCAGCTCTCCGGGGCTGCGGACGGCGGTGGCGCGGCGGGCTCGGGCGCCCCGCCCTAGGAACCACTCCCGGCGGTGCCCGCACCCCGTCCGGCGGCGCCTGCTGCGCCCAGCGACGCGAGGAGCCGGCTCGTCGACCGGGAGACCTCGTCGACGGCGGCGGCGAAGGCGGCCGCGTTCGCCCGGGAGGGCCGGCGATAGCCGCTCACCTTGCGGACGTACTGAAGCGCCGCAGCCGCGATCTCCTCCTCGCTCGCGGGCTGCTGCCGGTCGCCGACGGGACGCAGCGTCTTGATGCTCCTGCACATGGCCAGACGGTAGCAGACGGCCGGCCCGCCTCCGCCCGGAAGGGGAGACGCCGATGCTGATAAGGTCGGCGCGACCCGCGCGGGGGAGGGGCGAGAGATGGTGGAGGCGGTCAGCTTTGGCGAGCCGTGGCTCGCGGCCGTGGTGCAGGCGGCCGTTCGTCCGGTCCGGGACGACGCCTCGGCCCACGACACGATGCGCCGGAATGCCGAGCGCATCGCGCGCGAGATCGACGCGCTCATGGAGCGGACCGATCCGCCGCCCCGCCTCCTCGTCTACCCGGTGCTCTGCCTCACCTCCGCGAGCCGCCACCTCTCGAACGTCTCCATCGACGCCGTCGCGATGCCGGTCCCCGGCGAACCCTTCGAGCCGATCCTGGAGGCGCTGCGCCGCCACCGCTGCTACTTCGTCTCGTCGGCGCAGGAGGCGGTCCCGGAGCTGCCGGGCCGCTATTTTCACACCGGATTCGTGCTCGGACCGGAGGGCCTCGTCCTGCGGTCGCCGAAGGCGCAGGCTTACAGCGCGCCCGAGGTGACGGCGCTCCGGGACATCTACGAGGAGTACCGCGCCATCTTCGGGGCCGACGCGGTGCTCCCGGTCGCGCAGACCGAGATCGGCGCCATCGGCTGCCTGGTGGAGAGCGAACTGCTGGTGCCGGAGGCGACGCGCAGGCTTCGACGCTCCGGAGCCGAGATCGTGGTCCACCCCTCCCTGGAGCGGCAGCCGGATGAGGGTCCGCCCTACACGGCGATGCGGCAGGCGGTCGCGTACGCGAACGGGGTCTACGTCCTCTCCGCGACGACCGCCCGCGAGGTGCGCTCGGACGACCCGGTCGGAACCCCGTGGTGGGGAGCCCGCTCGGTCGTGGTGGGACCGGAGGGTCGCATCGACGCGGCCGTGGGTCCGCGGGGGGAGGGCGTCGTCGTCGCAACCATCGATCCCGGCCGCCTCGCCGAGGCCCGGGAGCGGCAGGCGCGCACGACCGAGCCCGCCGACGTGCTCTACCGCGGGCTCTATGGGTGATGCCGGGCTCGGCCTGGGATCCCCTGCAGTACGAGCGCTTCCGCGAGCAGCGCGCGCAGCCCTACCGCGATCTCGCGTCGCTGGTCGAGCCGGCGGAGTCGATGCGCGTCGCCGACCTGGGCTGCGGCACCGGCGAGCTCACGGCGTGGCTGCACGCCGCGCTCGACGCCCGGGAGACGACCGGCATCGACTCCTCGGAGACGATGCTCGCCGAGGCGGCGCCGAGGCGGCATGAGGCCCTCCTCTTCCAGCGCGCGGACATCCGCACGTGGACGCCCGCGGCGCCTCCCGACCTCATCTTCTCGAACGCCGCCCTCCAGTGGGTGGAGCACCACGAGGAACTCTGGCCTCGACTCGCCGGCCTGCTCGCCGCCGGCGGACAGATCGCCGCGCAGATGCCGGTCAGCGACGATCACCCCTCGCACACGGTCGCGCGCGAGCTCGCCGGCGAGCCGCCGTACCGCGATCGGATGGCGGGATACGAGCGGCCGTTTCCGGTGCTCCCGCCCGAGCGCTACGCCGAAATGCTCTTCACCCTCGGCTTCGAGCGGCGGCTGGTACGCCTGCAGGTGTACGAGCACCTGCTGCCCTCCGTCGACTCCGTCGTCTCCTGGATGGAGGGCTCGCTGCTGACTCCCTTCCGCGAGCGGCTGGCGGGCCCGCTCTACGAGCGGCTGCTGGGCGAGTACGCCCGTCGCCTGCGGGCGCACGGGCCGGACAGCCGCCCCTACCTCTTCCCCTTCAAGCGGCTCTTCGTCTGGGGCCGCCTGCCGACCGGGCGGGTGGCGGCGTCCGCGGCGACGCGCCGGCAGGCCCGGCCGATGCGCCGCGCCGCCTCGCCCAGCTCCCGCTCGGGGAGCGTGGAGTAGGCGAGGCGGATGTGGCGCTCGGCGGCGGCGCCGCGCTCCGGGTAGAAGGCGTGCCCGACGGGGAAGGAGACGCCCTCCTCGATCGCGACCCGCTGCAGGGCGGGGGCCGAGAGACGGGCTGCGAGCCGCACCCAGAGAAAGAAGCCCCCGCGCGGCGGGACGAAGTCGAGGTGGGGCGAGGCGTGCCTGCGGAGCGCCTCGGCCAGCACGCTGGCGCGTGCGGCATAGAGGGGGCGCATACGGGCGACGTGCGTCTCGAGCCGGCCTTCCGCCATGTACTCGACGAGCATCGCGTGGAGCAGGGGGCTGCCCCCCATGTCGTGGCGCACCGTCGCCATCTGCCCGATCAGCGGCGCTTCTGCGCGGATCCAGCCCACCCGCAGCCCGGTCGCGAGGATCTTCGAGAAGGTCCGCACGGCGACGACCCCGACGCCGCCCGCGAGCGAGACCAGCGACGGCGGGCGGGCGTCGTCGAAGGCGATCTCGCCGTAGGCGTCGTCCTCGATCACGAGCGCGCCGTGCCCGGCGGCGAGGTGCAGCAGCCGGCGGCGACGCTCGAGCGAGAGCGTCGCGCCCGTCGGGTTGTGGTAGGTGGGGATGGTGTAGACGAGCTTCGCCCGCCGCCCCTCCTCCTCCAGGCGGCCGAGCAGCGCGGCGAGCGCCTCGACATCGAGCCCGTCGCCGTCGACGGGCACGGTCGCGACCTCGGCGCCGTGGCCGCGGAAGGTGCGCGTCGAGCCGGAGAAGGTCGGTGACTCGACGACCACGACGTCGCCCGGATCGAGAAAGGTGGAGCAGACGATGTCGATCGCGCCGGCGGAGCCGTTGGTGAGCATGATCTGCTCGGCGCCCGCGCCCTCTCCGCTGCGGCGGGCGATCGCCTCACGGAGGGCGTCGTAGCCGAGCGCACCCGCGTAGCGGAGCGCGCCGTCGCCCGGCACGGCAAGCACCCGCCCGAGCGCCGCGGAGAGCTCGGCACGCGGGAGCGTTCCCGGGTCGGGGATGCCGCCCCCGAGCATGATCATGCCCTCGGGCGCGTCGACCGTTGGCGGCATGCCCCAGTCGGTGGCGCTCCCCGCACCCACCGCCCGCGCGGCACGGGACAGCAGCGATGAGCTCTCGTGCCCGCTCCAGAGCCGTTCGACCAGGGAGGCCGTCTCCTCGCCGGAGCCGGCGCCCGACGCCCGCACCATCTGACACCTCACGGAGCGCACCGTCGCCACGCTATCCTCATAGCATCCCGCGCCGAGGGCCACAGGGCGAGACGGGTTTGCGGATCAGCGGCGGCGGGCGGCCGTGCGCAACGCGCGCATGCTCCCGGGGCGGCGACGCGCCGGCTGCGGCGATCCTCGGCGCCCCGCACTGACCGGGTCCCGGCGACCTCCGCCCGGCTTCCCTCCGGACGCGACGGGGCCGGGATCCCCCTCGGGTATGCTGCCGCGAAGATGAGACGAACGCCCAGCCGGCTCGCGATCACTCTCCTGGCGTTGCTGCTCGCGGCCCTGGTCGGGCTGCGCGCCTGCGGGGACGCGGGCGACTCGCACCGCGTCGCGATCCACGTCGGGGCCGTGCTGCCGGCGAGCGGGTCGCTCTCCAGCATCGGCCTGCCGATGCTGGAGGCCGTCCGGCTCGCCGAGTCGGACATCCGCGCCGCCGGCGGCCTGCTCACGATCACACACGCGGACTCGGGGACGGACCCCGCCGCCGCTCCGGCCGCCGTCGATTGGCTCCTCGGCGAGGGCGTGGAGGCGATCGTGGGCGCCGGCGCCTCCGGCGTGTCGCAGTCCTTCATCGAGACGCTCTACCGGGAGCGGATCCCGCAGTGCTCCGGCTCGAACACCTCGCCCGCCTTCAGCACGCAGGAGAGTGCCGCCTACTACATCCGCACCGTGCCCTCCGATCGGGCGATCGCCCCCCTTCTGGCCGGCCTGATCACCGACGACGGCCACGGCCGCGTCGCGATCGTCGCGCGCGACGACGACTGGGGACGCTCGCTCGCCGGCGAACTCGCGCGGCGCCTCTCGGAGAGCGGCGTCGACCTCTCGGTCATCCTCTACGACCCCCGGCAGACGACGTTCGACGGCGAGATCGCCGCCGTGGCGAGCTCCGGCGCCGAGGCCGTCGTCAACCTGGTCTTCGCCGAGGGCGTGTCGCTCATCCGGGGCCTGCTCGACGCCGGCTACGGCCCCCACCGGCAGTACCTCGGCAACGGACTCGCCGATCCCGATCTCGCACGCCTGATCGATCCCGACGACGCGACGGTGGTGGACGGGTTGAGGCTCGTCCAGCCCGCCACGCGGGGCTCTTTCAACGAGCGGATCACCGTCCCGACTCCGGCGACGGCGGCCTACCCCGCCGCCGTCTACGACTGCGTCGTGCTGCTGACGCTCGCCGCGGAGATCGCGGGCAGCGTCGATGGAGAGAGGATGATGGAGGCACTCTCCGACGTCACGAGGCACGGGACCCAGTGCCGCAGCTACGGCGAGTGTTCCGACCTCATCCGGAGCGGCGTCGAGATCGACTACGTCGGCGTGAGCGGACCGATCGACTTCGACGGCGCGGGCGACGTCACCGTCGCGACGTACGCGGTCGTCACCTACCGCAACGGCGAGTTCACGACGCTCGCCCTCCGGGACGTCGCGCTCGGCCCGAACGAGTAGAGCCCCAGCGCCACATCGCCGGCGGTCCGAGCCGGCCCTCATGGAAGGTGCGCGGCGACCTCCTCCGCGATCGCGAGCGAGGCGGTGAGTCCCGGCGACTCGATTCCGCCCAGGTGCAGGTATCCGCGATCGTGCCAGATCAGGAAGTCGGCCGCCGGCTCCCCCGGACCGTGCAGCTTCGGACGGTAGCCGATCTGACCCGGAGCGATCGTCTCAGCGCGGAGCGCCGGAAGCAGGCGGCGCCCGGCGGCGAGGAACTCCTGCCGCCTGTCGTCGTTCGCGCGGTAGTCGAGCGGTGCACCATCGGCCAGCCACTCGCTGTCCGGCCCGAGGCGCAGGCCGCCGTCGAGATCGACGGTGAGGTGGACCCCGAGGCCGCCGGTGAGCGCGAGCTGCCCGCCCATGCCGCCGCCGTCCGGGGGGACCGGGTAGACGTGCCGCGACACGCTGCGCGCCAGGGAGGTGTCGACCACGTCGTAGTAGCGCCCCTTGTTCACACGCTGCCGGAGGACCGGGACGGCGTCCTCGCCGTCGAGCGGGTAGCCGGCCGACCGGGCGACGAGGGGCGCGCCGTGGCCGGCCGCGTTGACGAGGGCGCCGCAGCGCAGCCGCTGCGGGAGGGCATCCGGGTCGGCGACCTCGAGCGCGAAGCCGGCGGCGGCGCGGGCCGCCCCCCGCAGCTCGTGGCGGTAGGCGATCAGCACGCCCCGGGAGCGCGCCTCGCTCTCGAGCGAGCGCGCGTAGACGGCGGCGTCGACGACGCCGGAGGAGCCGGAGTAGAGCGCCGCCCGGGAGGGCACGGCCGGCTCCAGCGCGCGCGCCTCGGCCGCGGTCAGCCGCCTCATCCCCGGGACCCCGTTGGCGGCGGCCTGCTCCCAGACGAGATCGAGCGCCGGCAGCTCACGCTCGGTGAGCGCAGCGACGAGCTTCCCGGTACGCCCGGCGGGGACGTCGTACCGCTCGCACCACGCGTAGAGGGCGCGGTTGCCGGCGACGCAGAGCAGGTGCTTGAGCGAGCCGGCCGGGGAGTAGATGCCGGCGTGCACCACCTGCGAGTTGTGCGCGCTCGTCTCGAGCGCCGGCCCCTCACGCCGCTCGATCACGACCACGGAACGCTCCCGCGCGAGGCGAACCGCGACGGCGAGCCCGACGACGCCGGCCCCGACCACGACGACGTCGGCGTCGAGCTCCCCGGAAGCGACCATCACTCCTCCCTGCCGCGACCCGGGGCGTCGGGAGGCGGCGCGCCGGGACGAGGCGGGCGCTCCGTCAGCCGGAGTAGCTCCAGCCCGTGTAGACCGACGTCAGCGGATCCGCCGAGCGGAGCAGGCGCGCGTCGAGCACGCGGCCGAGCACGAGCTCGTGATCGCCGGCGTCGACGAACTGCTCCGCTTCGCACTCGAAGACGGCGAGCGCCTCCCCGAGCAGGGGACAGCCGCGAGCGTCGACGCTGTACTCGACGCCGTCCAGCTTGCGGTGCACGACGGCCTGCGCCCGCTCGCTCCGGCCCCGGATCTTCGCGCCCTCGCGCGGCTGCAGGAAGCGGGCCGCCAGGGTCATGCCGTCCTCGGCGAGGAGATTCACCGTGAAGGCGCGATTCGCGCGGATGCTCGCCAGGCTGTAAGAGCTGCGCTCGAAGGCGACCGCGAGCAGTCGCGGGCGGAACGAGACCTGCATCACCCAGTCGGCGATCATGCCGTTCGGCTCGCCGTCGCGGACCGACCCGACGATGTAGATCCCGTAGGGAAGCTCGTGCATCGCCTGCTGGACGAGTTCGTCGGGGCTCTTCGCGCGCGGCGACGCGAGATCGGGAGGCATCGAGGCGTCGCTCACCGTCCACCCCCGATCCGACCGCGACGGCCTGGCCCCGGGCGCGCGACGGTGTCCCACCATAGCCGAACGCGGCCGGGCGGGGCGACGGGGCGGCTCAGCGCCCGGAGCGGGTCGACGGCTCCCCGGACGGGACGATGGGGCCGAACGGGTCGAGCTGCTCCGAGATCCGGGCGGCGTCGCCGGTCACGGCGATCGTCATCTCCTCCGGCCTCAGGTGCTCGGCGACGACACGCTGCACCTCCTGCGGAGTGACCCCGTAGACGCGTTCCACGAAGCTCCCGGCCCACTCCTCCCCCAGGGCGTGGAGATCGAGGAACGCGAGCACCCCCAGCAGCCCCGGGGCGGTCGCGCCGCGCATCAGCTGCACGCCGGCGACGTAGTTCTGGATGCCGGCGAGCTCGTCGGCAGGGGGAGGCCGGGTGCCGAGGCGCTCGATCTCGCCGATGATCTCCGCGAGCGAGGCTCCCGTCACCGAGGTGGTCACGTCGGCCGTCTCGACCCAGTAGGCGCCGCCACGGAGCGCGGCGACGGCGCTCCGCGGCGAGTAGGTGTATCCCTTCTGCTCGCGGATATTGGTCGTGATCCGCGACATGAAGGAACCCCCCAGAAGCGCGTCGGCAACCATCAACGGCACGAAGTCGGGGTGCGAGGGCCCGGGCACGGGAAGGCCGATCTGGATCGTCGACTGCGGGGCGCCGGGCCGGTCGCCGAGGTGAATCGCCCGGCCAACGACGGGCTCGGGGTCCGGCCCCTCCGCCCGCCGGGCCGATGTCCAGTCGCCCAGCGCGCTCGCCGCCGCGCGGCCGACCGCCGCTGCGTCGAAGCTTCCCGCCACGTAGAGACGGCTCCCGGCCGCATCCAGCGCGCGCCCAAGGAAGTCGCCGACGGCCGAGAGCGAGAAGGAGTCGATCTCCGCCGGGTCGGCGAGCACGCGACCGTAGGGATGGGAGCCGTAGAGCGCGCTGCGGAAGCGCTCGAGAGTCAGAGCTCCCGGCTCGGAGCGCGCGAGCGCCAGCTGCCGGTCGAGGTCGGCGCGCAGCCGCTCCAGCGCCCCCGGAGGCAGGGCTGGCGTGCGGACGACCTCCGCGAGCAGCTCCACGGCGTCGGGAGCGAACTCGGAGAGAACCCGCATCTCGAGCCAGAGGCCGTCGTCGTCGGAGTCGATGTCGAGCTCGCCGCCGAGGTCCGCGACGCGGACGGCGAGGGCGGAGGCGTCGCGGGTCGAGGTGCCCTCCTTCAGGTAGCGGGCCGCGAGGCGCGAGAGCCAGGTCTCGCCCTCGCCCTCGAGCACCGCCCCGGCGCGGGTCACGAGGCGAAGCGTCGCCTTCGGCACCGTGCCGAGTGGCACCAGGGTGAGCCCGAGCCCGCCGGGGAGCCGCCTCTCCTCGAGCGGGGGGAGCCGCCAGGCGGGGGGGCGGCCCACGGCGGGGCGCTCGCCGGGGCTCACGACGCACCGGTCGCGTCGGGCGGATCCGGGGAGGCATCGGGCCCCGCCCCGGCCTCCACGGCGAGCACGGCGCGGTTGCTGGAGCGCAGGTACTCTCTCGCCGTCGCGAGCACGACTCCGGGAGTCAGATCCTCCAGGCGCTCTTCGACGCCGTTGATCCAGCCCGTATCGCCGTCGATCAGCGCAGCGCTCGCGAGCAGATCGGCCCGGCCGAGGCCGGGGAACATGCCCCCTGCGGCCGTCTCGTAGAGCGCGGAGCGGGCCTTGAGCTTCGCCCTCGCGAAGTCGTCGGCGGGGAGAGGATGCTCCCGGACGCGCTCGACGACCGCATCGATGGCTCCCAGCACCGTCTCGACGCTCGCCTCCCGGTCGTGGATGAGCCACGGCGCCCAGAGCATCGGCGTGCGCCCGTTGAACATGTTGCCCAGGAGGTTCATCCCGCCGTGCAGCTCGTCGGTGAGGCCACGCTCGTGGACGAGCTCGCGGCGCAGCAGCGCGTCGTCGCCCTGCAGGAGCACCTGATCGAGCAGGCCCAGCGCGAAGAAATCCGCCGTTCCCCGCTCCGGCACGTGGTAGCCGAGCGCGAGAGCGGGGAGGTGGGCGAGCGGATCCTCCATCCGGAAGCGCTCCTCCCGGAGGCGGCGCGGCTCGGCGATGTCGGGCTCCGCGGGCGCGGCCTGGGACGGGATCTCGGAGAAGTGACGCTCAGCGAGCGCGAGCGCCTCCCGGGCGTCGGCGTCGCCGACGATGACCAGCACCGCGTTGGCCGGCGCGTAGTAGCGCGCGAAGAAGTCGCGCACATCTTCGAGCGTCGCGGCGTCGAGATCCTGCATGTCCCCGTAGCCGTTGTGCGCGTTCGCCCAGTTGGAGTACGCGCGCGCGCCCAGGTCGATCCAGGGGAAGCCTCCGTAGGGGCGGTTGAGCACGTTCACGCGGATCTCGTTCTTGACGACGTCGCGCTGGTTGTCGAGCTCGGCCTGAGTGATGACGGGTCCGCGCATGCGATCCGCCTCCATCCAGAGCGCGAGCTCGAGCGCGTGCGAGGGCAGCGTCTCGAAGTAGTTGGTGAAGTCGGGGCGGGTCGTCCCGTTCAGGAGCCCACCCGTCTGCTGAACGATGCGGATGAACTCAAGCTTCGCCATCTGCTCCGAGCCCTGGAACATGAGGTGCTCGAAGAGGTGCGCGAAGCCCGTGCGCCCGCGCGGCTCCAGCCGGAACCCGACGTTGTAGTAGAGCGCGACGGTGACGACCGGAGCCGAGTCATCGGGGGAGACGATGACCCGCAGGCCGTTCCGGAGGCGCTGTTCCCGGAAGGAGATCGCGAGCCGCGCCGACGACTCCACGCGAGACCCCTCCCACGCCTCGACCACGGCTTCCCCCCTCGTCGACGCAGGCGGAACGCGCACCCGCGCGGCCAGCGTACGCGCGCGGCCGCGCGGGCGCTCCCCGCCGGCGGCCGGCGACCCGGCTGCCCCTGCTCGCGCTGTGAACGCCCGCTGGCGCAGAATGTAGCGGCGGCGGCGAGAGGGGACCCGCGTATGGCGAGCCGGAGCGTGGACGAGCTCGGCGTCAACACCATCCGGGCGCTCGCGATGGACGCCGTACAGCAGGCGAACTCCGGCCACCCGGGAGCTCCGATGGGCGCAGCGCCGATGGCGCACGCCCTCTGGACGCGCTTCTTCCGCCACAACCCCGGGAACCCCGAGTGGCCCGACCGCGACCGCTTCGTGCTCTCCGCCGGCCACGCATCGATGCTCCTGTACGCGCTGCTGCACCTCACCGGCTACGACCTCCCGCTGACGGAGATCGAGCGCTTCCGGCAGTGGGAGAGTCGCACGCCGGGCCACCCCGAGCGCCACGACACACCGGGGGTGGAGCTCACCACCGGACCGCTGGGGGCCGGCTTCGCGATGGGAGTGGGGATGGCGATCGCCGAGCGCTTCCTGGCGGCGCGCTACAACCGCCCGGGCTTCCCGGTGGTCGACCACCGTGTCTACGGGATCGTCTCCGACGGCGATCTGATGGAGGGCGTCGCCTCCGAGGCCGCCTCTCTCGCGGGCACGCTCGGCCTGGGACGCCTCATCTACCTCTACGACGACAACGGGATCTCGATCGAGGGCGACACCGACCTCGCCTTCCGCGAGGACGTCGCCGCGCGCTTCCGCGCCTACGGCTGGGATGTCGAGGAGGTGCCGGACGGCACCGACCTGGAGGCGATCGCCGAGGCCCTGGCGCGCGCGCGCGACGAGGAGGACCGTCCCTCGCTCATCGTCGTCAGCACGACGATCGCCCACGGCAGCCCGAACAAGGCCGGCACCGCGAGCGCGCACGGCGCGCCGCTCGGCGTCGAGGAGGTGCGTCTTTCCAAGCGCGCCCTCGGATGGCCGGAAGAGCCCGCCTTCCACGTGCCGGAGGCGGTGCGCGCCGAGATGGGCGCGCGCGACCGCGGCCGCAAGCAGGAGGCGGAGTGGCGGGCGCTGTTCGAGGAGTACCAGAGCCAGCACCCTGAACTCGCGGCGGAACTGCGGGCATCCCTCGCCGGGACGCTGCCCGGGGGGTGGGCAGAGGCGATCCCCTCCTTCGAGCCGGGAGGCTCGCTCGCGACGCGCGCCGCCTCGGGGCGCGTACTCAACGCGATGGCGGGGCTGCTTCCGACCCTCGTCGGCGGCTCCGCCGACCTCGCCCCCTCGAACAACACCTACCTCGAGGGCTACGACGATCAGGGCGCCGAGCTGCCGGGCGGACGCAACCTGCGCTTCGGGGTGCGCGAGCACGCGATGGGCAACGTCGTGAACGGGATGGCGCTCCACGGCGGCGTGCTGCCGTACGCGGGGACCTTCCTCATCTTCTCCGACTACATGCGCCCCGCGCTGCGGCTGGCGGCGCTGCAGCGCGTGCACGCCGCCTTCATCTTCACGCACGACTCCATCGGACTCGGTGAGGACGGCCCCACCCACCAGCCCATCGAGCAGCTCGCCTCTCTGCGCGCGATGCCCGGGCTCACCGTCTACCGCCCGGCCGACGCGAACGAGACGGCGGCCTGCTGGCGGCTCGCCATCGCGCGCCGCGAGCCGGCGGCGCTCGCGCTCTCGCGGCAGGCCCTGCCCGTGCTCGGGCCGCAGGAGCACGTGCGCGCCGGGGCGGCGCGCGGCGGCTACGTGCTCGCCGACGCCCCGGGGGATCGGCCGCCCGAGGTGCTGCTGATCGCCACGGGTTCGGAGGTCTCGCTGGCGTGCGCGGCGCGCGACCTGCTCGCGGCGCGGGGGATCGGAGCCCGCGTCGTCAGCATGCCGAGCTGGGAGGTCTTCGACGAGCAGCCCGCCGGCTACCGGGAGCAGGTCATCCCCCCAGCCGTCGGCGCACGCCTCTCCATCGAGGCCGCCGCGACGATGGGGTGGCACCGCTACGTCGGCGACCGCGGCGAGGTGATGGGCCTCGACCGTTTCGGCGCCTCGGCGCCGGGGCCCGTGCTCTTCGAGCGGTTCGGCTTCACGGCGGAGGAGGTGGCGCACCGCGCCGCGCGGCTCATCGAGCGGGACAACCGGACCACAGGGTAGATTCGGAACGCGGGGCGCCGGAGGCGACCGGGGGGCGCCATGCCGGAGACGATCGAGAGACTGAGGGAGCGCGGACAGAGCATCTGGCTCGACTTCATCCACCGCGGGATGCTCGATTCGGGCCAACTCGAGCGTTACGTGCGCGAGGGCTGGATCACCGGTCTCACCTCCAACCCGACGATCTTCAACCGCGCGATCTCGGGCTCGGCCCGCTACGACGACGCGCTGCGCGAGGCCGCCGAGGAGGGTGCGCAGAACGCCTACGAGGCCTTCGTGCGCATCGCCAGCGACGACCTCAGGCGCGCCGCCGATCTCTTCCGGGGCGTCTACGAGCAGACCGGCGGCGCCGACGGCTACGTCTCCTTCGAGGCGCCGCCCGGCATCGAGCACGACGCCGAGGCGACCGTGCGCGAGGCGCACCGGCTGCGCGAGGCCGTCGGTCGCCCCAACGTGATGATCAAGGTGCCCGGAACCACCGCGGGGGTCGACGCGCTGCGCGAGCTCACCGCTCACGGCGCGAGCGTCAACGTGACGCTGCTCTTCGGCGTCGGCGTCTACGAGCGCGTCGCCACGGCCTACATCGAGGGCCTCGAGCGCCGCCTCGAGCAGGGACTGCCGCTCGGCGACGTCGCATCGGTCGCCTCCTTCTTCGTCTCACGCGTCGACAGCAAGGTCGACGGCTGGCTCCCGGGTGGATCCGAGCTCCTGGGGCGCGCCGCGGTCGCCAACGCCCGCCTCGCCTACCGGCGCTTCCTGGATCACTTCAGCGGGCCGCGCTGGGAGCGGCTCGCCGCCGCGGGCGCGCGCGTGCAGCGTCCGCTCTGGGCGTCGACGAGCACGAAGAACCCCGCCTACTCAGACGTGCTCTACGTCGACGAGCTCGTCGCCGCCGACACCGTCAACACCGTCCCGGAGCCCACGCTCCTGGCCCTCGCCGACCACGGGAGCGCGGAGGGCGGGATCGACGAGCGCGCGATGGAGGAGGCCCGCGACGTAATGGAGCGGCTCGGGGCGGCGGGCATCGACGTCACGCGCGCCACCGATGAGCTGCTCGCGGAGGGTCTCGACTCCTTCGCCGCCGACTTCCGCTCCCTGCTCGACTGCATCGACGCCTCGATCTCGACCTTGAACGACGCCCGCAGCCGCAGCGACGGGAGCGGCCTCGGTGCGCTCGCGACCCGGGTCTCTCGGAGACTGGGAACGCTCTCGGAGGAGGAAGTGGTCAGGCGGCTGTGGGCCGGCGACCACACGCTGTGGGCCGAGAGCCCCCGCGAGATCTCGGACCGCCTGGGGTGGCTCTCCGTGGACGAGGCGATGCGCGGGCGCGCCGCCGAGATCGAGAGCTTTGCACGGCAGGTCGCCGACGCCGGCTACCGCACCGCCGTGCTGATGGGCATGGGGGGATCGAGCCTCGCGCCGGAGGTGATGGCGACGTCGTTCCGGGGTGCCCCGGACGGCCTCGACCTCATCGTCCTCGACACGACCGATCCGCAGGCGATCGCGGCGGCGGCGGACGACCTTCCCGCAGGGCGCACACTCTTCATCGCCGCGAGCAAGTCCGGCACCACCGTCGAGACCCGCTCGCAGCTGGAGTTCTTCTGGGAGCGTCTGGAGCGCGAGGCCCGGGGCCAGGCAGGCCGGCACGTGATCGCGATCACCGATGCGGGGAGCCCGCTCGCGGTGCTCGCCCGCGAGCGAGGCTTCCGCCGGGTCTTCGAGAATCCGCCTGACATCGGTGGACGCTACTCGGCGCTCTCCTACTTCGGACTGCTCCCGGCGGCGCTGGCAGGGGTGCCCGTCGGCACCGTGCTCGAGGGGGCCGCCTCCATGCGCCGCGCCTGCCACACCTGCGTCCCGGCCCCGAACAACCCCGGCGCCTGGCTCGGCGCCGCGCTCGGGGAGGCGGCGGCGGCGGGGCGCGACAAGCTCACCCTCGTCCTGCCCGAGCCGATCGCGAGCCTCGGGAGCTGGATCGAGCAGCTCCTCGCCGAGTCGACCGGCAAGGGGGGGGCGGGCATCCTCCCCGTCGAGGGCGAGCCGCTGGGCCCGCCCCGGCACTACGGCGACGACCGGATCTTCGTGGCAATCGGCGAGCCCGACGGCGCCGGCCCGGCACTCGACGCGCTGCAGGCTGCGGGCCACCCCGTCATCCGGCTCCCCCACGCGGGCCCCGAGCAGCTCGGCGGCGAGTTCTACCGCTGGGAGTTCGCCACCGCCGTCGCCGCGCACGTGCTCCGCGTCCACCCCTTCGATCAGCCAAACGTGCAGGAGGCGAAGGACCGCACGGACGCCGTCCTTGCCGGCGAGGCCGTCGACCTCGCCACGCCGCGCGCCCAGGAGCTGCTCGCGCGCCTCGAGCCCGGCGGCTACGTCGCGATCTGTGCCTACGTGCCGCGCACGGAGGAGAACGACCGCCGGCTCCAGGCGGCCCGCATCGCGCTCCGCGATCGCCTCCGGGTCGCCACAACCGTCGGCTACGGCCCGCGCTTCCTGCACTCGACGGGGCAGCTGCACAAGGGAGGTCCCGCGGGCGGCATCGTCCTGCAGCTCGTCGGCGAGGACTCCCTGACGCTTCCGATCCCCGGATCCGGGTACGACTTCGGGGCGCTGAAGCGAGCGCAGGCGGCGGGCGACCTCGCGGCGCTGCGGGCGCACGGCCGGCCGGTCGCCCGCGTCCTCTGGGAGGAGCTGGACGCCCTCGCAACCTGAGGCGGCGCGGGCTCCGGCGACGGGAGGGGCACACGATGAAGATCGGGCTCGTCGGTCTGGGTCGGATGGGCGCAGGCATCCGGGAGCGCCTGCGGCGCGCCGGGCACGAGGTCGTCGGCTACGACACCGACCCCGAGGTGTCCGACGCCGGATCCCTCGGGGAGATGGTGGCGGAGCTCCCCGCGCCGCGCATCGTCTGGGTGATGGTGCCCTCCGGCGGGCCCACCGAGCAGAGCATCGGCGCGCTGTCGTCCCTGCTCGCCCCGGACGACATCGTGGTGGAGGGCGGCAACAGCCACTACCGGGACTCGAGACGCCGCGCGGACGAGCTCGCCGCGCGCGGGATACACCTCGTCGACTGCGGCACCTCGGGCGGCATCTGGGGACTCTCCGAGGGCTTCTGCCTGATGGTGGGCGGGTCCGCCGAGGCCGTCTCCCGCGTCGGGCCGCTCTTCTCCGCGCTCGCACCCCCCGGCGGCTATCTCCACGTCGGCCCGGTCGGCTCCGGGCATTACGTGAAGATGATCCACAATGGAATCGAGTACGCGATGCTCCAGGCCTACGCCGAGGGCTTCGATCTCCTCGACGCCTACGACGAGGAGCTCGACCTCGGGGCGATCGCCTCACTCTGGAACCACGGCAGCGTCGTGCGGTCGTGGCTGCTCGAGCTCGCCGAGCGGGCGCTCGAGCGCGACCCCGGTCTCACGGGGATTCGCGCGCACGTCGACGATTCCGGAGAGGGTCGCTGGACGGTGCTCGAGGCCGTGGAGCGGGAGGTGCCGGCGGCGGCCATCGCGCACTCCCTCTTCGCCCGGTTCGACTCCCGCCGCGAGAACGGATTCGGCCTCCGGCTGATCGCGGCACTGCGCCGGGAGTTCGGCGGACACGCCACGCAGCCCGCCGCAGGCGACGACTCCGGAGGACGGACCGCGGGCGAGTGAGGAGCCCGGGGGCCCCGGCCGGGAAGGACGGCTCGATGCGGAGCATGGAGGCGGCCCAGGCGCAGGACATCGTGCTCGTGGGAGCCACCGGTGACCTGGCGCGGCGCAAGTTGCTGCCGGCGCTCTACAACCTGGCGCTCGACGGACTGCTCCCCGCCGAGGGGGAGGTGATCGGCTACGCCCGCGGACAGCTCACCGACGACGAGTTCCGCCGTCACGCCCGTGCGGCGGTGCGCGAGCACTCGCGCCGCCACTTCGACGACTCTGTGTGGGAGCCGCTTGCGCGGCGGCTGCGCTTCGTCTGCGCTCGCGAGCACGGCCTCGCCGGCGTCGCCGAACGCAGCACGCAGGAGCGGCGCCTCGTCTACCTCGCCACGCCGCCCTCCCTCTTCGCCGAGATCACCCGGGAGCTCGCCGAGCACGGTCTCACGCGCGGCGTCCGGGTCGTCATCGAGAAGCCGTTCGGCTACGACCTGCGCTCGGCGGCGGCGCTCGACGACGGGCTCAAGCAGCACCTCGACGAGCGGCAGATCTACCGCATCGACCACTACCTCGGTAAGGAGACGGTCCAGAACATCCTGGTCGTCCGCTTCGCAAACTCCATCTTCGAGCGGCTCTGGAATCGCGATGCGATCGACCACGTGCAGATCACCGTCGGAGAGTCGATCGGCCTCGAGGGTCGCGGCGCCACGTACGAGCAGGTCGGCGCCTTCCGCGACATCCTCCAGAACCACGTGCTGCAGGTCGTCTCGCTGCTGACGATGGAGCCCCCGACCTCGTTCGAGGCGGAGGCGATCCGCGACGAGAAGGTGAAGGCGCTCCAGACCATCGTCCCCATCGATCCGGCCGAGGTCGTGCTCGGCCAGTACACCCGCGGCGTAATCGGCGGCGAGCCCATTCCCGGCTACCGGGAGGAGGAGGGGATCGCCCCCGACTCGCAGACCGAGTCCTTCGCGGCGGCCCGCCTGCGGATCGACAGCTGGCGCTGGGCCGGCGTGCCGTTCTTCGTCCGCACCGGCAAGCGGATGCCCCGGCGCGTCTCGGAGGTGACGATCCAGTTCCGCGACGCACCGATCACGTTCTTCCAGCCGACCCAGGTCTCCGCGCTCCGCCCCAACCGCCTCACGCTGCGGCTGCAGCCGGAGGAGGGGATCGGGCTCTCCTTCATGGCGAAGCCGCCCGGGCCCGAGGTGGATGCGAGACCGGTCCAGATGACCTTCTCCTACGGAGATTCGTTCATGACCGAGCCGCAGGAGGCGTATGAGCGCCTGCTCCACGACGCGATGGACGGCGACCGCACGCTCTTCCTCCGCTCCGACGGCGTGCAGCGCGCGTGGGAGATCGTCGAGCCCGTGCTCGCGAGCCCGCCGCCCGTCTCCTACTACCCCGCGGGAAGCTGGGGCCCGCCGGCGGCAGAGGGACTCATAAGCCCTCGCGCTTGGCACCTCGACGACTAGCCGGGCACCACCGATGCGCGCCGAGCTCAGCGTCGTTCCCCCGTCCGCGCTCGCCGACGCGGCGCGCGCGCGGCTGCGGGCGCTCAGTCCCCGCCGGCTCGTGCTCGCCGGCGGCTCGACGCCGCGCGCCCTCTACGAGGCGCTGACGGTGGAGGATCTCGCCTGGACCACCATCGACGTCTTCTTCTCGGACGAGCGCTGCGTCCCGCCCGACCACCCGGACTCCAATGTGGGAATGGCGCGCCGCGCGCTGCTCGACCGCGTGCCGGCGCGCGTGCACGCGATGGACGGGACGCGCTGCGACGAGACCGGCTACGAGGCCGACCTCGCCGCCGTCTTCGGTGACGGCCGCCCGACCGAGTTCGATGTCGCCCTCCTCGGCCTCGGCGAGGACGGCCACACCGCCTCGCTCTTCCCCGGCGATCCCGCGCTCCTCGAGCGCCGCCGGCTCGTCGCGCGCGTGGAGAGGCCCGATCACGCGCGCCTGACGTTGACCCCGCCCGCCCTGCAGGCGGCGCGGGTGGCGCTCTTCCTCGTCGCCGGCGTGCGCAAGCGCGAGCCGCTCCGGCGCTGGCTCGCCGGCGAGGACCTCCCCGCCGCGCTCATCCGCGCCGCCCGGGTCGAGGTCATAGCCGACGCCGAGGCCGCCCGCGGGATCGACGCCTGACGGGGATCGTGCCGGCCGCCCGCAACACCTAGGCGCCGGCCCCCGGCGAATCGCCCGCGGACGGCGCCGCATCGAGCGCCTCCAGGAAGCGGCGGCTCCAGTCGTGAACCGTCGAGCCACCGACGCGCGCCGAGAGCGCGTGCCAGCGATCGCGCCGCTCGCTGAGGGGCATCTCCAGCGCTTCGGCCATGGCGCCGGCGAGCGCGCCGACATCGCCCGGGGGGACGAGCAGCGCCTCCCGGAGCTCCTCGGCGGCCCCGCAGCCGCGCGAGAGGACGAGCACGCCGGGATCCCCGGGGCGCTGCACGGCGACGAACTCTTTGGCGACGAGATTCATCCCGTCCGCGTGCGAGGTGACGAGCGAGACGGCGGCCTCCCGGTAGGCAGCGGCGATGCTCGACGCCTCCCGCGTCGCCATCTCGTGCCACACGGGTCCGGCCCCCCCGCCGACGGCGGGGGGCGGGCCGGGCGCGAAGCGCGACGCGATGCGCGCGACCAGCGCCTCCACCCGCGCGCGCTCCGCCCGATACTCCGGTATCGCCTGGCGCGAGGGCGCCGACCACTGCACCAGGAGCGCCTCCGAGCGCCAGCGCGGCGCGCGCTCGAGCAGACGCTCGAAGGCCTGCAGGCGAAGCGGGATCCCCTTGCTGTAGTCGAGGCGATCGACGCCGAACAGCACGGACCGGCCGGCCGCCGCCGGCTCCAGGGGATTCGCCGGCTCGCCGGCGGAGAGGGTGCGCCAGTGCTCCGGGTCGATGCCGATCGGGTGCGACGCGACGCGCCTGGCCGCCACGCCCGTGCCGTGGGCGGCGAGGACCGCACGCGTCGCCGCGACATCCCGCTCCGTCTGGACGCCGACGAGGTCGTAGGCCGCGAGCGCCGCGACGAGCTCCGCCGCGCCCGGCAGGCGCTCCCACGCGGACGCGGCCGGCACGGGGATGTGCAGGAAGAAGCCGGTACGACCGCGCCAACCGCGCCTGCGCAACTCCTCGCCGAGGGGCAGCAGGTGGTAGTCGTGGATCCAGACCCGATCGCCCGACCGCAGCAGCGGTGAGAGCAGGGCGGCGAAGCGCGCGTTCACGCGCCGGTAGCTCTCGTACCCGCCGGCGGCGAGGCGAACGCGCCCGTCGAAGCCATGGAAGAGCGGCCACAGCACGCCGTTGCAGAACCCCTCGTAGTGGGCCCGGATCTCCTCCTCCGAGAGGTCGACCGCGGCGTACTCGACCGCTCCGGTGCGCGTGACGGCGGGCTCCGCCGCCGGATCTCCCGTCTCGCCGCTCCACCCGAACCAGAGGCCCCCGGTCTCGTCCAGCGCGCGGCTCAGGGCGGAGGCGAGACCGCCGGCCGGGAGGGGCCGGCCCGGCTCCGCCCCGGGCAGCCGGTTGGAGACGACGACGAGCCGGCCCCCGCTCACGCGGCGCCGGGGGCCGGCGCCGCGGACGGCCCCCCGGCCGGGGGTGCCTCTGCCGCTTCCGCCCAGCGCTCGAGCAGCACCCGCACGGAGCCCGGGGTGAGGCGGCACGCGGCCCCGGTCTCGCGGGCATGCTCCGACACCAGCACTCCCACCGCGCGGGCGTCCCGGGCCGAGGCGGCCCGGAGCACGCGGAAGGCGTCCTCGTCGGTCTCGTCGTCGCCCACATAGCAGGCCGGGCTCGCGGGACCCTCGGCGGCCAGCAACTCCCGGAGGGCGCTCCCCTTGTCGCGGCCGGAGGCCCTGAGCTCCAGGCCTCCGTCGAATCGACGCAGGTCGAGCGCCGGCTCGGCGACGGCGACGGCGCGCCAGCGCGGGGCGACGCGCTCCTCGAGCTCCTGCGCCTCGCGGGCGCCAACCCCTCGCCAGTGGAGCGCGAGCGAGGCGGCCTTGCGCTCCAACCGCTCCGGGGCGAGATCGGCCAGGCCGCGCGCCTCCACCTCGAGCAGCTCCCGAAGGCCGCGCGGAAGCGGCGGATCGTCGCGCCGACCGTCGGGGAGCCGGTGCTCCCATCCGTGCACGCCCCAGAGCTCGGGCAGCGGGTCGAGCGGGAGCAGCTGCTCGAGCTCGACGATGGGCCGCCCGGAGAGCACGACCAGCCGGACGCGCGACGAGCCGGCAAGCCGGCGGAGCGGCGGGAGCAGCCGCGCGTCCGGCGCGGCCTCCAGGCGCTCGGCACGGAACGGCGCGAGCGTCCCGTCGTAGTCAAGAACGAGCAGGCTCCGCCGCCCGCGCGCTTCCGCGAGCAGCGGCCCGAGAGGCGCAGGAAGCACGTCCACCGCGTCGGTCCTCCCCCTCCGCGGGCCACGATCGCACGGGGCCGTGGGTGTAGGCTAGGGATAGAGGATCTATGCAGCGCTCCCAGCCGCAGGTGATGACCTTCCTGATGGCCGGCGGCGCCGGCGACAGGCTGTCGGTCCTCTCGGAGCAGCGAGCCAAGCCGGCGGTCCCCTTCGGCGGCAGCTACCGCATCATCGACTTCGCGCTCTCCAACTGCGCGAACTCCCGCCTGCCGCGGGTCGGCGTCCTCACGCAGTACATGCCGCTCTCGCTGCACGAGCACATCGGCTCCGGGGAGCCGTGGGGATACGGCGGGGACGTGACCCGCGTCTCGGTGCTCCAGCCCTACCTCTCGCGCCACACCGACGGCGACTGGTATCTCGGCACGGCCGACGCCGTCTACCAGAACCTCTTTTTCCTGAACCGCGACGAGAACCGCTCCGACACGGTGCTGGTGCTCGCCGGGGACCACGTCTACGTCATGGATTACCGCGAGATGCTGGCCCGCCACGAGGAGAGCGGCGCCGACGTCACCATCGGCCTCTCCCGCGTCCCGCTTCCGGATGCCTCGCGCTTCGGCCTCGTCGCGCTCGACGCGGACGGGTGGGTGACGCAGTTCGAGGAGAAGCCGGAGCGGCCGACGATCGATCTGGCGTCGATGGGGATTTACGTCTTCAAGGCCGACGTGCTCACGCGCCTGCTGGTGGACGACGCCGAGGACCCGGACTCGAGCCACGACTTCGGCGGCGACGTGCTGCCCCAGGCGCTGGAGGAGGGCCTGAACGTCCAGGGCTTCCTCTACGACGGCTACTGGCGGGACATCGGCACGATCGAGGCCTACTGGGACTCGAGCATGGAACTCCTCGGCGAGCCTCCCCCGGTGCAGTTCGACGAGGCGGGACGGCGCATCGTCTCGCGGCAGCACAAGCAACCTCCGGCCCGCGTCGGCGCGGGCTCCGAGGTGCGGCAGTCGATCCTCGGCACCGGCTCGGTGGTGCTCGGCAGCGTCGCGCGCTCTCTCATCTCGCCGGGCGCACGCATCGAGGCCGGCGCGCGCGTCAGCGACTCCGTGATCCTGCACGGAAGCCGCATCGCGGAGGGGGCCGTGGTGGAGCGCGCGATCATCGACAAGGAGGTCGAGGTGGGCGCGGGTGCACGCATCGGCGTCGGCTCCGTCGATGGTCCCAACGAGGCGCGACCCGACCTGCTGTGGAGTGGCCTCAACATAGTGGGCAAGAGGGCTCGCATCCCGCCGCGCTTCACGCTCCGCCGGAACACCGTGGTTGGACCCCTGGTGGGGCCGGAGCTGCTCGGGAGCTCGGTTCTCCCCTACGGTGCGACGGTGAGGTCGCAGCAGACCCGGAGCCCGCTCGCGATCTAGTCGCCAGCGCCCCGGCGCGCCGCGTCCCCCGGCGGCACCATCGCGAGCCCCGCCGGCGCCCGCGAGGGGTCGCTGAGGTCGAGCCAGAGCGCGCAGGCGCCCAGCAGCCCGGAATCGGTGCCACCGGTCGCGAGCACGACGTCCTCCGGACGCAGGGGCAGCACCGCCGGCGCCCGCGCGATGCGCTCGCGCACGGGGCCAAGCAGCAGATCCCCGGCCTGCGACATCCCGCCGCCGATCACGACGCGCTCCGGCATGAAGCAGAGTGCGGCGTTCAGCACGCCGAGGGCGAAGGCATCCGCCGCCGCCCGGAAGAGCGCCGCCGCCCGCTCGTCGCCCGCCGCGGCGCGCGCCGAGATCCGCGCCGGATCCTCCCCGGCGAGCGCGGCGAGCGCGGTGCCCGATCCGAGCTCCTCGACGCTCGCGCCGCTTCCGCGGTCGATCACGGTGTGGCCGATCTCGGCGAGGGAGTAGCGCGAGTGCAGGAGCCTCCCTCCCAGCACGACGCCGCCGCCGACACCGGTGCTGGCGGTGAGGTAGACCACGTCCCGCGCGCCGGCGCCTGCGCCGAAGCGCTGTTCGCCCAGCGCGGCGAGGTCGGCGTCGTTCGCGACGACGACCGGGATGCCGAGCGCGTCCGCGAGGCCCGGCGCGGAGACCCGCCCCTCCCAGGCCGGGATGTGGGGAAGCGCGCGAGGGACGCCCCGCTCGTAGTCGATCGGTCCAGCGATGCCGACGACCGCCGCGCCGACGCCCAGCGGCGAGGCCCGAACGGCCTCCTCAATCGCCTCGACCAGCGCTCCCGGATCCTCGTGCGGGGTCGGCCCGACGCGGTGGAAGAGCTGCCGGCCGCGCGCGTCGTAGACGCCGAGGCGCATCTGCGTCCCGCCGACGTCGGTCGCCACCACCGCCTGCTCGCGCATGGTCGCTCCGCTTCCCGCGTCGGTCGACATCATCGAGCCCTCCTCGCACGCCCCGGCACGCCCCATCATCGTGCCGGGAGCGCTCACGGTCAGTCGGCGCCCGCCAGCGAGGCGCTGCTACCATCGCACCGGCGGCCGGGAGGAGACGATGGACGTGACGGGCCCGCCCCCCGGCGACGCCGTGCGCCTGTTTCGCCCGCTCGTGCGCGAGTGGTTCACGGGCCGCTTCGGTGCCCCGACCGAGGCGCAGGCGGCCGGATGGCCGCTCATCGCCAGCCGGCGCGACACGCTGATCACGGCCCCGACCGGCTCCGGGAAGACGCTCGCCGCCTTCCTCTGGGGCCTCGACCACCTCATCACCGCCTCGGAGGGCGGAGCGCTCCGCGACGCGACGAGCATCCTCTACGTCACGCCGCTCCGCGCGCTCGGCAACGACATCCAGCGCAACCTCGAGGCGCCGCTGGCCGAGCTCCGCGCCCTCGCCGCGGAGCGGGGAGAGGCGTTCCCGGCGCTGCGCATCGCCGTGCGCTCCGGCGACACGCCGCCGGCCCTCCGGCAGCAGCAGGTCCGCCGGCCGCCGCACATCCTCATCACGACGCCGGAGTCGCTCTACCTGCTGCTCACCTCCCGGCGCGGCCGCGAGGCGCTCCGCACGGTGGAGACGGTGATCGTCGACGAGATCCACGCGCTCGCCCGCGACCGCCGGGGGAGCCACCTCGCGCTCTCGCTCGAGCGACTCGACCACGTGGTGACGGAAGCGGGTCGCGGCCGGCCGGTCCGCGTCGGCCTCTCGGCGACCGTGAGGCCGGTCGCCGAGGTGTCGCGCTTCCTGGTCGGCCGGGCACCCGGGGGCGAGATGCGCTCGTGCGAGGTCGTCGATCTCGGGCACCAGCGCGATCTCGACCTGGCGATCGAGGTGCCGCCCACCGACCTGGAGGCGGTGACGCCGCGCGAGCAGTGGGAGGAGATCTACGACCGGCTGGCCGAACTCGTGGCGGGGCACCACACCACGCTCATCTTCGTGAACACCCGCCAGCTCTCCGAGCGCGTCGCGCACCGGCTCGCGGAGCGCCTCGGCGAGGACGCAGTGGCGAGCCACCACGGCTCGCTCTCGCGCGAGCGCCGCGAGCGCGTGGAGTCGCGACTCAAGGCCGGGGAGCTGCGCGCGCTGGTCGCGACCGCGTCGCTCGAGCTCGGCATCGACATCGGCGCCATCGACCTCGTCTGCCAGATGGGTTCGCCGCGGAGCATCGCCACCTTCCTGCAGCGCGTCGGGCGCTCCGGCCACGCGCTCGGGCTACGGCCCAGCGGTCGCATCTTCGCGACGACGCGCGACGACCTGGTCGAGGCCGCAGCGCTCGTGCGCGCCGTGCGAGCGGGCCGACTCGACCGCATCGAGCCCCTGCCCGCCCCGCTCGACGTGCTGGCGCAGCAGGTGGTCGCCGAGTGCTCGGCCGAGGAGTGGGGCGAGGACGATCTCTTCGCCTTCGTCCGCCGTGCCCATCCCTTCGGCGAGCTCGACCGCTCCGACTACGACGAGGTCATCGCGATGCTCGCAGAGGGCATCGGCGAGGGTGCCGGCCGCGCCGCGCCGCTGATCCACCGGGACCGCATCCACGGCGTGCTGCGCGGCCGCCGCTCGGCGCGGCTCTCCGCCCTCCTCAACGGCGGCACCATTCCCGAGATGGGCGACTACCGCGTGGTCGCCGAGCCCGGCGACACGGTCGTAGGGAGCGTCGGCGAGGACTTCGCCGTCGAGAGCGCGGCAGGTGACATCTTCCTGCTCGGCTCGACCTCCTGGCGCATCCGCCGGCTCGTCGCCGACACGATGCGCGTGGCCGACGCCGGGGGAGCGCCACCGACGATCCCCTTCTGGCAGGGGCAGGCGCCCGGCCGCACGCGGGAGCTCTCCGAGGAGGTCGGACGGCTCCGGCGCGACGTCGCGACCCGGCTCGACGGCGACCAGGACGAGCTCCGCGCCTGGCTGGTCGGGGAGGTCTCCGTGCCCGACGCCGGCGCGGCGCAGCTCATCGACTACCTGCGCGCGACCCGGGACGGTCTCGGACTCGTACCGACCGACCGGGACGTCGTCTTCGAGCGATTCTTCGACGAGTCGGGCGGGATGCAGCTCGTCGTGCACGCGCCGTTCGGACAGCGCGTCAACCGTGCCTGGGGGCTCGCGCTGCGCAAGCGCTTCTGCGTCGTCTTCGACTTCGAGCTGCAGGCCGCCGCCTCCGACGACGCGATCCTGCTCTCCCTGGGTCCGCAGCACTCCTTCCCGCTGGCGGAGTCGTTTCGCTACGTCACCTCACAGAACGTCGAGCACGCTGTCGAGCAGTCGGTGCTCTACACGCCGTTGCTCCCGACCCGCTGGCGCTGGAACGCCACGCGCGCGCTCGCCGTCCCGCGCCGGCGGGGCGGGAAGCGCGTCGCGCCCTGGGTACAGCGCATGCGCGCCGACGACCTGCTCGCATCCGTCTTTCCCGACGTCGTCGGTTGCCAGGAGAACGTGACCGGGGCGCTCGAGCTCCCCGACCACGTGCTGATCCGCCAGACGATGCGGGACTGCCTGCACGAGGTGATGGACGTCGACGGGGCGCGCGCCATCCTCGAGCGCATCGAGACCGGAGCGATCCGGCTGCACGCGCGGGACACCACCGAGCCCTCGCCGATGGCGCACGAGATCGTCGCCGGCCGCCCCTACACCTACCTCGACGACGCCCCGCTCGAGGAGCGCCGTGCCCGGGCGGTCCAGCTGAGGAGGACGCTGCCCGAGCACCAGCGCGACCTCGGGGCGCTCGACCCGGGCGCGATCGAGCGCGTCAGGGAGCAGGCGTGGCCCGACCCGCGCAGCGCCGAGGAGGTCCACGACGCGCTGCTCGGCCTGGTGGCCGTCGGGGAGACCGCCGTCCCGGGCTGGGAGCCGTGGCTCGCCGAGCTCGCGGCAGCGGGTCGGGCGGGACGGGCCTGCCCGGGCGGCCAGGAAGGCGAGCGGAACCTCTGGTTTGCCGCAGAACACCTCCCGGCCGTCTCCCTCCTCTACGCCGGGGCGCGCATCGTGCTCGCGCAGCCGCCGCCCGCGGAGGCGCTGATCGCGGTCGCACACCGTGAAGAGGCGCGCCTGAGGCTGCTCCGGGGCCACGCCGAGGTCTCAGGGCCCGTGACGGTCACCGACCTCGCGGACCGGAGCGGTCTTACCCCCGTTGACGCGGCGCGTGGCGTCGCGCAGCTCGAGGCTGGCGGCTTCGTGCTCAGGGGGCGCTTCACGCCCGCGACCGCCGAGGAGGAGATCTGCGACCGCGCGCTGCTCGCGCGCATCCACCGCTACACGCTGGAGCAGCTGCGCCAGGAGATCGCCCCGCTCCCGGTCCAGGAGCTGATGCGCTTCCTGCTCCGCTGGCACGGCCTGGCGCCCGGAACCGCGTTCGGGGGCCGCGCCGGGCTGCGCGCGGCCCTGACCCGCCTCCGCGGCTTCGAGGCGCCGGCCGCCACCTGGGAGCGGGAGCTGCTCGCGGCGCGCGTCCCCGACTACGAGGCGGCCTGGCTCGACGAGTTCGCGCTCTCGGGCGAGCTGGCGTGGGCACGTCTCACGCCGCGCCGCGCCGCGGCCGGGAGCGGGCGCGGACCCGCCTCGCGCGCGACGCCGGTGACGCTCGCCCCTCGCGCCGATCTCGGGCTGCTGCTGGAGGCAGTGCGCCGCCACGGCCCGGCACCCGCGCCGCCGCCCGAGACGGGCGCCGGCGCCGAGATCCGCCAGCTGCTCTCCGAGCAGGGTGCGCTCTTCCTGGACGAGATCGTCGCGGCGACGAGGCGGCTGCCGCAGGACGTGGAGAGGGGCCTCCGCGTGCTGGTCGGGCTCGGCCTCATCACGGCCGACGGCGTGCAGCCGCTGAGGGACGTGGCGGGGCGCCACCGCAGTGGAGGCGCCCGGCGGCGCGGGCCGCGCCGGAGGCCGCTGGCGCCGTGGCGCGCGGACCGGGCGCACGAACCGCGCGTCTTCCTGCGCGGCCGTCCGACGGGCCGCTGGTCGCTGCTCGAGACGGCGGTACCGGGGGGGCGCGAGAGCGCACTGGACACCGAGGGGCTCGCCGAGGAGGTGGCCCGGGTGCTGCTGGACCGCTGGGGCGTGGTCTTCCGCGATCTCGCCCTGCGCGAGAGCTTCACCGTCCCCTGGCGCGAGGTGCTGCGGGCGCTTCGACGTCTGGAGGCCCGCGGGCTCGTCCGCGGCGGGCGCTTCGTGACCGGCTTTCACGGCGAGCAGTTCGCGCTGCCGGAGGCGGTCGAGGCGCTGAGGCGCCTGCGCCGGGAGCCGCACGCAGGCGAGCGCGTCGTCGTCTCGGCCGTCGACCCGCTCAACCTCACCGGCGTCCTGCTGCCGGGCGCGCGCGTGCCAGCACAGCCGGGACGGTCGGTGATTCTCGTCGACGGCGTCCCGGAAGAGGAGAGCGCCGCCGCGGCCGGCGGAGTCCCGAGCCGGTAGTGGAGAGCCGGGAACTCGCCGTCGACACCTCGGAGCGGCGCATCGTCGACCTCACCGACGACGTGCGTGGCTTCTGCCGGGACCGTGGAGACGGCCTCGTCTCGCTCTTCGCGCCGCACGCGACGTGCGGCCTGGCGCTGCTCGAGACGGGGGCGGGATCCGACGACGACCTTCTGGAGACGCTCATGAGGCTGCTGCCCCGCGACGGCCGCTACCGCCACCGGCACGGGTCGCCGGGGCACGGCGCCGACCACCTCGTCCCGGCCCTCATCAGCCCCTCGCTGGTGCTGCCGGTGGTGAACGGGCGGCCGGCTCTCGGGACGTGGCAGAGCGTCGCGCTGGTCGATCTGAATCCCGACAACCCCGCGCGGCGCGTCCGCTTCTCCTTCCTGGCCGGCTGAGCCTCGGTCCGGACGCAGCTCCGCCCGTGCCGGGGCGGCACGGACGACGTCGCGACCGGCCGCGGCGCCCGGGACCGAGAACGGCCGTCGCAGGATGCACGTATGCTGGCGCCATGGGGACCGGCGCGGACGACGGCGGGGTGGGTGCACAGCTCCAGAGCATCAATGCCGTGACCCTCGCCACGGCAGACATGCCCCGCGCGGTCGCCTTCTACGGCGCGCTCGGTCTGCGAGCGAGCTACGGGGGAGCAGCCGGACGCTTCACCGTGCTCGATGTCGGGACAGAGGAGCATCTGAATCTCGCGCTGAGGCCCGCCTCCGGCGGGGGCGACGGGATGGCGGGGGGGGGCCGAATTATCTTCCACGTCTCGGACGTCGCCGCGGTCGACGCCCTCTACCGGCAGGCGCTCGAGGCGGGGTTCGAGCCCGAGGGCCCGCCTCGCGACGCGGAGTGGGGCGAGCGCTACTTCCACCTCCGCGATCCCGACGGCCACGAGCTCTCCTTCGCCGCCCGGCTTCCCGGCGAGAGACGCGGCGGCGGGCGCCCCCGGCGGTGAGCGCAGCGGGGCCCGCAGCGTCGCCACCGGAGCCGGCAACCTCGACATCAGCCGTCGCCGAGATCGCGCAGGCGATCCGCGCCTGCGGATGGTTCGGGATCGACCTCGAGTTCGTCTCGGAGGGGCGCTACGTCCCCGACCTCGGGCTGGTGCAGGTCTCGTGGGGCGAGGTGGAGGATCCGCAGGTGGCGGCGGTCGATCCGCTCGCGGTCGATCCGGGACCCGTCGTCTCTCTCGTCGGCGATCCGGCGATCCGCACGATCGTGCACGCGGCGCAGGCCGACGTCTCCCTGCTCGCGGCCCGCCACGCCGTCACGCCCCCGGCCGTCGTGGACACGCAGATCGCAGCCGGCTTCGTCGGGCTGGGAGATCAGATCGGCTACGGCGCACTCGTCGAGAGCCTGCTCGGGGTCCACCTCGACAAGGGAGGACAGTTCACGCAGTGGCTCGACCGTCCGCTCTCGAGCGAACAGATCCGCTACGCGCTCGACGACGTGCGGTATCTCCCGCGGACGTGGGAGCGCCTCCGGAGGGAGCTGCTGCGCCGGGGCCGCCTCGGCTGGGTGGAGGAGGAGTCGGCGCGTCTCGTCGCCCACTACGCCCACAGGCCCCCTCCGGCCGAGGCGTACCGACGCCTGCGCGGGTGGGCCGGACTGCGCGCTCGCTCGCAAGGGGCGCTGCGCGGACTCGCCGCCTGGCGGGAAGGCGAGGCGATGCGCCTGAACCTGCCGCCGAGCCGCATCGTTCCCGATCGTACGGTGGTGGAGCTCGCTCGTCGGATCCCGGGCACCGCCGCCGGACTGGCGGAGGCGCGCGGGCTCTCCCAGGGCACGGTGCGGCGCTACGGGGAGCAGATGATGCGATCCCTGCGCGAGGGGGCCGCGGAGCCGCCCGAGCGCCCGCGCCCGCGCCCGCCGCTCCGCGACTCGGCGCAGGGCTGGGCCACGATGCTCACGGCGCTCCTCGCCGCTCTCTGCCGCGCCGAGGAGGTGGCTCCCCGCTTCGTCGCCTCGCGCAGCGATGCCGAGGAACTCGCACGCTGGTGGGCCGGCGAGGGAGGCGAACCCCCGCCCGAGCTGCCGCTGCTCGCGGGCTGGCGCCGCGAACTCGCCGGCGACCGGCTGCTGAGCTGGCTCTCCGGGCGCTCAGCGATACTCGCCGACGCCAGCGCTCCGGCCGGGATCACCCTCGCGCCGCGGCCGGAGACGGACGGTGCGGGCGGGGCTACGGCCGTCCCTGCTCCATGATGGCATCGTAGAGCGCGACCCGGGGCGGACCCTGAAGCACTCCCTGGAGCGTGCCCTGCCGGTGGGCGGCCTGGAAGGCCTCGCTCCGGGTCCACGCCTCGAAGCTCTCGCGCGACTCCCAGCTGCTGTGGCTGATGTACTCGCCGGCCTCGTCACCGCGCAGCAGCGCGAAGCGCACGAAGCCGGGCACGCCGTCCAGGTAGCTGTCGCGACCGCGCCACACCTCCTCGAAGCGATCTTCCTGCCCGGGCACGACCGAGAAGCGGTTCATCGCGACGAACATCGGACTCCCTCCGGCTGGCTCAGAGCCCCCTCATGAAGCTCCGGAGCATCTCGTTGATCTGATCCGGCACCTCGAGCTGCGCGAAGTGCCCGGAGTCCACCACCTGCGCGAAGGCGGCCGTCGGTGCGAGCTGGCGGATCGCTCCCGCGTCGAGCCGGCTACTCGAGGCCGCGATGTAGAGCGCCGGCGCCCGAACGCGCCTGCCGGCCGCCTGCACGTCGTCGCGGTAGATGGCGCGGATGCTCCCGAGCGCCGCGTGCTGCGGAGTCCTGATCGCCGAGGCGACCACCCGCTCGACGAGCTCCGCGGAGACCGAGGGGCGGAAGAAGGCGCGATAGCGCCTCTCGATCTCGGCACCGTACCCATCTCCGGCGAGGCAACGGATCGCGGGGTGGTCGTCGAGCCCGCGCGCCGGGCGGCCGTGCCCGACGATCCCGTCGACCATTACCACGCCCGCCGCCAGGGCGGAGGCGCGCCGGGCAAGCTCGAGCACGACGCCGCCGCCCATCGAGTGCCCAACGAGGAGCGCCCGGTCGAGGTCGAGCTGCCGGGCGACCGCCTCGACGTCGGACGCGAAGGTTCGCAGCCGGTAGCCGCCGCGCGGGCCTCGGAGGCGCCGTGTCCGCGAAGATCGATCCGCACGACGCGGTGGCGGCGGGAGAAGGCGCGCGCCTGCGGCGCCCAGTCGCCCAGGCTGCTGCACCAGCCGTGCACGAAGAGCATCGGGAGCGAGCGGTGCGCGCGGCCCGCGTCGCGGTAGTGGAGGCGCACGCCTGCGGGAACGGTCACGAAGGGCACTCAACCTCCCCGCCAGGTCTCGTGACGCTCACCCTGCGCCGGCCGCCGCGGACGGACCGAGCATCGCCTCGCTCCCCGCACCCGGCAAGGACCCGCGCGATCCCTGGCCTCAGGCCGGGTCACGGCTAGCCCACGCCCTCCCCCGCGCCCGGGCCGCCGGGGCTGGCGCTCAGGCGGTCGAGCTGACGTGCGAACTCGCCCGACGTCGTCGCGGGAAGGTCGCAGACCATCTCCTCGCAGAGGTAGGCCGCCGCGCCGCTTACCACGTCGCGACCCTCGAGCAGCGGCAACCCGCCTCCCTGATCCGCCGGAGCGATGACCATCGCCGGAAAGAACCGCTTCGCGAGCTCGCGCGCGAGCGGTGCGCGGGCGGCCGCGTCCCCGACCAGGACTGCCTCGCGGCGCGGTGCGGCGAGCAGCGCCCGCGCGAGCCACGCCGCGCCGAAGCCCGCCGCGTGATCGATCATGCTGGCCTGCGCCAGGGCGACAGCCGCCGAGGCGAGCTGCTCGTACCGGGGCTGCACGCGGTAGCGGGCGATCCACGCGAGCAGCTGCGCCGCGGCAGCGTTGCCGGACGGCGTCGCCTGATCGGCGATCGTCTTCTGCCGCAGGATCAACCGCTCGGCGTCCGCCGCCGTATCGAAGAATCCTCCGCCCTCGGCGTCGTGGAAGAGCTCGATGATCTGGGCTCCGAGGAGCTCGGCGCGCGCCAGATCTCCCAGGTCGCCCCGCGCCCGGTAGAGCTCGAGAAGGCCGAGCCCGACGAAGGCATAGTCCTCCAGCATCCCGGAGACGTGCCTGCTCTCGCCGCCCACCTCCCGGCGCACGTGGAGCAGCCGATCGCCGTCGCGCATCTCCTCCCACAGGAGCGCGGCCAGCCTCTCCGCGCGCGCGAGGTAGCGCGGCTCGTCGAGCACGCGCGCGGCCTCCGCGAGCGCCGCGAGGACGAGGCCGTTCCATGAGGCGAGGAGCTTCTCGTCGCGGTGCGGCGGGATGCGCCTGAGCCGGGCATCGAGGAGGCGCCTCCGCGCCGACCCCAAACGCTCCTCGACCGCAGCAGCCGGCTCGCCCAGCTCCGCCGCCAGCTCCTCGACGGTCCGCTCGCGGGTGAGCACGTTGCGCCCGGTCAGCTCGGGGTGGTGCGGGTCGGTGAAGTTCCCGCCCTCGCTCACGCCGTAGGCGAGCCGGACGAGTCGCTCCTCGCCGGAGTCCCGACCGACGACCTCGGCGACGTCCGCAGCGCTCCAGAGATAGTACTTGCCCTCGATGCCCTCGCTGTCCGCGTCCAGCGCCGCCGCGTAGCCGCCCCCGGGGAGGGCGAGCTCGTCCTCGATGGCCTCGAGGGTTTCGCCGGCGATGCGCGCGAACAGCGCGTCGCCCGTGACCTGATGGGCGTGCAGGTAGAGGCGCGCGAGCTGCGCGTTGTCGTAGAGCATCTTCTCGAAGTGCGGGACCAGCCAGCGCTCGTCGACGGAGTAGCGGGCGAAGCCCCCGCCGAGGGGATCGTAGATGCCGCCGGCGGCCATCCGCCGCAGCGTCTCCAGGACCATGGCGGTCGCGGAGGGCGCGTCGGCGCCGCGGTCTCCCAGGGCATCGTGCGCGAGCAGGAACTCGAGCGTCGAGGGCGAGGGGAACTTCGGCGCGCCGCCGAAGCCGCCCCAGCGCGGGTCGTAGTCGCTTCGCAGGCGCGCCACGGCACGCTCCGCCGCGGCGGCGTCGAGCTCGAGTTCGCCGGGCCGCTCGTACCGCACGGCCGCCTCGAGGCGTTCGGTGATCGAACCGGCCGCCCGCAGCACATCGCCGCGGCGCTCCTCCCACGCCCGATGGACGCTCTCGAGCAGCCGCGGGAAGCCGGGTCGGCCATGGCGGTCCTCGGGCGGGTAGTAGGTCCCGGCGTAGAAGGGCTCGCGCTCCGGGGTCAGGAAGACCGTCATCGGCCAGCCGCCCTGGCCCGAGAGCGCCTGCGTCGCGAGCATGTAGGCGGCATCGACGTCGGGGCGCTCCTCGCGGTCGACCTTTACGGAGACGAACCACTCGTTCATGCGCTCGGCGATCGCGGCGTTCTCGAACGACTCGTGCGCCATCACGTGGCACCAGTGGCAGGTCGAGTAGCCGACGGAGAGCAGGACGGGCTTCTGCTCCGCGCGCGCGCGCGCGAACGCCTCCTCGCCCCACGGGTACCAGTCGACGGGGTTGTCGGCGTGCTGACGGAGATACGGGCTGCTCTCCCGGGCGAGGCGGTTACGTCCACCCGCGCCCGCGTCGGTCGGCGCCACGGCGCACCCTCTCCCGGATCTCGACGGCCCGCGGCCCGCCGGCGACGGCGGGTGGGAGCGGGGCGCGCCCGGACCGGCCCGGCAGCCCGGACCTCTCGCTCACGACGCCGACACTGTACGGTGCTCGTCTCCGCGGAGCGACGAAGGAGGGGCACATGGTCTCGTGGCTGATGGATCGGATTCGCGGCAACCGCACTGCCATCGACCCGGTTTGCGGCATGGAGGTCGACATGCGCCACGCACCGGGCGGCTCCGCCCGGCATGCGGGAGTCGCGTACTACTTCTGCGGCACCGGGTGCCGTCTCGAGTTTGAGGAGGATGCCGAGGGCTACCTCTCGGGCGAGAAGAAGATGGAGATGTAGCCCCGCCGGGCATTCCGTCGCGCCGGCCCCGCTGGCGCCGAATTCCGGACGCGGTCAGACTGCCCGGGTGACGCCGCTCCTGCACCGCCTGCACCGTCCCCGGGCGCTCGTCTACGGCGCCGCCGCACTCGTGATCCTGCTCACCACCGTCGTGGTGCCTGCGACCGGCGCCTTCGAGATACCCCGCCTCAACCCGTTCGGCGCCGAGTCCTTCGAGGGCGAGGTGCTCGCCGTCGAGGTGTCGGGGCGCGAGCAGATCTCGATCGGCACGATTCGCAGCGAGCTCATCGCCGTGCGCCTCGCCGGGGGCGAGGAGATCGTCATCGAGCGCCAGTTCGTCGAGGGCGACACCATCGGCATCGCCGCCGCGCCGGGAGACCGTGTGCTCGTCACGGCGAACGAGGGCCCCGGCGGGACGACCTATTTCCTCGCCGACCGCTCCCGCGCACAGCCGCTGTGGTGGCTGGGCGTGGCGTTTGCGGCCCTTGTGGCGGTGGTGGGACGGGCCCGCGGCGTCTGGTCGCTGCTCGGGATGGCGGCGAGCTTCCTCGTGATCGTCCGCTTCATCCTGCCGGCCATCCTCAGCGGCTGGGATCCCGTCGTCGCGACCGTGATCGGCGCGAGCGCCATCGCCTTCTCGACGCTGGTCTTTGCGCACGGCGCGAACTGGAAGACGGCGGCCGCCCTGGGCGGCACCGCGCTGAGCCTCACGCTCACCTTCGCGCTCGCGCGCTTCGGCGTGGGCTTCGTCGAGCTGACGGGGCTTGCCGACGAGCACGCCGTCGCGCTGAACATTCTCTCCGAGAGCGCCGTCGACGCGCGCGGGCTCCTCCTGGCCGGCATCATCATCGGCGCCCTGGGCGTCCTGGACGACGTCACCGCGACTCAGGCCTCAACGGTCTTCGAGTTGCGGCGCGCGAACCGCGATCTGGGCGCCGGCGAGCTGTTCGCGCGCGGCCTCAACGTCGGCCGTGATCACATCGCCTCGACGGTCAACACGCTGGTGCTCGCCTACGCGGGCGCCTCGCTGCCGCTGATGGCGCTGCTGGCCTCGCAGGCCGAGCCGTTCGGGCTCCTCATCAGCCGCGATCTGCTCGCGACCGAGATCGTCCGCACGCTGGTCGGCAGCATGGGGATCGTCGCCGCCGTGCCGATCACCACGGGCATCGCCGCGCTGCTCGCCGCATCGGTTCGCACGGAGAACGAGGGACCGGAACGCGCGCACGCCGGGTCGTTCTAGCGATCCGCGAGCGGCGCTCGCCCGGGCCGGGCGGACGCGAATGCCAGGTCGGCGCCGTGGCGGAGCGTGCGGACCGCGACCACCTTCGGCCATGCGAAGCGGCGCGCAAACCCCGGCTCTCCCGCCTGGGGGCCGTCGAGGCGTGAGATCAGAGCCTTCAGCGAACGCTGCCCGGGAGCGGTCGGACCGAGCTCGCCGTGGAGAGCGCGCGCGAGCGCGGCACCGCCGTCCGAGGCCGCGAACGAGACCCCGGGACGACGAGCCGCCAGGAGCATGGCGTCGAGACGCTCGGCCACCCGCAGCGACTCCTCCGGCGCGCCGGCGCGAACGAGCGCCTGGCGAGCCGGGGCGAGTGTCGGCGCGGCGAAGATCACGAGCGAGTTGCCGGCGAGCAGCGGCGCGGCGAGCCACCACACGGCATCCGGACCCGAAGCGTGCAGGAGTCCCGCCCCCCGCGGAGTGTCGTAGCGCAGCTCGGTGCGCTGGCCCGCGACCGGGATCGTCGGCTGCGGCCGGGCGAGCTCGCGCCGCGCCGCCTGCGCAGCCGCCAGCAGCGCCGCCGCGTCCCCGCGCCGGCCCTCGTTCGCGAGCATCACCGCGGCGCGCTCGACCACGTCGAGGCGCCGCTCGATCGGCGCCTCCCAGCCGGCGCTCGGCAGCGAGGGATCGTGAGCCCCGGGACGCGCCGGCACCTGCGGCGGCACGCCTCCATCCGGCGGCACGTCGGTGCGCCGGACGAAGGCCCAGAGATAGTCGGCGCCACCGGCCTTCGGACCGGTGCCCGACATTTTCATGCCGCCGAAGGGCTCGACGCCGACGCGCGCGGCCGTGATCGCACGATTGACGTAGACGTTGCCGGCCTCGAGCGCCCGCACGGCGCGTGCGATGGTCGCAGGGCTTCTGGAGTAGACCCCGGCCGTGAGCCCGTAGTCGGTCGCATTCGCCACGGCGTACGCCTCGTGCTCGGTGCGGTAGGGAATGAGCGTCAGGATGGGGCCGAAGAGCTCCTCGGTCGCGGTGCGGGCCGCGGGCGCCGCGGCGGCCGGGAGCTGGACGACGAGCGGGCCGAGCATCAGGCTGCCGCCGCCCGGGGCGTGCTCCTCGAACCGATCGAGGAGCACGTCGCACTCACGGCGGGCGGTTGCGGCGTCGCTCCGCAGCCTGATGAGCGCCCGGCGGTCGATGACCGGATTGACCTGGGTCTCGGGAGCGTCGGCCCTCCCGATGCGCAGGCTGCGCGCTGCATCGACGACGCGCTCGCGGATCGCCTCGTACGCCGACTCGGCCACCAGGATGCGCGAGGCCGCCGAGCACTTCTGGTTGGCGTGACCGAAGGCCGAATGCATGACGCCGTCGACGACCTCGTCGGGGTCGGCGTCGGCGAAGACGATGACGGCGTTCTTGCCCCCCATCTCCGCGACCAGCGTCTTCGTCTCCGCCCCGCCGGAGGGCTCGACGCGCGCGACGACCTCGTGGAGCAGCGTGCCGACCGTGCGCGAGCCGGTGAAGGCCACCATCGCGACATCCGGACTCTCGGCCAGCTCCGTGCCCGCCGTCTCGCCGCGACCGGGCAGGGCGATCAGGGCCTCGCCCGGGACCCCCGCCTCGTGCAGCAGCGCCACCAGACGTCCCCCGAGCAGCGGCGTCTGCTCGGCCGCCTTGAGGATGGCGCCGTTCCCGCAGGCGAGCGCGGCCGCCGTCATCCCGCACGGGATCGCGAGGGGGAAGTTCCACGGCGGGATCACCGCCACCACGCCCCGGGGAGCGATCCGGTCGCCGAAGGCCGCGAACAACTGCTGCGCCCGCGATGCGTAGTAGCGCAGGAAATCGACGGCCTCCTCCACCTCGGTCCACGCCGCGGAGCGATCGCGGCCGCCCTCGTGCACGATCCAGGCGGCGAACTCGTGGCCGCGGCGATGGAGCAGATCGGCCGCCCGGGTCAGGATCGCCGCCCGCTCCGCGACCGGGGTGGCCGCCCACGCGACCGCACCGGCGGAGGCGACGGTGATGGCGCTCCGCGCCGCGGTCGCGTCGGCGAACTCGGCGAAGCCGACCGGCTCCGAGCCGGGGTGGGAGGGACTCATCACCGCGTGCACCTCGGCGGCGGGCAGCGTCACGTCGCCGGCGCGAAGTGCGAGGCGCTCCCCCCAGCGCCGGCGGGTCTCGGCGAGCGCCGCCTCGAACTCGTCACGGAAGGCGGGGTCGAACCATCTCGCCTCGGGCGTGCGCGCGAGCCCGCCGGACGCAGCGGGCGCCCCGGACGGGGACGAGGGAGCGACCGGGAGCGGGGGGCTCAACAGCTCCTCGGGCGGCGCGCCCGCGCGGCCCTGAAGAAGAACGCCGGCCTGCGAGGAGTTCTCGAGCACGCGGCGCACCAGGTACGCCATCCCCGGCAGCAGCTCGCCGGACGGCACGTAGTCGCGGGCCGCCCAGCCGAGGTGCGCCAGCGCGCGGCTCATCCCCTCGGCGGTGCGGAAGAGCGTCTGGTGCTCGATCGCCTGCTCCGGCAGCCCCGATGCCTCCGCCAGCGCCTCGGCCAGCGCGTGCGCGCGCGCGTTGTGACTGCCGACCGCGACCAGAAGCGCCGGATGTGCGCCGATCAGTCGCGCGAGGATGCGCTCGAAGGCAGCATCCGTGGCGGCCTTCTGCGCGAAGACGGGCGGGCTCCAGGACGCGGCGCGGGCGACGATGTTCTCGTAGTCCCAGTAGGCACCCTTGACGAGCCGGACCTGGACGGGAGCTCGACGCGCGCTCGCGAACGCGAGGAGGGCATCGGCGTGGTGATCGGCGGCGCGGAGGTACGCCTGCAGCACGATTCCCGCCCCCGGCCAGCCGCCGAAGCGCTCGCCGCGCGCGAAGGTGCGGGTGAAGATCTGCCAGGTGAGGTCCCGGAGCGCGAACTGCTCCATGTCGACCGTGACGCCGATGCCGGAACGCTCCGCGGCCTCCGCGATCGCCTCGAGCGGCGGGCGAGCGCGCGCGATCGTGCCCTCCGGATCGACGGGGCTGAAGTGCGCGGTGAGCGAGGAAAGCTTGAGCGAGACCTGGAGCGCGAAGGCCCCGCCCGGGGTCATCTCTCCGGCCGCCGGGTCGGCACCCAGGCGACCGATGAGCTCGAGGTAGCGCGCGAGGTAGGACTCGGCCTCGCGCTCGCTGAGCACGGCCTCTCCGAGCAGATCGAACGAGGGACGGCGGCCGTGGTCGTCAAGCCACCGCGTCGCATCGACCACGGCGCCGGCGCCCGGGGGCGTGATGAAGCGCCGCGCGAAGAGCTCGGCGGCGCGCCGCGAGGTCTCGCCGAGGGCCCGCGCCGGCACGTGCTCGTCGCGGGCGAGGCGCAGCAGCCAGCGCAGTCCGCGGGGGAGCCCCGGGAAGTCGCCGCCGAAGTACTCTGCCGCGAGCCGCTTGGTCTCCGAACCGCCGCTGTCGTGGTCGAGCGAGGCGAGCACGTCGAGGTAGCGAAGCAGGCGTCCGCGGAACCGCTCGTCGGTGGCGGTCACGCCCAGCAGCCAGTCCTGGAGGCGCTCCGCCGGACCCGGCCGGTAGCGGGCGGCCTCGGCCAGGAGCGCCCGCCCCAGTTCCTGCGCTCGCTCCTCGACGCGGCCGCGTCTCATCGACCGCCTCCGGCCCACACCCCTCCGCGCGGGCGAGAGGCGAGGCGTCCGTCGCGCCCCGGGCCTCCTCCCTGACCGGACGCGGCAGGCCCGACTCTCGTCGAGGCACGCCCCGTAGCTTCTAGGCAGGCCGCCGGCGGGGCGATAGCCTGAAGGGAGGACGGCGGCGCGATCGGGCCGCCGGCCAGGCCGCTCGCGGGAGGCCCGTCATGACCCAGTTGCCGGCGGCGACGCTGCGGCGCCTGGAGGAGCTGCGCTCGGAGTTCGATGACCTCGCGGCGCGCTTCCTCGGCTACCCGACCAACCAGAACTTCGACTACTCGGCCCTGCTGCCGTTCCTGGACTACTGCGTCAACAACGTCGGCGACCCGTTTCATGAGAGCAATTTCGCCACCAACACCCACGATATCGAGCGCGACGTGATCCGCCGCTTCGCCGGGCTCATGTGCCTCCCGACCGACGAGGCATGGGGCTATGTGACCAACGGCGGTACAGAGGGGAACATGTACGGCCTCTTCCTTGCCCGGGAGCTCTTTCCGGAGGGGATTGTCTACTTCTCCGAGGACACCCACTACAGCGTGCTCAAGATCACGCGCGTGCTCCGAACCCGCAACATCATGATCAAGAGCCAGGAGAGCGGGGAGATCGACTACGACGACCTCCACGAGACGATACGCATCAACCGCGACGTTCCCGTCATCTTCATGGCCAACATCGGCACGACCATGAAGGGAGCCGTCGACGACGTGCTCCGCGTCCGGGAGATCCTGGATGATCTCGCCATCCCGCGGAGCTACATTCACGGCGACGCCGCGCTCAGCGGGATGATCCTCCCCTTCGTCGACGATCCGCAGCCCCATACCTTCGCCGACGGCCTCGACAGCATCTCGATCAGCGGTCACAAGCTGATCGGTGCGCCGATTCCGTGCGGGGTCGCGCTCACGCGCGCTCCGTACGTCGCCCGCATCGCGCGCTCGATCGAGTACGTCGGCGTGATGGACACCACGCTCACCGGCTCGCGCAACGGCCTGACGCCGCTGATGCTCTGGCTGGCCTGGGAGCGCTTCGGCACCGAGGGCTTCCGCGAGATCGTCCGGCAGATGCTGGAAGTCGCCTCCTACGCGGTCGAGCGCCTGAACGCTCGGGGCATCCCGGCGTGGCGCCACAGGAACTCGGCGACCGTCGTGATCCCCAGGCCGGGCGCCGACATCATCGAGAAGTGGCAGCTCGCTCCCTACCAGGACATCGCTCACCTGATCACGATGCACCATGTGACCCGCAATCAGATCGACCGGCTCGCCGACGACCTGGTCGCGACCCGGCCCGCCACCGAGTCTGCCTGAACGAGCACATCGGCTCGCGGCCGCCCGCTGCGGCCGCGCCCCGCGGAGGAGGCCTGTGAAGCGCATCATCGTGAGCACGAAGAACGAGATCGGCGTCATCGCCGACATCACCGGGACGCTCGCCGAGCGCGGTATCAACCTGCACTCGATCGACACCGAGGGCGTCGGCGACCACGGGATGGTCATCATCTCCACCGATGACGACGATGCCGCGCTGCTTGCGCTCTCCCGCGCCGGCTACCGTGCCGTGGCCGACGACGCGCTGGTGGTGAGGCTGCCCGACGAGCCGGGCGCTCTCGCCCGGCTCTCGATGCGGTTGCGCGACGCCGGCGTCAACATCCAGAGCATGCACATCCTCAACCGCCACGGCGGCCAGGCGACGATCGCGCTCAGCGCCGACAACATCGATCTCGCCCGCTCGCTGGTCGACGAGGGCTCCCGCATCTGAGGCTGGATCAGCCGGGTCCCCCGGCGGCCGGTCGGGATCCCGGTGCCGAGGCGAACCCTGTACGCTGCCGCCGCAGCGGCGCCGGCTGAGGGCGCGCGCGGAGGGGGCACACCATGGAGTGGTCGGACAGCACGGAGCAGGCGGCGTTCCGCGCCGACGTGCGCCGCCTCGTCGAGTCGAGACTTCCGGCGCTCTACAGGCGGCGGGCGGAGAGCGACGCGTGGCCGCGGCTCCCCTTCCTGCAGGTGCAGTCGGACCGCCTCACGGGCGATGAGGAGGAGCGCGCCGCCGGCGACGCGTGGGTCGGTGCGCTCTCGGAGCGGCGCTGGGTCGCTCCGCACTGGCCGACCGAGTACGGGGGCGGCGGCATGTCCCCGATGGAGCAGTTCATCTTCAACCAGGAGCTCGCGCAGGCGGGGGCTCCCACCGTCGGGGGCATCGGCGTCTCGATGCTGGGGCCGGTGCTGATCCTCCACGGGACGGAGGAGCAGCGCCGCGAGCACCTCCCCCGCGTGCTCTCGGGCGAGGTCGTGTGGGCACAGGGCTACTCGGAGCCTGGCGCGGGCTCCGACCTCAGCTCGCTCACGACCCGGGCGAGTCGCGACGGCGACGAGTTCGTGCTCGACGGGCAGAAGATCTGGACGACGCGCGGCCACGAGGCGAGCTGGATCTTCACGCTCGCGCGCACCGATCCGGACGCGCCGAAGCACCGCGGCATCTCCTTCCTCCTGCTCGACCGGCACACGCCCGGGGTCGACGTGCGCCCGCTCATCAACATGGGCTGGGAGCACGATTTCAACGAGGTCTTCTACGAGTCCGTGCGCGTGCCGGCGGGCAACCTGGTCGGCGAGGAGAACCGCGGCTGGTACGTGGGGATGACGCTGCTCGACTTCGAGCGCTCCAACATCTCGGGCGCGATCGAGGTCCGGCGGCGCATCGGGAAGCTCGTCGACCATCTCGGCAATCGGGGACGCGCCCGGAGCCGCATCGACGGCCTCCCGACGATCCGCGACCAGATCGCCTCGCACGCCATCGAAGCGGAGGTGATGTTCAACTTCTCGTTCCGGATCATCTCCATCCAGAACGCGGGCCAAGTCCCGAACTACGAGGCCTCCATCAGCAAGCTCTTCGGTTCGGAGCTGATGCAGCGCCTCGCCAACACCGGCACCAAGGTCTTCGGCCTCTACGCCAACATCTGGGACGAGGGCGACCCGTACGCGCCGATGATGGCGAGCTTCACGCAGAGCCACGTTCTCGGAGTCTCGGCGACCATCGCCTCCGGCACCTCCGAGATCCAGCGCAACGTGATCGCGACGCGCGGCCTCGGACTGCCGCGGGGCTAGCGCGCGCCGGGAACGGGGGATCCGCGATGGCCGAGGCAGGGAGCGAGGCCCGCGGGCGACCGCTCGCCGACGTCACGGTGGTCGACGCCTCGGAGGGCGTCGCCGGTGGCTACGCCTCCCGGCTTCTCGCCGACCTCGGGGCTCGGGTCATCAAGGTGGAGCCGCCGGGGGGTGACTCGCTGCGGACCATGGGACCGTTCCGTCCGGGCGCGCCCGAGACCGAAACGGGGGGCCTGCACCTCGCGCTCAACGCCGGCAAGCGGAGCATCGTCCTCGACCTCGACCGCCGGGACGACCGCGACCACCTCCTCACCCTGCTCGAAAGCGCCGACCTGCTGCTGGAGTCCGCCGGCCCGCGGGTGATGGACGGCCGCGGGCTCTCACACACCGAGCTGCTCCGGCGCTTCCCCTCGCTGGTATACGCCTCGCACTCCGCCTTCGGGAGCGACGGCCCCTACGCCGGCCGGGTCACGAGCGAGATCGTCGACTACGCGATGGGTGGCTGGATGTACTTCTGCGGCGACCCGCAACGGGCGCCGCTCATGGTGCACGGGCAGCAGGGCGAGCTGCACGCCGGCATGCAGCTCGCGGCCGGAGCGGCCGCCGCGCTGTGGCATGCGCGCCTGACGGGGCGCGGGCAGCACGTCGAGATCTCAACGTTCGAGTCGCTCGTCTCCTCCCACGTCTTCGTGCTCTCCGTGTGGAGCCAGGAGGGCCTGGTGAAACGGCGCGGCAAGGGAACGGCCGCGGTGATCGTCCCCTGCGCCGACGGGCACCTCTTCGCCACGCGCTTCACACCCGAGATCTTCCTGCTCATGGGGGAGCCCGAGCGCGTCGACGACCCCGCCTTCGAGACGCCGGAGGGATGGCTCGACGCGCTGCCCGAGGTGCTTGAGCGCTTCACCGACTGGGTGGCGGCGCGCCCCAAGCGCGAGGTGGCCGAGCGCGCGCAACAGCTCCGGATACTCGTCACGCCGGTCCGGACGGTCGCCGATCTGGCTGACTCGGAGCAGCTCGCCGCCCGTGGCTTCTGGCGTCCGGTGGAGCACCCGATCGCCGGGACCCTGCAGCTCCCCGGACCGCCCTGGCGCTTCTCGCGTTCGCAGGCCGGCCCGCTGCGCGCGGCGCCTCTGCTCGACGCCGACCGCGGCGACCTGGCGCGCGGCGCCGACCCCGCGGGCACCCCCGCCGAGGCGGGCGCGAGCTCCGGGCCGGCCCCGCCGCGCTCCCGGGAGCGCGCGGCCCCGTTCGAGGGGTTGCGGGTGATCGAGGTCACCAACAGCTGGGCCGGACCCCTCTGCGGCATGTACTTCGCGGACCTCGGGGCCGACGTCATCGCCATCGAGCGCTCCTTCACGCAGCCGACGCGCGGCCAGCACTTCGCCGGGGCGCAGATCTGGCCGCGCTTCTACAACCGCGGCGCTGCGTGGAACCAGTTCAACCGCAACAAGCGCGCGATCTGCCTCGACCTCTCCACTCCGGAGGGTCGCGAGGCCTTCCTGCGCCTGGTGGAGGGCGCGGACGTCGTGCTCGAGAACAACAGCGCCCGCGTCTTCCCCAATCTCGGGCTCTCCTACGAGACGCTCTCGGAGCGCAACCCGCGCATCATCCTCTGCTCCATGTCCGGCTTCGGGGCGACGGGCCCGGAGGCCCACCACCTCGGCCTCGGATCGAACATCGAGGCGGCGGCGGGGTTGATCGCCCGCACGGGCTACGCGCCCGGCGACTTCTTCGCCACCGGCTCGTTCCAGGCCGATCCGATCACCGGCACCCACGCCTTTCTCGGCGTCGTGGCGGCCCTCTGGGAACGGGAGCGCAGCGGCCGCGGACAACATCTCGACATGGCGCTCTCGGAGTCCGGGGCGCTCTTCGCGGTGGAGCCCATCATGGACTACCAGCTCACCGGCCGCGTCGCGGAGCCCCGGGGGAACCGGTCGCGCCGGATCGCGCCGCAGGGGGCGTACCGCTCCGCGGGCGAGGACTGCTGGCTGGCCATCGGCGTCGAGTCGGAGGAGCAGTGGCGCGCCCTCTGCGCCGTGATCGGCCGGCCCGGGCTCGGGACGCGCTACGCCGATCCCGAGGGGCGGTGGCGCGCACACGACGAGATCGACGCCGCGATCGACGAGTGGAGCAGAGCCCTCGACCACAACGAGGCGACGCGCCGCCTGCAGGCGGCGGGCGTTCCCGCGGGTCCGGTGCTGGCCAACTGGGAGATCGTCGCCGACCCGCATCTCTTCCGCCGCGGCTACTGGGTCGACACGGTCCATCCGGAGATCGGCTTCCAGCGCTGGGAGGGGATCGCCTGGCGCTTCTCGGAGACGCGTCCGCCGGTCCGGGCTAGGCCGGCGCCGCTCTTCGCCGAGCACAACGACGAGGTGCTGCGCGAGATCGGCATGACCGACGAGGAGCTCGCAGGCCTCCGCGAGCGCGCCGTGATCGCTGACGAGCCGGCGCAGCTGCGCATCTTCGCCCGGCCCACTCGCCGGTAGGACGGCGCGCTCCGCGGCCAGGGGCCCGGGACGGGCTTCACTGGCGCGCCGGCGCCCCGTGCTCGCCGGCGCGGACCGGCAGCCGCTATCCGTCGAAGCCCCGGAACGCCTCGATCACGCGGTAGAGGTTCCGCTCGTTCTTCTCCGCCTCGTCCCCGGCACGGTTGTAGCCGTCGTGGAGCGAGTACATGAAGAGCGTCTCCGCCACGCCCTCGTAGCGCTCACGGGCGAGATCGCGAACCTCGTCGGGCGTGCCGATCAGGCAGATCTCCTCCACGATCTCGTCGGAGAGGATCTCCTCCATCTCGTGCCCATCAATCGGCCTCCCGCTCTCCCGCGCGCGCTCCCAGACGGCCCGGATGTCGTCGCGCTCGCGAGCCCACCCGTGGAACTCCATGTAGCCGCCGTAGGCTCGTGTCGAGTAGTAGTTCGCGAGGTTGCGCTTGCCGCGCCGGAGTCCCTCCTCGCGGCTGGTCGTCTCGTCCACGACCCAGATCATCGGCATCGCGCACATCTCGAAGTCGGCCCGCGAGCGGGCGGAGCGGCGCATCCCCTCCTCGATCGCCGGCCACACGACATCGTCGTAGTAGCGGCGGGAGAAGATCGGGTGCGCCAGCATCCCGTCGCCGATCTCGCCGGTGATGCGCAGATTGAGCGGATTCACTCCCGAGAAGTAGATCGGCGGCGGCGCGGCACCGACACCGCCGGCCGCGAGCGAGCCGACGCCGGTGACGTGGTAGTACTCGCCGTCGTAGCCACGCTCCCCCGAGAGCAGGGCGCGGATCGCGCGCACCATGTCACGCGCACGCAGGGCGGGCTTCTGCGGATCGAATCCGGCCTGCGTGCGAACCTGGCCCTTGGTCTGCGAACCGACACCGAGGATGAAGCGCCCACCCGACATCTCCTGCAGCATCATCGCCGACGAGGCGTGCATGAACGGCGTGCCGTGGAAGAGCGGCAGCACGCTCGTCGCCACCCGGATCCGCTCCGTGGACTCGATGAGCCGGCCCGCCCCGCTGTAGAAGCCGTACGGTGATGCCAGGCCGAGGCCGTCGAGACCGGCATCCTCCGCGGCCCGGGAGAGCGACCCGAGCTCGGTCACACGCGGTCCCGGCGCATACTGCAGCGCGATCTTCATCCCTCGCCCCCTCCGTCGCCGGATCCCTGCGGGCTCAGCCCCAGCAAGCGCTCCGCGTTGCCGCCCAGGATCAGCCCCATCTCCTCCTCGGAGAACGAGACGCCGTACTCCGCGCTTCGCTCCGGGAGCGTCCGCAGGTACTCGATCCAGCCCGGGTACCAGCTGCGCTCCCCGGTCGTCCGCGGCCCGGCCGAGTAGTCGCTGCCCATCAGGATGCGGTGCGCGCCGACGGAGTCCCGCATCTCGGCGAGCGAGCGCGCGAAGCCGGCGGGATCGTCGCTTGCCTCGCGGTGCCACTGCGAGAGCTCGAGGTAGGCGTTCGGGTTGCTGCCCGCGATGTGCAGGATGTCCCTCCACCAGTGCGGCCGTCCGATGTGGCCGTAGATCACGGTGAGTTCCGGGTAGCGCCGCGAGACCGCCGAGAGCAGGCTGGGATGAACGAGCCCGGGGTCGAGTGGCGGCGAGGCCGTTCCCGTGTGGAAGAGAGCCGGCACGCCGAACTCGATGCAGGTCTCGTAGAGCGGCCAGCAGATCTCGTCGTCGGGGCGGTAACCGCACGGCGGATAGATCTTGATGCCCCGGAAGCCTTGCCCCGCCACCGCTTGACGGAAGCGCGCGGGGGTGTCGGGCCGGCGCGGGTCGCGGCCGAAGTAGGCATAGAAGCGATCCGGGAAACGCTCCATCAACCGCACGTGCTGTGCCAGCACCTCGTCGATCGGAACGTCCTGCTCCTCGCCGAAGGCAGGACCCATGTCGACCACCATCGCGACCGCCGCGTCGACACCCGCGCGGTCGAGTTCGGGTATCAGGAGCTCGCCCTCGGGATCCGACGCGCCCGCCATCACGCGCGGGCGGATCGTCGCCGGATCGCGCGGCGGCCAGCGGCGAGTCGCCGCGCCCAGCGCCATCCCCTGCTTGTAGCCCTCCGGCTGATAGCCCTCGTCCCAGACATGGATGTGCATGTCGATGATCATCGATGCCTCCCGCACCGGGCCTGCCACGATGACGCGAGCATAGGCGATGCCTCGACGACGATGCGACCGCGGTCCGAGGGGCGTCGCGCACGGCGTCACGGGACCACCGGCCCGTCCGGGCGGTATGCTCCGCCGCGGCGGCGCGACGGACGCGGGCGGGAGATCCGAGCCGATGGAACGTGAGACGATCCTGTACGAGCCGCAGGGCGAGGTCGTGATCATCACGATGAACCGCCCCGAGGCCCTCAACGCTCTCAACGAGCAGCTCCACCACGACCTCGGCGACGCCTGGGAGGCCTACAAGGAAGACGATGCGCTGCGCGTCGCCATCATCACCGGCGCGGGGCGCGCCTTCTGCGCCGGAGCCGACATGAAGGAGCGCGCGGCCTACGCGCGCGAGGGAAGGCAGCCGCCGCGAGTGGAGCGTCGCGACCCCAGGCGCTTCGGTCTCCCCGGGCCGCACGAGATCCCCAAACCGATCATCGCCGCCGTGAACGGCATCTGCGTCGGCGGCGGGCACGGGATCGCGCTCGACAGCGACATCCGGATCGCGTCGACGGCGGCGCGGTTCGGCGACCTCGAGATCAAGGCGGGGCAGGTCGGGCGCATCGACCTGCTCGTCAAGGCGTACCCGCCGGCGGTGGCGAGCTACCTGGGATTGACCGGCGAGATGATCTCGGCCGAGCTCGCGCACAGGTGGGGCTTCGTCTCGCACCTCGTGGAGCCCGACGAACTGCTGCCGACCGCACTCGAGATCGCCGGCAAGATCCTCGCGAATCCACCCCGGGCGGTCGAGGTCTACAAGGACGTCGCCCTGCACGCGCTCCGCTACGGCGAGGCGCTCGACTACCTGCACCATGCGGCGAAGAGCGTGCTCGCCTCGCGGGACTACCGGGAGGCGGTGACATCCTTCGCCGAGGGGCGCGAGGCGAGCTACAGCGGCGACTAGCGCCGGGGCGGGGTGCCGTGGCCGAGTACGAGCTCGCGATCGTCGGCGGGACCGTCGTGACGGCCCAGGGCGAGTGGCGCGGCGAGATCGCCGTCACCGGCGGGAGGATCGCCGCACTGGCGGAGCCGGGCACGCCGCTCGACAGCGAGCGCACGCTCGACGCGGGAGGGCGCCACGTGCTCCCGGGCGTGATCGATCCGCACGTCCACATGCCGTCCGGTGGGGACTTCGCCCCCATCTGTGAGCGCGAGACGAGCTCCTTCATCCGGGGGGGCGTGACCTCGGCGATGGTCTTCGTCGCCGCCCCCGACGAGCCCTACGGGCCGGTGCTCGCCCGGCAGATCGCGGCCGTGGGGAGCACGGCCTACTGCCACGTCGCCTTCTCGCCGATCATCGAGTCGATGGAGCACGTTCGCGAGCTCCCCCGCCTCGCACGCGAGCACGGCGCGACCTCCTACAAGATGTACTTCGCCGCCGGGGGCAGGGAGCTCTACCCGGCCACGGTTGCCGTCGACGACGGCGTGCTCTACGAGGCGCTCGGTCAGATCGCGGCGCTCGGCGACCCGGCCATCGCGATGGTCCACGCCGAGAACTGGGAGATCGCCGCCGTCCTCGCAGAGCGGCTGCGGGCCGAGGGGCGGCGAGACCCGGCGGCCTGGAGCGAATCGCGACCAAACGCCCTGGAGGAGGAGTGCATGCGGCGCGCCGCCTACTACGCGGAGCGTCAGCGATGCCCGCTCTACGTGGTGCACATGAGCACGGCCGAGGGCCCCCAGGTCGTTCGGGAGGCGCGCTCACGCGGCGTGCGCGTGGACGGGGAGACCTGCCCGCACTACCTCGAGATCCACGCCCAGCACGAGCGAGCGGCTCTCGCAAAGTACAACCCGGCGATCAAGTGGCGAGCCGACAACGAGGCGCTCTGGCGGGCGCTCGGCGACGGCGGCGTGAGCTGCATGGGCTCCGATCACATCCCGATCCGCTGGGAGCAGAAGAGCGCGGGCGGCTTCGACGACATCTGGGAGACCCGTGGAGGCGTCCCGGGCTCGGCGACGATCCTCCCGCTCCTGCTCGCGCGCGGCGTGAACGAGGGCCGCCTCACGCTCCCGCAGGTGGCCGCGGTGACGAGCGGCAACGCCGCCCGCCTCTTCGGGCTCTCGGGGAAGGGCCGCATCGAGCCGGGAGCCGACGCCGACCTGGTCGTGGTCGATCTCGACCGCGAGGTCGACTTCCGCGCGGAGCTCCTCGGCGTCGACTACTCGCTGTTCGAGGGCGAGCGTTTCCGCGGGTGGCCGGTGGCGACGGTGCTGGCCGGCCGGGTGGTGATGGAGGAGGGCGAGATCGCCGGGAGCCCCGGCGACGGCCGCTACCTGCGGCGCGAGCTCCAGGAGCGCCCCGACCGCCGCGGCGTCGAGAGCTAGCAGACGGGAGGCGACGCACCATGCCTCGCATCTGGGACGACGTGATCCCCGAGTCGGAGCGGGAGATCTGGGCGGCTGCCGGCTACGGGCGGCGGGGCGAGTTCGGCTCCCCGCCGGCCCCGCCGGGGGGGGGGGGGGGCGGCGGGCTGGGGGCGGGGGGGGGGGTGGGCCGCGCGGCCGGCCGTGCGGGGGGTGGCCGTGAGCTACGCCTCCCCCGGCGCCCGGCGCGAGCCGATCCTCGAGTCGCAGAGGCGCTTCCACAACTCGTGCGGCG